>DDVH01000008.1 GCA_002345215.1 Anaerolineales bacterium UBA2317
TTCAATATCAGCAAACGAAAGTTTGTCAGCATCACGAATCACTGGCACAACCAAACCTTCTTCAGAACCAATCGCCATGCCAATATCATAGTAATTTTTAAACACAATCTCATCACCATCAATTTCAGCATTGATGACTGGAAACGCTTTCAACGCACTCACAGCCGCTTTGGTAAACAAAGACATGAAACCCAATTTGATTCCATGTTTTTTCTGAAACTCATCATTACGGCGTTTACGCAAATCCATCATCGCACTCATATCAATTTCGTTGAACGTCGTCAACATGGCGGTGCTTTGTTTTGCTTCCAATAATCGCCTTGCAATTGTTTGACGTCTACGCGACATTCGCACACGTTCTTCACTTCTTGATGATGTATCAATTATTTTTTGAGATGATGAAACCTTCGCTTCTGACTTAACCTCAACCTGTTTTGATGCACCTTGTAAATAGGATTCCACGTCAGCCTTTGTGATGCGTCCATCACTGCCTGTGCCAACTACTTTGTTAATGTCAACATTCATTTCTTTTGCAAACCGTGATGCAACTGGTGAAACTTGTGGAATAGATTCACGCTCAACAACTGTTTCTTTTACTTCTTGTTTTACTTCAACAGGCTTTGATGTTTCAGCAGGTTGTGACGCACTTTGTTTTTCATCAATCATGCCCAACACATCACCCACTTTAACATCACTGCCTTTGGGTACTTGAATCTTTTGCAACACGCCAGCACTTTTTGCACCCACTTCAACATTCACCTTATCAGTCTCTAATTCAACCAACACATCACCCATGTTGACGAAATCACCTTCTTGCTTAAGCCAAGCGGATACCGTTGCTTCTAAAACTGATTCACCTAATTCAGGGACAATAATTTTTACTGCCATATTAACCTCTTGTTTTCACGACGCTTGACGTCTCTAATTGTTTTTCAATTGCAAAGGCTTGCTCAATTAAATATTTTTGATTAATTCGATACAAAGTTGTAGAACCTTCAGATGGACTCGAGCTTTCTGGTCTACCGACATAGTGTACCGAAAAATCATTACCTGCTAAATCTTTCAACAACGGACGTAAATAATTCCATGCGCCCATATTGAGTGGTTCTTCTTGTGCCCAAATCAATCTTTCTAAGTTTGGATATTCACCCAGCAATTCTTGTAATTGCTTTTCAGGGAAAGGATACAGTTGCTCCACTCGCACCACTGCATCATCTTTATTTTCTTTACGCAATTCACTGGTGACTAAATCCACATAAATGCGTCCACTGCATAAGATTAAATTGCGAACATCGGATTTTTTGCCAGGTAAATTTGAATCATCTATCACACGTTCCCATTTACTAGAAGATAATTCTTCTATAGAAGAACTCGTGAGAGGATGTCGTAGTAATCCTTTTGGAGTGAAAACAACCAATGGCAATGGGTCTGTTTCTACAATCAAAGCCTGACGACGCAATAAATGAAAATATTGTGCCGCAGTAGATGGATATGCAATGCGGACGTTTGTTTCAGCGGCTAACCCAAGAAACCGTTCTATGCGTGCACTAGAGTGGTCTGGACCTTGTCCTTCATTCCCATGCGGTAATAACAAAACTAATGAGGGAGTTAATCCCCACTTGGCACGTGCTGAGAGTAAAAATTCATCAATCACACCTTGAGCGTTATTTACAAAGTCACCATATTGGGCTTCCCAAATGACAAGCCTTTCAGGTGCGGCGAGACTATAACCAATTTCAAAACCAATGGCGCCTGCTTCACTTAATGGGCTATTCAACACTTCAAACGCCGCTTTGGCTTGTGGAATAGTTTGTAATGGAATATGTGGCTCGCCTGTTTCCGAATCATAAAACATAGCATGGCGTTGACTAAACGTCCCACGTGCACTATCTTGCCCTGTCAAACGAATCGGGATTCCATCTTCAAGAATAGATGCAAAAGCTAATTCTTCGGCAGTTGCCCAATCAATTTTAGCTTGTGCATCATTGAATAAAGTTTTTCTTTTTTCAATAGACTTAACCAGTTTCGGGTTAAGTTGAAAACCATCAGGGAACTGGAGCAGGTTTCCATTTAAATCTTTGAGGCGTTTTTGCGTCACAGCCGTTTTTACTTTTTGAGCAGCACCTTTGGGTGGCGGTTGCGGAAGCGGTTCCACCAATGCTTTTTCTGCATCTAATTGTTCACTGGCTTGTTGCAAGTTTTTCAAAAAACTTTGCAATATTTCTTCGGCTTCATTTTGATTGATTAAATTTTCTTCTTCCAACTTGCTTGCCCAAATTTTTCTGACGGTTGGATGCGCGTCAATTTTCTTATACATCACTGGCTGAGTAAAACGTGGCTCATCACCTTCATTGTGACCATAACGACGATAGCCAATTAAATTAATCACAAAATCTTTTTGAAATTTTTGGCGATATGCAAAAGCAGTTTTTACAGCTTCTAAACAAGCAATTGGGTCATCCGCATTGACGTGAATGACTGGAATTTCAAAACCTTCGGCTAAATCGCTGGCATGTAAACTACTGCGCGATTCATCACCATTGGCAGTAAAACCAAGTTGATTATTCGCCACAATATGCAACGTGCCACTGGTTGCATAACCTTGCACACGTGAAAAATTTAACGTCTCTGCTACGATGCCTTGACCAATAAAGGATGCATCGCCATGAATCAAAACTGGTAAGGAAACATTTTCATACTTTGGAGCACCGCCTCTATTTACCTTCGTGTTGTTTGCCCTTGCCATACCGACAAGTATGGGGTCAATTTGTTCGAGATGGCTGGGGTTGGCTGGCATGTGGATGATGGTATGTGTTTCTTTATCACTGCCAACTTTTTTTTGAGCACCCATGTGATATTTGACATCACCAGTCCAACCGAGTTCATCCCAAGTAGTGGCGCGACCTTTTGGGTCGGCAAATTCTGCGAGTATTTGTGTATAAGGTTTATGCAAAATATGCGCGAGGACGTTTAATCGTCCGCGATGTGCCATGCCCATGAATACGGTCGGTATTCTTTCGTTGGCGGCTGAATCTACAATCTCATCCAACATGGGGATGAGCATATCTAAACCTTCAACAGAGAAACGAGTTTTGCCGGGATAGATTCGATGTAGAAAAAGTTCAAACGCTTCTACTTGACTTAATCTCTCTAAAAGTTTTTTCTTATCGAATGCTTGTTGACGATACACGCCACTTTCGGCAGTTTGATATAGCCAATCACGTTCTTCTGGCGTGCGAATGTGACCATAATCATAGCCAATGCTTCCTGAATAAATAGAACGCAATCTTTCGATAGCATCTTGAGCATTTCCATCAATTTGTGCGCCGGAGATGCTTAAAACACTGGCGGGCAGGCTGGCTAAATCTGCTGGGGTTAATCCATGAAATTCAAGGCTGACGAGGCGATTTTCTTTGGGTGTATTTTCTAAAGGATTGAGGTCTGCTGAGAGATAGCCATACGAGCGAATGGAGCGGGCTAAGTGAACTGCTCCAGTAATGGCAGACAGGTTGACCATAGGAAGTGAAGCGTTGGATACATCACGAGGCGCGGTGTCTCCATTAAGTGGAGACCAGTCTTGAAATAGTCTTCGGCTTTCTTCATCAACCGAGTTTGGATTCGCCCGATATTGTTCGTACAATTCCAAAATATAGGCGAAGTTGGGTCCGGTAAATTCTTTTTTGTGATTCATCATTTTCTCTAATTTTTTTATTGAACTCGTATTATATCGCCCAATGTGAAATACGCCAAAATACGAAACGTCCCGCATCTGCGGGACGGTATGGAAGTACATTTGAATAATTGCTAAAGATACTTAACCAATTGCCAGATGTTTTTCCCCATATCTACTTCGTACCAAACTTCATCTAAGATAGATTGTTTTGTTTTAGTTTGCGTATCAACTTCGTTTTCTGATTCAGGAGGCAATAAATTTTTTGCCATAATCACGTTATGCACAGGAATTTCAGAAGGGCTACCTTCATCTTGTGTTTCAATATAAACACCTTTGCCATTATAGGAAATGTTAACTGTGATGAGTTGCTGTTCATCATTATGGTAGGCATCTACCACAATTTTTTTAAGCAGGTCGGCTAAGGCAGTTTCGCAACTTTTGATGATTTCTTCAGAGACGTGATTCGCCATCAACAACTCACGCAAATGCGTTGTGGGTAAAAGAATATCGTTATCCGTAGCATGAATAGTGATGGATTCTGTTTGCATAGTAGAAGCAATTCCCTTTACAATAAATAATTTCAAATAAAGGCGATAATACCCATTTAAGCGAAAACAAACCTGACAAAAAGGTTGCAGAGAGACTTCTTAACAAATCTGAAAAGACATCGCTCTGCAATGATTTAAAAATGTTTTAACCCTGTGGTTGTGCTATATTTTTTCACCTTGTAACGGGGAAAGCAGAAGTGGTATAAATTGCCCATGCAATCAAATTTATTTTCCCAGCCTTTCAACTCGCTTGATGAAGTTCTAAACGCCATCAAAAGCCTAAAAGATGACCCGCTCGCAAATGCTGGCACGAACATTGTCATCAGCCGTGGGAATCCAAATGCCAAGTTGCTGTTAATTGGCGAAGCACCCGGTCCGCAAGAAAATATCAAGGGCAAGCCGTTTGTCGGACCTGCTGGTCAGCTATTAGATAAAATTTTGCAAGCGGGGAATTTTGACCCAGAGCAAGATGTATACATCACCAACTCTGTTTTTCGTATGCCACCCGGGGATGATGGAAAATCATTCCGTAAACCAAATGATAAAGAGATTGAATATTATCGCCCCTTCGTTTTTGAAATTATCCGCCTCATTGACCCTAAGGTCATCTTGTTGACTGGAAATGTGGCATGTCAATCGGTTTTACAGAAGACCGGCATCACATCCTTACGCGGTCAATGGACTCAATTAGATGGTCGCTGGCTCATGCCGATTTTTCATCCATCTTATTTATTGAGAAATCAATCGAAAGCACCTGGCTCTCCAAAGTCTTTGATGTGGGAAGATGTAAAAGAAATCCGCAAGAAGTATGATGAGTTGATGAGTACATAAACAAAATTCGGAAGTCTTAAAGACTTCCGAATTTTTATTTTACTTCGCTCGTAAAAATTCTCTTATCGAGATTGAAGCCGCCGCGCCTTCGCCCACTGCCGAAGCGACTTGTTTTGTACTGCTATGACGTACATCACCAGCCGCAAAAATACCGGGGATATTTGTCTCAAATGGAAGTGCTTGCTTTGCCTCTTCTTTATGCGTCAAGTCGTGACCTGTTAGCACAAAACCGTATTTATCCATATCTACATAATTTTTCAAAAATTCCGTATTCGGGGTTTGACCAATAAATATAAACGCTGCGGCTGGATGAATTTCTTCTTGTTTGTCACTATCTTTGTAATGATATTTAATCGTCTTGAGTTTTGAATCTTGTCCTTCAAACGCATCTACAATCACATTGTATTTGACTTCTACTTTTGAATCAGGTTGATTAACTTTATCAATTGCAATTTGGCTGGCTGTGAGTTTATCTCCGCGCACAAGCAAAGTCACTTTTTCGGCAAAGTTTGTGAGATGTAAACCTTCTTCTACAGCGGAATTACCACCACCCACTACAACAATTTCTTTGGCACCTTTATAAAATGGACCATCACATGTGGCGCAGAAGTGAATCCCTGCGCCGATGTAATCTTCTTCACCGGGCACATCCAAACGACGATACGATGCACCTGTTGCAATCAACAAAGCAGATGAATGATAATGCTTTCCATCAGATGTATACACTTCATGATAGCCATTTTCTGCTTCAAGTTTTTCAACATCTACCGCTTGTAAAATTTCTACATTGAAGCGGCGGGCTTGTTGAGCCACACGTTCGGAAAATTCTTGTCCGCTGATGCCTTCGGGGAAGCCGGGGAAATTATCAAGCCCGACAGTGATTCCCGCTTGCCCACCCAAGCCTGACCGTTCAATCAGAAGCGTATCCGCACCTTCGCGGGCGGCATAAATCGCGGCGGTTAATCCTGCTGGTCCGCCGCCGATGATTATCAAATCATAATAAGTTTTCTTGGCTTCGGTTTTCAATCCAAGTTTTTTCGCCAATTCCGCATTCGATGGTTCAACTAAAAACGAATCATCTTCAAACACAATGGTTGGGATAATTCGTTTGCCATTATTTTTTTGCAAGACGTATTGCTCAGCCTCTTTATCTTGCTCAATGTCAATCCAATTGAATGGCACAAATTGCTCGCTTAAGAATTTTTTTGCGCGACGACAATCAGGACACCAATACGCACCATAGACTGTAATTTTTGATTCGGACATAACGCCTCCAATTAAGATCATGTCATTCTGAGCCACGCTCTTGTTTTTTGTGGCGAAGAATCTCGAAGATAATCGTAGAGACCCTTCGCTATCGCTCAGGGTGACAATCTTAAATCTATGACAACGCAATTGACATCAAACATACGTTTACAAAATGGTATATTTGACTAGAAAAATAAAGGTAAGAAAAATCATGCCAACAAAATCTACAAAAGCCAAAAAATCAAAAAAACAAGAAAAAATTGAAGAACCCGTGTGGACGTATCGCGGATACAAATTACAAACCAGCGAGTTTGTGACTGCGATGGTGCATTTCTTCCGCGCTGAAATTCAACGCGCCAATGTGTGGAGACAACGATTAGATACAACTACAAACTGGGCAGTGGTTGCAACAGGTGCAACATTATCTATTGCATTTAGTCAATCAGAAGTGCATCACGGAATCATTTTATTAAACACATTATTAGTTTTATGGTTTTTATTTATTGAAGCCCGCCGTTACCGTTATTATGAATTGTGGAGTTATCGCGTGCGTTTAATGGAAACAGATTTTTATGCCGCTATGCTCGTTCCACCATTTCATCCATCACCAGAGTGGGCAGAAAATTTAGCCGAAAATTTACTCACACCCAGTTTTCCAATTTCATTATCAGAAGCGTTTGGTCGTCGCTTACGCCGAAATTATTTATGGATATTTTTAATTTTATATGCTTCATGGGTTGCAAAAATTTGGCTCTTCCCCACACCTGCAAAAGATTTTGCAGATTTTATCGAACGCAGTGCAGTTGGTCCCATTTCAGGTGAAATCATGATTGCCCTCGGAGTCGCCCTGTATGTATTTTTAGGTGTGTTTGCAGTCATCACAATCAACTTGACTCGCGCCACAGGTGAAGTGCTTCCAAGATTTGGATATGAAACCGCCACTGCCGCGCCAAGCGAACAAGGCAAACCAAAAGGATTACGCGCCTTACTCGCGCCTCGTTCTCGACGCAGACAATTGCTTGCCCTCATCATCACTGACCAACCCGACGCAGTTTCGAATCGCATTCTGACAGATATGAAACGTGGAGTCACTGCCCTAGCAGGCAAAGGCATGTACACTGGCAAAGACCGTTCTATTTTGTTATGTGCATTAACTGTCACAGAAGCACATAATCTCAAGTCGGCAGTTGCAAAGGAAGATTCAAAAGCCGTTGTGATTGTGTCACCTGCACAAGAAATTCTCGGCGGCGGATTTGCTCCGTTGACGGAAAAACAAAGTTGACGAAGCAGAATCAAATATCCCCGTAGATTGAAGCGGAGCGTCTCGCTTGGTATAATCTCCCCACTATGAACTTGAAATACCATATCTGGACCGAAGGCTGTCAAATGAACGTCGCCGACTCGCAACGAGTTGGTTCTTCATTAGAACACCTCGGCTACACGTTAACTGAAACCATCGAAGAAGCCGATGTGATTGTTTTAAATACTTGTGTCGTGCGTCAACAAGCTGAAGACAAAGCTATGGGACGTGTGACTTCGCTGGCGCCGTTGAAAAAGAAAAATCCGAATTTAGTCATCAATGTAATGGGATGTATGGTTGGTGTGCGTGGTGCTGAAAAACTTCGCGCTAAACTTCCGTTTGTGGATGTATTCTCTCCGCCTTCTGATCCCGGTCCATTGATTTCACATTTGACTCAAGGTGAAATTCGTTCGTTAGAAAATTCTGAAACCACGCGTCGCTTTTTGATGATGGATGATGAATTAATTTTGCCTGTTGCCGAACAAGGCAAAGCAGTGACAGCGCATGTGCCGATTGTTTATGGTTGTTCACATGCTTGCACATTTTGTATTATCCCTTACAAACGTGGTGCCGAACGTTCGCGTCCTGTTGGTGACATCGTTAGTGAAATTCGTTCGCTTGCAAAACAAGGTGTAAAAGAAATTACATTGCTTGGTCAAATCGTTGACCGTTATGGAAAAGATATTCCCGACGGTCCAAATCTCGCTGCATTGCTTCGCATCATTCATGAAATTGAAGGTGTTGAACGCATTCGATTTTTAACTTCGCATCCAAATTATTTTGATGATGATTTAATTCAAGCCATTGCAGAACTTCCGCGTGTGATGCCACATATTGAATTACCCATTCAAGCAGGTGATGACGAAGTTTTGTTAAACATGAAACGCGGATATACACAACAGCAATATCGTGATTTGATTGCGAAAATCCGCGAACGAATTCCTGATTGTTCGATTGCGACTGACATCATCGTTGGATTTCCCGGCGAAACTGAAGAACAATATATGGAAACCCATCGCCTCTTATCTGACCTGAAACTTGATGTTGTTCATTTGGCACGTTACTCAGTTCGAGAGGGTACTGTCGCCGCTCGCCGCATGGAAGATAATGTTCCCGAAGAAGATAAACTCCGCCGTTTACATGAGTTAGATGATTTGCAAGAAAAAATTGTGGATGAAATTAATAAAAAATATCTCGGTGAAAAAGTAGATGTGCTCTTCGAAGAAAAAGTTAAAGACCGTTGGCGTGGACGAACTCCTACCAATAAACTTGTTTTCGTTGTATCTGATGAAGACTTACGCGGAAAAATTTTACCTGTAACAGTTACATGGACAGGTCCATGGTCAATGCAAGCGGTTTTGCAGAGACAGCCTGAATTAATTAATTTGTAGAGTGAGACGTTATCTCACTCTATTTTTTTTGAGGAAATATGAACCGCATTCGTGTAATTGCCATTTGCATCTTTCGTAATGACAATAAGATATTGGTTGCAGAATGTCTTGACCCTTTAAAAAATCAAACTTTCTATCGTCCTGTTGGAGGCGGGGTTGAATTTGGTGAAAAATCAAAAGATACCATCCATCGTGAAACCATGGAAGAACTTAAGCAAGAAGTAACTGAACTCCATTATCTAGCTACACTTGAAAATATATTTGTTTTCAATGGAGAAATAGGGCACGAAATTGTGCAAGTGTATGATGGTAAGTTTGTGAGGTCAGAGCTATATGAATACTTTGAACTGAAGGGATTTGAAGAAGGCACAGGTCAGTTTCGGGCAATATGGAAAGACCTCGCAGAGTTCAATCCTCAAGCTCCACTTTATCCAGATGGCTTGCAAGCGATGCTATTGAAAATGATATAAATTTGTTCAATATATGCTCTACAATCTATAAGAGGGGCTTATAATTTCATCATGTCCTTCACCGAACTCTTCACCACATTTGCAAACAATCTACTGCCCATCTTATTAATCGCCACAGCAGGCTACATCGTCGGAAAAACATTTCCCATTGACTCACGTTCTATCGGGCGGATTGTGTTTTATATTTTTAGTCCATTGCTGGTTTTCAACTTATTAGTCACCAGCGATTTGAACTTTATCCAAGCCGCTTCTACTTTTGGATTCACAACTGTATTCATTATCACAATGGGATTAATCGCTTTTTTGCTTGGAAAAATCTTTCAACTCGAACGTTCGCATTTGCTAGCTGTGATTCTCACGGTTGGATTTGGTAATACCGGCAACTATGGCTTACCCGTTGTCAAATATGCTTTTGGAGATGATGCCCTTGCTGTCGCTTCGATTTTCTTTGTTGCCACATCTGTTTTGTTCAATACAGGTGGCGTCATCATCGCCTCACTTGGACATTCCAATTTAAAATCCGCTATACTGGGGTTATTCAAGATTCCTTCTTTATACGGCGTAGCACTGGCGATATTGGTCAAATGGACTGGTTTTCAAATTCCAATTCCAGTAGAAAGAACGATTGAAATCGCCGCCAATGGAGCAGTACCTTCTATGATTGTGTTACTCGGCTTGGAATTGACAAAAATAGAATGGTCAAATAATTTTCGGGCATTAAGTGTTGGGGTTGCTACAAAATTATTAATTGCCCCAATCATTGGCTTGATGATTGCAAGTATGTTTGGCTTTCAAGGTTTTGAAAAACAAGCCAATGTGATTCAAGCCGCAATGCCTGCCGCAGTTGCAACCACAGTTGTTGCCAATGAATTTCGTTTGGAATCTTCACTCGTCACCGCCATTGTTTTTATTGGAACGATATTAAGTCCACTCACATTAACGCCATTGATTGTTTTTCTTTCGAGGTAATCAAATGACTCACCCACGCGGATTCATCATCAAATTCATCATCGCTTTACTCGTAGTCACACTGTCTACGAAGCCGTATCAGGTTTACAGTCAGGGAGGAATCGTCGTTGAAAATCCAAATGTAGCAGTCGCATTTGGAAATTCCATTACATTTACGGCAAACCTCAAATCAACACTTCCAATTCAACAAGCCTCTTTATTATTTCGAGAAGCGAATGAAGAAATTACGCGCGTTGAAACATTGCAAGTTGCTGAAGATGGCGCGGTGAGTTTTACTTATGATGCAACACAAAATGCATTCCCGCCGTTTAGTTGGATTTTGTTTTGGTTTCAAGCCACGTTGAGTGATGGGGTTACATATACCAGTGACCCAATAAAATTTCAATATTATGACGACCGCTTTCCGTGGCGAGAAGTTAATCAAGTTAACATTACAATTAATTGGTATGCTGGTGACGACTCGTTTAGTGCTTCGGCATTGGATGCGGCGGGCTCTGGCATTTTAGCCATGCGTGATTTTATTCCGATTTCATTTGATGACCCGATTGATGTTTATATTTATTCAAATACTACTGATTTGCAAAGCACTTTGTTAACGGGCAGTAACCAATGGGTTGGCGGACATGCCCACCCTGAATTAGGTGTCGTGTTGGTGGCTATTCCGCCGGGCTCAGGTCAGTTTATTGAAATGGAAACAAAAATTCCGCACGAGTTGGCGCATGTGATGTTATATCGTTATCTTGGCGAAAATTATCAAAGACAACCTGCTTGGTTGATTGAAGGCATTGCTTCAATGGTTGAGTTATATACAAACCCTGATTATGCGCGTGCAATGCAAATTGCCAGCGATAATGATTCATTAATCCCACTCAATGATTTATGCGCCTCTTTCCCAGTGGATGCAGGCTCGGCGTTTTTGGCTTATGCTCAATCCCAATCATTTGTCACCTACATCCGTGATTCGTTTGGGACTTCTGGATTATCACGTTTAATGAATGCCTATAGTGAAGGTTTCAATTGTGAACTCGGTGCAACCCAAGCATTAGGCGTGCCATTAAGTCAATTAGATGTACGCTGGCGTGAGACTGTTTTAGGTCAAAACGTGGCAGGTGTTGCTACAAGAAATTTATTACCGTTTTTATTACTGATGGCATTGGTGTTGGTTGTGCCATTATGGAGTGCAATAGATTTATTGCGCCAAAGGAGAAAAAATGGAAAACAAGAATCCCAATGATGTTATCCGTGTACATATCATCGTCAAAGGACGTGTACAAAACGTCGGCTTTCGGGCGCATGTGGAATATCATGCCCTACAAATTGGGGTATTCGGTTGGGTACGCAATATAGATAAAGATGGGGTAGAAACCGTAGCCGAAGGTAAGCGAGAAAATGTTGAACATTTTGTAGAAATTGTAAAGAAAGGTCCCAGCATTGCCCGTGTGGATGAAGCGCAGGTTGAATATCAAGAACCGCTTGGCGAGTTAACAGGCTTTCATGTCAAGAAAGCGTTTTATACTTCTTAAAAAGAGACAGTCACCTTGAAGGTGACTGTCTCTTTTTAAGAAACCTCTCGTAATCTGTTTGAAAAGATGTCCTGACTCGTCCGCAAACCTCTCATAACTTGTTTGAAAAGATGTCCTGACTCGTCCGCAAACCTCTCATAACTTGTTTGACAAGATGTCGTGACTCGTTTACAAACCTCTCATAACTTGTTTGAAATAGATAAGTGTATAGATAAATTACCGCTCTAAAACCCCAACCCCTTTTCTTTCAACGAAATAAATTTTCCCGCCCCAATCACCAAATGGTCTAACACATCAATATCTAATAATTTGCCTGCTTGCACAATGGCGCGCGTCACAGCCACATCGTCCGGGCTTGGGGTCGGGTCACCGCTAGGGTGATTATGTGTCACAATCAAAGCAGAAGCGTTTATCCGAATCGCCTCTTTGAATAATTCTCCCACCCGCACTTGTGATGAATTCACAGAACCTTTATACACTTCCACAATTTCTAACACTCGATTTCTTCTATCCAACAAAATCACGCGCAAATGTTCTTGCTCCAAAGCAGACATTTCATATTGCACCAAAGCCGCCGCATCTGCTGGGCTGTTGATAGTTAATTTTTCTTCGGGTGCTTCTAAAGTTAATCTTCTTCCCAATTCAATCGCCGCTTTGATTTGAGATGCTTTCGCCTCACCCATGCCATGCTGATTCATCAACTCTTTGAACGGCGCGCGATGCAAACCTTGTAACCCACCAAATTCTTGCAACAATCGTTGACCTACCTCCACCGCATTTTCGCCTCTCACCCCGACGCGCAACAGGATTGCTATTAATTCAGCATTCGTCAACGCCTGCGGACCTAACGTCTCCAACCGTTCGCGTGGTCGGTCTGATTCGTGTAAGTCTGATATTCGATACGTTGGTTTTTGATTTGGTGTTGGTTCAGTCATAGCAACTCCCTGAAATGTGGTTGCTTTATTTTACAACTGTTTTGTTTAAAAATAAAAGAGACTGATTACTCAGTCTCTTTTTGTTTGTTAAGGAGTTGGTGTGGGGATTGGGACTTCGGTGACAACCACTGCATCTATTTGAGAAGGGTCACCAGTGCCTGTGTTAGGGGAAAAAATCACAATGTAATTATAATTTCCAGGAGGAGGAGAACTTGAGGCATTATCTACGTCAATCAAGATACCAGTTTGCAGAGCAGGTCCACTGCCATCTGGGTCGTGCAAAACTGAAGGCGGTACCGAAGTTGGAGAAGTTGAGACCATATAATTATCACATTCTGGTTCGTTACAAAATGGAGTTGTATCCGGGGGAAGAGTATTTGTGTCAACATTGGTATTTGTATCTGGTATTCCATTACCCCAATTAAAAACTTCGTAATACGTTTGCCCATCTTCAAATTGAGAGATACCAATAATAATATGGTCTAACCTAATATAGTTTAAACTAATAGATTCCTGATTTTCATAAAAAACCAAATCATAATTACCATCAGGTATCGATAATACATAAATAGGATTGCTACTAAAATCTAAGACAGTGTAACTACCATTTGGAAGATTATAAACATTGCCATCTGGTACATCATTGTTTATTTCTTCAGTAGGTGCAGGAGTTAATAAAGTACCTTCTGGTGTAGAAGGATAACCTGTTGGTGTTTCAGTCGGTGTTTCTGTTGGCGTTCCAGTTGGTGAAGTTGGAGTTCCGGTACCCCCGCCACCAGATGTAGAAGTAGGTGTGGCAGTAAACGTTGGTGACGGAGTTGTTGCTGTAGGAGACGGTGTGGTTGGAGTTGGTGAAACAGGTGTTGATGTAGGTGTATTGGTTGGTTCTAAAACAATAAACGGTGGGAAGGAAATATCTCCCGCACCAGGGGTGAGATAATTTTCAGCCCAAGCCATAGGTGTCAGGATTTGAGGCAGGAGGGGTTGTAGTAATGAAGCGGGTTGTCCGGGTGCAGAGTTAGGGTCAAGGTTAGAGCGCATATCCGCGTTAATGACCCAATTCGGGAACATGCGAATTGCAAGTTGCCCCACAATGATGATTAAGATAATGCCGAGCGGAATAAGAAAAACAATCAGAGTCCAATCACGGCGTTCACGTTCACGGCTTGGAACTGTCATACTTCTTGCTCACTTTCCTTTTGAAGCGGAAACGAAACAATAAACTTACTACCAAATAATTTCTCTTCATTATACCCCTTACTTTCTACCCAAATTTTTCCGCCATGAGCTTGCACGATTCCGCGTGCAATAGCTAACCCCAAACCTGGACCACCGCCTTTGAATTTTGTTTTACCAGAAGAATGTAATAAGACTTCGCCCGTTTGATGGAATTTTTCAAAAATCGCATCTTTTTTGGATGGGTCAACACCGATGCCGGT
Organism: Anaerolineales bacterium UBA2317; assembly: GCA_002345215.1. GTDB lineage: Bacteria > Chloroflexota > Anaerolineae > Anaerolineales > Villigracilaceae > Villigracilis. The sequence goes on from DDVH01000008.1 coordinate 14,328, forward strand.
ATCTACAACTGCTACTTCAACTTCTGGAGGTTTTTTGCCATTGCGATATTTGCCGACCACTTTAACCTCACCGCCATCCGGTGTGTATTTGATAGCGTTCATTATTAAATGATAAAAAACTTTTTGAAGCATATCTGGGTCAGCGGAAAAGGCAGGGAGTTTTTCTAATCCTTCGGTCTTGAATTTCAGGTTTCTCTCTTCAAATGCACTTTCAAAACCTTTCTGGATTTTCTTAATCACTGGTTCAATTTGCATACTGGTTTTTCTTAAGAACAATGCATCGCTATCAATGCGAGAGACATCTAACATACTATCTACAACATCAGACATTCTTTCTGCGCCTTCAAGAATACCTGAAGCCAATTTTTTTAATTCAGGGTCTTTTTCTGTATCTTGCTCTAGCATTTGTGAATATCCCATGATTAATGTAAGTGGTGTTCGTAATTCATGGGCAGAGATTTGAATAAAGTTTGTCTTGGTCTTATCAATTTGCTTTAGGGTTGCATTGGCTTCTTCAAGTTGTTTGGTGCGTTCTTGAAGTTTTGAGGTCATGTCATCAAACGTGCTAGCAAGCGTACCAATTTCATCTCTACTATTAATACCTGTGCGACTATCTAAATCTCCTTGTGCAATCGCTTGTGACGTGTACACTAATTTATATAACGGCACAATAATCATACGAGAGACAAAATAGCCAATCACAATCACGACTAGGGTCAATAAAGTAAATACAAGAATGTATGTATCACGGTTATTGGTTGCAAAATCTACAACAAAATCTAAAGGCAAAATGACAGCGAAAACACCGATACGGTCATTGCCAATTTGTAACGGAGAGCGTGCTAATGTATATCTGCGTTCTGCATATTCAAAGTTATCGCCATATACAACTTCTTCGGCTTGAATCGCTTCCATGTATTGTGCTTCGGTAATAGAAAGTAAACTTAAGGTCTCTTCATCCATTGTGCCGAGTGTGGTTCCAATCGGTTGACCATTCGCCCCATACAACACAATATCGGCAAGGGCAACATTTTTGAAAGCAGGTAATATCGTACGTATGGAAGTACCAACCACAATGACGCCATCAAACTCCCCATCCACAGTCACAGGTAGAGCCGTAAAATAATATGTCTCATTGTTGACCAAGTTGACCCCTAAGAAGCGACGCGGTGCTTCTTCTGGATTTCGATTTGCTAAAAATTGAGAAACCATAGGTGATCTTGCCGCCCCCGTATCCGTATCTACTTGAATAAAATTACCACCACTATCTATCAGAAAATGAGCGATTTCATTTCCTTGTGGAGAAATCAAAATTAAATTTTCAATTGCCGCTGCACTAAAGGCAGGTCGCGCCAAACGGATTACTGTTTCGCGGTCTTCATCTCTTAATGCAATTGCTACGCCATCGGTATAAGCAATAATTTGAGCCGCCCCCACATGCGCACTTTCCTGTCGAATAAAACTATCTGAAACCACCCTGCCCGATTCAAGTAACTGATTCGTCAAGCGTTCACTCAAAGTTCCAGTCACAAGGCGCGTAACTACATAGACCCCGATCACAGAAACGATCATGGTCAAAATCACAAACGGCAAAGCAACTTTGAGACGAAGACTCATAACACCAACTCGCGCCTTTAGGCACAATCACTGGCTATGCCATTATAAAGATGAAAAACAATGCCGCCAGAAATGCAACTTAATTATAATGTGAGAATGGATGAAATTAAACCCATTTTTTGAAGATTATCCGCCTCTTTGCCTAACCTAAACCTGCTTCTCTTGCGTCAGTCTTTTCTACGCCTCTAACTGCTTCACAAAATGGACGAGTCTATCTACTTCTTTATAGCCTAGCTTTTCATGAGCGCGGATACTGGCTTCATTATCCAGCCACGTATCAGACCCCATCTCAGTACAGCCTTTTTCTTTTGCCCAATTTTCAGCCGCCCGAACCAACTCACCTGCCACGCCAGTTTTCCGAAACTCGCCATCTACAAACCATGCCTCTATATACCCCACTGGACTCGTCTCACAACCTTCTGCATATTCTCGAATGCTAGCTTCTAACATACCCGCTGGCTTGTCATTGACAAATGCCATAAAAATTAAGTCAATGTCACTGGCTAACACTTCATCCATATCAAACAACAAATAATCATCGGTTGCTTCGGGCCATACGCCTTTTCGCATTTGAAACCAAGCATCTTTTTCCGCACTGGTCACTTTTCGTATTTCAATTTGCATACATACTCCAACATTATTATTAGCCACAGAGACCACAGAGTTCACAGAGATTTTTTTGAGATTTCTCCTCAGAGGTCTCTGCCTGCACCATGCGCATGCACACGTGTGAACTCTGTGGCTAAGCATTTTTCAAAATATGCGCGGAATCCAACGCGGAACTTTCTGACAGTATTCTTCGTACTCTTTGCCAAAGGTATTCTTCAAAATCGGTTCTTCTATTAAAGTAATCAAAATTTGGTAAGCCAAAACGAAAAATAGAAAATACAAAATCATTACCCCTGAGCCAAACCAGAAGATATATCCAAGTAAGACAAACAATGCCCCCAAATAAATCGGGTTACGGACATAACGATACAAGCCATGGATTATTAATTTCTTGGGCGGGTCAAGATGAGCAGGCGTACCAAAACCTCTTTTTACCATATCCACTGAACACCAAATGATGATGAATGTTCCTATTAAATAGAATGGGATGGATAAAAGAGAAAAAAAGCCTGTGTTAAAAATCAAAACATCGCTTGAGGCAATTTGATAAGGGAAGTAATAAGTAAAAAAACCGTGCATGATTCCCATGTAGAGAATGGTTTTGAGTGTATTCATAGTAAATAGACCTCGGAGGTTTTAAAAACCTCCGAGGTCTGGTGAATTAAAATCTCGGAATCCAACGGGGAGTTTTCCTCATATATGTTTCATAACTCGCACCAAATGTTTTCTTGAGGTGTGACTCTTCATACAAAGTGACAAATGAATGTACAGCGATAAAATATAAAATTAAGTAAAGCAACAAATTCCAATATCCAAACCACAGAAAGTATCCTAAATTAATTAGAAATACTCCCACATACATCGGGTTGCGGACATATTGATACAAGCCAGCAACAACTAATTCCTTTGGTGGTTCTAGTGGAGCAGGCGTGCCTTTGCCTTTTTGCACAAAATCATAAAAACACCAAACTAATGTAGCAAATCCAATTACCCAAAGTGGAAATGCTAGATAAGAAAATAATCCTGTATTGATTTGATTTCCATTTCTGAAAAACATTAAAGGAATCAAACCTGCTACTGTGCCAGGTGCGAGTATAAAAAAGAGAATGGATTTGAACGCAATCATTAAGAATCAGTTCTTGTCAGAAAATATGTAAACACAGCCACACCACTAAAAAATAAAATTCCACCAATAACACCGATTATCCAACGTGGAATATCAAGGTCAATTGGAAGCACATCAAAGTAAATTAATAATGCAATTGCACCAAGCAAAGCATCCAGTCCACCTGAAATCATAAAAACGGTTCGTTTGGTACTTTGATTATCCATGTTTACCTCAAATTATTTCTTTTGAAATTTATTGATTACAAATGCACTGACTAAATACCAAAAAGCTAAGTCAAGAAATAAATACAAGCTATTGAATTCAAAACAAACTTCATTAGGCTGACATGGTCCCCAACCTAGATAGAACTGTAAGGGAAAGCCATGCGGAAATGTATCTGAAATTCTGGAGATGATATACATTCTCCACAACCAACTGGATAGAATAAATAAAACAAGTGCAAAAAATATTTTTGTAAATGTAGGTTTCAAAAACATTTTTTATCCCCGTTTCTTTAACCAATCCAATAATTTCTTTGGCGTCCAAGTATTAATCACATCATCTTTCAAAATGCCTGCGCGGCGTGCAATCGCAACACCATAAGGAAGCATATCGTAATCTTCTTCAGAGTGAGCATCAGTGTTAATGCTGAGGAGAACACCCAATTCTTTCGCGCGGCGAGCATGATGATCGTCAAGATCGAGGCGGTAGGGACTTGCACTCATTTCCATTGCCACACCAGATTTTGCGGCGGCTTTGAGAATCACTTCCATATCTAAATCGGCACCTTCACGGTCTGGGATTTCACGTCCAGTGGGATGACCGATAATATCTACATGTGGATTGTTAATTGCATTCAACAAACGTTCGGTAACTTTTTCTCGGGGTTGACGAAGGCTTGAGTGAAGCGAAGCAACTACAAGGTCGAGTGAGGCGAGAAAATCATCAGGATAATCTAGTGAACCATCAGCTTTAATTTCCACTTCACTTGAATGCAAAATCGTGATTTCATCACCAAATTGTTTTTGAAGTTTTTTAATTTCAGCGGCTTGCTGTTTATGCCGTTCAACAGACAAACCATTGGCAACACCCAAACTCACGGAATGATCTGAAAAGACAATCACTTTCAAACCACGCTTAATAGCGGCTTTGGTCATATCAAGCATTGACAATGCACCATCACTGTAAGTTGAGTGCATGTGCAAATTAGATTTTATATCTTTCACTTCAATCAACTTCGGAAGTTTATTGGCTTTTGCTAATGCGATTTCATCACGACCTTCACGCAGTTCTGGCGGAATCCATTGCAAACCAAGAGTTTTATAAACTTCTTCTTCTGTTGCACAAAAAATTTCTTTTTTGTTTTTTACATTCAAAAAAGAATGTTCAGATAAAGATAGCCCTTTATCCAACGCGAGTTGACGTAATTGCACATTATGGTCTTTTGAACCTGTTGCATATTGAAGTGCTGTACCAAATTTTTCTGGCGCATGCACCCACACTTGTGCACGAATGCCATCCGAAAATTCGATACTAGATTTGAATTCGCCTTTCCCCAACACACGACTCACACGCGGCAAAGTTGTAAATGCTTCCATCACCGCTTTAGAATCTTTTGCCGCAACTAAAATATCCAAATCCCCCACTGTCGAACGCATCCTTCTTAAACTTCCAGCAGGTTGCGCGTCTACGACGCCTTTTACCTTTTTCAACGCCGCAATAATTTCATTTGCAAGCGGAAGTGCTCTGCCAACAGAAATTCTTCCCGTCCTTCTACTTAATGAAGCCAGCCCTTCCAAAATCGCAGTTTCAGATTTTGCACCCATGCCTGGCAAGTTTTTTAACTTGCCAGCCTTAGCAGCTTTTTCCAAATCAACCAATGATGTAATTTTTAATTCCTTTGAAATCATCGCTATCTTTTTCGGTCCAAGGCTTGGCACTTTCATCCAAGCTGCCAAATCGGGATGCACTTCTTTTTTTAATTTTTCTAAAAATTCCAATTTGCCTGTTGAAAGTAATTCATCAATTTTTTCCGCAATGGCTTTGCCAACTCCAGGAATTTCCAACAATGTCCCCTCTTTCGAATACTCACTCGCTTCACGACTCAACCCAATTAAACTTTCTGCGGCTTTGCGATAGGCGATTGTCTTAAAAATAATTTCACCTCTGATTTCAAGCAAATCTGCAATCAAAGTAAATGTATCTGCAAGTTGTTTGTTGTTCATCATGGGTTACCTCAATTGCGATTATACTCCGCACGATATGAATCACAACGACCATGTGAATTTAATCAAACCAGCATTTCTTGATGAAACCCCAAACGCCTCTTTTGCTGACTTTGGAGCTGGTTCTGGCGCGTTTACATTAGCCTTGCGTGAAGTTTTGGGTGTATCCGCAACAATCTACGCAGTAGATAAAGATAAATCTTCGCTAAGAGAATTAGAAAATTCCTACGCCGCCTGTTTTCATTCCACATCAAATCTGATTGTGATGCAAGCAGATTTTTCAAAACCATTAAACCTCCCACCTCTCGACGGAATCTTAATGGCAAACTCACTTCACTTTTTCAAAGATAGAGTGAAGGTTTTACAGCATGTCAAATCGTTTCTCAAACCAAATGGAAAATTAATCATAGTTGAATACAATGTGGACAAAGGTAATATATGGGTTCCATATCCATTTTCATTTGCTACTTTTGGAAAACTTACTAAAGAAGCAGGTTTTACCGACCCACAATTACTTGCTACTCACTCTTCAAGATTTTTAGATGGATTCTATTCAGCAATAACATACACAAAATGAATTATTTAAAAAAACATTTTCTATTCATCATTATCATAATTAGTGGAACGCTGGCTCTCTTACGATTCAATTCCCTGCAAATCGGCACATCATATGATGATGCTCATTACATTATCCTCGCCGAAAGTTTAGCAAGTGGACAAGGTTATGAGTTAATCAACTTCCCACGTCCCCAAGCAGAACGAGCATTTCCACCAGGTTTTCCGCTTTTATTAACTCCGCTTACATTTTTATTTCCAAACAATTATTCGATTTTGAAAATATTTTCTCTTGTTTTGTGGTTATCATCTATTTATTTAATTTACAAACTTTTTTCAAAGAGACTTGCTTCACCTTATCTTGAAGTCTTAGTCGCGTTAGTTACATTAAATCCATTACTAATCGGCACATCTGTCACAGTGATGTCCGAGTCTGCATATTTGTTTTTTTCTTTGTTGGCTTTATATCTTTTTGATAAATGGGAAAATGCAGAAAGTCAAAAACAAACTTGGCTGATTGTTTTGATTTCAATATTTATTTTTTATACCCAACTCATCCGTACAATCGGCATTGCATTATTCATTGCATTTGTTATTTATCTTTTATTCACACGTCGTTTTCGGGAACTTACAATTTCAGTTATTGTTTTCTTAATTGGCACAATCATCCAAAGGTTCATTACAGGTTCTCTGATTTCTTCAGGGTATCAGTCACAAGTTTTCAACAGCTCTATTCCAGAAAAAATTGGACAAGTTTGGTCAAACATCATTGGCTATTACAACGAAGTGATATCAAGTTCATTGATTCCGATTTTCGGTTCGCGGCTTGATTCAATTTTAGAAAACTATAGTTTGGGATTTATCCCTCTCATTTTCAACATTATCATTCTTTTTCTTATTGCATTCGGCATTTTCAAAACAAAGCCAAAACTAGAATGGTTACATATTTACTTTGTTATTTATGTTTGTGGTATTCTCGCGTTTTGGAATCCTAACGTAGGAAGTGTGAAAGCAAGATTTCTGATTCCGATTTTGCCGTTTTTATATTTTTATTTTTTGAATGGTATAAATTTTTTTATAGAAAAATTTCCGCAATCAAATCGCGTGGTAGTTACGCTTGCAATTTTGATTTCCATTCCGCTTTTCGCGCGAAACATTCAAGATGTTATTAATCCTGTAAAAAATCAAATCACAGATTTATCTATCGGCGCAAATTGGGTTGCAGAAAATTCTCCGGCCGATTCTATTGTCATGGTCAATGAGCCTGTGCCTGCTTACCTGCATGTGCAAAGAAAAACAATTAACTTCCCAAAGCAAAATCAAGATTTGATTCGATATTTAGATAACCAAGAGATTGATTACATCATCATCTCACCATTATTACAATCGCCTCGCTCTCTTGACCTTGACCCGTTCATCCAGAACGAAGTTTTACCTGTACTTGAATCAAATCCAGATTTGTTTACACTTGTGTATGAAAACAAAGAACACAATGTATTTGTATATCAATATAATAGTGGAAATTAATTTTTTCACAAACATCAGTTAAAATAGAACAATTCATTCAGCATAGAGGCATCTTTTAAATTATGGCATCCAGCAAGTCAAAGACAAAAAGAATAATCGCAAAAAAACTTCCAAAATTTGAACTGGATGTATATTCACAACTCACATTAAGTGATTTGATTGTATTCGCACTTTCTTATTTAGAAGAAAAACAAGTGGATGCCACTACCGAAGAAATTATTTCAATTTGTTTTCGTTTGTTCCCAAACAGTTTTGGATTAAAGAAATATCCACGCTGGCCCGATTCAGCTTTGGTGATTCGACGGCTGAATGATGCGCGTGAAAAGAAACTCATCAAAGGCAACCCGAATGATGGATTTGCTCTGACTTTCAAAGGAAAACAAGTTGCTAGAAGGGTCACAAAAGCCTTAGGCATTCTTCCGAAAAAGAAAGCCAAGCCTGCCCGAAAACAAAAACCTGCTGCTTTGGTTCTGACGAAGAAAACTTTGCGCCGAAGAGTGCGAAAGCCACTTCAAACAAAACCTGCCAAGAAAAAGCTTACGAAGCAGAAACCAAACAAGAAAAAAATTGTACCGAAAAAACCAATTCAAAAAGCAGTTATCAAAAAGCAAACCGTTACAAAAGTAAAACCAAAGCAAATTAAAACTGCCAAGAAAAAAGTATTGGTAAAGAAACCACAACCCAAGCAATTGACGTTGGCTTTACCACCTGTTCAAGCGAAGAAAAAAGTTGAAGTTAAAAAGAAACAGGTTGAGGTTAAGAAAGAAGCGGTTGTAGCCAAGCCGAAGCCTGTTGAAGTTGTTAAAACTATCCCCGCACCAGTTGTATCAAAAGAAGAAAAAGTAAAAGCGGGTAAAGTACTTAAGATGGTTGAGAAATCGGATGCGTATCGTTTGTATGCCAAGAATGGCAAGCACGCCAAGATTAGTGAATTTGATTTTAGAAATATGTTGTTCGCAACGATGGAATCTTCATCGGATACGTTGACGAGAAATGTTGGTTTATTCAAACGTTATGCAGATATGTATAAGCGCAATGATTTGATTAAGTTTTTTGATTATTGCGAAGAACATTTTGCATGGATATTAAAAAAGAAGAGATGATATGGTAAGCAGTAGAAAGTTACAGTACGCAGACCGTGTTGCGATTCAGCAAGCAGATCAAGCGATTCGCAAAGATGTGATGCGTGCCTTAGTTGAAATTATTACAAACGCAAATGATAGTTATTCGCGTTTAGAAGATGCTGGCAGTTCATCAAGTGGCGAAATTGTGATTGATGTTTTGCGAAAGCATAGCAACTCAAAAATTGTGGTGCGTGATTTTGCAGAAGGCATGACCGATTCGCGCATGGATAAAGTGGTGGGAACGTATGGCGAAGCCACCAGCGGAATTAAAGAAGATAAACATGTGCGTGGCATGTGGGGACGCGGTTTGAAAGATTCTATTTTCGGTTTGGGTTATGGATATGTGCGTTCGTTCAAAGGTGCAAATTTTTATTCATGTTCGTTGTTGCTGAAAAAAGGAATCCCAACTTTTGATTTAGACGACCCAATTCGTGCCACCGTTGATTTACGCCAAAAATATGAAGTGCCACAAGGCAATGGCACAATTCTTGAAATCATCGTCTCGCGCACTGATGTTAAGATGCCACAATTTAATAACCTACGAAATTATTTGCAACGGCATTTTGAGTTGCGTCCGATTATGAGCAACCCGAAACGTAAAATTATTTTGCGTGAATTAGCAACCGATGGAAAAATTAAACAAGAACATGTGTTGAGTTACAAAGCCCCCATGGGGGAAGAAGTTTTGAATGAACGCATCAAAATTTCGGGGTTTCCTGCTTCGGTTAAATTGAAAGTTTTTCGTTCCGCTATGCAACTTTCTACGCGCGGCGAAGAAGGCGATTATGCCGATGGTGGTTTGTTAGTCATTAGTCACGCGACTGTGATTTCATTGACCATGCTCAAATATGAAAATGATCCGTATGCTGGATATTTTTATGGCACGATGCAATGTGATTATTTGCATGAGTTATTGAAAAATGATGAACCTGTTCTTACTGCCACACGAGATGGCATCAATTGGACTCATCCATTTGCAAAAGCGTTGAAACTTGCTGTAGAAGAAAAACTGGAACCACTCATCAGTGCTGAACGTGAACATGCTATGCATGATGAGCAAACCAAACTTGATAAAAAGTTACGCCAAAAAATTAACCGCGCTTTGCATGAATTAAACACAATTGCCAGTACTGAATTGCGTGATGCTCGCGATGGCGAATCAAAAAAGAAAATTGAATTACCAGAATCGGGTATGGGATTCTTTCCTGAAAAATTGTTTGTGCAAACAGGTCAACTTGCTATGTTGACATTGCGCGTATCTGCAAATCAAAATCAAAACTCAACTGCGAGTATTATCTCAACCAATGCAGAAGTTGCAGTGTTAACTCCGCAAGTGACATTCAAGCCAAATAAAAACGATACTTCAATTTTAGAAGCACGCATCAAATTAGAAGGTAGACAAGTGGGTAGTGAAGCCACTATCGTTGCCTACCTCGGAAAAAATCGCGCGCAAGCCAATGTGCAAGTGCATTCAAAGAAAGAAACTTTAATTGCTCCACCAACCCGTGGAAGCAGTGCTTTGTTTAACGACATTCGCTTTGATGATAGAACCGACCCACGTCAACGTGTGTATTATGACCGCGTCAATTCTAGTATTGTGATTGCAACTGCCGCGCCGTCTGTCAAAATTTATTTGGATGACAACAACCGCCTCGATACAACTGTGCAAGGTCAAGTGTTATTGGCAGAATTAATCACTGAAGCAGTCTGCCGTGAAATTGCACGCGAAGGTGTAGAAAAAGGTAGATACCTTGTGCTTGAAGGTTCAGAAGCGGATGCGATTCAAAATCATTTCATCCGTTTGCAAAATCGGTATGCCCATTTAATTCATCAATACATTGTGACGAAAGAATAAATTTTATTTAACCGTCAGCCAAACACCAAGCATCACAATCGAAAGTCCAAATGCGCGGGTGAAATCAAAAGGTC
>DDVH01000020.1:0-7786 GCA_002345215.1 Anaerolineales bacterium UBA2317
TGGATTTGGTTAAGTGCCTCAGTTGATTCGCAAAAAGAAAGAATCTACTGTTTACAAACGGCTCTTAAACTTGACCCTGAAAATGGTACGGCAAAACGAGGTTTGATTTTGCTTGGGGCATTAACGCCGGATGACACCATTCAACCTTTTTCGATGAATCGTCCGCGCACGTGGGAAGATAAGTTATTACTGGCAAACGAAAAACCAAAGGTGCGAGTTAGCCCGTTTAGAAGCCCTGTCTTTCGGCTTGCATTAGTAACATTATTAGGGCTTGCATTATGTACGTATGTTTTCTTTGGCTTGATATTACCGCGCCAGACGAATTTAAGACCAACCGAAACACACACACCGGGTCCATCTCCTACATTTACAGCTACACCCACTTTATTTGGCGCAACTGCAATTCCTACAAGAGTATTTGGTGGACCAACGCCTTTATGGGCATATTTGCCACAAACCTATACGCCTACACCTTTATACGTCAACACGCCGCGTTCACCAGCTTCAATTGACCAATATCGCATTGCACAAGATGCTTACAAAAAAGGTGATTGGGATGCGTTTATCTTAAACATGGAATTACTTCAACCGCTAGAACCAGATGCGGCTGATATTCCATATTACATCGGCGAAGCCTATCGCTTTAAAGGGGAAGGAAATTCTGCTATTCGTTATTACAATGATGCTTTAGACATTGACGATAATTTTGCCCCGGCTTACTTAGGTTTAGCACGTGCGCGTTTACTTATCAACCCGAACTTTAATGCTGAAAGTTTATTTACCGAAGCAATTGAACGCGACCCATTTTACGGAGAAGCATATCTTGAACGTGCTCGGTTTTATATAAGACGCGACGACATTCAAGATGCCCTCGAAGATTTAGAACAAGCCCAAGAATATATGCCTGGCTCATCCGAAGTGTATTTGGCTTTAGCAAGTGCTTACCTCGCCGAAGAAGATATTGAGCAAGCCCTCATCTATGCCGAAGAAGCCTACGCCTTAGATATTACAAATTTATCTACTTATAGATTACTAAGCGATTTATACATTCAAGTAGAAGATTATCCACGCGCATTCGATGCTTTGCAGTTATACACAAATTACGAAGTAGAAGATGCCACCGCTTTTGCAAAACTTGGTTTGGTTTTGTATCGTTTGGGTGAATATGAGCAAGTTGTTACAATCATGAATCGTGCAATTGATTTAAACCCCAATGGCGTGCGTGATTATTATGTATATCGTGGTTTAGCGAATGTTGAATTAGGAAATGGTGAAGAAGCACTTGATGATTTCGCTGTTGCTGTTGCAGAAGATGATCGTAATTTTGAAGCACGCATTGGTTATGCTCGTGCAAATTATCTCGATGAAAAATTTGGCAACGCATTTTTACAAATTGAAGTAGCCATTGACCTTGCCGAAACCGAAGAACAAAATGCGCTGGCTTATTATTGGTTAGCAAAAATTCAAGAAGGACGTGGCGATATTGGTGAAGCGATTGAGGCATGGAATGCTTTGCTTGACCTTGATGAAGATGCTATGACAGAAGAAATGCGCGAAGAAGCCGAACAACGATTGGATGTTTTGGTTCCGCCTACATCCACTCCACGAGGTGGCGCCTCAACCCCTACGAGGACACCTGCTCCAGCAACCTCAACATCATCTAACCTTACACCTTCCCGCACACCCACGAGAACGCCAAGCCCAACATCAACGCCGTAAATTTATTTGTAGGGTCACAATATATTGTGACCCTACTTTTTTCTACATTCATCACACGGACATAACTTTCGCAAATAATGCCAGTTGAAGATTCCATAATCGTGCCCATCTTCCCAAACGATTGTTAACGCATACGAACCAACTGCTACAACATTTGCGATTCTTGTGGTTGGATTATCTTCCATTTCTTTTGTAAACACATTTTCATCAGGTTCAGTGCTCATGTTTTCATGCCCACCACGACACGAAGCACACGGACAAGCCGCGCGTAACAATCCAAACGGATATACACTTGTATGTCCTGAGTCCCATGTAATTGTAAATTCACGTTTGCTTTTATTGGCAGTGATACCAGTTGGTTTTTCGTTCATTTGTTTTCCTTATGTTATTGTAGGGACGAGGTCATCTCGCCCTATCTTATTGGGCGGGAAAACCCCGCCCCTACAAAATATAAATTTTACGGAGGCGGAATCACAGCCAAAAATTCATCAGCCGCCCAGCCTGCGCGGGTATCATCATACGGTGCGACGAGATACCACCATGTATATCCATCACCAGTTTGTGGACCATCTTTGACAACAAACACTTCTGATTCTTCACCACGAAAAACAGTTTCTGTATTCAAGCCCGGCGCAGAGCGGATTCTTAATCCATCACTGCCTGTGCCACTGATTTGCACATAACCATTGAGAGCAATTGTATTTGGGTCAAAGGTTGGGGAGGCAAGTGGGTCAGGAGTAAAGGTTGGAGGAATGCCGGGGGTATGAGTCGGGGCGGGAATCATGGTGAGGTCTGCTGGAGCAAATCCCACGTCAGGAGAGAAGCGGGGAGATGTCCAGCCGATGAGAATCAATGTTATCAAAATCAAAATCCCAGCCAGTATCAAAGAACCAATAATCACAAAACGATTTAAGAAAGGGCGAATGTCCATTTTATTTTTTCGGGTTTTTCAACAAGTATAAAGCGTTTTCAGGCATGAGCACTTTCAGCGCGCGATGTTGAACTTTGATTTCTGCTGTTTTGCCGCCAAGCACGGGGTCACCATCTACTTGGATAGAAAAATTTGCATCGGACTCAATACGTACATTTTGAAATGGAATGCAACGGGCTTGGTCTGATGTGAGATGCCGACCTGCAACTAAATCAAAAAAATGGCGGAATGTATCTGCTAAAGTTTCACCACTTAACAACCATAAATCCATTTCGCCATCATCAAGCAATGCGTTAGGAGATAAAACAGACATGCCGCCTGCATAATGCCGAATGTTCGTAGCAACGGCAACGAGATAACGACCTTCAACAAGTTTATCTTCTTGATAGACGCGTAAATCAAGTCCTTGCCAAAAACTGGCTTCCCAAACGGTGGTGACAAAAAAATGCGGCACCGACATATGTTTGAAAAAACGCGGACGTGGTTCAATTTTTTCAATTGTTTTTGCGTCGAGTCCACAACCTGCCCATAATAAAAATGGACGTTCATTGCAGATACCGACATCTACATATTGCGGTTCGACATTTGCAAGCAATTTTGCATTTTCACTTAATGCATTCCACTTGAACCAACTAAATGGTGTTTGACCTTGCTCCAATGCCCAGACATTTGTTGTGCCAGCAGGCAATACTGCTAATGCAGTTTCAGTATTGACCAATCCACTCGCCACTTGACCAACTGTGCCATCTCCACCGATTGCGAAAACCGCATCATAATTTTCTTGTGCGGCTTGATGTGCAGTTTGAATGGCATGTGTGCCACTTAATGTTTCGGCAATATCTACGTTCCAACCATTTTCCTTTAATGGCTTGATGATTCCACGTACAAATCTTCTTACAGGAAATCGCCCTGCGGCTGGGTTGTAGAGTAAAAGTCCTTTGCGCATGATGAGATTATAAGAGGGAATTAATAGTAAATAGATTTCAAAATTGATACTCTAATTGAAGTGTCAATGTTACTCTCAAAATTTTCATCTTTGTGCGAAGTCTTTTCAATCCACTCTACAATTGATTCAGTTGGACATAAAGATACATATTCTGATGCTAATTTCCCTAAAAACTCACATGCCTCGACTTTTGACAGTTTTGAGATGGATTGTTTTAATATATTTTCTATATTTTTTATCCTTACTTCATATTCCATGTCTTTAAATCTATTAAGCAAATTAATGTTAAGTACTACTCTGTTTTGTTTATTTACATTGAATGCTGAAGGTCGAAAATTCTTTGAAAATAATTCAAAAGAGTTTTCATAAAAAACATAAAACAAAACATTTGTAAATGCAATAATTACAACTCTTAATTCTTCTTGGATAAATTCATTAAGTAATGGTGATAAAGAATATTGATTTGAACTTGAATTAATGTCTTTTTGACTATTCATTAGATAATTATAAATCGTTAATCATAAATCCAAAATTGTAAATCCCAAATGATATAATCTCTCCACTATGACCGAAGGCGCATTACTCAACGATAGATATCAACTCGAAGATAAACTCGGCTCAGGCGGCATGGCAGATGTCTATTTGGCACGCGATGTTTTACTCGAACGCCGCGTGGCGATTAAGGTATTAAGAAAAGATTACTCTACAAACGAAAACTTCAAAAAACAATTTTTTCTCGAAGCAAAATCTGCCGCGAATCTTTCACACTCGAACATCGTCACCGTGCATGATGCCGGCGAAGCCGATGGCTTGCTATACATCGTCATGGAACATGTGCCCGGCAAAGACCTCAAACAACTCATCCGTGAACGTGGGCGATTTTCTATTGAAAACGGCATCCCACTAATGATTCAAGCTTGTGCAGGCGTTGGATATGCTCACCGTGCAGGTTTAGTGCATTGTGATATCAAACCGCATAACATGCTCGTCGCAAAAGATATGCGTCTTAAAGTGACAGACTTTGGGATCGCGCGCGCGTTAGAAAGCATCAAACCCGGCGAACGACATGACATCGTCTGGGGTTCACCATTATATTTTTCACCTGAACAAGCCGCAGGCGAATCACCAACACCTGCATCCGATGTGTATTCATTGGGCATCGTCATGTACGAATTGTTAAGTGGCACACCACCGTTTACTGCTTCGTCTGCTGATGAACTTGCGCGTTTACATATTTCAGGTCGTCCGGTGCCCATCAGCGAATATGTGCCGGATATTCCCTCCGCGCTTGAAGAAATTGTGATGAAAGTTCTTTCCAAAGAACCTGCCGCGCGTTATCGCACTGCCGATCAACTTGGGCGCGTGCTCCAAAAATTTGGCACCATGCCAGACCCTCCGCCTCAGCAAATGCAACAACCTGTTTCACCTTCCGTGATTACCATTCAACCTGATATTGCGGAACGACTCTATCCACAAAATCAACCAGATGTTGAGGAGACGTATCAACCTCAACAACAATACACGCCTCCTCCGCGCGTGCAACCTGCTCAGCCATCCTACGAAGAATCCACGCCGGATAATTTTGACTGGCTTTCAGCCGGCTTGAGTCTGTTGGCTGTGATTGCATGGGGTGGTTTGATTCCATTTTATTTATTGATTTATCTAACATTTTTCCCGCCAGGAAATTAACATTATAGGGATACGGCATCGCCGTGTCCCTACTTTATTTTTATGAAAAAAAATATTCTCGCCCCTTCTATCATTGCTTCTGATTTTGCAAATATATCCAAAGAACTTGCCACTTGTGAATCTGCTGGGGCAGATTGGATTCATGTGGATGTGATGGATGGTCATTTTGTGCCGACGATTACGATTGGTCCATTGTTTGTAGAATCTTTAAAACGAAATACAAAGCTTCCACTCGATGTGCATTTGATGATTGAGAATCCAGATGCTCACGTTAAGTCATTTGCTGACGCGGGTGCATCAACTATCACCGTGCATGTTGAAGCGTGTCCAAATCCAGAAAAAACAATCAAGAAAATTAAATCTTTGGGTTGCAAAGCGGGGATTACGCTAAGACCATCTACATCTGTAAAAAAAATAGAATCACTTTTAGATAAAGTGGATTTGGTGTTGGTGATGAGTGTTCAGCCTGGTTTTTCTGGTCAGAAGTTTATGCCGAAGATGGTGGAACGTGTGAAATTCCTTCGTAAAAAATTGGATGCGCTTGGTTCAAAGGCATATCTTGAAGTGGATGGCGGAATTAATACGAAAACGTTGCCTTTGATGAAATCTGCTGGGGCAAATGCCTTTGTGACTGGCAATGCTGCTTTCAAACATAAAGATGGAAGTTATGCAGGGGTGAAGGAATTAAAAGAATTATTGTAGGGGCGAGGTTCTCTCGTCCTGGGCAGGGAAACCCTGCCCCTACATTTATGTTAAAACAAAAATCACGGCTCAGCCGTGATTTTTATATCGAATGGGAAAACAAACTTAAGTAGCAGATTTGCCGAGTGTTTTGATGCACTTGGCGCACAGCGTTTTCTTGACCAAACGACCTTTTTCCATCACCGAAACTTTTTGGAGGTTCGGTTTGAACGTGCGGTTGGTGGCACGTTGGGAGAAAGAACGGTTGTGGCCGAAAGTGGTTGCTTTACCGCAGTGATTGCATTTTGCCATTTTTGAAATCCTTTCCTTACCTTTTTACAAAAGAAAAGCAGACGGGTGTCTGCAATTCGGTTTTTCTGAAAGCACGGCATTTTACCACATAAAATAGAAGAATTGTAGGTTACGCTTTTAATGTGACTATGTGGCATTTCCCATGTTAAAATAGGCATAGTAGAAAACGAGACCAAAAGGAAAAACTTATGGGCGAAGAAACGACTTCTCTGGGGGGGATTCACATCTCCCCGAATGCTGTGGCGACGATTGCTTATCATGCCACACTTGAATCTTATGGGGTGGTGGGACTCGCACCAAAAAATTTAGCCGATGGCATCGTCGCCAGCATCACCCGCGAACCTTCACGCGGGGTGAATGTCAATTATCGTGGCGAAGATATTGACATTGATATTCATGTCATTGTCGAATATGGCACTCGCATTGCGGTTGTGGCAGAAAGTGTAGCGAGCAGTGTGCGTTTTCATGTAGAAAAAGCATTGGGCTTGAAGGTTAACACTGTCAATGTGCATGTGGCAGGGTTGCGAGTAAGCAATACTGATTAAGATATAAACGTCCCGCAGGTTTTTGATGTATTCAAGCCTGCGGGATGTTTTTCATAAAGAGATTAACGATGTGTGAACAGAGTTTGATAAACCTATCTAAAACGAGGAAAGTATGGTGATAAATTCCGTGCGCGTTGAAAAACTCCGCAAGAAAAAGATAGACGGTTTGGCTCTTAAGAAATTGATTGATGCTGGTTTAACTTGGTTACGAACGAATAAAGAAAATGTCAATGCGTTGAATGTGTTCCCTGTGCCAGATGGTGATACGGGCACAAACATGACCTTAACTTTACAAGCGGCATGGAATGAGATTAAAGATTTGGGCACACGTAATATTGGGGAAATGGCGGCGGCAGTTTCTAAAGGTGCATTAATGGGCGCACGCGGAAATTCAGGCGTGATTACCAGTCAGATTCTTCGTGGTATTTCTCGTGGCTTACATGATAAAAATATTTTAGATGTTGATTCAATGATTTCTGCATTTGGTGAAGCAAGAGATACGGCTTATAAAGGTGTGGTGAAGCCAGTAGAGGGGACGATATTAACTGTCATTAAAGAAATTGCTAACGCGACAGAAGCAGTTCGAGGGTCAGCAAAAGATGCGATTGAAGTGTTAGAAGTCGCTGTTAAAGCCGCAGATGAAGCGGTCAAGAAAACTCCAGATTTACTTCCTGTTTTAAAACAAGCTGGTGTCGTCGATTCTGGTGGCAAAGGTTTGTTTTTTATTTTGGAAGGCATGTTGCGACATGTATATGGTGAATCGTTAGATGCGCCGACGATTCAAATTCAACCGATGAATGCCATGAATTTAGAAGGCGCGTTGGAAGAAGTGGAAGAGGGGCAAGATTATGAAGTGGTTGTTGATTTTGTTCCGAACGGTGAATTGGATTTGCAATCGTTTTATGGCAAGCTTGAAGAAATGGGAACTTCGATTCAAGTGGGTGAAGGCGAAGGCATGTATCG
>DDVH01000020.1:8073-53230 GCA_002345215.1 Anaerolineales bacterium UBA2317
ACGATTACAAAAGTTGCTATGGAAAATTTGCTGGCTCAAATGGATGATATTCAAAAAGCCGCGCAACTTAAGTTTAATCCTGTTGAACCCGACACGATTGCTGTTGTAGTTGTTTCCCCCGGGCAAGGCTTGAGCAAAATTTTTGCAAGCCTTGGCGTTGCTAATATTGTGGCTGGTGGACAAAGTATGAATCCATCTACGCAAGATATTTTGGCTTCCTTTGAAAATTTGCCGACTGATAAAGTTATCATTTTGCCGAACAATAAAAATATTATCCTTGCGGCGAATCAAGCCAAAGAAGTGACTGTGAAAAACGTACATGTCATTCCGACTCGCACTATTCCGCAAGGACTTGCCGCGATGCTTGCGCTTCAACCTGATGGGGAACTTGATTCTGTCGCGGAGAAAATGACCAAAGCCTATAGCAGTGTGAAAACAGGTGAAATCACAATTGCAACCCGCACCGTTGAAATTGATGGAGTCAGCGTGAAAGATGGTCAAGTGATTGCATTGCTTGATGGCAAACTTTCACTCGCATCTGAATCTGTAGAACAAGGCGTGATGGACTTGCTTGCAAAAGCAAATGCCGAAGAAGCAGAAATTGTTAGCATGTTTTATGGTGAAAACATGACTCATGCTGAAGCCAATCGCATTGCTGATTTAATTCGTGAGAAATATTCAAATCTTAATATCGAAGTGCAAGAAGGTGGTCAACCACATTATCAGTTTATTATTTCGATTGAGTAATTTTCTAACACTATTCCCCAAAACTTTAGCCACAGAGTACACAGAGTTCTCCGAGTTTTTTTCTCAAAGGTCTCTGAGAACTCTGTGGCTTTTTATTTTTACTTTTTATTCAAACTTCTTACCAACCCAATCACTGCTTTGATTAATTCAATGCTCACAATAACAATCACCACAATCAACGAGATACTGAAAGCAACATTCGCAATTGTAATGAATTTCTCTGCTTGTTCAGGGGTGAAAGGTGAATTCGCAAATGATTCTGCTGTGAAGCCGATAATATCTGTTGTGCGGATGAAAACGACTGCCAACGTTAAACTAGCAACTGAGAGAATAATATTTACTATGCGCGTACCTATTGTCCATATTGCTTTACGGAGTAGGTAGATATCCAAAACAATTTCAATAAGGAAGATTGCATTAATCCACGGCACGAATTTCAAGAAAATATCTGAAAACATGGGGACGAAGAAAAAATCACCATCCGAAAAGAAAGACATGCCAAGTATTTCAGGATACAAATTCAAAATGGCAAGCCCTACGAATGTAAATGCAATTTCAGCAATCAAGTCACCACGTTTGACTGTATCAGGGTCATTCTCTGTAAGTGAGGCGGGGTTCCAATCTTCATCTGTTTTCAAGTCATCAATTTCAGAGTCAGGTAAGACACGCTCAAGAATTGCAAAAATCACAATGATATATCCTGTGGCTGTAATTGCCGCAGAGACGATTCCAGCTAATCCATCACCAATGATGTTTATAAACTCTCTGCCCATCAACGGCGTTTCTGTTACAGCCTGAATACCAGTTAAGACTAACAAGACAATCACAACGATAGGTATCACAATCTTCAAGACCGTCAAGAAAAATGGAAACATACGTGGACCGATTAAATACGGTTGTGGGTTATACGTCATTGCAACTTTATTCGGCGAGCCATATTCTTTTAACAACTCAATTTCCATGGCTTCATCAACAGGTCTGCCTGCTTTTTCAGCACGTTCTTCCAACATATCTTCTAAAGTAGAACGCAATTCTTTTTCAATATCTTCACGACCTTTAATCAATGGAAGATTTTTTCCAACTTCACTTACATAACGTTCAATTAGTTTCATTTTTTCTCCTTCAACTCAACTTGCTTTTGTAAACGTCTTGACATAACAATCGAGTTATAGATGCTCCATGCAAATATGCCCACTAAAATTGCAGTAGATATACCGATTGTCCATATTATGCTCTCTTGCATTTTTTGAGGTAACTCGGCGAATACAACAGGATTTATAAATTGTTGACTCGTATAAAACGCAATTGCAAATCCAATCAAAACCAAATTCAATATTACGTTTGTAATCATCAAAGCAGGTGTCCAGTTGCCAGTTTTTAGTTTGAATAACTCGTGAATAAAGCTCAATACTGTGATGCCAAGAAAGATCGGCACCCATACTGTAAATAAAGCAGGATGCAAAGTTGTAGGGGATATAGATAGCAACACAATTCCACCGACAATTGAAACAACACTAGTAATCAAATCTGTAATTGCATCTGTAAAGCTAATCTGGCGTTTCTTTGGCAATGCAGGTAAACGCTCCGGAGACCATTCACGATTTTTGTTGCCATCTAATTCAGAAGGCTTCACACCAACATGTTCCAATATCACAAAAGTAATTGTGATCCAAAACCAGACATGAATTCCGATGTTGAATGTCGCACCAAAGGATTGAGTCAGAACTTGACCTAACTTGTCTGATGCATCATGCTTTACAAAGATTTGAACTAACCAAACAATTGGTAAGGCGGTGCCGAGTACACGCTTTAGGATTTGTATATAAATTTCATACCAAGTTCGTCCAATTAAATAACTTTTTCGTGGACTATATTTTTGTGCAAGTAATTCAGGGTCACCAAATTGTTTGAGCACTGTTGAAATATTTTCATCATTGGCAGGTTTACCTTTTTGAGTATTTTCTTCAAGCGTATCTTCCAATGTAGAACGAATTTCTTTTTCAATATCCTCACGTTCCGAACTAGGTAAATGTCTGCCAACTTCAGCAACATATCTATCAATTAAACTCATTTCATTCTCCTTACGTCAACATTTTCTTCATTACAGAAACAATGTCAAACCATTCTTTTTTCAGTTTAGGAAGGATTTTTTTCCCTTCGGCACTGATGATGTAATAACGACGCGGGCGAGCTTCTTCCAACTTCCAAACAGACTCCAATAAGCCTTGCGTTTCCAAACGGCGCAGAAGCGGATATAGTGTTCCTTGGTCAACTTCCAACCCTTGATCAGAGAGTTGCTTGAGTAGGGAATAGCCATATTGCTCTGTGCTTAATTGACTGAGCGCCGCGAGCACAATCACGCCACGCCTCAATTCGAGAACAACATTTTCTAACGATTCAGTGTTTGCCATATCTCAACCTTTGTCACATGATACTGTATATTACACAGTATGTCAAGGGGCAAGTATCCATGCCATTGCGAGCCACGCTCTTGCTTTTGTGGCGAAGCAATCTCCCTCATGTGTAGGAGATTGCTTCAGGCTTCGCCCTCGCAATGACATGGTTGTGTTAAACTTCCGCTATGAAAATCGGCATCGTCACAGACTCAACATCAGATTTACCAGCCCACCTCATCGAAAAACATCAAATCCAAGTTGTGCCATCCATTTTGATTTTGGAGGGAAAAGAATACGCTGATGGAATCGGAATCAGCCGCGAAGATTTTTATACGCGTTTACCTTCGCTTCAAACTAAGGTGACAACTGCCGCACCATCCATCGGAAATTTTCTTACGCCGTATCAGACTCTTTTCTCACAAGGCTGTGACCACATCATCTCAATTCATGCCGCCAGCCAATTGACCACGATTCTTAATTCAGCACGTCAAGCCGCAAAAGAGTTTGGTGACAAAGTCACCATCATAGACAGTGGTTCACTTTCGATGGGACTCGGTTTTCAGGTGTTGTCTGCTGTTGAAAATTTAGAATCAGGCTTACAGTCAGCGATTGAGGCGGTTGAATCCACAAAGCAGAAATTAAAAGTCATCGCGGCATTAGACACGATGGAATATCTCAAACGCAGTGGGCGAGTGCCAGCAGTGGTTGCAAATTTGGGTGGGATGCTTTCTATCAAGCCGATGGTTGAAATTAAAAATGGGGAAGTGAAGCCAGTGGGTGTGGCACGCACGACAAAACAAAATGATGAAAGACTTTTGAATCTTTTGCTAGAAGTTGGCGAAATGGAACGACTGGCAATTTTGCATACCAACGCCGAAACACGTGCAAAAAAATTATTGGGTGAAGTGATGAAAAAAATAACTATCCCACAAGATGTTTTGTTTGTGAATGTCACCGCAGTGATTGGAACTCATTTGGGTCCGAATGCAATTGGTTTTGCGGCAGTAAAAAAATAAAAACTCAGATAATCTGAGTTTTTATCAGTCTTAAAAATTACTAGATATTTATATTTGCGTTTGTGCTTTTGATTGACTTAGCCGCCAAACTAATAGCACAAGAACAAGAGGGAGAATTGCATAAACCAAATATATTGGCGGAGCCATTAAGCCTTGAATTTCATCAAATAGATTTAAATGATGGCGACTCAAACCTATAACTAATCCATAAAAACCTAATGCTATCCAACGCACATTGTGATTTGTGGCTAATACAAAAAGCGATATGGTTATTAAGGTTCCGTAAAAAGGAAGATATCCGCTACCGAATCCAGCAAAGTTAATGTATATATCCAAAATTAATTTGTCAATTACTTGAGGCATTGAGGATAAATCTGCGCTTGAATTAATTATTGCAAGAACAATTCCAACAATAAGCATAGTCAAAGGAAGAAGAGCAAATACGATAATTAGTGCATCATAACGATGATGCCATACAATATTTCCCAGAAGGGTAATTAAAGTAAAAGCAATGACCAGCCATATAATAGTCTGTAAATTCCCATAATATCCTTGTGCACTTATGAGCATGGCAAATATCTGTATCACAAGTGTACTCACCCAGAATAATGTCACAAGTGTAGATTTTCGCCATAATCCAACAACCACAAGCGGGAGATGAATTAATATATCTAAACGAACATCAACCCAATTGTATGTAGTCATTAAATTGCTATACATGACGTTTAGAAATGGATAAAGCAAATATGGGATGACTATGAGTAGAAAGTCAATGAACCTGTTATTGCGATATATTGATTTGAAGCCTTTGCTTAGATCTTGAGGATTACCTAATTCAGACATGAGTTTTTTTATCCTTTCTTCTTTGTTCTTGCCCATTATGGGATCATCTTCACCAGATTCAATATGAGACATTAATTCGTCTAGTAATATTTCTTGTTCTTCAGGTGGAAAGTCCTTTAGATTGTTTCGCAATGATTGAATATATTCTTGGGTCATATATCCTCTAATTTCTCACTTATGCTTCTAAAGTCTTTTGCATAGTTGTAATAAACATTTTCCACTCTTTATTGGTATTTTCAAGCGACTTTCGACCTTTTGAGGTAATCGAGTAATACTTTCGCTTTCGTTTTCCTTGCCCTGCTTGCCATTCGCTTTTTAATAACCCGTCTTTTTCTAATTGATGTAATGCGGGATATAGCAAAGCGGCTGTCATAGTAAAGTAGCCCTCGCTTCTTTTTTCTAATTCTCGCATGATTTGATATCCATACATTTTTTCATTAGAAAGGATACTTAAGACTAGAAGAGGAGTACTCCCTTTACGGAGTTGTTGCAATTGGGTCATTTTTGAGTTTCCTTGAATAAGTAACTTCATTATATATAAGAATATTATATATGGCAAGGATTAAAAATAAAAGCGGTTGTATCAACCGCTTTTATTAAAAAGAAGTTTTATATTTTTTCTTTACTTTTCCAAAACAAAGTAATCAAAATTGAAATCACCAAAACAATCGTCACAGCAATTCCACCTTCTGGACCAAATGCTCCACCTGTTAACCAATCTTCGCCTGTTTCCATTAAGTTAATCAAAGTGCCACCATCGGCATTTGTGCCACTCACTTGAAAGCCGAAGAAATTTCCTTGCACCCAATTCCAAACACTATGCAATGCACTGATGCCCCACATCGAACCTTCACGCATGGCATATAAACCTGCAAAAACTCCAAACAATGCCAAGTTGATTAATGCAATTGCGCTCAAGTTTGGATTCAATCCATGCAAAATGGCAAATATCAAAGATGAAACCAGCAAACCAATCCACGCTTTATATCGCGCGCCAATCACGGGCAATACCCATCCGCGAATCAAAACTTCTTCTGCACCGCCTTGAATAATCCAACCGAATAAAACCAACAAGACTCCGCCAATTGCGGCGACTCCTTGCTTTGATGAATCACCTGACTCAAATGCTACGCTTCCAAACACGCCTAAAATTGCTACTGAACCGACGAACATCAACATCCCGAACAAAAATCCACGCGCATATTGTTTGAGAGCATTTTTGAGTTCAAAGCCTAATGTCCAAAATGGACGTTTTTCTACAAACTTGAGCCATGCCCACAAAATAACATAGACTAATCCAAAAGCAGTAATCAATTGCATTGCCATCCAAAAACCAGAGACGAGTGCAGGCAATTCTTCTGGCAAGCTAATACCAGTTTCTGAAAAGCCGTATAAGATTCCTAATACGATAATGACGGGGATGATTCCCATTTGAGAAATGAAAATGAACAAAAACGAAAGCGGAATCACAGCGGCAATGTGAGTCAATCGCTGACCTTGCTTTGCCAAGTCAAATAATTTGCTGTTGTTGAACCAGTCCATAGAAAAACTCCTTTTGATAGAAAGATTTAACCACAAAGTTAAGAGAAATCAATGAGTGACTCCTTTTCAAATATAATAAAGGCATTGGTATATTAATGTTAAAACTTCCGCTCAAATTTCTATTTGTTCATGTCACCCTGAGCGAAGCGAAGGGTCTCTACGATTATCTTAGAGATTCTTCGCTTCGCTCAGAATGACAATTAAAAGCCCGCATGAAAGGAGATGATAGATGAAAACCAAATGGATGCTCACAATTTTTGGTATTTGGTATGTAGTTGAAGGGATTTCAGTATTTTTCACATCAGGTGGTTTTTACTTCATGTCCTATGGCTTCGGGATTTTTTGCATTGTCTTAGGTTTGATTTGTTTGATGATTCGCAATGAACACCCATCCAGATTGCGAAACTCTATTTTATTTATTTTCTTCCTGTCTGCATTAGGAATTAGTTTGATTGCTTATTACGCTCAATGGAACGGAATGTCTATGGTTTCGCCTGTGGGGTATGTCATTCCAACGATTTGGCTGTTTGTTGCGATTGGATTCTTGCTAGCCAGCAGACGCTCCAGTTCTTTGCCGAAAGTAAGAAACTTGCAATAATTATTGTGTACTCTGTGGCGAAATCTTTTATAACGCCATGATAAAATTAGATATTATGCAACCGTCTTTAGAGAAACTACGTAAATTTTTTCGCCTTGAACATGAGAATAAATATCAAAATACCGCTGTCATAGGCGGGCTGGCTAGTATGCTAGATTATTGGGAAGGGGAAGCACGAGCCGATTCAATTACCGAAGAAGTCATTCAAGCCGTTGTGGCGCGTTTGCGTTCGTATGAAAAATTAAGCCCCGAAGGGCGGGCTGAATCGTTAAAGGGATTATGGAAACGTATTGGCGAAACATATCCAGAGGCGAATCAAAAGCCAAAGGAGCAAAACCAAGTTCAACGTCAGGAACGAAGCGATGTTGTTGTTAAACAAGATTCAAATCAGCAGAATCAAAATCCAGTAAAACAAAATCAGAATCAAGCATATCAAAAACAAAAACAGAATCCTGCGCCACGTTCTGAATCAGTGGCGGGTGCCAAGCATAGCCAAACGCCGCCTGCATTTGATTCAAAGTTGACTGTGTTGCAAGGTGTTGGACCAAAAAATGCAGAGTCGTTGGCGAAGTTAGGCATGCAAACGTTAGGCGATATGTTGTATAACTATCCGCGCCGATATGAAGATTATTCTTTGTTGAAACCGATTCAAGCATTGATGTTCAATGATGTGGTGACGGTGTTGGGTTCGGTGCAAAGTGTAACCAACAGACCGATTCGGGGCGGCAAACAAAATATTATCGAATTAATTATCAGTGATGGCACGGGGTCATTGCGAATTTCTTTTTTCAATCAACCGTGGTTATTAAATCGTTTCAAAAAAGATGACATGATTTCTGTCTCTGGAAAAATTGACCAATATCTTGGGCGGCTTGTAATGAACAGCCCTGATTGGGAATTTGTAGAGATGGAAAATTTACATACCAATCGCATTGTGCCGATTTATTCGCTCACTGAACGCATTACACAAAAATGGTTGCGGAATCAAATGAAGCAAGTCATTTCGTATTGGGCGCCTGCTATGGTTGACCCATTGCCTGATGATTTGAAACGTGATGCGCGTTTGGTTTCGATGAGTGAGGCGATGACACAAATTCATTTTCCTGATTCGCAAGATAGACTCAAACTGGCGCGTGAACGTTTGGCATTTGATGAAATTTTTTATTTGCAAATGGGTGTCTTACGACAAAAGAAAGATTGGAAATCTGTTGATGGCAGACGCTTCACTGTCTCTGATGAATGGCTGGGTGCGCGTGTGGCGGCATTACCTTTCACCCTTACATCTGCTCAGCAAACTGCGTTGGATGATATTCGCAAAGATTTAGATTCAGGTAAGCCAATGAATCGACTCATTCAAGGTGATGTAGGTTCGGGTAAAACTGTGGTTGCGGCGTTGGGTGCGAGCATGGTGGTGGCAAATGAATGTCAAGCCGCCATTATGGCTCCGACTTCGATTTTGGCAGAACAACATTATCGAAACTTTATCAGTTTGTTGACCGGCGAAAAAGGATTTTTAAATCACGATGAGATTCGGTTGTTGGTAAGTAGTACACCTGAAAAAGAAAAAGAAGAAATTCGTAATGGTCTTCAAAATGGATCAATAAAGATTTGCATTGGTACTCATGCAGTCATTGAACCTGATGTCAATTTCAAAGATTTGCAATTTGTTGTCATTGATGAACAACATCGCTTTGGTGTGGAACAACGTGCTGAGTTACGAAGCAAAGGTACAAATCCGCATTTATTGGTGATGACTGCGACACCGATTCCACGTTCGTTGGCATTGACGATGTTTGGCGATTTAGATATTTCTGTGATGAACGTCATGCCTGTAGGTAGGCAACCAATTGCAACGTATGTGCTTCGTCCGCAAGAACGTGAGCGTGCGTATGCTTTGATTCGTTCACAAATCAAAAATGGAAATCAAGCATTTATCGTTTATCCATTGATTGATGAAAGTGAAAAGATAAATGTCCGCGCGGCGGTGGATGATTTTGAGACATTATCTAAAAATGTTTTTCCTGATTTGAAACTCGGTTTATTACACGGGCGGATGCGCCCGAGTGAAAAAGATGAAGTCATGTTGAAATTCCGCGATAAAGAATTTGATATTCTGGTTTCAACCACTGTCATTGAAGTGGGCGTAGATGTTCCCAATTCAACTTTGATGTTAATCGAAGGTGCTGATCGATTCGGTTTAGCACAACTTCATCAACTGCGCGGACGAGTAGGACGTGGCTCTGTCGCTTCGACTTGTTTATTAATCCCCACGCGTGAAGATGCAACTGAAAATGAACGTCTGCAAGCGATGGCAACCACGAATGATGGTTTTGAATTAGCAGACTTAGATTTGAAATTACGCGGTCCCGGCGAATTTTTAGGGACGCGTCAAGCAGGCTTTGCTTCATCATTGAAGATGGCGAGTATCACCGATGTAGCACTAATTGAAAAAGCAAGAAACCAAGCCCAAAATTTATTTGATAAAGACCCAGAATTAAATCAGCCTGAACATGCTTTGCTTGCAGAAGCATTTGAAAGATTCTGGAACGGCACAAAGAGTGATATTAGTTAGATAAGTCTTAGTGGTCGAATAGGTCTAAACGGTCTAATTGGTCAGACCATTAAGACCTGTTAGACCTTTCAGACCTGTTCGATTTTCAATCAAAAAGGATTATTCAAAAATATGGTTCGAGCCTTATTCCCCGGAACATTCGACCCCATTCACTACGGTCACATAGATATTGCTACCCGCGCCTCAAAACTGTTTGATGAGGTTGTCCTTGCTGTTTATGACAAGCCACTCAAAACATTATATTTTTCACCAGAAGAACGTATGGCATTAGTGAGTGAATCTTTTACGAACAACCCCAAAATCAAAGTGACTGGTTACAGCGGTCTGACGATTGAATTTGCACAAAGAATCAATGCCCAAGTCATTGTGCGCGGACTGCGCGTATTTTCCGATTTTGAATTTGAATTCCGCATGGCGTTGGCAAATCAACGTTTAGCCAAAGATGCGGTTGAAACTGTGGCATTAATCACTGCTGAACAACATACATTTCTTTCATCTACAACAGTGCGCGAGATTGCCACATTACATGGGGATGTCTCTAGCATGGTGCCACCACATGTCGAAAAAGCCCTCAAAGAAAAAGTAGCCCAAATGGGGGAACATTCCCCGCCTAATGCCCTGCGTGATTAATTTGTGCTAGTATTGTTAATAATCCATTTTCGGAGTAAAATTCTCGTACCTAGCCTATGGACATTCTGCAACTGATAGACCGTCTCGAAGAACTCTTCAATGATGCGAAAGCAGTGCCTTTCACACATAACGTCATTGTGGATGAAGACCGCATGTTAGAACTGATTGACCAAATGCGCATCGCCATCCCTGATGAAGTGAAAAAAGCACAACAAGTTGTCGCTCAACGAGACCGCGTCATGGCACAAGCACAAGAAGAAGCCAATCGCACTGTACAACTCGCGCGTGATAAAGCCACAGAAATGGCACAAAAAGATATCATCACGCAAGAAGCACAACGCCGTGCCGAACAAATTCTCAGCCAAGCACGCGCCGAAGCCGAAGCCGTTCGCGCCGATGCAGATAACTACGTTCTCGAAACACTCATGCAATTGCAAGACCAAATTGCAAAGTTAAGCAATCAAGTCAACAACGGTATTCACATGGTGCAAGAAGACCAAATGCGCAAAGCCGCCATGTCACCTTCAAGTATTCCAGCCAATGCTACAGAAAAAGTTGAAAAATAAAAAAACTCCGCCATTCGGCGGAGTTTTTTTATAACTTTACATCCCGCCTTAACAAATCATCCAAAGTTTCTCTCTTCTGAATTAATTTCGCTTCCCCATTTTCCAACATATACACAGCAGGCTTGCGCGCGCCATTGTAATTAGACGACATACTCAAATGATACGCGCCACTCATCGGCACTGCAATCAAATCACCTGTTTTGAGTTTTGACATCGGCAAATCTTCAAAGATGACATCCCCTGATTCACAATACGGACCCGCAACTGAAATCACTTCGCTTCTTTCTTCGGTGACGCCTGATACTGCTAGGCAACTATATCTCGCCCCATACATCGCATAACGCGGATTATCCGCCATGCCACCATCTACTAGCACCCAAGTTTTGTTCTCACGTTTTTTAATTGCACCGACTCGATAAATCGCTACACCTGCACGTGCTACTAAACTTCTGCCGGGCTCCAAATGTAAATGGGGAAGAGATAGATTTCTTTTTTCACATCCTTCAATCACCGCTTCACAAATCCCTTTGACATAATGCTCAATTGATGGATGTGGCAATTCATCTTCATGATATGCCACACCCCAACCTCCGCCAGGGCAAAAATGCCATTCATCATCAAATCCGATTTCTTTAGCAATATCTAAAGCCAAATCAATAGCGGGGATTAATGGCTCAGGGTCTCGAAAGTTTGAACCTTGATGAAAATGCAAACCCTTCAAAGGCATTTTATTTTTTTTGCAAAACTCTGCAGCTTGAAGTATTTCTTCACGCGCCATCCCAAATTTGCTTTCGTGATGACCTGTTTGTGTGTGAGCATGATGGGTTGAAACAGTGACCCCGGGTAAAAGTCGAAGCCAAAGGTTAAGTGACGAGTGACGAGTGAATAGTTGAGTGATTCTTTCAAGTTCAGTTAAATTATCAACAACAATTGTGCCAGCATGTTGAATAGCAGATTTCAAATCGGCATCTGATTTGTTAACTCCATGTACGAGGATATTTTCGCGTTTCACTTTTGCATTTAATGCAATATGAATTTCACCTTCACCTGTGCAATCGAGTGTTAAGTTGTGGAGTTGAGTCCATTGGGCGATGGCTGTGCAAAGGTAGGCTTTGCCTGCGTAGGTGACAGAAGCATGTGTCCCGTAGTAAGACGCGAGTGCATTTTTATATTCAGTTACAGATGAATCTAAAGTCGCTTTATCATAAATATATAGTGGAGTATTAAATTCATCTGCAAGATTTTTTAAATTAATTCTTGCAATGCTCAATTCATTATTTTCAATTTTTGTGGTGATGGGGAAGAGGTCAAGTCTTTTCATTTATCTGGTATCGCTTGCTCGTTGGACTCTATTTTTACCTAAATGTTTGGCACGCAAGGCGGCATGGTCTGCGGCGATGAGCAGTTCATTATGGTTGGCGGCATCTTGCGGAAAAGTTGCCACGCCCATGCTAAGTGTGTAACCTGCTGAATCTTTTGGTGCGCCAATTTGCGCGGCTTCGTGCAAGCGTTTGGCAAAGTTGAGCGCGTTTTGTTCATTTGAATTGGAAAGGATGATGGCAAATTCGTCACCACCGTAACGTGCGGCAATATCATATTTGCGTAAATTGTTTTTGATAATATCTGCCATGCCTTTCAAACGTGCATCACCTGCCGGGTGACCATAACTATCATTAAATTCTTTGAATCCATCAATATCAAAAATAATGAGAGAGACATTCATGCCAAGTCTTTGAGCGCGTTCTACTTCGGCGGCGAGTGTTTCTTCAAACACATGGCGGTTTGATAAACCTGTGACGGCATCTGTAGTTGCCATTTTTTTGATTTGTTCGTGTAAACGGGCATTATCAATGGCAATAGCAAGCGGACTAGCAATTGCTGTGAGTAGATTTACATCCATTTGAGTTAACTTGCGAGAATGATTTGCTTCAATGTTTAATGTGCCAAGCACAAGGTCATCTTTTAATAGTGGAACACAAATTTCACTTGTGATGGCATGGTCTGCTCTCAGGAACATATCTTCCTGAGTTGTATCTTCAATAAATTGGACAGTCTTTGTGCGGATGGCACGTCCGCTTACACCTTGGCTGATGTGAATTTTCTCAATTACCATTTCTTTTGGATAGCCCATCTCGGCGGCGAGTTGCAGATAATCTTCTTCTAAATAATAAATGCTGATATGAGTGTATCCAAACGCTTCTTTTAAAGCAGTGACAACTTGATTGGCGATTTTTTCTTTTTCTAATGAACTAGCAATCGTTCTGGATATATTTTGAATGATGGATAAGACCCGCAAGTTTTCTTGTGTTTCGGCATATAAAGAGGCACGATGTAATGAAGCAGAAATATGTATCGCAAGCGTTTCTAGTGTTTTTATGTCTAGTTCATCAAAAGCATTTGGTTCTTTGCTTTCAACATATAGCACCCCAAATAAATTTTCACCTTTGAAGAGCGGCGTACAAATGGCTGAGCCAAAATGTTCAGCACTTGAAAAGTAGAATGGGTCTTTTGAAACATTGTCAGTAACGTATGTTTTGCGAATTTCAGCCGTGTGACCAATAATGCCATCTCCCATTTTTTGCTGATACCCCGGGTTGTAACCAAAATCTTCGGTGCCGGCAATA
Source organism: Anaerolineales bacterium UBA2317 (assembly GCA_002345215.1). Classification (GTDB taxonomy): domain Bacteria; phylum Chloroflexota; class Anaerolineae; order Anaerolineales; family Villigracilaceae; genus Villigracilis. The sequence continues at coordinate 21,608 of DDVH01000020.1, forward strand.
GCTACAACTTCTAACATATCTCCATCTACTACTTTGGAGATAGCAGAAATAGCATAGCCAAACCTTTGCGTAATGGCATCAATAGCGCGTTGTAAAATTTCTTTTTCTTCAAAACTGTCGGCGATGATTCTGCCGGCTTCTTCGAGCAAGCCGAGTTGTTGAGAGCGGCGTTGTTCGGCTCTCAGTAAGGCTTGTTCTTGAGCATTTTTCCAACGCGAAAATGCCAATGCTACAGCCCCAATCAGCAACACAGCTAAAGAGACGAACGAAACTAAATATGCAGAAATACTGCTTTCCATTTTGATTGATGAATCTTATTCGTCGAAGAATAACGTCCACCAAATTTCCCAGTTTTGCATCGGTGTTGGGGTTACTTCAGGGGTTGGCACAATGACTGGGTCACTGCCTGGCACGCCGAGTGGAATCACAGGTTGGTCGCCTTCTTGTATGTAATGCCCTTCGCTACGCGCCCACTCTTCCACAGCCTCATCAGACCCTGCATAAGCAACTTGAGTTTGTAATGCAATTTGAGTTAGCATCGCTTCAGTTGCCATGGCTTGCACTTGTTCTCGTTGTTCGTTTAAGCGATTCAGTTCTTCTAAGCGTGAGTTAAATTCAATCACAAATAAAATCAAAATGAAAATACCTGCAAAGGTAAGCACGCGCCGAAAACTGATGGGAAACTTGAACATGACAATATCTTATCTTATTTTTTCGAGTTGACAACCCTACCTGTGGTATACTCTGCCCCCGCAGAGTGTTGTACCCTTCACTTTGACATTCAAATGCCAGAAAGGGCTTAAACAAAATGAAAGTATTATTAATTAAAGACGTATACAAATTGGGGCGCGCTGGGGATATTAAAAAAGTAGCCGATGGCTACGGGCGCAACTTCCTCTTGCCACAAGGTTTCGCAGTGCTTGCCACTGAAGGTGCCATGAAGCAAGTGGAAAAAATCAAATCACAAGCTGAAATTCGCCGTAATGCTCAAAACGAAGAACTCAAAGGCATTGCCGACCAAATCAAAGAACAAACTTTGATTTTCCCCGCCAAAGCAGGTGAAACCGGCAAACTCTATGGTTCTATCACTACCCAAGATATTGCCACCGCGCTTACAGAAAAAATTCGCTTTGAAGTAAAACGTCAACAAGTGGATACGCAACCAATTCGCACATTGGGTGAATTTATTGCTCGCGTCCGCTTGACGATGGACTTGGTGCCAGAAGTCAAAATCATCGTCCACCGTGAAGGTGAAAGCATCGAAACCGCAGTTGCACCTGTAGAAGAAGAACAAGCTGAAAAACCAAAGAAAAGCAAAAAAGCGGAATCAGCCGAAGAACCAGTTGCTGAAACAGCCGAATAAAAATGTAAGGACATCACCGGCGTAAGTCGGTGATGTTTGTAATACAATATTTCCATGCAAGAAACCATCGGTCAGAAATTAAAAAAAGAACGCGAAGCCCTTTTCATAACGCTTGAAAAAGCGTCTGCTGAAACGCGCATTCGTTTGGTTTTTTTACAAGCATTAGAGTCGGATGATTACTCCGTCATGCCATCTGCCGCGCAGGGGCGTGGCTTTTTGCGGAATTATGCTGAATACTTAAATCTCAACATTGATGAATTGATTGCAGACATACAAAAAAATCCGCCAGTGATTGAAGAAGTTAGCGGACCGTTGCCACAAGTTAATTTGCAAGAGACTGAAATTCCGCCATTGGTTGAAGAAGATGAAAAAACGCCTCCTTTCTGGACGCGCTGGCTGAGTGGTAAACCTCAAACAGATTCCACGCCGGAAACAGAGTCATTGCCTGAGGTTGAGAGTCAAATCACCGAAGCCGAGCAGGTTGAAGTGAATGAAGAGGCGAAGCCGAATCTGGTTGAACGAATCAAATCTATGTTTCGATTCAATCTTAAAAAAGAAGAATCGGAATCAAATCAAGAAGTTGAAAATGAAGTAGAAAAAGAAATTATTGAAGAAGAAAAAACTCCAACCCAGCCTGCGGATGTGATTTTTGCAGAAATTGGAAAACAATTACGCACGCAACGTGAGTTGATTAGTTTAACGATTGATGAAGTGGAACGTCATACAAAATTACGCACAGCATTTGTAAAAGCATTGGAAGAAGGCTCGTTTGAAAAATTACCATCGCCTGTGCAAACGCGCGGCATGTTACAAAATTACGCCACGTTTTTAGATTTAGATGCCGATAAAATTTTGCTACGCTTTGCCGATGCTTTGCAAGCGCGTCGCCGTGAAAAATATGCTGAAACGCCGCGTGAAAAAATTCAAACGCAAGTGAATGCTTCGATTCCGTTGTTTCGAACATTTATTGCTGGCGATTTGGTATTTGGCTTGGTGATGATTGCATTGTTAGTAACATTGGCGATTTGGGGTGTTGGTCGTGTGGTCAGTTTGCAAGAAGAACAAGAATTAGAACCGACTGTGATTCCGTTTGTGGATGTGTTTGAGCAACCTTCGTCAACGCCGACTGTTGAATTAACTTTTGCGGCAGTAGATGACCCTTCGATTGCTACAGTGGCAGGTGGTGAAGCCGCTACAACTTTGTTAGCACCTTCACCAGAAGTGAATGCGAATGTGGTTGTGAATTTGTTTGCGTTAGAAAGAGTGTATGTGCGTGTTTCGGTAGATGGTGAAATTGTGTTTGAAGGGCGTATGGCTCCGCGTGAGACGCAAGTGTTTCAGGCAGAAAATCAAGTGGTTGTGTTAACAGGTGATGGCTCTGCTTTGCGAGTGACGTATAATGGTACAGATTTAGGTCTGATGGGTGGGGCAGGTGAAGTGGTTAACCGTGTGTATTTGATTACGGGTGTGGCAACTCCGACTGCGACGGTTCCACCGACCGCCACAAATACGCCTTTGGTAACAAGTACTCCAACGCCGACGTTTACAATCACGCCATCTGTAACGCCGACGGTGAGTCAGTAGTTAGTAGTCAGTGAACAGTAAACAGTAATTAGGAAAATATGTCAAAGAAAAATACATTTCATTTAGTTTCATTAGGTTGTGCAAAAAATACAGTTGATTCTGATTCAATGGCGCAATTGTTAGTGCGTGATGGTTATCATGCTGTTGAAAATCCAGACAAAGCCAGCGTGCTAATTGTCAATACTTGTGGGTTTATTGGACCTGCAAAAGCCGAATCGTATCGTGTGTTGGATGAACTTGCACAGTCTAAGCGTGATGGTCAAGTGTTGATTGCGGCAGGTTGTTTGACTCAACGCTATGGTGTTGAAGTTGCTAAGAAAGTGCCAGGCATTGATGGCATTCTCGGTACACGCCGTTGGATGGATATTGTGCAAGTTGTAAAAGATTTAAGAAAAAGCAAACATCCTGAACCCATTTATCATTTACCAGAAGTGAAAACAGTTGGTGTTGATGAAAATGATACATTGCGAGTCAGTGTGGCGGGTGCAAGTGCATATCTCAAAGTGGCAGATGGATGCAGAAGACCATGTGCGTTTTGTGCGATTCCGTTAATTAAGGGTACGGCTGTTTCACGCCCTGTTGAATCAATTATCAATGAAGCCCGTCAATTACGCGATGCTGGTGTGCGCGAATTGGTTTTGATTGCACAAGATACAACTGATTATGGTCACGATTTGGGAATCAAAGATGGTTTGGCAGTTTTACTTGAGCGCTTAACCGATTCTGTTCCAGATATGGATTGGATACGCATTATGTATGCTTATCCGGGTTACGTCACAGATCGTTTAATTGAAGTGATGGCGACTCGCAAACAAGTTTTGCCGTATTTAGATATGCCGCTTCAACATGCTCATCCAAAAACTTTGTATCGCATGCGTCGCCCGTCTAATATTGATTGGGTGCATCGCACACTTGGCAAAATGCGTTCACAAATTAAAGATTTAGCAATTCGGACAACATTTATCGTTGGTTATCCCGGCGAAACAGATGAAGAATATCAAGCCTTGTATGATTTTGTAAATGAGATTCGATTTGACCGTGTGGGAGCATTTCAATTTTCATTTGAGCCGGATACCACATCCGCGCCTCTCGGTGACCCGATACCTGATTCTGTCAAGTTAGAAAGATATGAACGCCTGATGGAGTTACAACAAAATATCTCCTTGCAAGTGAATCAATCCTATGTTGGTAAAACTTTGGATGTGTTAGTCGAAGGTTTTGATAATGGAATTTCCATCGGTAGGTCATATCGTGATGCACCTGAAATTGATGGTGTGGTCGTGATTGAAGGCAAAGCCAAAATAGGCGAAATTGTTCCAGTGCGAATCACTGGTGCGATGGCGTATGATTTGACTGGAACGATAGTTCAGCCTGAGTTGATAAAAATATAAAAAAACACCGCCGTTCTCGGCGGTGTTTTTTTTTATGAAACCCTTGCAATGGCAGTTGCGCCTAATGCAATGATTGAAAGAAATAAATTTATTCTAATTAAGTTTATTTCTCTTTTTTGTAACTTTTCCAGTTCAGCATCTTCTGCTTTTTCTTTTTTGATTAAGATTCTTTGAATGGCGGGTATCACTTCCCATGTTTGAATGGCACTGACGATAATCATTAATCCGCCGAGAATGTGTTTAGCAAGAATAGCTAGTGACCATTGTGTGCTGATGTTTGCGAATCCGTCGTAATGTTCGCTAGTAGACATTTGAATCAAGCCGGTGAATGCTAACATTCCAATACTAAACCAGGCAATCGGTTCGAGTCTTTTTTGTAGGGCAGAGATAAGGCTGAGTTGCTGAGTCAGGTTCAATGTCCGACGTGAGGCGGGTAGAATGAGAACATTAATCGCGGTTAGGCTTCCAATCCAAATGACGACAGCGAGCATGTGAAGCCAATAAGTTAATGTCAAAGCCCAAACAGGAATTGGTGGCATATTTTATGGTGTAGGTGGTGTCTCTGTTGGCGTCGGTTCAGGCGTATTTGTATCTACAGGTGCACCGGTAGTTGGAGTTTCAGCACCAAGTGTTGGGGTGGCGACAGAGAATGTAGGTGTAGCAGGGAAGCATTGAATTTGTGCTTGTGCAGAATTCGATGAGGCAGTTGCATCTAAAGCACCCAAACCAGATGCGGCTGTATAAGCATCATACGCGGCACAATAATCTTGACGAGTAAATAAATCATCACCAAAGCGCATAAGAGCAAATTGATAACGAGCGGAAGCGGTCATGGTGCCATCCCATAAAGATGGAAAACCGAATGCTACTTGTTCAAAATAAATGACCGCTTGTTCCCAATCAAGTTCCCAGAAACTTGCGCCTGTGATGTATGCACGTGCACCTTCACGCACACCATTGGCGGAGTTATCTAATGGACCAAATCTTTCGGCAAGTGTTAAGAAATAAATACCGCCTTCAAGATTGCCTTGATTGGTAATTAAAGTGTAGCCATGATTACGAAGTGCGAAATAATACATGCCATCTACTTGAGCAGTTTTGTAGGTTGGGTCAAGTTTGCGGATGGTATCTAATGCGGCTAATGCGCCGGGCCAATCTTGTGCGCGGATTAGTTCTTGTGCACGGGCGAAGGCACTTTCTGCTCCACTAAAATCAGGTGTAGCAGTGGGGGTAATGGTTGGAGCAGGTGTAGGAATAGAACTTAACACGAGCACTTCAGTTAATTTTTCTTGTGCGCCGGGGTAATTGGGGTCTCTGGCAATGATAAATTCCAAACGTTGGCGGGCGTTTTCATATCGCCCAAATTGAATATCTACAAGGGCGAATGAAAATTGTTCAGAGAGTTGTTGGTCAATAATGGCTGATTCTGCGTTTTGTCGGGCAGAGACTCCGGAAGCATATCCACTAAATGCGCCGAGACCAATTAAGAGCAAAAAGCCAACAATGCTGATAAGAATTGACTTCCAGTTTGATTGCTTTTTAACTTTCCCAAGTGGTTGGGTATCATCTTCTTTCAATGGTTTGAGAGGTTGTGTATTTCCTGTGTGTTCTGTCATGGAGAGAATTATACATTCCTTTGAAATGTTGAGAAATTTTCTTATTTTGGAATAATGATTTGTAGGGACACAGCAAAAGGATTCATTATCAAAATTATTACTTGACTCGCTGTGTCCCTACATTTTATTTACAGCCTGAACAACTGCTTCGCTTCAGACCAGACAATTGCTAATGCGACTAGCCCGCCGACAATCATGCCAATCAGTGCAGTGATGATGGCTCCGCCGGGCAGATATAAAGCGATAAGATATGTCACGACACCACCAACAACTGCAGAAATCAAGCCTTTGATGATGGCAGTATTTGTATTGACAGGTTCATGTGTTCGGCGTGAGAGCCAGACTAATAAAATTACTGCTTCAATTAACAAAGCAAGTTCTGCAATGGCGATGATTGGCGCGCCAATTTCGGGGAAGAGTGAAATGCCGAGAATGCCAATTCCTAAAAATAATGCTAGCCGAATTATGACTGCATAGAATGGAATCATCGGTTCTTTGCGAGCATAAAATGCTCTTACTGCAATCTCGTGAATTACATAACCAGTTAACGTAGCGAGATAAGCACGAGTAGTCCAAGTGAGTAATGAAGAGATAGATTCATCAAACCCGAAGACGCCACGCACTAATGGATTAATCCCAGCGGACATGACTGCCGCGATAGGCAACGTCAGAGCAATGAGTACCCGAAGAGAACGCTCGACGGTTTCACCGAACTTTTTCCAGTCTTGTTTTGAGGCGAGTTCTGAAAGTGTTGGCAACAATGCAGTTGCGAGTGCTGTTCCAAGAATCGTCTCAGGTACTTGCATAATCATCCAGCCATACGTTAAAGAAGTCACCGCGCCGACTTGGTCAAGCCGTGATGCGAGATTATCACGCGCGATAAAAATCAATTGAATGCCTGCCATCGTGAATAAACGCGGAGCCATTAACTTAAGTGCTTCAATTAAACCTGTGTGACGAATATCCAATGCGGGCGTCCAACGAAAACCAAATTTGAACAACATCGGAAATTGCACCAGCAAATGCAATGCCGCGCCGATAATGACGCCGTATACCAAACCATAAATTCCATAACGTGGCACAAGAAAAATTGCGCCGAAAATATGACCGACGTTATACATAATCGGCGCAATGGCTGGCATGACAAAATGTTGATTCGCTTGTAACGAAGCCATCACCAAACCGCTGATTGAAAAAATCATGGTGGCAATTAAATTCATACGCATTAATTGTGCTAACAAAATTCTCTGTTCTTCCCCAAAGCCCGGCGCGATTCCAATTTCTGAATCGACAATTTGTTGAGCAAAAATTGCAATCAATAATGCAAAAACACCAGTGACAATAAAACCAAAATTTGCAACACGAGAAAATAAATCCCATGCCGCTTCGCGGCTTTTGGTTGTTAAATATTCTGTCAACAATGGAATGAACGCCATTGCTAATGCGCCGCCAGAAATTAATGCAAATAATAAATCAGGTAAATTATTGGCGGCGTTGAATATATCGAGCAATTCAACTTGGTCTGAATAAATGCGCGAGACAATCATCGTTTCAACTAATGCTAAAACTTTGTTGATGAAAAAGAAAAACGCAACAATCAATGAGTTTCGCGCAAGTGGTGTAAGGTTTTTCATTTATGTTCCTTAAATTGTTGCTTTATAACTTCCGCCATCTACAGTTAACATCACGCCTGTCACATACGATGCGGCGGGGCTGACAAAAAACACGGCAACGTTTGCAAACTCTTCTGTGGATGCTAACCTGCCAAACGAACTTTCATTGGCTTGTTTTTTCGCTTCTTCTTCTAAGGTCGAGTTGTTTGCCTTCGCCCGAGCAGATAACAACTCTTCGACTCTTTCTGTCTCCGTCCAACCCGGTAGAATGGAATTGAATCTGATTCCATCTTTGCCATGGTCTAATGCCAGTGACTTGGTTAATCCTAACGTGCCAGCGCGAACACTATTGGATAATAACAAACTCGGAATCGGTTGTTTTGCTGCAAGTGAAGTAATCGTTAACACGGAAGCCGTATCAGATTTCTTTAAGTAAGGAAGCGCGGATTTTATCAAACGCACATGACTCATCAAATATAAATCAATGCCCGCTTGCCATTGTTCTTCATTCAATACATCAATCGAGCCGTGAGCCGAACCGCCCGTGTTGGTGATGAGAATATCCAAACCGCCAAAGGCTTGCACAGTTTCTTGAACCATTTTTTCAGGCACATCAGGCAAACTGACATCACCGACTAAACCGATGACTTGAGTGCCAGTTTCTTTTTGAATTTTTTCTGCCGCTTCTTTAATTCGCTTTTCATCACGCCCATTGATTGCGACTTTACATCCTTCTTTAGCAAGCCCCAACGCGGCGGCGTAACCCAATCCTTTTGATGCGCCCGTAACTAATGCAATTTTGTTTTTTAATCCTAAATCCATTTTGTTTTCTCCATAATTTTGTTCAAAGGTTTACAGGTTTAAATGTTTGAACGTTCCAACTTGTAAACTTTCTAACTTTTAAACTAATTCAATTTTAGAATCCCACACATCGCCATCTGACCAATGTGCTTCGACCCATTTTGCCACATTTTGAAGCGCGGATTGTAAAAAGGCATGGTCATTGCCAATCATGACGCAAGTGATAATGGCTTCATCCCATTTATCTTGCAAATCCATTTCGGCAACGGATATATTAAACTCTCGATGTAAACGCGAGATGAGAGGCTTGATTCGTCCGCGCTTTTCTTTCAGCGATGTACAAGCAGGGAGATGGAGGTGAATGGTGAGGGTGGCGAGCATGTTAATCTGTATTTATTAATTATTTTAGAAGACCCTAAAGGTCTTTTTGTTTGGTACGTGACTTAACTAGCCTAGTGCCTTGTATAGGAATCAAGTTTATCTTGTAAAGAGACCTTTAGGGTCTGGGTTAGTTAATCATAGTCATTCTCTGCAAACCATTTACTTTTTGCATCTGTGACCCACTCATTATGAAGGTTGATGTACTCTTGCTTGTTCCCAAACCATTTTAAGACCTCATCACGCTTTAAACTTGTATGCTTCTCAGACAAAATAACTTCATAAGAAGAATATTTCCAATCTCTAAAATCCTTTACAAATTTATGTTTTTGAGGATTTTGATGTATATAGGCAATGACATTCCAAAACTGGCGGTCAGAAGTAATTGGTACTCTTTCAAATGGATGTTCAAAAAGACTCCCAGTTCTTTCGTAGGCGTTATTAATTGACTTGGCATAAGCATTGAAGAAATTTGAAAACTTTTGAGAAGCATAATTTTCAGGTAGAGACCCTAAAGGTTTTCTTGGTAAAGCGTTGTCTTGATTTTTTGAGGTGCTCTGCTTAGTGTGGTATCTATTTTCTGTGGAAACCTTTAGGGTCTTATTTAGTATTTCAAGAATTTCAGTTTCTGATTTTATTCTCACCAAAATATGAAAATGATTTCTTAACATGCAATAAGCAAATAAATCGGTAGATGACTCAAGATGCTTGGAAAACAAATTTAGAAAATGAGCATAGTTACGCTCTTCTTTGAAAATATTTTCACCATTTGTCCCACGATTATAGATGTGATAGTAAGTATCAAATAGAAGTGGCGGTGGACTTGTCATAGATAGAAAATTTTATCATTCAAGTTGAAGACCCTAAAGGTCTCTTTTGCAATCAATCACGCTTTTCAAGAAAAAATTACAAGGCTTGGTTTGCTCATATTTCAAGCGGGCAGACCTTTAGGGTCTGGTTGTGCAGGTGAATGGTGAGAGTGATAATCAATATTAGGGTTTAAAAAAAGGATGAATTGCACTATAGTAATAGTTAGTTGATACTTCGTATATAAGTACCTTATCAATAAAAGGATCTGTTGGACTATTTTCTCGCGGATTCATAACAACTATTTCATCATAACCTTTTGTATACATACGGGTCAATGATTCTCGTAAAGCATAGGATACGGCACTATTTCCGTTAGCAAAATTCACTCCTTGATTAAAAATAAACAATTTCTTAACCTCTTTCCCTTCTGAGTCCGTCTCATTTAGTACACCTAAACCATATTGTGATAAATCAGTGTTTTCTATACTAAGTCTTTCCATATTTTGTAAAGATTCTGTCCCAATAGGGTCAATAAAAACGATTGTAGGATTAAAAGGAGAAATATTGTTGATAAATGACTCATCATACTCTATTGTACTCATATCATTTGCAAATAAATTAAAAAGAACATTATTATAATCACCCGATTGTTCGGCTTCAATTAACATTTGAATATATGTACCGAAATTTATATCAGCCCTTTGTTTCTTTATGATAGGATCATCAATGTTTTCTTGCCAACATCTATAAAACGCCCATGTAAGAGCTGTGGCTAGTGCATCTGGAGCATTTTCTTTATTCCGTAATGAGTTTTCAAATACAGGGTTAAATGTAACTTTCCCAAAATCTTGTTGGTTTGCTGGTCTTTCTCTTAAACTATTATCTGTAATGACAACAAATCTATATTCTAATGGCCCAATAGGTTTATTAACCTCATCTAACTTTACTATACCTGTTATAGTTTCTTTTACACTATTTGGATTTCTTAAATCATATGAAATCTGTGGCTCGGGTATTGGAGTATTTTCTAGTGTTGGTATAAAAGGCTTTTCTGTAGGCGTATAAGTGAATGTTGGTTCTAGAGTTGAAGTTGTTTGTGGAACACAAGCGTATAAAAATATGAATAAAATCAAAACCAAAGAATTTTTTTTCATAACAACCTCCAATTGCGCATTATTTTCCTTGAATAGGGTCAAAAGCGATTGCCCCTGCAATGCCTTGTTGAACTTGGCTTAGTAACATTTTCCTGATTTCAGAATCATCAATTATTTGTCCGAACGGGTTACCACCACTTGAATCGGACGACCAACTTGTTTCATTTTCCGGTGTAAAAGTTCGTGTAAGAGCATCAATTAAACTTGCTGTTGCACGAGACATTGCTCTATCGCGCTGACCTAATGTAGGGGTCTCTACAAAAATAAATAGTTTTTTTGTAATGTTGCCTGTCATATCAATTACTTCCAACACACCTGTCCCTAACGATTGGACTTCTTTACCTCGTATGTCCTTTAGTCTCTGCATATTTTGAACAGCAACAGTGCCAATAGGGTCCATAAATACTACTGTAACTTCAAATGGGTCAACATCAGTGATTTCTCGGGAATCGTATTTTATAGTATTCATATCATTGGCTTTCAATGTAAAAACAACTGTACTATGGTTACCAGTTTGTTGGGCTTCAAGTAATAAATCTAAATACTCTTCAAATGTAGTATTTGCATGACTAGTATCATCGTTCTGCCAATTTTTGAAGGTTGTATATGCAATTGCAAATGAGATACTTTTACTTGCAGATTCGTTATTTCTTTGTGCATTTGTGAAGTAAGGATTAGGGTACACTTTTGTAATAGCACCTTCTCGTAATGTTCTTAGACTAATATCAGTAACAATAGTTACAGAATAAGTTAAACCAGGAATAAGTTCTTCATTTAGTACTTCCTTATAAATCCCTCTTTCATCTAAGTCATATGAAATAGTTATAGGCTCAGGTGTTGAGGTGTTTTCTGGCGTTGGTGTAAAAGGCTTTTCAGTTGGTGAAGGAGTTAATATTGGTTCTACGGTTGATACATTCTGCGGAGCACACGCATGTAAAAATAGAACGATAATCAAAATAGAAAAAGTTTTTTTCATCTTAGCCTCCGATTACCAATTACAAGTTTACGAATTACCAATTACCACTTACAATTTTCCTATGACCGATACCGAAACCCAATACAACCAAGCCCTAGACTATCTTTATTCCTTCGTGGATTATAGCCTCAAACATTCCTCCGAATTAGCGAAGGCAGATTTTCATTTAGACCGCATGTTTGCATTGATGGAGTCGATGGGGAATCCGCAAAAAAAATATCCTATCATTCATGTGGCAGGCACAAAAGGCAAAGGTTCTGTTTCTGCGTTATGTGCATCCGCTTTGAAAGCGGCGGGATACAAAACAGGTTTATACACGTCGCCGCATTTATTGGATTTTGTGGAGCGAATTCAAATTGATGGTGAGCCCATCTCACACAAACAACTTGTTGAACTTGTTGATGAAATCAAACCGCATGTTGCCAAGATTGAAAAATTAACCACGTTTGAAATCACAACGGCTTTGGCGTTTCTGGCGTTTGCAAAATATAACGTCACCGCCGCAGTGTTTGAAGTTGGTCTCGGTGGGCGGCTTGATGCCACGAATATTGTCACGCCGAATGTTTCGGTTATCACTTCTTTGTCTTACGACCACACAGCTGTGTTGGGAAATACATTAACATTAATCGCTGGTGAAAAAGCGGGCATCATCAAAAAAAATATTCCTGTTGTTTCATCTCCACAAAAAGATGAGGCTCTCGAAGTTATCTTGCGTGTAGTCAAATCTCTGGATTCAGAGTTTACTTTGGTTGGAAAAGATGTAAAGTTTGAGTTTGTTGAATCATCTCTAAGTGGTCAAAGGTTGCAGGTTGAAGGTCTAAAGTTGGATATTCCATTATTAGGAAAACATCAAATTGAAAATGCTGTTACCGCTTATACTGCTTTGAAAAAAAGCGGAATTAAAATTTCAGATGAACAGATTCAAGATGGATTTGCAAACGTCAAGTGGCGTGCTAGATTTGAAATTGCGCGCCTCAACCCTACGGTGATATTTGATTCTGCTCATAATGAGGATTCTTTCGTTCGGCTGAGTCAAACCCTGGAAGAACATTTTCCAAATCAAAAAGTTTATTTAATTTTCGGTGCATCAGAAGATAAAAATATTTTGAATATGTTCGCGGCACTCAAACCAAAGATTGAAAAAATTATTGCCACCAAAGCTGACCATCCGCGGGCGTTGGAGGCTGAGAGAATCCTCGAGTTGGCAGAGCAGGCTGAAATTAAGTCCGAAGCGGTGACTCCGGTCAAAGAGGCGTTGAAGCGTGCGTTAGAATTATCATCAAAAGATGGTAGCATTGTATTATCCGCTGGTTCGATGTTTGTAACGGCGGAAGTAATGCGAGAATGGAAGTTTTTGAATGAGTCAACCAAATTGGACTGAAGAAGATAATTTTGATTTAACGCTTTCGCAACGAACGGAAGAGTTATATCGGATTCCAAATTTAGAACCGAATGAAGAGGGTTTTATTGAAGCGGCTGTTTTGCCATTGCGTGATATGGTGATTTTTCCGCGCATGGTTTCACCGATTTTTGTTGGGCGTGAAGCATCGTTGTTGGCTTTGCAAGATGCTTTGGCACGCGAACATACTGTGATTGGTTTAACACAACGTGACCCTGAAACAAATGACCCCGGCGCGGAAGATTTTTTGCCAATCGGTGTAGAGATGGCGGTGGGGCGTTTGTTGAATATGCCTGATGGTTCGCGTTCGGCTTTGGTGCAAGGACGCAGGCGTGTTGAAATTGTTGAGTTTATTCGTTTGAAGCCATATATCAAAGTTCGGGCGCGTGTGATTCATGAATCAACGAATGCGGATAAACAGACTCAAGCCTTGATGCGTTCGGTGTTAAGTTCATTTGAACGTTGTATTCAATTAGACCGTTCGATTCCAGAAGAATCGCATTTGTTTGCATTGAATATCTCTGAGCCCGGTTGGTTAGCAGATATGATTGCGACCTCTTTGGCTTTAACATATGAAGCCAAATTGCGTTTGTTATTAATCCTTGACCCGAAAACACGTTTGAGTCAATTGAATACTTTGTTAGCACAAGAAGTGGATGTGCTTGAATTGGAAGATGAAATTCATTCACGTGTACAAGATGAAGTGGATAAAAGTCAGCGTGAGTTTTATTTGCGCGAGCAGATGAAACAAATCCAAACTGAATTGGGTGAAGGTGATGTTTTCACACGTGATGCAGTTGATTTGAAGAAAAAAGTTGAAGCCGCGAAATTACCCGAAGAAGCCAAAAAAGTTGCATTGAAAGAAGTGGAACGGCTTAATCAAATGCCGCCGATGGCTCCAGAAGTGGGAATCATCCGTACATATATTGATTGGATTTTAGATTTGCCATGGAACAATTCCACGCCTGATAATTTGGATGTGAAGAATGCGGCAAAAATTTTAGAACGTGACCATTTTGGTTTGAAGAAAGCCAAAGAAAGAATTTTGGAATATATTGCAGTTCGTTCGTTGAAACCAAAGAAAGAACGCCAACCGATTTTATGTTTTGTGGGTCCGCCCGGTGTTGGGAAGACTTCGTTAGGGCGTTCGATTGCGGATGCATTAGGAAGAAAATTTGTAAGAGTGTCACTTGGTGGTGTGCGTGATGAAGCTGAGATTCGTGGTCATAGAAGAACGTATATCGGTGCGTTGCCCGGCAGAATTGTGCAAACGATGAAACGAGCAGGGACATCGAATCCGCTGTTTATGTTGGATGAGATTGACAAACTGTATTCCGATTTTCGCGGTGATCCAGCTTCTGCGATGTTGGAAGTGTTAGACCCTGAACAAAATAATGCATTCAGTGATCATTATTTGGAATTGCCATTTGATTTATCCAAAGTGATGTTTGTGACAACTGCGAATTCTCTGTCAACGATTCCTGCTCCATTGTTGGACAGAATGGAAGTGATTGAATTCCCCGGTTATATTGAAGAAGAAAAACTGGAAATTGCAAACCGATATTTGATTCCGCGTCAGATAGAAGAAAATGGAATTGAAGAATTAAAATTAACTTTTGAACCCGCGGCATTACAAAAAATTATCCGTGAATATACATACGAAGCCGGTGTGCGTGGGCTGGAAAGAGAAATTAACCGCGTTTGTCGCAAGGTTGCCCGTCTGAAAGCCGAAGCGAAAAAATATCCCGCTGTAATTTCTGCTGACATTATCGAAAAATTATTAGGTCCGCAACAAGTCTTTCCATCGGAAGCAGAACGCGCGGATGAAGTGGGTGTGGCGACAAGTTTGGCGTGGACGGAAACCGGCGGCGAAATTATGGCGGTTGAAGTTGCTATTTTTGAAGGCAAAGGCGGATTGCAAATGACTGGGCAAATGGGTGAGGTGATGCAAGAGTCTGCTCAAGCCGCGATGACTTATATAAAGTCGCGTGCATCGGCATTGAAAATTGATATGGAAATCTTTGAACGTTTTGATATTCACATTCACATGCCCGAAGGCGGCATTCCCAAAGATGGTCCATCGGCTGGGATTACGATGGCAACTGCAATTACATCGGCATTAACTGGCAGACCTGTTTCAAAACATGTAGGTATGACTGGCGAAATCACATTGCGTGGACGTGTACTTCCAATTGGTGGTGTGCGTGAAAAAGTTCTCGCCGCGCATCGCGCTGGATTGAAAACTGTTCTGCTACCTGAAAAGAATCTCAAGGACTTGGTGGATTTACCCAAGACTGCAAAATCTGAATTGAAAATTGTGCCTGTCAAACACATGGATGATGTGCTTGATATTGCTCTTGCAAAAAATCCAGTGTTAGAACCGCCGAAGGTCAAGAAGAAAGATTCGCACGAGGAAGAGTGAAATATTCTCAAAAAGATTTCGAGAATTATGTAACCATATCAAGAAATTTATTTTGGTCTGCATTTGCTTTTATAATTTTGGCGTTTGTTTTGCCAACATTTAACATTTTTTGGATAAATTGGGTTAGCAAATTTATCCTTTTTCTCGCCTATATTTTTGTAGCCATTAGTTGTCTAATACCAGGTTTTTTCGTGATTTTCGGTAAACCTTGGTTTGCCCAAGCTTGGCTGAGAGGCATAAATTCAACCATGATTCCTTCAACTGAGTGGGATAATTTATCAGTTGGTTTAAAGTTTCTGATTTATCTTAATTCAATAGTTATTTTTGTTTCTATGGTATTTGCAATAATATTTTTTATTGTTAACAAGGGTTTTTAAGATATATATTATTCTTGAATAAATACAAAATGTAACTGCCATGTTGTGTTTTGCGTTTTTATTTTACAATTGACTTCATCATGAACTTTTCCCCCATTTCTCTTGAAAATAAAGTTGTCCTCATCACAGGTGCCTCCTCTGGATTCGGCGAAGATGCCGCTTGGTTATTTGCTGATGAAGGTTGTAAAGTTGTCCTCGCCGCCCGCCGCGTTGACCGTTTGCAAACGCTTGCATCTCGCATTCAAGATGCAGGTGGCGAAGCCATTGCAATTCCGATGGATATTGTCAATGCTGATGATGTTGAGAACATGGTCAACTCTGCAATTGATTTATATGGTCGCATTGATATTCTTTTCAACAATGCAGGCATTGGTCGTGTGGGTTGGTATGAAGAATATTCAATGGAACGCGATATTGAAACTTTAATCAATGTAAATTTGATTGGCACCATGCGAGTCACGCGCGCAGTTTTGCCACACATGTTGGCTCGGCGTGAAGGTCATATCATCAACATGATTTCAGTGGCAGGTTATATTTCCGCGCCGTTAATTTCAAGTTATTCTGCCAGTAAATTTGGTTTGCGTGCATTCACTGATTCAATTCGCCGTGAAGTTGCACCGTTAGGAATCAAAGTCAGTGGCATTTATCCGGGCTTTGCAAAAACGGAGTTTGGTCAACACATTGGCAGTAATGAAGCCTACGGTTCCATTCGCAATAAAATCAATGTTCACATGAGTTCAGAATATGTTGCTAGCAAAGTGGTTCAACTTGCAAAATATCCGCGCCGAAAAATGATTATCCCGTGGTGGGCAAATATTGCTGTCACATTCGTTACACTTTTTCCAACGCTTGTAGATTGGATTTCATATCTTTTTGTAAAACGAAAACATAAAGTTAAGTAACTTTTTACCCTCTCAATTGATATAGTATAAAGACATAAAATTTAATAGGAGACTCTTGTGACTCAACAACGACTCGACAAACTCACCGCTTCATTGACTAAGGGGAAGCTTGATGCTGTTATTCTGAATCCTGGTCCAACCCTGAAATATTTGACAGGCATAAATTTTCATCTAATGGAAAGACCTGTTGTGTTATTTGTCACGCCGAATCAAGAACCTGTTTTGGTGTTACCTGAACTCGAATTACCAAAAGTTGATTTATTCTCATACAAAATAAAACATTTTGCATATAACGAAAATCCAGACTCATGGGATGATGTCTTTCGTCAAGCGGCGGGAGCGTTAAATTTAGATGGAAAACAAATTGGTGTTGAACCACGTCAATTACGATTGATGGAATTTCGGCACGTCAAAGCCGGTGCACCTGAAGCGGATTATCCAGATGCGACGGATGTGTTAGCAGAATTGCGATTAAGGAAAGACCAAGATGAAGTTAAGAAAATGCGTCGCGCTGTAGCAATTGCACAGTCTGCGTTAGAGGCGGTGATCCCACAAATCAAAATTGGGATGACGGAAAATGAAATCGCATCTGAATTAGTTGTTCAATTATTGAAGCATGGTTCTGAATCTGAAATGCCTTTTCCACCAATTGTGTGTGCGGGACCAAACTCAGCCAATCCACATGCTTCGCCAACGGATAGAAAAATTCAAGCGGGTGATTTGTTGGTGGTGGATTGGGGCGCGACGTATGAAGGTTATATTTCGGATTTGACGCGCACGTTTGCAGTGGGCGAGGTGGATGATGAATGTAAAAAGATTTATGAATTGGTGAAACAAGCCAATGAAGCAGGGCGTAATGCGGCGAAACCAAATGTGCCTTGTGCGGATGTTGATAAAGCCGCGCGTGATGTGATTGAAAAAGGTGGTTATGGAAAATATTTTACGCATCGAACGGGACATGGCATTGGTATGGAAAGTCACGAAGCGCCATATATGCGTGGCGATAATATGATGTTATTAGATGTTGGTATGACGTTTACTGTTGAACCCGGTATTTATTTAACTGGGCGTAATGGTGTGAGAATTGAAGATAATTTGGTGATTACAGAAAATGGTGCGGAGAGTTTATCCGATATGCCGAGAGAATTAAGAGTAATTGGTAATTAGTAATTCTTATGAAAATTATTCATGCCACACCAAATGATGCTGACTTATTAACAGATATTGCCATCTCAGCCAAGCGACATTGGGATTATCCCGAAGCATGGATACAACATTGGCTTCCGCAGTTGACTATTTCCCCAGAATATATTTCCACAAATGAAGTTTGGATGATGATAGATGACGAAGCGATTGCTTTTTATTCTATAAGCCAAACTGAAGAAGGTTATGAATTAGGTCACCTGTGGGTTTTGCCTGAATATATTGGTAAGGGAATTGGGAAACAATTATTGGAACATGCTTTTGAAAGATGTAAACTTCTTAATATTTCTGCCCTAAAAATTTATGCAGACCCAAACGCCCAAACATTTTATGAGAAAATGGGTGCAAAACAAATTGATGAATATCATTCTGACTTATTGGGTCAAGACCGAGTTTTACCGATTATGGAGATTAAATTATGAGTCAAACTTACTGCGATTACTGCAATTCCCATCCCGAAGATGAATTTAACAAACCATATCACGACACGCAATATGGCTTCCCAATCAAAAACGATGATGAATTGTTTGAACGCCTCGTGCTGGAGATTAATCAAGCAGGCTTATCATGGATTTTGATTCTCAAACGCGCAAAAAATTTCCGTAAAGCGTTTCATAACTTCAATATCGAAAAAGTTGCCAAATATAAAGAGAAAGATATTGAACGATTATTAAATGATGAAGGCATCATTCGCAGTAAATTGAAAATTAAAGCGGCGATTGTCAATGCTCAAAAAATCGTTGAACTGAAAAAAGAATATGGCTCATTCAAAAAATGGCTAGATTTTCATCATCCGCTCACAAAAGATGGCTGGACAAAACTTTTCAAAAAAACATTTTTCTTCACAGGCAGTGAAATTGTGAATGAATTTCTTATGTCTACAGGATATTTGCCCGGCGCACACGTCAAGAGTTGCCCGATATATAAAAAAGTAGAAAAGAAAAAACCAGCGTGGATGGTTAAAGACCGAAGACGGTAGACGATAGACGGTGAAAACCTCCCGACCAATTCGACTAGTCAGACTAATTAGACCAATAAGACTATGAGACCAAACTTCATCATCGCAGGCAAACTGACGCGCGAATATTTATTACCGCCGCAAGGCAGTCCATTATTGGATTCGCCCGGCGGAAATTTAATTTACACAGTTGGTGGGCTTGCTGTTTGGGATAAAAACATTGGTATGGTGGCTCGCATCACAAAAGAATATCCACAAGAATGGTTAAGTGAATTTCAAAAACGAGGTTTTGATATTCGCGGTATTGAAACTGCTGAAGAAAATTTTGATTTACGAAGTTTCATCGCTTACACCGATACGCACGAACGCAGTCATACCAGTGTCGTTTCACATTTTGCAAGACGCGAAATGACCTTTCCAAAAACATTGCTTGGCTATCAGCCGCGTGATGAAACCATCAAAGATTTGCGTACGATGGATTCGTCTTCGCCCTCCGCATTGGATATTCCAAAAGATTATCATGATGTGACTCACATTCACCTTTGCCCATTTGACTTTGCGAGTCAAAGTCAGATGGTAAAACTTTTCAAAAACGCTTCAACCCAAACGGTGACACTTGACCCTGCTCCCGCCTACATGACTCCTCGATTTTGGCGTGAGTTAAGACTCGTGTTACAAGGAGTTACTGCCTTTCATCCATCAGAAGAAGAAATCCGCGCTTTGTTTTGGGGTGAGACCAATGACTTATGGGACATGGCAAAACAAGTCAGTGACTATGGCGTGAAGTTTATTGTTATCAAATGCGGTGCACAAGGACAAATCATGTATGATTCTGTAAGCAAAAAGAAATATGAAATCCCTGCTTATCCATCACGAGTGGCAGACCCAACTGGCGCAGGTGATGCATTTTGTGGCGGATTTTTAGCAGGCTTTCAAAAAACAGGCGACCCGCTTCAAGCGGTCTTACATGGAAACGTTTCTGCTTCGTTAAAAGTAGAA
This sequence comes from Anaerolineales bacterium UBA2317, assembly GCA_002345215.1. GTDB lineage: Bacteria > Chloroflexota > Anaerolineae > Anaerolineales > Villigracilaceae > Villigracilis. The sequence continues at coordinate 41,554 of DDVH01000020.1, forward strand.
GGAAGCGGAGCGTTTTATCCATTAGATGTAATGCCCGGACTTGCAGAAGCGAGATTACATGCTTTAAAAGAAATGGCACGTCAAATTTAGCGATATACGATTTTTGATTTACGAATTACTATTCACTATTCACTATTCCCTATGAACTTAACTAACCTTCTTGACCTTGCGATTCAGATTCAACAAATCCCGGCGCCAACGTTTGAGGAAAAAACGCGCGCGGAATTTGTGCGCGATTTGTTTGAAAAAGAAAATTTGAAAGATGTTTCGATTGATGCAATTGGAAATGTTTATGCAAGAATGCCGGGCAAAAGCAAAAGTACAAAACCACTCGTGGTGACTGCTCACTTAGATACAGTGTTTCCGCGGGGCACCCAATTACAAGTTAAGAAAGAAGCGGGGAAAGTCATCGCGCCGGGCATTGGAGATAATTCTCTCGGTGTCGCATCTTTGTTTGGAATCATTTGGTTATTAAAAAATAAATTGAAACATGATGTTTGGTTTGTTGCGAATGTGGGTGAAGAAGGGCTTGGAGATTTATGTGGGATGAAAGAAGTTGTGAAAAAATTTGGCAGTGGTGTGATTGGTTATTTGGTGTTGGAAGGGTTGGCGTTGGGACATGTGTATCATAAAGCGATTGGAGTCAAACGTTATCGGATTACAGCCAAAACGGCGGGCGGACATTCATGGTCTGATTATGGTTCACCATCGGCTGTGCATGAGTTGGCGAGTGTGATTACAAAATTAACTGCATTGCGTTTGCCGAAAGAACCGCGCACAACGATGAATGTGGGTGTGATACAAGGTGGAACGGGTGTGAACGTTTTGGCATCGGAAGCGAAATGTGAATTGGATTTGCGTTCGGAAGACCCGAAGACGTTAGCAAAATTGATTCATCAGGTGGAAGAAATTTTAATTAAAGCAGACCGCAGTGATGTAAAAATAATGGCGGAAGTGATTGGTGAAAGACCTGCGGGTGAAATATCTGCTGAGCATGAATTTATAAAATTGGCTGTGCAATGTGTGGAAGAACAAAATATATCTGCAACACTTACATCCGGATCGACCGATGCAAATATCCCGTTGAGTCAAAATATTCCATCAGTGGTGTTGGGAATCACAAGTGGTGGGGGAGCACATACGATTAATGAATATCTTGATATTGAACCGATTGAAAAAGGAATAAAATCAATTGTTAGTTTTGTTGAAAAAGTAGTTGATGATAAATAAAGAGGCTTTCATTTTGAAAGCCTCTTTTCAAATTACTATTTACTAATAACTACTCTCTGTTCTCTACTCTCTTACCTACTTCAACCCCAACACCTCATACACCTCAATCGGTTGAGTTTTGCCTTTCACGCCCATTTCGGCATGAGGTTTGGCTTCAATATGTTTCTTCACCAATTCGTGAGCATCTTTGGTAATCAAAATTTGATTGTTGGCAGAATTTTCTTGAATGCGTTTGGCAGTATTCACCGAGTCACTAATGGCGGTATATTCCAAACGTTTTTCAGTACCGATCAAACCCAAGACCGCCTCGCCGACATGAATCCCAACCCCAAAAGCCAAATGCGCATCTTTGGGTAATTCTTTATACAACTTTTCAATTGATTCACGAATTGCTAAAGCAGTTTTCACAGCGCGTAAGGTATGGTCTTTTTGTGGCACAGGCGCATTGAACCACGCCATAATGGCATCACCCATAAATTTATCAATCGTGCCTTCTTGTGCCAGCACTGCTTCTGCCATGGCGGCTAAATACAAATTCAAAATCGTCACCAATTTTTCTGGCGCGAGTTTTTCGCTATAGGTTGTAAACCCGCGAATGTCTGCAAACAACGTTGTGATTTCCACGCGCTTACCACCGAGTTGCAAACTGTTTGGGTCGAGTTGGTCAATGACGGCGGGGGAGACCATTCTTTCAAACAAGCGACGTTGCGCTTCTAACCTTTTTCGTTCTGTGAGGTCGTCTAAAACAATTGCCACGCCTTGAGTTTTTTGTCCTGCGTCTTTCAGCGGAGAAAGATTCAAACGCCAATCTACATTTCCACGTTTCGGAGAGGTGTGACTAATTTCCAAATCCACAATCGGTTTATCTGTTTTGCGAACTTCATTAAGATGCGGTTCTAATTCTGCTGAAACAGAAGATAATGCTTCGTTAAGTCTATGCCCGATAATTTCTTCAGGTGGCGAGCCGAGTATATTTTCCGCAGCGCGATTCGCAAGTGTAATATTATCTTGAACGTCAGCGGTAATGACTCCACTGGCGATAGAAGCGAAGACGTTATCCATCAAATTTTTCAACGCGGTTACTTCTTCTAATGAATGCTTGAGCGATGAAAACAAACGCGCGTTATCAATCGCCACCGCGGCTTGGTTGGCAAATGCTTCTAGCAAATCTTTTTCAGTGTCTGCAAAAATGCCAGTGCGAATACGGTTATCAGCATAGATCACGCCGATTAAATCATTTTTGACTTTTAATGGCACGCATAAAATCGAACGTAAGTTAAACGCCACAATACTTTCTTGCCCCACAAAACGCTGGTCTTCTTGCGCATTGGTAGTGACGATAGACTCACCCGAATCAATCACTCTTTGCACAACGGTTCGGCTGACGTTTTTCTCCGAAGAATTAATTGATTCCATTTCCCAATTGCGCGCAACTCGCGCCACCATTTCACCTTTGTCATCACGTAACATCAAAAATCCGCGTTCGGCTTTTGTCAGACGCACAATGTTATCCATTACGATGCGCAACACTTCATCTAACTCAAGCGATGAATTGATGACTTGACCCACTTGCGCCAACGCCATCATATTGCCGTGTTCATTTTGAAACACTTCAATCTTTTCGCTAATTTGCTCTAGCGTAGTTTGTAAGCGATGTAAATTGTCTGTGGTTTCTTTGGGGAGTTGAATTTTATTCGCGCTGAAATCTGTGCGAATTTTGCCTGCCATAGCGGCAAGTGTTAGTAATTGGTCGTGCAATGTACTAGGGCGAGTATTATCAGAAGCCATTTAGGAGACCCAATTAGTGAGTGTTACTAATTGTATCCCATAAAAAAGAATTTTAGGCGTGCTGAAATTGTCTGAATCAAAATATTCCATGCCGCACGGCGGGCAATTTTTTCATCTCCGCCACGCGGGCTGAACAATGCCGATTGATGTTCTCTCAACAAAACTTCAATCGAATCATTTGCCGACGGTAATTTTTTTTGTAAAGCCTTTGCCCGTTCCACTGCGGTGGCATGAATCGGTTGCGAAATGCCCATCCATTGCAAACTTGTGTTTATGGCATGAAAGTTTCTTTCAATGCTTGGTAAGTTTGCCCACGTTAAAAATTGATTCAACCAATCAGGTATTTTCCAATTCCATTTTTCAAATGTGTTTTTCAAAATCAACGCCATACTTTTATCGGGTGCGTATCTGCGTTTGATAAAGAATCCAATTAAGCCCAATACGATGATTCCAGCGGATGCACTCAACCACCGCATTTGACTTTGAGTCAACAGCGGTTGAATTTCCACATCTTCTTCATTCGCCTCAATCTCAAGGGGAAGTTGCTCTTCTTCCTCTAACGGAAGATTTCGGTTCGGCACAAACGGGTTGATGTTGCTTGCTCGTTCTTCGCGTTCTTCAGGACGAGTTAATGGTGCTTGGTTTCCCGTTGGTTCAAACTCAATCCAACCATATTCAGGGAAGTACACTTCGGGCCAAGCGTGCAAATCTCTTTCGCGCACTGTATAAATGCTATTTTGAACATTCGCTTCGCCTTGAGCATATCCAACTGCCAAACGTGCAGGGATTCCGATGGAACGCAGCATTAACACTTGTGCAGTAGCAGAGTAATTGCAAAAGCCTTGTTTCTTCTCTAATAAGAAATATTCTAATGGGTCTGTTACATCGTCTGGGATAGAAATGGCTGGTGAGTATGTGATTTCACGTCTTAGATAATTTGTGATGGCAGTGGCTTTGTCGAAGGGAGTATTTGCTGACGCGGTTATATCAAGTGCCAAGTCACGAATCAGAGGCGAGAAATTATCAGGCAGTTGTAGATATTTTTCTTTCACCCAATCAGGGTAATCATCACCTGCATTTTGTAATTCAGAAATCAAAGGGTTCGCCATCAAGGCATTGGTGCGATACAAATCACCTGCTTCTAATGGTGGCGAGGCACGCAATGCCATGATGTCTATCGTTTCTTCATTTACATTTTCATCCGAGATTGTGCTGTGCAAAATAATAGCATTGTGATTGATAGAAATCGGTTGCGATGCAGAATATAAAACAAACTGACCTTCGGTATAAACATCATATGTGAAACTTAATCTTGTGCGATTTTGGGTATCTGGTATTTCTAAATCGCCAGTGCTGTTGTAACGGCTTTCTGCCTGACTCGTCACTGACCATTTGTTGTTTTCAAAATAATCATAAATTTGTCCACGCCAATACAAACGCGGAAATTCTTGCGCGCTCGGCGTTGTGTAAACCAAAAAGATAACTGCATCACTTTGTGAAGTTTGCGTGCCTAACGAAAGTTCAGTCTGGAAGTTTCTTGGCTGTGGTTTCTTTTCTTTGTTAATCGAAGAAAACATATTTTCAAAGCGTTCACCTGAAAACCAATCGCCAAAAGTCTCTTTCCAAGCCTCACGTGCTTCTGCTCTGGCAGGCAATGTGTATGGAATAAACCATGCAAACGCAATCACTGCTAACGATAAATATAAAGTGGTGCTGGTAATATCTAAGCCACTTTCTTGTGAAAATATCACTCTTTCTTTTACCCATTTGATTTTGTCTTTGATAAATTTTTGTCGGCTCACGAATAGCAGAACAAGAAACAAGTAAACACCAAACATCCAACCATACTGTTTGGTAGTGTAATGATAATTATGGACGATGAACATCAACACGCCTGCGGGTAATACAGACGCTAAAACATTCGCATGACGTGTCATTTGATAGCCGCTATATAACCCGACAAACCAATATGGAATGCATAACAATGCCATCACGAAAAACTGGTCATCTATTTCTCGCCCTGCAAAGAATTCATTGATGTTAGTGAATATTCTGCCAAATAAAATTAAAAGTTGTTCGCCTAAATAGGTCTGCTCTTTTGAAAAGTCAATAAACCATAGCCATTGCCAAATAAAAAATACAATCATATAAGCAATGGATAATAAAATCACAGTTCGTTTTTGAAATTTACTTTGCCCCAATGCCAACCCTACAAATAAACCAAAGATGCTTAAATTGCGGATGAGGTTTAATCCTTCTGTCCAATCAGTCACTTGTACGCGCCATGCTGAAAATAAAACCAGAAGAAATAACAAAATCGCGGAGGGCAAATCCCACCAGCGGGCAGATGTCTTTTCCATTCTTTGAGTGTACAATGAGGGTCTAGTAAACGTCAATTGCATATCATCAAAAACCCTACTGGAGGACTACATGCAAGCATGGATTGACAGCGGTATTGGATTAATTATTGCCATTCAAAGTTGGGGCAGTTGGCTCAATGCACCCATGCAGTTTTTTAGCCAACTTGGCACAGAAGATTTCTTCTTTATTGTTCTTCCATTACTTTATTGGAGTGTTGATTCTGCACTCGGTTTGCGTGTCGGCTTAATCTTAGCCACCAGTAGTTTGTTTAATTATCTTGGGAAGTTATCGTTTGCTAGTCCGCGCCCGTATTGGGTTAGTTCTCATGTGCAAGCATTATGGGCAGAAACCACATTTGGTGCGCCTTCTGGTCACGCACAACATGCTATGAGTGTGTGGGGGACGATTGCACTCTATAGCCAAAAAACTTGGGTTCGCATCATTTGCTTTTTATTAATTTTCTTTATCGGTTTTTCACGCATATATCTTGGTTCGCATTTTCCGCATGATGTAATCTTCGGTTGGGTATTCGGTGCCATTTTGCTTTGGGTATTTTTCCGTTTTTGGGAACCTGTCTCTGCATGGCTTCAACAAAAAACATTTCGTCAGCATGTCATCATTTCATTTATCACTTCGTTGATATTGATTGTGTTGGGCTTGGCTGTGACAAGCCTACGAAGCAATTTTCAAGTGCCTAGCCTGTGGATTGATAATTCGCTTCTTGCTGGGGTCGAACTGCCTGCTCCAGTGGATACAAACAGCATTTTCACCTCAGCAGGGACGTTGTTTGGCTTGGGGCTTGGTTTGGCGTGGATTCATGCTCAAGGTGGGTATCAGGCTGACGGTCCTGTAATGAAGCGGGTTCTTCGTTATGTCATCGGTTTAATCGGCGTTTTAATCTTGTGGATGGGTTTGGGAGAAATTTTCCCACGTGGTGATAGTGTGCTTGTTTATTCTCTGCGCTTCATTCGTTACACGTTAGTCGGCTTTTGGGTGACGGGTGGTGCACCATGGGTATTCAAACATTTCAATTTAACTACATCTTCTACTCGGAAAGCATCCGTCTGATATAATGCGCGCAGTCCAAAGTAAGGCACGAGAAATTATTAAAGGGCAATTGCTCTTTCAGGTTAATCAATGACGCTGGAAAAAGACACACTTATTCATAATCGGTATCGAATTGTTGAAATTTTAGGGCAGGGTGGTATGGGCTCTGTCTATCGCGCTGTTGATGAAAATCTTGGCGTTTCTATGGCACTCAAAGAAAATCTGTTTACGACAGATGAGTATGCCCGCCAGTTTCGTTTAGAAGCAGTTATTCTTGCCAATTTACGTCACCCCAATTTGCCACGCGTTTCTGACCATTTCGTTTTAGGTGACCAAGGTCAGTACTTGGTGATGGATTTTATTGAAGGGGAAGATTTGCGTTATCGCATGGAACGTTTGGGGATGTTAACAGAAGATGATGCGGTTCACATTGGTGCGGCAATGTGTGATGCGCTTGCTTATTTACACACGCGTAAACCTCCTATTTTGCATCGTGATATTAAACCGGGCAATGTCAAAATTACACCAGATGGTCATATCTATTTAGTAGATTTTGGTTTGGCAAAAGTGTATCAAAGTGCCAGCCAAGCCACTACAACCGGTGCAAGAGCCATGACGCCGGGTTATTCTCCGCCGGAACAATATGGCACTGCTCGCACAGACCCACGAACTGATATTTATTCATTAGGTGCAACTTTATATGCCGCATTAAGTGGTGTGATTCCAGAAGATGGTTTAGCCCGCGCTATGGATAATGCTCAATTAACTCCATTGCGAAAACGCAATTCAAAAGTCTCACGCAAGTTAGCCGCCGCGATTGAAAAAGCCATGGCAGTAGACCCCATTGACCGTTTTCAATCCGCTGAAGAATTTAAGAAAGCTTTATTAGCCTCAAAGTCGAAGACGCAACAAATTCCTGGTTCTTATACAGTGGCACCGCCTCCGCCGGAAGCCATTGCCATGCGTGATTTGCACGAAACCATCGTCGATGCCGAAAACGGTATGAAACCTGCTCGTACTCCCAAAGGTCCAGTTCATCCACAACCTTCTGGACATGAAGAGCAACCTTTCATTTCACCGCTCAAACGTCAAAAAGAACGCGAACGTAAGCAACGCGCTAACTTAATTCGATTTATCCTTTTACTCATCATATTGGCGGTTGCTGGTGTTTTATATTTTGCCCCGGGAATTTTACCTGCTGATGTTCGTGCGATGATTCCATTTATTGCCGCGCCAACCAATACCAGCACCCCGACAATAGAACCAACGCCTCTTCCTACATTTACAAATACTCCTGAATCTACAGCAACTACTGAGCCTACAAATACTCCGCCGCCAACATTTACATCTGCACCGACGAACACATTAATTCCAGGTATAGTTGAGACTCCATTATTTACAAGTACGCCATCATCAAACATACCTGCTACATTTGTTGGTGGTGGAGCAGGTCAAATTGCATTTGCTTCTACACGCTCTGGCAACCCACAGATTTATATTGCAGACTTAAATGGAGAGAATGCAACACAAATTACAGATGTTTCCAATGGGGCTTGTCAGCCGGCTTGGTCACCAGATGGTCAACGGCTTGTATTTGTTTCACCATGTATTGCAAATCAAGATATATATAACAATGCTAGCCTCTACCTTATTAATGCAGATGGTAGTGGCTTAACCCCATTAGACTCTTCTCCGGGTGGAAATTTTGACCCAGTCTGGTCACCAGATGGTAGCATGATTGCTTTTACTTCTTTACGAACGGGTCAAATGGAAATTTTTACTCTTAAAGTAGATGATCCAACCTCCATAGAACAAATTACTTCTGGTGCCCAAAGAGTTGAATCACGTATGCCATCATGGTCGCCGGACGGTTCAAAATTTGTATATGTTGTCAAACGTGTCGGCGTATATCAAATTTGGATCATGAATGCTGATGGCACAGAACAAACTCAAATCATACGCAGTGGCATTGCCTATACCGATTACAACCCTGCTTGGTCTCCCAGAGGAGATTTAATCCTCTTCAATCAAAGATGTGCCACCACATTCTGCAACCCATACCTAATGAGTACCTCTGCCACAGACCGAAGCAGTGAACAAGGTTTGCGCGTGCAACTTAACCTTGCATATATTGAAAACATTGCTTACTCACCAGATGGTTTTTACCTCACTTACGAAGGCGTGGGCGAAGCCGGCAACATAGATATTTTCTACATGACAGTCTCCGGCGGTGACCGGGTTCGTCTCACTACTGATAGGTCACAAGATTTTCATCCCGTTTGGCGACCCGGCAATCCATAAAATTAAAAACTCCTGCTCTTGCAGGAGTTTTTCTTACACTCCTCTTATTGACTTCACCTATCCCCACTGTTATCATTATTCCACTATAACTAGCACTCTCGTTTCGGGAGTGCTAACTTTTGAATATGAATAACCTCACCGAACGCCAGAAGACCTTGCTTCTTCTATTAATAAAAGACTACATCGAATCCGCTCAGCCCGTAGGCTCGAAGCGGCTGGCGGAGCATTATCACCTTAACTTTTCCACTGCCACCATTCGTAACGAAATGGCAGAACTCACCGAACTTGGCTACCTTCGTCAGCCGCATACATCTGCAGGACGTGTGCCGACCGAAGAAGGCTATCGCTACTTCGTCAGCGAGATGATGAACAAAGCCGAATTGCCCGAAAGTGTGCAACACACTATCTCACATCAGTTTCATCAATCACGCCCCGAACTTGAACAATGGATGACACTCGCCGCGTCAATTCTGGCTACACAATCACAAGGCGTTTCGGTCGTAGTTGCACCCCATGTAGAACAAGCCAAATACAAACATATCGAATTAATTTCTACACAAGGTCGTCAGGTCTTGATGGTTTTAGTAATGATGGGTGGAGATGTTCGTCAGCAGATTCTTACTTTGACTGAACCCGTCACCCAAGAACGACTCAGCCAAACTGCCACGCGTCTTAACGGACTTCTATCTGGTCTTACAGTGGAAGCAATGTCTTCTCTTCCAACACGTCCAGACCCGCTTGACCAAGACATTCTTCTGTTGATATTACAAGATTTACGAAACACAACCAGTCGCACCAACGAAATTTATACCGATGGTTTAACAAACGTATTACGCGAACCTGAATTTTCAGAATCAGAAGAAGCACGTAAGACGTTAAAACTTTTTGAAGAACGCTCTACTTTGCAAGATTTATTAGCAAAGACAACCACCAACAGCAATATCGGCGGATTACAAGTCTTAATCGGTGGTGAAGGGGAGTGGGAAGAATTACGTCAATGCTCGATGGTGATTGCTAGATATGGCGTGCCCGGCATGGCGACAGGTACATTGGGTGTGTTAGGTCCCATGCGAATGTCTTATGCGAGAACAATTCCAACCGTCAGATATGTGGCTGGACTCTTAAGTGATTTGGTGAACGATACAATTTCAAGTGAAAACGATATTCGATAATCGAATATCTAATATCGAAAAACGAGAGTGATAAAAATGGCAAACGAGAAAGAAAAACAAGAAGAAGTAGAAAAAGAACGTGCAACCGAAGAAGGAATGCCCGAGGCGACTGGACAGGATTCCACTGAGCGTGATGCGTTAATCAATCAATTGCAAGAGGCTGAAGCCAAAATCATCGAATATAAAGATGGTTGGGCGAGGTCACAGGCGGAATTCCAAAATTACAAAAAACGTTTGGAACGTGATAACGAGTTGATGTATGCCAACATGAAAGGTGACATCATCAAAAAAGTGTTGCCCGCGTTGGATGATTTGGAACGTGCTTTGCAAAATCGCCCAGCTGATGATGCTTGGGCAAATGGTATTGAGTTGATTGCGCGTAAATTGCAAAATATTTTAGATGGTGAAAATGTTAAACGCATTGAAGCAAAGGGTTTACCGTTTGACCCAAACTTCCATGAAGCCATTTCAAATGAACCATCTGATGAAGTGGAAAGCGGTCATGTAATTGAAGTTGTACAAAATGGTTATATGTTAGGTGAAAGAATAATTCGCCCTGCGTTGGTGAGAGTGGCACAGTAAGTTAACAAGTTGAAAAGTTTGAAAGTTTAAAAGTTGTAACGAACCTTCAAACCTGTAACATTAAAACTTTTAAACGAGGAAATTATGGCAAAAATTATCGGAATTGATTTAGGAACGACCAACTCAGTGGCGGCAGTGATGAGCGGCGGCGAGCCAATTGTGATTCCATCTGCTGAAGGTGAAAGACTGGTTCCTTCGGTTGTGGCAGTAAATAAAAATGGTGAACGTTTGGTGGGACGCGTAGCACGAAACCAAGCGATTACAAATCCACAAAATACAATTTTTTCTGTGAAGAGATTCATGGGAAGAAAATCTGGTGACCCAGAAGTAGAACGCACGAAAAAGCGTGTTCCGTATGCCGTTACCGAAGCGGATAATGGCGATGTGCGTGTGAAATTATCTGAAAAAGAATATTCACCGCCAGAAGTTTCAGCGATGATTCTCGCAAAAATTAAAGCAGATGCGGAAGCGTATCTTGGTGAAACGATTACACAAGCAGTGATTACTGTCCCTGCTTATTTCAATGATGCCCAACGTAATGCTACAAAAGATGCCGGCAAAATTGCAGGCTTAGAAGTGTTGAGAATTATCAATGAGCCGACTGCTTCTTCATTAGCTTATGGTTTAGATAAAAAGAAAAACGAAGTCATCGTTGTGTATGACCTCGGTGGTGGTACGTTTGATGTTTCGATTTTGGATGTAGGTGATGGTGTTTTCCAAGTCCGTGCAACAAGCGGCGATACCTTCCTCGGTGGTGATGATTTCGATTTACGCATCATGGATTATTTGATTGAGGAATTCAAAAAAGATAACGGCATTGATTTGCATAATGACCGTCAAGCATTACAACGTTTGAAAGAGGCTTCTGAAAAAGCAAAGATTGAACTTTCAACTGTGATGCAAACCGAAATCAATTTGCCTTACTTAACTGCGGATGCGAATGGTCCGAAACATTTGATGATGACTTTATCCCGCGCTAAGTTTGAACAACTGACAGCGGATCTTGTTGACCGCACAATTGCTCCTGTTAAGCAAGCATTATCTGACGCAAACTTAAACGCAGGTGACATTCATGAAATTGTCTTAGTCGGTGGTATGACGCGTATGCCCGCCATTCAAGATAGAGTACGTGCTTTCTTTGGCAAAGACCCACACAAGGGTGTTAATCCAGATGAAGTGGTTGCTATCGGTGCGGC
>DDVH01000020.1:53514-66014 GCA_002345215.1 Anaerolineales bacterium UBA2317
GCTCCATTGACTTTAGCAATTGAAACTTTAGGTGGCGTTGCCACTGCTCAAATTGAAAGAAATACAACGATTCCAACTCGCAGAACACAAGTATTTTCAACTGCGGGTGATAACCAAACTCAAGTTGAGATTCACGTTTTGCAAGGCGAACGCCCAATGGCGGCAGATAACAAATCTTTGGGTAAATTTATTTTGGATGGTATTCCGCCAGCCCCAAGAGGCATGCCTCAAATTGAAGTGACGTTTGATGTGGATGCCAATGGTATTTTGAAAGTCAGTGCGAAGGATAAAGCCACTGGAAGGTCGCAACATATTACGATTACAGCTTCATCTGGTTTGAGTGATGCAGAAGTTGAACAAATGCGTAAAGATGCAGAATCTCATGCAGAGGAAGATAAGAAGCGCAAAGAATTAATCGAAGCGAAAAATAATGCGGATAATACAGCTTATGCGGCTGAAAAAGCATTGCGTGAGTTTGGTGATAAAGTTCCTGCTGATGTAAGAAGTGATATTGAAGCCAAAGTTGCCGAAGTAAAATCTGTGGCGCAGACAGAAGATGTTGAAAAAATTAAATCTGCAACTGAGGCGTTGAGTCAGGCGATTCAGAAGATTGGTGCATCTGTGTATGAGCAGAATCAAGCCGCCCCTGAGTCTGAAGCGGGTTCTTCATCAAATAGTAATAATGAAAACCCTGATGTTGTAGATGGCGAAGTGAAGGAATAATATCACCGCCGAGGACGGCGGTTTGAGCAAATATGAGTAATCGAGATTATTACGAAACTTTAGGTGTGAATCGAAACGCGAGTGATGATGAAATCAAAGCCGCGTTTCGTAAATTGGCGCGCCAGTATCATCCTGATGTGAATAAAGAGCCAGATGCCGAAGAAAAGTTTAAGGAAGTGAATGAGGCGTATGGCGTGCTTTCGGATTCGGAGAAACGTGCGCGTTATGACCGTTTTGGAAAAGCAGGTTTGGGTGGGAATGGTGGCTTCCATGATTACACGGTAGATTTCAGCGATATTTTTGAAGACCTTTTTAGTGGTTTTGGTTTTCAAACTGGAAGGCGCGCTCGTAATGCGCCGCGTCGCGGACGTGATTTGCAAATGGCAATTTCTTTGTCGTTTGAAGAAGCGGTCTTTGGTGTTGAAAAAGAAATTGAATTTGAACGTGATGAAACTTGTTCACGTTGTAGTGGCAAAGGTGCTGAGCCCGGCACAACGCCTGTAAAATGTACAACGTGTAATGGACAAGGTGAAGTGAGGCAAGTGCGCCAAACATTTTTGGGTCAGATGGTGCAAACGTATCCATGCAACACTTGTAACGGACGTGGCGAAATTATTTCTTCGCCTTGTACAACTTGTCGTGGCAATGGTTTGGAAAGAAAACGTGTTAAGAAAAAAGTGCAAGTACCTGCCGGTGTTGACCATGGCACGCAAATCCGCTTGAATGGGGAAGGTGCGCCGGGAATTTTTGGCGGACCGAATGGCAGTTTGTTTTTGGTCTTAGATGTAAAACCGCATCAATTTTTCAAGCGTCGAGAGAATGACGTTATCCTCAACCTTGATATTAACGTGGCACAGGCTGTGCTTGGCGCAGAAGTTGATGTGCCAACTTTAGATGGCGATGATAAGTTAAAAATCCCAGCAGGCACTCAGCCCGGCAAAGTCTTCACATTGAAAGGTAAAGGCGTGCCATTTTTGAGACAAAAACATCGCGGGAATCAATTGGTGATTGTGAATGTAGCAGTGCCAACAAAGTTAACCAAAGAACAACGTGAGTTGTTTGAGAAATTGGCTGAGAGTTTAGGAACGACAGTCAAGCCACAAGAAAAAGGATTTTTGGATTGGTTGAATGAAGCGTTGGGAGGCTAAAGCCGCCGACCATAGACCGTAGAAAATAGACGGTAGGCGAGCAGATGAAGAGTCTGCTCGCTTTTTGTTTATAATTGCCTTATGTCTAAGAAGGGCGAAGTATTAGTTGCAATTGTGAATAATAAAAATGATTTTGCTGAAGTTCGGGAAAATCATTGGTATCGTATTCCTGTATCTAGTGCAAACAAATGGTTAAAAGATAATTTTCCTCCAAAATGGTTGGCAATTTATCAGACAAAAATCTTTGGAGAAGAAGCATTTTGTGTCAATTATTATGCAAAAGTGATTGATTGTAGAAAAGTTTATCGGCATGAAATTTTCCCAAATGAACCAATAAATGAAAAAACTAATAATCAATATTATCAACTTTTTATTGAACCTTTACAGCCTTTAGACAGACCAATTTTTAGTTTAAGAAGACGACGAATAATATTTATTCAAACTACATTTGAGAAGGTGATGTCTGCTGAACAAATCAATGATTTGTATGATGAAAGCCCTTTAGAAGATGCAATGTGGTTAGAGTTGAAAAAACTTGAGGTATATGCGGAGCGACAGGAATTCATAGAAGTTAATGAAAGGGAATATGCTCTCGATTTTTCTGTATATTGCGCTGATGGAAAAATTGATATAGAAACAGATGGAGATTATTGGCATTCCCACCCAGAAAAAAGAGCAGAAGATTCTATAAGATACAATGATTTGAATTCTATCGGATGGCATATTTTACGGTTTACAAGTAAACAAGTTAATGAACAAATGTCAGAATATTGTGTTCCAAAAATAAAAGATACAATTGATAATCTCGGCGGGCTGGATGTAGGTAAGTTTTTACCTCGTAAATTAAAAAAGCCAACAGGTACATATCAGTCATCTTTATTTGACTCATCAACAGAAAAGAACTCTAATAGAGTACTTCCTGCAAAACGCAGATCGAAAAAGAAATAAAAATTCAACCTTATGATAAAAATCTTAATGAACATTTGGCGCAGAATGCCCATGTGGATTCATGTTCTAGCAACACGAATCACACAGCCAAAATTTAACGCAGGTGTGTGTACACTGATATTTGATGAAGCAGGTAAAGTTTTACTCTTCAAACATACGTATCGAAAATATGCGTGGGGGATTCCTGGCGGCGGATTGGAATATGGTGAACAACCTATCCATGCAATTGTGCGTGAATTTTATGAAGAATCTAATATCAAGATTGAAGTGAAAAAACTTTTGAAAGTTGCCAGTGCAAAGGAATTTCCTCATCTTAGCATTGTGTATCTGTGTAAAATTGTAGAAGGTGAATTCAAGCCTTCACACGAAATTTCAGAGATGAAATATTTTGACGTCAATGAATTGCCTCAAATGTTATATGCAGAAAAAGACTTGATACAATGGGCGGCAAAGGAAATTCAATGACAAACATTCTTCTTGTCGGTGCTGGCGGATTTATCGGCTCGGTGCTTCGTTATCTGATTGGTGGATATTTTCAAGGATTTGCAAAATCATTTCCATTGGGAACTTTAACAGTGAATGTAATCGGATGTTTCATCATTGGCTTTCTGGCACAACTTGGCGAAAAATATGGAATGTTCTCTAATGAGTCACGCGCCTTTATATTTATCGGGATACTAGGCGGCTTCACAACATTTTCTGCTTTTGGAAATGAGACAATTAACTTAATGCGTCAGGGTTTTGGACTCAATGCATTTGTAAACATTGGCGCAAATATCTTGCTTGGATTATTCGCCGTTTGGTTTGGACGTGTAATTGGTCACATAATTTGGAGATAATATGAATTGGCTTGAAGTTTCTTTAACTGTAGATGGTGAACTCGCTGAATCGGTTGCGGATGTGTTGGCACGTTTTGCTCCCAATGGAGTGATGACCGAGCAAGGTGTCAAATTTAATAATGATGAAGATGAAGGCACAGCTACTGGACCAATCACTGTCCGTGCTTATTTAGAAGTCAATAATCAACTTGAAGAGATACGTCAAAAACTCGAAGAGTCACTTTTTTATTTGGGGATGATTCAACCTGTGCCAACTCCAACCTATAAACAAATCGCTGACCAAAATTGGATGGAAGCATGGAAGCAACATTACAAACCGATTTTGATTGGTGAACGCCTCTTAATCCTACCGGCATGGTTGCAAAACCCTGAACCGAATCGTATCCCCATCAAAATTGACCCCGGCATGGCGTTTGGCACTGGAACACATCCGACGACGCAATTGTGTTTGGAATTAATGGAACTATCAACTGCCAACCATCCACTATCAACTGTAATTGACGTCGGTTGTGGCTCTGGGATTCTTTCCATCGCCGCATTGAAACTTGGCGCAAATAAAGTTCTAGGCGTAGACATTGATATTGAATCTGTCAAGAACTCGCGCGAGAATGCAGATGTAAATGAAATAGGAAATGAATTGATTCTAGGTCAAGGTTCAGTAACGGAAGTGTTGAATGGTCAATTTGAATTTAAGTCTGCGCCGTTGGTGGTGGCGAATATTCTTGCTCCAGTTTTGATTCGTTTATTTGACTTAGGATTAGCAGATTTAATAGAACCAAACGGGGAGATAATCTTAAGCGGAATTTTAAGTCACCAAGCTGAAAGTGTGATTGAAGCGGGTCAGGCGAAGGGATTAGTCAAAGGCGAGATTCGTCAAATCAATGATTGGGTGGCGATTTCAATGAAGAAATAATCATGTCGTTGCGAGCCGAAGGCGAAGCAATCTCCTAGTTATTTGAAGATTGCTTCGTCGTTTCACTCCTCGCAATGACATTTAATTTATATTGTGCTATCATTCGCTTAAGATGGATAGAAAAAAACTCATCCAATATTTATTACTGAATGCTTTGGTTTCAGCCACTGTGACAGGCGGGATGTTATTTTGGTACGATAGAAATTATCGCGCGGTGATTCAACCCGCAGTGATACAAGCCACACCGATAACAAATGTTTCTTCATCAACAAATACAGAATTACAAACTGATATTCCTGTAAAAATTAGCAGTGTGGTAGCGGCAGGTATTTTAGAATCTGAAATTGTAGTGATTCGTTTTGAAGGCGAAGGGGAATTGAATTTAACTTCGTGGCAATTGAAAGATGATAACGGCAATACATATACATTTCCGCAATTGACTTTGTATCAGAATGGAGCAGTACAAGTGCATACCATTGCTGGCACTGATTCAGTCATTGATTTGTATTGGGGAATTGGTGATTCGGTTTGGAGTTCGGGAGAAAATGCAAGTTTGTATGATTCGCAAGGAAATTTGAGAGCAGTTTATAGAGTGCCATAATAATAGGAGCTCAATATGGATTGGAATGACCCTGCAATTTGGAGTGTAGTAATTTCATTTATTGCTATTATCCTTTCTCAATTACCACCAGTTCGTGATTTGTTCAGGGGTACAAAGATTAACATCAAGATACCTGAAACTTTTCAACTTTATCATCACTTGGGTAATACTAACATTAGTATCTTTATTGATATTCATAATATAGGCGGGCGTAACGTTATCATTGATAAGATTCAATGTATATTTGTAGATGTTGATCATAGATATCAAATCCTTCCTGCTCATAGTTATGTTTCACGCGATGCTCTTGACTTAAATGGTAATTCCCTGGAGTACCCAATTAGTCGAATAATTTTAAGACCCGAAGAAAGATGGCATGAGACAATGCGGTGTTTCAAATTTTGGTCTGAGTCAGATGAAGAATTGGTAAATCAACTTATGCTAGATATGAGAAATGATATTGAGAGTCAGCCACGAATTGAAAATAAATTAATTGAGGCTAAAACTGATATAGTTAATCGTGTTACAAATTTCTTTAATTCCCATTTTTTTCTTCACAAGGGCAATTATCATTTACTTATAGTTGCATTTTCTGAAGATAACATTCCATTGGAAATAAAAGGATATGAGTTTACATTGTTTGAAAATCATCTTCGTGCTCTTGTATCTCATGTAGATGACTATAAGTATGGATTTGGTATTTTGTTTCCACAAAGAGACCCGATGAAATTTTTAACGATTCGTCTTCGAAATTCAAGCGACCAGAAATATGCAAAGAAACTTTACAATAACATTTTGAAAAAACAATGACTCAAAACCTATATATAGCATAAGCCTATTACCCAAAGTAATAATAAATTGAAATAAACCTGAATATCAGGAGAATGAAATGGATAAACTTCAAGCGGGTCAAACACTTGGTTCATATCGCATTATCAATGAGATTGGTGCTGGGGGCATGGCATCTGTCTATAAAGCCTATCAAGCTTCTATGGATAGAAATGTTGCTATTAAAGTTTTGCCAAAACAATTAGCCGAAAGCCAAGAATTTGTAAAACGTTTTCAACAAGAAGCCCGCACCATTGCTAAACTTGAACATCCATACATTTTGCCAGTCTTTGATTACGGTGAAGAAAACGGCACAACTTATTTTGTGATGCGTTATCTTGAAGCGGGCACATTGAAAGAAAAGATTCAAGCAGGTCCGCTTTCATTAAAAGAAATTGACCGCATCTTTACACAACTTGCAGACGCACTTGGATATGCTCATGCGCAAGGAGTCATTCACCGCGATTTAAAACCTGCTAACACGTTGGTTGATGCGAATGGAAATTTATTCCTGACCGATTTTGGAATCGCAAAACTTTTAGAAAGTGCATCTCCGCGTTTAACTCAAACCGATGCAATTTTAGGAACACCTGCATATATCAGTCCAGAACAAGCTGCTGCACTTGATGTTGATCAACGTTCCGACATTTATTCACTTGGCATTATTCTTTATGAAATGGTCACAGGTCGCGTGCCGTTTACAGCCGATACTCCGCTGGCTGTCATTCTTAAACATTTGCAAGATCCATTGCCATTGCCTTCAAAAATAAAACCAGATATTTCGCCTACTATCGAACAAGTGATTCTCAAAGCACTTGCTAAAAACCCTGATGACCGTTTTGCAAATACAGATGATTTTCTTTCGACATGGAAAGATGCACTAAAAGATATACCGCTTAATACAGGAAAACTTTCCGCTTCACAATCTACGGGGAAAGTTGATACTGCATCTTCAACATTATCCAAGCCCCAACGTTCTCTCACAGGCTGGGCTATCGGATGTGTTGTACTGATCTGTCTTGCCATTACAACAATCGCTGGGTTGGGATTAGCAACCAGTTATTTCAACAGAGAACCTGCTGTTACAGAGATACCAACCCAAGCACAATCTCCAACCCAAGTTTCTGCACCCACCGAAAATTTTATCCCCAACATTATTTTAGAAGATGATTTTTCATCCACCCAAAATTGGGGAACGATTTCAGACTCAAATAGTTTGGTTCAATATGAAGATGAAACTTTGCGAGTCATTGTTTACAGAGATGATTGGCTAGTCTGGACGACACCAAATCAAACAGGTTATGAAAATGTGCATATTGAAGTGACTGTTATCAACAACGATACAGACCCAAATACCGCTTTCGGTTTAATGTGCCATCAACAGACGAATACGCAATCATTTTATTATCTCCTCATCACACCCGCTGGTGGATACATTGCCGTTCGAGTAGATAATGGTCAACTTGGCGAAATTCTGACGAATAATGGTCAATGGGGATATTCAAGTCAAATCGAGCAAAATGCTTCGTCCTATCGCGTCGGTGCAGATTGTGGTGCTGGAAATTTGAAATTGTATGTAGATGGTCAAGAAATTGCTTCTATTAATGATGATACTTATACCAGTGGGGCAGTTGGCATAGCCATATCCAGTGCAATTGATGCCACCCAAACCGATATTTCATTTGATGATTTTCTGATTAGCGAATTGCCATAACCGAAACATAAAAATTTCTTCATACCAAAATATTCTGTGCTATATTTGCTACAAACATCGCTGGTCGAGTAGACATGAGCCGTTCTTTGGCGAATGTCGTATCGAGACCAGAAATTAATTAAGTACTTTTTATAAATGAAGAGATTACAATTAATGTGTGGTCTCGATACGGTTTCGGCTATCGCCTCAACCTACTCGACCACCGAGTATATAAAAAATGACTCAAGCCCTCTACCGCAAATACCGCCCAAAACAATGGGACACTGTCCTCGGACAAGACCATGTTGTTCAAACTTTGACGAATGCTATTAAAGCAAACCGTGTTGGGCATGCTTATCTTTTTGCAGGTCCGCGTGGAACGGGCAAAACAACAGTCGCGCGTTTGCTTGCCAAAGCAGTCAACTGTCTCAACGAAGATTCTGCTCAACGACCTGACAACACTTGTGAGCATTGCAAAGCTGTCAATGAAAATCGTTTTATGGATTTGATTGAAATTGATGCCGCATCGAACACAAGCGTTGATGACATTCGTGATTTGCGTGAAAAAATAAATTTTTCGCCATCACAAGGCAAATATAAAATTTACATCATTGACGAAGTGCACATGCTTTCGACTGCGGCGTTCAATGCGTTACTCAAAACATTGGAAGAGCCACCTCCACATGCTATCTTCGTTTTGGCAACCACTGAAATTCATAAAATTCCCGCAACTGTTTTATCGCGTTGTCAACGTCATGAGTTTCGACGCGTACCGATTGATGAAATCGTCGCTAACTTAAAAGAAATTATCAAAGCCGAAAATATTCAAGCCGATGATGAAGCCTTAACTTTAATTGCGCGTCAATCGGCTGGTGGAATGCGCGATGCACAATCTTTGCTCGATCAACTCGCATCTACTGGAACAAAAATCACGTTGGCACTTGCTCAACAAGTTTTGGGAACTGCAACCAGTCAAACTGTTTTGGATATCATCGCTTCAATTCTTGACCATCAACCTGCTCGCGGACTCGAAACGATTCATCATGCTCTCGATACTGGTGCAGACCCACGTTCATTGGCTCGTCAACTTGTTGAATACACTCGCGGATTGATGTTGATTCAAATGGGCAATGCTGAGCAAGTGGAAGCAACACGTGAAGTCAAAACGCAAATGCAAGAACATGCAAAATCATTTAGCACATCTGATACTTTGAGGATGATGAAAATTTTCAACAACGCCGCTACAGATTTACGCGGTGGGTGGCAACCTTCATTGAGTCTGGAGCTTGCTTTGGCAGAAATATTAGATGAAGAACCGCTTCAATCTAAGCCGAAAGTTGTTTCTGCTTCGTCAGCAAAGTCAAAGCCTGAGGTTTTAGCAACCAAGCCTGAGGTCAAGAAAGAAGCGGATGTCCAATCAGAAAAATCAGTTATCAATGCAAATGACATCGTCAAAGCATGGAAATCTTTAATCGCCACACTTCCAAAATCACAAGCGAATTTGGGTGCATTGCTTAATTCAGTGCGCATGATTGATGTGCAAGGAAAAACTTTGTTGCTTGGCATGGCGAGTGATGTGCTGGTGGAGAAGTTGAACAAGCCTGACCAAATTGAAGTGATTCAGCGACTCGTCAAAGACCATTTTCATGTGGATGTTGCCGTGCGTTGTGTGGTGACGAATGCCAAAGGCAAACTGCCCGCGAATATTTCGGGCGATGGGATGGTGGCAACTGCTATTCAACACGGCGGCGAAATTGTGGATATGGATGATTAGTCTTTTGGTCAATTGGTCTAAGTAGTCATTTGGTCGCGTGATTCGTAAATCATAAGTAGTAATAATTGAGGTTGATGATGACGACGTTGGATAAAAATAGTGGAAAGAAAAAGCGAGATGTGAAAGTTGAGTTTACGATTCATCCTGTGCTTCAACAAGTGGAGAAAAAAATAAGTGAAGCCCAAAACTTTCAATTAGAAGTAATTGCAAAAACAAACTTTAACAACTTTAATGGCAGAGAGATTGCTCGTTGGTTGAGAGAAAATCATAAAATGTGGAAAACCGTTTTATTGCCATTAGACTTTATTTCATTGCGCGATATGGACGATGGTCATTGGCACGCCGATACTTTGTATATTTATCCCGAAGATGGTTATGGATTTAAGTTGGAAGAAATTATGAAAGAACAATTTCATGCTGATGAAACTCAATGGATTGGCAGGGAAGATGCAATGGATATGCTTGGAACAAGTGAAATAAAAAATACTTCGTATGTGATTCTTTCAGCATGGTGGGATTAACTTGTATAATTCGATAACTAATAAACTATTTAACTAGCAAACTAGGAGACTAAAGAATGGCAAAAGGATTTAACAAAGGACCCGCAATGGGTGGCGGGGGAATGATGCAACAACTACAAAAATTGCAACAGCAAATGGCTGAAGCACAAGCAAAACTCGCCGAAGAAACTGTCAGTGCAACAGCGGGTGGTGGCGCAATTAAAGTCACAATGACTGGTGACCAAAAATGCAAATCGGTTGAGATTTCTCCTGAATTTCTAAAAGATGCCGATGCTGAAATGTTGCAAGACATGGTCTTATCCGCTGTCAACATGGCATTGGATGAATCACGTGCCTTGCAAGAAAAGTTGATGGGTCCGCTAGCGGGTGGATTACCCTTCTAGTTTTCATGTTGGAATGTTAAAACGTTTGAACGTTCAAACCTTCCAACTTTCAAACTCTTATGCTTTTACCTGAATCAATTCAAAGTTTAATCACTGCCCTCGAACGCCTACCTGGTATCGGACCGAAATCTGCTTCGAGGTTGGCTTTCTATTTATTGCGCGCACCTGATGAAATCTCTCAAGATTTATCTGTCGCGTTGGCAAATCTCAAAGCCAATACTGCATTTTGTCCTGAATGTTTTAACATCATGGAAGCAGGCAGAGAACGTTGTGAAATTTGTGAATCACCTAAACGAGATTCATCTGTCATTTGTGTCCTTGAAGAAGCGCTTGATGTTTTAGCATTGGAACGCACTGGTGGATTCAATGGAAAGTATCACGTTTTGCAAGGAGTTTTATCTCCCATTGAAGGTATTGGACCTGATGATTTGAAAATCAAACAATTGGTGGCGCGTGTTGCCAATGGGGGAGTGAAGGAAATTATCCTTGCTACGAATCCCAGCATGGAAGGCGATGCAACTGCTCAATATTTACAAGGTCAATTGCGGCAATTCAATGTACATGTCACACGCCTTGCACGTGGTTTACCTGTTGGTGGTGACTTGGAATATGCAGATCAAAACACTTTGCTGAGAGCTTTATCTGGAAGACAAGAAATGAATTGATTATTCGGTGGTCGAGTAGTTGCGAGTGATAAAGAGCAACTACTCGAGACCACAAGTTAACAAAAAGAATATAATTAACAGGTGGTCTCGATACGACATTCGCCAAAATTCGGCTCATGTCTACTCGACCACCGATTTTTTTATGAACATCACAATTCTCACCTACGGTTCTCGCGGCGATGTGCAACCCTTTGTTCCATTATCTGTTGGATTAATGAATCGTGGTCACAATGTCACGCTTGCCGCACCCGCTCGTTTCAAAAATCTTGTTGAAGAAAATAAAATAATTTTTGTTCCATTGGCGGGCGACATTGAAGATTTGAGTCGCAAGTTAAATGATTCGGGCTATAACTTCATCAAGCAGATGAATGAATTACGAAATCATGCCATCGAAATCGGTGCGGATATTTTTCGTCAAACCGAAATCGCCAGTCAAAACGCAGACCTTATCATTCACACCTTTGCTCACGCGGTCGGCGCACACACTCTCGCACGCGAAAAAAATATCCCCGATATTCACATTCAAACTTTTCCGATGTTCACGCCCACAGGTGATTATCCCAACATCACCATGCCGAATTTTAGAAATCGTTTTTTGAATCGCCTCTCACACATGGTTTCTAAAAAATTATTTTTTCTTTCAGCACAAATTGGATTTGAACAAGTCCGCCGTAAAGCGAAATTACCCAAACGAAAATTATTTATTCCCTTTGATGAAAACCCGCTTCACTTTCAGACCCCCATCCTGTGTGCTTGGTCCCCAAGCATTTTACCAGCCTCAACAGATTGGTCGTATCCCCAAATCCATGTGACTGGGTATTATTTCTTTCCACTTAATGATTCATATTCACCTTCACCTGAACTTGATTCATTTTTGAAAGCAGGCAAACCTCCTATCTGCATTTCATTTGGAAGCATGGTCAATAAAGATGCAAAGAGAATTGATGAAATTGTTCGTGAATCATTGAGGCAAACAAACAATCGTGGAATTATTTTGTCAGGTTGGGGGAGTGTACAACATGAATCTACAAATGATTTGTTATATATAGAGTCTGCTCCACATGATTGGTTGTTACCAAAATGTAGAATGATTATTCATCACGGCGGTGCAGGGACTACGTCTGCTGGTTTGCGCGCGGGGATTCCAAATATTGTTGTGCCTTTTACTGCTGACCAACCGTTTTGGGGAGGTAGAGTCTATGCTGTGGGTGCTGGTCCAAAACCGATTTTGGTAAAACATCTTTCGGTCGAGAGATTAGTCAATGCAATTGTCCAGGCTGAGTCTGATGTTATACGAAGGCGAGCGCAGGTGATAGGTCAAGATATGAGAGGCGAGGATGGTGTTGAGAATGCGATTCGGTTGATTGAGTCTTATGTCAATGAGTTGGGGATTCGGGTCAAAAATTAGTCCGATTTTTTAAGGTTTAATTGTCTGATAACTATTGACAAAGTTTAGAAAATACA
>DDVH01000029.1 GCA_002345215.1 Anaerolineales bacterium UBA2317
ATGGAGCGAGTTTCGATTGCTTTACTAGAAGATGCCCTTCACGCTGTACCGGAACAGACTCAAACTGCTCGCCGCCTCTTTCGTGACTGGGAACTGGTTCGCCCATATCGAAGAGAAGACGACGGGGCAAATGTGGACTATCCAACCTATCGCCGTTTGAAGTTTGATGATTTTTTACAAACAAAGTTACAAATCTTACCGCCCAATGTTTATGAAGCTTGGCAGAAAAAATTAAATCAAATCATTGAGCAAGAATTAAGTGCGTATCAAAGTCAGATGTCTATCTTGGCGTATTTAGACCCAGGTCATTATGGCGAAATTCGCATTCCATTTAATATTAGCGATGCACAAATTGGAATTATTCATAACAATAGTTATTACTTAATCCCTGCTTGTGAGCCGGGCACAAATAACCCTTTGAGTGTGTTGACGGCTCGCGCTCAAATCATGGCTTTGCTCAACGACACGTCGGCTATGCAAGCCCAATTGCTTTCGTTAGCAAAGGTCAAGCGTTCTGCTTTGGCACATTTACGAAGCAAATTAAACCCAATGCTTGTGACGGAATTAGATAATTTACGTTTTGCTCCGATTTTAATTTCAACGGATAGACGTGCACGTGAATTGCCACTTTCTGAATTACGCCAAACCGAACGTGGCATCGGCTCTCATGCCATGACAATTTTTGATACAGGTCAAACCATTGTATTTGACCAATCTCACATTTTTTTTGATGGCGTTTGGGGAAGTGTCTTATCCGAAATCATGACCAATGAAGCCTTATCATGGGCGCGTTATTTAAGCCTCTTGCCTTCCCCCACCCCAGCCGACTATTCGATTTATGCACCACTGGCTTTGCAATTAAATGAAGAAGATTTGTTTTTGGTCAGTCAGTCTCCGCATGTGTTGCCAGAAGCCGGTGCCGAAAATGACCAACTCGATTTGAAAGCCTTTTTTGAATTGCGAAAACAATTCAAGCAACGCAATGACTTAATCGAATTAACTATTAATGATTTACTAGTCTTATATCGTGCTATTCATGCGGCTAGTTATCAACCCTCGCAAGAATTGTTAAACGAAATTGATAAACTCTCTGAAACGCAACCAGAATTATCTGCCTCACTGCATCAGTTAGTAGAAGAAGGAAGCCGAACCAATCCTTCTATCTTGATTCCAATGGATGCCAGCCTAAAATCTCCACGTGAGCGCGTGTACCCGATGAATGTGGAAGTACCACTTGTGGATTTAAATTTGCTGGCTTTACATGCTCAAACGCTAAAATTACTGACAGCCTACGAAACTGCATCTGGTGAAGATAGAGCCGCATTGTTTGCAAGTTTTAATCATTCACAAAAAGTGTATCTGGCGTCTTTAGCAGGTTTTGGCGTATTTCTTTCACGCGCCAAAGAGATTGCTTCGCTCGGACAAAGTGCCAGTGTTGGTGCGATTAAATTGCTGGCTCATTTACCCCTTCCCATTCAACGGTTATTGGATAAAATTCCAGAACGGTTTGAAGTGCTGAACAATATTCTCAAAGGGCGAGAAGTATTTTCAAATGTCGGCGCAGTTGCCCCTACCAGCACATTGACTCGTTTTATGACCGCCAAAGACGATAATGATCAGAAATTATTAGCATGGAGTGTGATTACAGATTCAGAATCTGTCGTTAAAATGAATCTGCGTGATTTTCGTCCGCATGTTCCACAACTCTTTGAAATTGGACGTAAAGATTTAGCCGAAATAATTACACAAGACTACCTGAATGCGTATGTGAATGGCGCAAATCGCTTTGTACAAGAACTTTCTAAAATTACAATTGCCAGCCGTGAAACACTTGCGCAAGGAAAAATAAAAATAAAGCAGTAATAATACTGTAAAGGCAAATGATTAATGAATGACCCACTGATAGGAAAACAACTTGCTAACTTTCGCGTCGAACGACTGCTGGGTCAGGGTGGTATGGCGACCGTGTATTATGGCTGGGATGTAAAACTACATCGCTCTGTTGCCATAAAAGTATTAGATAAACGCTATCGCAAACATCCTGCTTATGCCACACGCTTCGTTAATGAAGCGCGTATGATGGCAAAATGGCGACACGAAAACATCATCCAAATCTATTATGCTGACGATGCGCAAGGTTTTTCTTACTACGTCATGGATTATGTAGATGGCGAAGACTTAGCCACCTTTTTAGATTCGTATTCTTATGAAAGAAAACTGATTTCAACCGATGAGGTCTTACGCATTGGGCGTGCCATTGCCAGCGCGTTAGATTATGCACACCGTCAAGGTGTGATTCATCGTGATGTAAAACCTTCAAACATCTTATTGTCAAAAGATGGGCGCGTCTTACTTGGTGATTTCGGCATGGCACTCGATGTGCAAGATGGTACACAAGGCAACGTCTTTGGCACGCCTCATTACATCTCACCAGAACAAGCACGTCACTCTGCTAACGTAGTACCGCAATCCGATTTGTATTCTTTTGGTGTCATCCTTTATGAAATGCTCACAGGCACTGTGCCATTCAACGATGACTCCCCGCAAGAAGTTGCTCTAAAGCACATCGCCCAGCCTCCCCTTCCGCCGCGAAGCGTGAATCAAAATTTATCCAAAGAAGTTGAAAAAGTCTTACTGCATGCGCTAGAAAAAAATCCAAAGAACCGCTATCAAAGCGGAGCAGATTTAATGGATGCACTAGAAGCGGCAATCAATAGAACGCCTGCTCCAAAAAAAGTTTCACTTCCGCCATTGCCTGTCGGCGCGCCTACCATTCAACGTGATGATGCAACAGGTCAAATTGCAAAACGAAAAACGCCAGCCGCGCAAATGCCACCGACCGTGATTGCCACTCACCAAAATCGCAAAAGAAATTTTTGGCTATTCGGAATTTTTCTTTTTATCCTTTTAGGATTTGGAGCATTTTACTTTTTTCAAAACGGATTGAATATGGGGATAGTTTTACCAACTTCAACAGTAGACTCAACGCCTCTTTCTACAGTGACGCCTGTTCAACCAACTGAAACATCTGCTCCACCTCAAGCCACTTTCACGCCGACATTGATTCCGCCAACCGAAACCATTACACCCACTGCCACGCTCGCTGTGCCGACAGTTTTATATCCAGACGGAAATCTTTTCACTTTGTTTTATAACGAAACAAGTGTGGTTTTGCTCAATCGTTCCTTTGCAAAACGAAGTTTGGCAGGTTTTGTATTCGAACATTTAGATGAAAATGGAAACCCAACTGAGGAACGCTTTGAAGGTTGGCAATGGGAAACAAACGCTGTAAAACATTTACCAAGAAATTATTGCGTTAACTTCACTATCTATGGCGATGAAGACCCGCCTTATCTTTATCCTTCTGAATGTTTGTTTGGAATCATGAGCAGTGTTCAAGTCCGCTTCGATAACCCCGGTGATACAGTCTTTTGGAGTTCAGCTTATGGCTACGAAAATGCCACTCAGTTTCGTGTGCTGTGGGTCGGTGAGGAAGTAGCCCGCTGTGAAATTGAAGCAGGCGTGTGCGAGATTTATATACCGTAGTTTCTCGTAACTTGTTTTTTCAACTCCCCCACACATGCACTTGATTTCTACCGGAATGTTTAGCTTTGTACATGGCTTGGTCGGCGTGGTCTATCAGAATGTCTAAATTTTTACAGGTTTCGTCATACATAGCTACACCAATGCTGACGCTGACATTCAATAAATAATCTGCTTGAAATAAATTTTTAGTTTTATCAAATTGTTTAAGGGCGTGATTGAAATCAAGTTGATTGATTTGTTCACACAAACGATGTGCAACTTCTAATGCGTTTTGGTATGCTGTGTTTGGTAGAACCAATGCAAATTCTTCGCCGCCTAACCTACCGAAGATATCATTTCCACGCAAAGATGATTTGCAAGTGTCAGCAACTTTTGTCAAAACAAAATCACCCACTTTATGACCATGTTGGTCGTTAAATTTTTTGAAGTCATCTACATCAATCATAATAATTGCGAGTGGCTGTTTTGATTCTTTTGCGTGTTCAAATTCAATTTCAGCAAGCTCATAAAACCTTCTACGATTCAAAGTGGAAGTTAATGCGTCGGTGTATGCCGCCTGTTGAACTGAGTCAAAGAGGCGGGCGTTTTCAATTGCAATCGTAGCATGAGAGGCTAGTACTTCCAGTAAATACAAATCATCATGGTTGTAAGCATCTTTTTTATATGCCTGAGCAGAAATCATGCCATAAATTTCACCATGCAACATCATTGGTACAGCCAAAATAGATTCAGTTGGGTCATCATCAATTTGAGAGCCGTAAAATTCAAATTGAATACTGCTATTATCCATTTCTTGCACACTATTAAATAAGATTGGTTTTTTGGCGCGTACAATTTCACCGGCTAAGCCATGGTCGGCAAGATATTTTTTAGTATAGACGCGCCTGCCCGGATGTTCAATTGCAAAAATAGGAATGATTTCATTCGTTTTTGTATCATAACCATCCACTACGAAATCATCACAAGCCATGACCTTGATAACAGTTTCATAAACCACCTGGCAAACTCGTTCAACATCTAAACTGGCGTTGATTTCACCGACAGCCTTATGGAACACTTTTAGTCGTTCTACCAAATCGGTGAGTGCTTCTTGTGCCCAAATTCTTTCTAAAGCACCTGCGCAATGACTAGCCAAGTTATTTAATAAATCAAGTTGGTCATTCTGATAAGCATGGGATTCATAACTTTGAATCGAAAGCACGCCGATGGTTCTTGCGCCACTGACAACCGGCACAAATAATTGTGAGAGTGTCCTCTTTTTATAATCTCCAAAAGATAATGCTGGTTCAATATCAAAGTGTTTGTGATACAAAGATAAAAAGCCGCCCTGCTGTATGGCTTTGAGCATGTTTTCACTGGGTTTATCTGGTGCGGCACCTTTTTGAACGACTCGCTTCCCCTCAATGGTATCAACGGTTAATAATGGACGCGGTTTGTTTGGTTTTTCAGGGTCATACAAAATTAGATAGCAGGCGTCCCAGCCAATTAATTGATCTGCGGCATCAAGAATAGTCCATGCGGCGGTTTCGGCATGGGTAGTGCTTGCCAGGTCTTTACCCAATCTGGCGAATATATCAATTTGCGTTTGAGAGTCATGCAGGTCTTCGCTCATCTTTCGATGAATATTACTCTGAAATTGGATTTGGTTGCAATTTATTTAAGCGGGAAAATTCGCGCCGCGTTGCCTCAATGCTTCGTAGACCATTAGTGCTGTGGCAATAGATACATTGAGTGAATTGATTTTTCCAAGCATTGGGATTTGCACTTTGACATCGGCATGTTGCATCCAAAAATCGGTTAGACCTTTATCTTCTGTACCGACAGCAATCGCAATTGATTCTTGCATATTGATATTGGAATAGATTTCATCAGCTGATGGTGTTGCCGCTACTATCCGCATCTTTCTTGACCTTATCCATGCTTCTGCTTCGGGAGACTTTAT
This sequence comes from Anaerolineales bacterium UBA2317, assembly GCA_002345215.1. Taxonomy (GTDB): domain Bacteria; phylum Chloroflexota; class Anaerolineae; order Anaerolineales; family Villigracilaceae; genus Villigracilis. The sequence goes on from DDVH01000029.1 coordinate 5,489, forward strand.
CTCTATCACCGGCATTGCAAAAACTGCTCCTCTGCTAGCGCGAATCACATTTGGATTCCATATATCCACACGCGGGTCACAGACTAAGACTGCATCTACTTTGGCGGCATCAGCTGTGCGGAGAATTGCGCCTAAATTGCCGGGCTTTTCAATTGACTCCGCTATAATCACTAAGGCAGGGTTTGATAATTTTATTTCTTCTAAAGAAACTTTTGGAGTGGAGAAAATTCCTAACCAGCCATCTGGGTTATCACGATAGGATATTTTTTCAAAGACGGCACGACTGACTGTTAATGTTTCGGCTGAGTTAAATGTCAAAGGTTTGCTGGCAAGTTCAGGCGCGGTTAGAAGCGTTTGTGGAATCAAGCCGCAACTTAATGCGAGCGTCAATTCATCAAAGCCTTCAACAAGAATCAAATTATCTTTTTGTCTTTGGCGTTTATCTTCACGCAATTTGACAATGTGTTTTATTTTTGGGTTTTGGGTGCTGGTGATGTCCATAATTTTATGTCACTCTGAGCGAATGCGAAGAGTCTCTACTATTATCTCAGAGATTCTTCGCCGCAAAGAGAAAGTACGTGGCTCAGAATGACACTACTTAACCAACAACAAACATGCTGATTGATGTGTTTTACTTAATGTCACCATTGGAGGGTCAGACGCTTTGCATGATTCAATTGCAACGGGGCAACGTGGATGAAAACGACAACCCGAAGGCACATTGATTGGATTCGGTGTTTCGCCTTTGAGAATGATTCGTTCGTGACGCAAACGTGGGTTTGGAACTGGAATAACTGAAATTAATGCTTTGGTGTATGGATGTTGCGGATTTTCTAAGACTTCAAGCATAGTTCCAATTTCAACGATGCGACCGAGATACATAACTGCAACTCTATCTGCAAAGAAACCAACAGAGCCTAAATCGTGAGTGATGAAAATTACTGCAATTTGGCGCGTGATGCGAAGTTCAGCCAATAGATTGATGACTTCTGCGCGAATCGAAACATCTAACATTGAAACGGGTTCATCAGCCAAAATAATTTCTGGTTCAAGCACAAGTGCCGCCGCAATCACCACGCGTTGACGTTGCCCACCAGAAAGTTCATGCGGATAACGACTCATATACACTTCGGCTGGTTTTAGTCCAGCATCTTCCATTGCTTTAACAACACGTTCACGGCGGTCTGGTACGTTTGCAAAACCATGCACCACCAAAGGTTCGGTGACTATCTCTTCAATGGTTTGAGTTGGGTTTAGTGATTCGTATGGGTCTTGAAAAACCATTTGAATTTTGCGGCGCAAGTCTTTACGCTCATGGTCGTTCAAATGGGTAATGTCTTGCCCTTCAAATTTAATTGTGCCTGCGGTTGGGTCTTCGAGTCCCATTAACAACAATGCCAATGTAGATTTTCCACATCCACTTTCGCCGACTAAAGCAATCACTTCACTTCGGCGAAGTGTAAAGCCTACGCCATCTACTGCATGGACTTTTTGTACATCGCGTGAGAATAAAGCAGGACGACCTGCTTCAAAATGTTTTTTCAAACCTTGCACTTCAAGGAAATGTTCAGTACTCATTTAGAAGCCTCAACAAGATGGCAACTGGCAATATGATTATTGTTACCAATAGAATGTAAAGCAGGTTGTTCGGTATGACAACGCTCAAATGCGGCAGGGCAACGCGGAGCAAAGCGACAGCCGGCAGGCAAAGCATCTAAACGGGGCGGATAGCCCGGAATAGATGAAAGTTTTTTCTTCGGTTTGGTTAAATCAGGAAATGCTTTTAGTAATTCTTGTGTGTAAGGGTGTTTCGGATTGTTATAAATTGTATCAACATCGGCGTATTCAGCAGTGACGCCACCATACATGACAAGAACTTTGTCACATAATTCTGCTACGATGCCTAAATCATGCGTAACGAAAATAACTGCTAAACCAAGTTTCTTACGGAGATTATCTAACAACTCCAAAATTTGCGCTTGAATCATCACGTCTAATGCGGTGGTAGGTTCATCTGCAATAATTACATCGGGATTGCAGGCTAAAGCCATAGCAATCATGGCGCGTTGGCGCATTCCACCAGAATATTGATGCGGGAAATGGTCACGTTGGTCAGCAGTAATGCCAACCAATTCGAGTAACTGAGTCACACGTGCTGGAATGTTTTCTTTTGGAAATTTCGGTTCATGTTTCATCACCGCTTCGGTGATTTGGTCGCCCACCGTGCGAACTGGATTCAAAGCATTCATGGCACCTTGGAACACAATTGAAATTCCACGCCAACGAATCTCGTTCAATTCTTCTTCACTTAATGAAGTTAAATCTTTGCCTTTGAAAAAAACTTTTCCATTCACAATCTGCCCAGCCGATGGAAGCAAGCGCAACAACGCCAACATCAAAGTCGTCTTGCCACATCCACTCTCACCCACTAGCCCCATCAACTCGCCTTCTTTCAAAGTAAAACTTACATCTTCCACCGCATGAGCCGGCGCTTTGCCTTCACCGACATAATGAATTGATAAATTCTGAACTTCAAACAATGTATTTTGATGTAAAGGCTTGACCAACGCTTCTTTACTAAGGGGCAACCTGCTCGGCATGAGGTGATGTGTATCTGTTCTGGGATTTAATACCTGCTCAAGGCCTTGCCCCAGTAAAGTAAGACCTAATACTATCCAAACGATTCCTAACCCTGGTACTAACAATGCCCACCATGCTCCGCTAGAAAGTGCTCCACGACCAAAAGCATAATTTAACATTTGTCCCCATGAAAGAACAGAGGGATCTCCCAAACCGATAAACGATAATGTACTTTCATTCAAGATGGCTAAAGAAATTACCAGTACGCCTTGCACTACAAGAATTGGCATGACCAATGGCAAAATATGATTGATTACAATATGCGGTTTACTGGCGCCAATGGCTCTGGCGCGTAAAATAAATTTACGAGATTTAACTGCTAATGTTTGCGAACGGACAACGCGAGCGGTTGTTGTCCAACCTAATAAACCAATCACAAGAATGATATTGAATAAAGATGGTTTGGTTAATGCCACAATCACAACAGTTAACGGCAAATCAGGAATCACTAACATGATGTCAGTAAAACGCATCAGCGAAGTCTCCCAGCGTCCGCCGAAGAAACCAGCAATAAGACCGAATGAGCCGCCGATTATCAAAGAGATAAACGCGGCAAAGAATCCAACGGTTAAAGAAACCCTAGCACCATATACAAAGTTCGAAAAAACATCTTGCCCGGCATCATCTGTACCAAACCAATGTTGAGCACTTGGCGGTTGATAAATATCTGAAATTCCAACATTGGCTGTTGATGATTCATCATAGGGAGCAATAAGTGGGGCAAAGATTGCTAGGATCAGAATCACAATAATCATATATAAACCCACTACACCTGTGCCGCTTTTTTTAAATGATTCCCAAAAATTAAATAATTGGGAAGCGGTTTTATTTGGAGAAGTATTTTGAAGTGTGGTCTGCATATTTATTCCACCTGCACACGTGGATCTAAGTATGTATATGTTAAATCTGCTAGTAAGTTGGCAAGAATGACTGATACAGCAATTAAGATAAATGCACCTTGTAAAACAGGATAATCTCTGCGTTCTACTGCTTCAAACACAGCACTCCCTAGCCCTGGCCATGAAAAAACAGATTCGATTTGAATAGCACCTGCTACCGTAAAACCTAAATTGATGGCGATGACTGTTACCAAGGGAAGCATGGCATTTCTGAGGGCATGGTCTTTCAAAATTTGAAAAGCACTTACCCCTTTGGCTTTGGCGGTGAGAATGTAATCTTCTGAAAGTACATCTACTAAACTAGAACGCATAATTAATGTATATTCACCCATGAAAATAATTGTGTATGTTAAAGTTGGCAAGAACATATGCCAAAGCACATCACCCCATTGTTGAAATAGCGGATAAGAACTCATTCCAGGTGTGGCTTTCCCAGCTATTGGAAAACCATTGGCACTCCCCCAAAATAATAAGACGATACCGAGCCAAAAAGTTGGTAAACTCCAAAAGAGAAGACTGATGCCCGTTGAGCCGTAATCCACTAAGGTTCTTGCTTTCCATGCGCCCAATATCCCGAAAACCATGCCCAGAATAATGGAAAGAATTTGACCTGCACCAATTAATAAAATAGTATTCCATAATCTTTCAGATAACATCTCTGAAACTGGACGATTGGTGTCATAGCTAATTCCCAAATCTCCTTTGAACAAATTACCAATATAAATAAAAAATTGGGTTTCTAGTGGATTGACATTGCAATTCCCGATTTTGATTGGATTTAATGAATCGAAACAATTAATAACAGGTTTATCTAAACCAAAGCGCACTTGTAAGGCTTCAATCGCTTCTTGTTTTAGGCGTGGGTCTTTCATGCCTGCTCGAGCAGGGTCACCTGGCAAGATGCGAAATAAAAAGAAGTTAAGCACAATTACAAAAAGAATTGTAAAAACTGCCCAAGCAGTTTTATTGAGAATAGCACGACTTCGATTCAAGATTCACCTACTTTTACTTTTATAGACCCTAAAGGTCTTAAAGACCTTTAGGGTCTTGTTGTAGAAAAATTATAGTACAGGCTTCAAAGACAAATGCCTCTGAAGCCTGTCAACATCATAACTATCTTACGGGTTCAATCAATACTAACGAAGTAACATCCGTCAATTCAATTTTGGATTGGTCAATAATCCAACCTGTAAAACGGTCGTTTCGGAATGCTTGAACGGCTTGTGCATAATACGGGATGATATACACAACATCTTCATGTGTAATACGTTGCATTTCCCAAACAATTTCTTTACGTTCTTCAAAGTTCAAAGTTACTTGTTGTTGGTTGTATAGTTCATCATAAACAGGATTTGAATACCCTGTTTCGCTTGAACCATAAGGGATTGCGTCTGTTGTGTACACATACAATAAAGCACTTGGGTCAGGGTCAGAAACCCAACCCCAAATCATAATATCGAAATCAAACGTGGGGCAACAAATAGCAGTTAAAGCATCTGCATCAAAAGCTTGAGGTTCTAAAGCCACACCAATTTCTGCCCACATTTCTTTCAACAATTCAGCAATACGTGGGTAATCGCTATTATCACTATCCCAATTGATGCGGAAAGACAAAGCCCGCGAGCCATCTGGCATTTCGCGCACACCATCGCCGTCAGTATCAAGGTAACCAGCATCATCTAAAATTTGGTTTGCCTTGGCAGTATCAAATTCATAATCTGTAAGTGTGTTGTTGAACCATACGCCTAACCCATCAGGAATTAATGTAAAGCCTGGCGTACCAAGACCAAACAAAACCACGTCTATTATTTTTTGTTTATCAGTTGCATGGGCTAATGCCAAACGGACATTTCTATCGCGTAAGGCAGGATGACCTGTACAAAGCCCACCTTCATCCACAGGGCAATTTTCTGGGTCAATTTGATTGAATATAATATCCTCTGGACCAGGCGAAAATGGCGCACCTGTTACCACAGTCACAGCAGATTCGCTTTTCAAACCTTCTACTGCAGTGCCAGGTAAACTACTAATCATATCTACTTGACCAGTCTTAATCGCTTGCACCAAAGCATCAGGATTATCAAAGGTTTGGAAAATCACTTCATCCACTTTGGGCGGAGTGGCAAAATGTTCTTTATTAGCCGCCAAGCGCACAAATTCATCAGGTACATATTCCGCCAACTTAAATGGGCCAGAACCTATCATAGTGACATTATCAAATTCAGTGGGGCTAGCAGTTTCCCAAATATGTTTCGGTAAAATGTATAAATAAACCAATTGGCTTTCAATATTTGGAATCGCTTCTGTTAGTGTAAGCACCACTTCGTTATTCCCAGTGGCTTCAATCGAATCAAAATAAGTCGTATAATATCCATTCAAATATGGGTATTCAGGTGTGTCTTTATACAAGTTATAAGTAAAAGCCACATCTTCGGCAGTTAGGTCTTCACCATCATGAAATTTCAAACCCTCCTTAATTTTGAAAGTCCACACTGTGCCATCATCTGAAGCAGTAGCGCTCTCAGCAATACTCAATGTAAAAGAGCCGTCCAAATTCAAATCATACATTGAGTCGTAAACCAATTCAAAAATTGTATACTCTACTGCCAAAATTGCCATGCCAGGATTCAATGTATCGGGTCCGCCACCCCAACCGATTCTTACAACGGCTGGCGTACTAGCGCTTTGACCTGTTCCGCAAGCGGAAAGCACCAAAGCGAAAAGCAAAAAAACGAACAGAAACTTTTGTTTCATCTCTTCTCCTATTTCTTAAAATAAATTGCGCCATAGCAGATTAAACTGCCATAGCGCAGGTTTCAAAAACGATAAGTTGCAATGACCCTATCAAGGAACTCATTGACATTAATTTTACTGTAATTTCAAGAATAGGGAAAGCATAGAATTATCTTGCAATACTAAGAACGTCCGTCGCCACAGAGCACACAGAGTTCACTGAGGTTTTTAAAAGGTTTTCTCAAAGGTCTCTGTGAACTCTGTGGTTAACGAATGGTTTTGGTAAAATCTCGGCATGGAAAACCCAATCAAACTCACAGAAAAATATGAACGCAACGGCTGGCCCTCCTTAAAGAGACCTGACCTTAAACCACCCGCTGGATTAACCCTCCCGCTTCTGACTTCGGTCGAGCGGATACGCTCCCATACACTTTCATCTCAGGGACACATCGCCTGCATCAAAGATGGTGCTTATTCATCCGATGTGTTCACCATGTCAGCAAATGGAAGTTGGCTATCACGAATCAGCACAGATAGGACGCTCGTGCCATATTGGGATGATGAAACTCCGCAATGGTCACCCGATGGGAATTGGTTAGCATTTACCTTGAATGGTCATGTTCATATTGTCCCAAAAGACGGCGGCTTACCAAAAAAAATCACAGACTTTACATCGTCTGCAAGTTCTCCGCGTTGGATGCCTGATTCAAAAGGATTAATCGTTTCGTTTGAAAGATATGATGCCGACCAATTATTACTTACAAACATTGACGGTGATTATCCAACTGCATTAACGAATGACACAATTGGCGACCATTGGGATGCGAACCCATCACCCGATGGAAAATTTATTTTATACAACTTACGCCGCTTTGACGATTTAAATCGTTTAGATATTATTCTGCTTGAAATTTCAACAGGAAAACAAATCACATTATATGGCAAATCTTCTGTGCGAGCCATTTCACCAAAATGGTCACCAGATGGCAAATGGATTTCATTTATTGCCCAAGAAGGTCAACGCGAAGAGTTATATTTGATTAAGCCAAACGGGGAAGGCTTGCATCAATTTACGAAAGGCGGGCATGACATTTTTCAATATGAATGGTCACCTTCAGGGAAGCAGATTCTCTTGGTGGTGAATCGAAATGGTTCATTTGAGTTAGATGTCGCCGAAGCAGAAACAGGTAAAAGCGTAAGTCTAAGAAGCGAAGTGGGGATTCATTCCAATCCGAATTGGTCAAGAGATGAAGCATATATCACATTTGAATTTGAATCGCCGACTGTTACAACTGATATTTTCAAAATGGATTTGAAAACAAAACAAGTGACTCAATTAACATTTTCAAATCCGTCTGCTATGCAAAATTATCCATTTGTGACTCCTGAAATCGTTTCATATAAAAGTTATGATGGTTTAGAAATTCCTGCGTTTTTATATCGCCCTGTAAAATCAAATAGCGCGGCGATTTTATATCCACATGGCGGACCGAAAGATCAATATGGTTTTGCGTTTGATGAAGTGGCGCAGTATTTTACGGCGAAGGGTTATACCTACATTGCGCCGAATTATCGCGGCTCGACGGGTTATGGCAAAGATTTTGAACGCGCGAATTATAACGATTGGGCAGTTGGTGACATGCAAGATTGTTTGCATGGAGCAAAATATTTGCGGACGTTGAAAAATGTTCAGCCCGATAAAATTGGAATCGCTGGTGGAAGTTACGGCGGATATATGACGATTGCATCATTATCGCGTGACCCTGAATATTTATTTGCCTGTGGAATCACAAAATATGGTGACTCAAATTTGGTCAGCTCTTGGGCGCAATGTGAAAAAAGATTACGCTTTTATACAGAAATATTTTTAGGGCATCCATCTGATAATGTGAAAGCCTATTTGAAAGGCTCCCCCATTACTGAAGCGAAGAATGTTCAAAAACCAGTTTTGATTTTGCATGGCTTACTTGATACGATTGTTCCGCCTGAAGCAAGTGAGGAATGGGTTGAAGCGTTAAGAAGAGAAAATAAAGTGTTTGAATATAAAACCTATGGAACAGAACCTCACGGCTTTTTGCGCCGTGAGAATTTATTGGATGTATATGAAAGAATGGAAAGATTTTTGGATTGGTATTTGTTGCCTTCTTAATATGCCCAAAAGCCCCGAAGCAGGCGTAGATGAAATATCAAATAAAAAATAAAAGCAATATCAAAATTTTTATAAATTTAAATGTGTTGATATTCATATTGACATCATGTCTAAGCAGTGCTGTAGATGAGAGTATTACTGAAATATCTCCGAATCCAAATATAAAAATTACAACACCTACTGTAACGCAAGCCGTGAGTAAAACTCAAACGCCCATTCCTTCTTTATCAGTTGAGGATGCAGAAGCACGTGTTCTTGAATTCCTCAAAACTAACACAGGTTGTGTGCTTCCTTGTTGGTGGGGTATAACGCCTGGTATAACCACTTCTGACGAAATATCGTCAATTCTTGAATCCTTTTTAGGATTAGTTGTTAGTGAAGTCAGGTATGAATTTTCAGAGTCGGGTGGCTCTTTATTAATGCGCCCTCTTTCAAATGGTATTCGCGTTGGAATTCAATACCTTATCCATGAAAATGCTATTTCAATGATTTATGTAAAAACAGAAATGACCGAAAATACCTACGATTTGGTGTATGCGGACTCATTCTATCAAGAAGTAATGTCTGAATACACTCTTGAGGTAATATTGACCAGATATGGGAAACCTAATCAGATTCTTGTTAGGTCGTTTTCTGATTTAGCGGGACATTTCAATCCATTTCAAACATTATTGTATTATCCTGATAAAGGCATCGTTGTGCAGTATTTTAGTCCAAACGGATTGATAACAGAAAATGACGAGTTTATACTTCCCACTTGCCCACCTATAGGTCATATCTCGTTGAGACTTTGTCCCAGATTCAAAAATGACATTAAAAGAAATACTACAGATTGATGATAGTTATGATAAATATAAAAATATTTCAGAAGCAACAAACATGGATATTAATACATTTTATGAGTCTTATCGTGACTATGATGAAAGTTTACTCACATCAAGTTGCCCCGCAATTCTAAAAACGCCTGAAAATATCTGGCCAAGTGAATATAGAAATCCATAATAGGATAATTCCCACTATGACAAACTTCTTCAACTACGACGATTTAACTTGGGATGAAGTAGCGGATCTCCCACGCGATACGCCTTTGGTTTTGCCATTAGGTTCAGGCTATGATACTGCTCAATTGCAGAATCAATTATCAAATCCAGAACGATGCGGTTTACTTCCCCCATTCCCGTTTGGTTGGCGAAATAGCGGGCTTGAAATCCCAGATCAAATTTTTTGGGGTTACATCATCAACTTGTTAGATAGTTTGCGAGATGATGGTTTTACGAGAGTGTATTGCCTTGCCCCTAGTGGCATAGACCCACAAAGTTCTTTCATTGCAAACCTTCCAATTCTTCGGCAAGGGCATGTTTCGATGAATCAACCCAAACCATTTTTACCACCCGATACTGAACGCGAAAAAGTAATTTTGATTCCGATTGGTCACACCGAGCAACATGGTTTTCATTTGCCACTTTCGGTAGATACTATCATTATTGATGCGATTGCTAAAGGAACTGTTTTGTATAAAAGTAATAGCCCTGACCTGGCTACACGCAGTTTTAGTTTACCCGTCATGCCGTATGGAGTCAGCACACATCGTTCATCTTTTGCTGGCACGCTGAATGCTGGCGGACGCGCCTTTGAAGATTTTTGGATGGCGGTGATTGATACTTTGGTGGCTCGTGGATTCAACCGCTTCTATCTGATGAGTGGACATGGTGGCAATACCTCATTTTTGATCAATATCGTCAAATATGCTGGTGAACGTCACCGCCGCATTTTTTGCGCGACCACTTGGTTACATACATCTGGAAGCATTGGCGCAGAGGCAATCAAAAAATATCGCACCTCAAAAATTGGTGGTATGGGTCATGCTGGCGAATTGGAAACCTCTTTCATGCTTCATCTGCGCCCCGATTTATGCAAAATGGAAAAAGTTGTTGATGAAACAGATTTCGTCTCAACCCCTGATTATTATATGGATTGGATCGAAGGCGGAAGTTTGGTCGCCAACCCACCTTGGGATGATGATACAAAAACTGGCGCGTATGGCGCGGGAAGTCACGCTACCGCTGAAAAAGGAAAACTATGGCTCGAAGCCGCCATTCAAGAAAAAGCCAATCATGTAGAGCAAATCCATGAGCAACATGAACGCAGAGAAAAAAGAAGAAATGAAGGCTATGGCTTGTGGGGAAAGAAATTCTAATCTTTTACTACAAATTCAATCTTCATACCACAAAATTGACGATTACCGACCATTAAAGTAAAAAACGAACGATATTCACCGGCATTTTTGGGAGCAACAAAAAAGGCACTGACACGTAATGTATCACCCGGTGGGACGGTTTCTTTTGTATCTTGAATTTTCGTACCTTCATGGCGATACCCACCTGTGTAAACAAGGTCAATAGTCGTTCTCGTCCAAGTCTTTGAACCAGTATTTTGAATTGTCCAGAAAGCATAAAACTCAGATTTTTTTTCTATGACCGCCCATTTGGGAGGTTGGGTCTGAGAAACTATCACTGTACAAGACCAAGGAGCGGGTGTTTTAAATTTTGAAACATCTTGCGTGCCCACACCACCACTCGAAATAAATCCTAGAGGTGTATCTGTTGGAATTGGCGTTAAAGTTGGTAGAAGAAAAATAAATGTAACCGTTGGCGAAGGTGTAATAGTTGGAATCCGTGTAGAGGTAGGTGTATAAGTAGGCGTCAATGATGGGTTTGCAATAGCAGTTTGTGTTTGTGCCGCAGCGGCTGTTTGGACAACAGCAGTTTGTAAAGCATTTATATCCGCTGGTTGTTGTGGAATATCAACCTGTGGAGAAGCACTGGGCAATGCACACGCTAATGTAACAAGAAGTAAAGAAATGAATGAGAAATGTTTACGCATATCAACAAAATAAGTATAACATTTATCAAACCTTGAATCTTTCTTTGATAAACCTCTCCCCTTTTGCAATGAACTCATCATATTCTTCTGGCGCAGGAGCAGATTTCATCAAGTCTTGAGTTTTTTCTCTCAACACTTGTCTGGCTGGTGGTGAGCCTGCTTCTTGCCATTTTTCCATACTGTAATGCGGGTACACGCCGCTGATGTAATATCCGTTTTTATAATTCCGTAGTGTAGAAGGTTGATTCAAAAAGTTTTTGCCAGGTCCAACTTTGTATATTTCACTAATGGCAGAATTAACTTCATCTAATTGAAAGCCATCATGCAAACGTAAGGCTTGGTCAATAATTTCGTGGCAATGCACAAATGTTGTGGGAGAAATAGATTTCGACCCTAATGAGTCGCCGATAAACGGCGCCAAGTGTCCGTTCGACAAAAGAAGCGCGAGGGTGTTCATCCAATAGGTATCGGCGGCGATTAAATCCATGCCCCAACCTGTGCCACTACCTGATGTTGAACAATGTGGGATTTGATAATGCTTCATCATCTCTGAACATGCCACGCTTATTAAAATTGATTGCGGGTCATAAAAATTTAACATCGTACGCATGTCAAAATACACAGGCAACATGCCCAATAAAATCGACGCGCCTTTTTTGATGGTTTGGCTGACCACCAAGCCTGCTAATAATTCCGCCATCAACAAAGTTAATGTACCTGCTGGTGTTAGAGGAGTGGATGCACCTGCCATGCTGTAATTTGAAAAAATAATTGGCAAGCCGCGTTCAATCGAAACTTTCATTTTATCCACTGTGCCAGCATTCAAAACGAGTGGTGAAACAGGATTGAAATACGGAATCACAAATGGTTTATCACCCACTTCTTTGCCATGCAATAACTCAAACATATCTAACACATCAGAAAATTTATTTTCATCTGAAACCAATAACACCAATGGCTTGGTTGTATTTGAAATATGTTCAAGCGAACCATACATATCACCAAGTTCTTCTGAAACGTCGCGCACAATGCCCACTGTTGAAACCACATCATAATGTTTGAACATCGAACCCAAACGAACTAAATCACGAAAATTTTCACGTTTGAAAATATCTAAGGTTTCATCAAATGGGTTTTGATAAAATAGTGCCGTGACTCCCACACCAAAGCGGAGACGGTCTTCACCCAATTTCATTTTATGATTTCCGCGACGGTCATACACGTCAATATTTTTCGGCGCGGATTCAATCGCTTCTTCGACTTGTTCAGGCTTGAATTTTACAATTCGGTCTTGTGATTTAACCCCAAGTTTTCTTTCGAGCAAATTCAAAATATCTGGCGAATCGATGCGCACACCTGTTTCACTTAATACTTTCAACACGTTTTGATGAGCTTCTTTGATTTGCTCTTCGCTCATCATAGTCAACTTCGGGCGGACGTTGTTCATAAATGAATTCTCCTGCACTAATTTTACAGGAGAATTCTTAGCCACAGAGAACACTGAGATCTTTGAGTTTTTTTCTCACGAATCTCTGTGAACTCTGTGGCTAAATTACTTTTGTTTCTCCCAAACCTTACGGTCTTCAGCTTTCTCAGGGTCTAAATCTTTTGGTTCAAGGGGTTTGAAAATTTTATGTCCATGTGAAGTCCATAAATCTGCGGCAAGTTTTTGCGGATTACATTCAACGCCTTGTGCAGAAAAATATTGGCAAACTCGCATTACATCACGTTGAAAAATTTTCCATGCGGATGGATTGGATTCGGGAATCACAATTTGTGGGAAATCAATCAGACTAATTTCACCATTCCAATATAAGATGTTATATGCCGATAGATCTCCGTGAATGCAATTATGTTTGAGCATTAAATCAATATTGTGAATTACACGCTCAAAAAGAACTTGGGCTTCATCTGCCTCAAGCGAAACCGAATTTAGAATTGGCGCAGCAGTTGTCAGGTCACCGATGAAGCACATCAGAATCGCATTTTTCTCTTTGGCATACACTTTTGGCACATCTGCACCCGCATTAAACAAATCTTCCATCGTTTTGTATTCGTATGCAATCCACGAAGTGTGACGAACTTCTTCACCATATTTTGTGCGTTTGACAATGGCATTGATATCGGCTTCTTTCCAAAGCAAATGACCTTCTTCATCTAAGTCAGCGCGTCCCTGACGATACTCTTGCACATTTTTCAAACTTCGCAAAGAACTAGGGCGATAAATTTTTGCGGCAAGCAAAGGCGCATCTATTTCACGTGCAGGCTTGCACAAATACACCGAAGCCTCTTTACCAACTTTAACTTTTTTCAACACATCGCCAATCCATTTGTGTTCGTAAAACGCGCCCAAGGTTTCAGTCAACCACCATTCTTCAAAACGCGCGGCTTTATAAGTGAATCTAAACGTTTTACGCGAATCATCTTGCTCTTTTAGGAATTCGTAATCTGATTTTGATATTTGTTTTGGATGTCTGCCAGTTTTGCGCGGACGGCGCTTACTAGCATTTAACATTTCTTCGTATGGGTCATTATCATCTAACAAACGAGATAAATCTTTTGTATTCATTGTTGCCTTAATGACAAGACCTGACAGGTCTTATCCTGTATGATTAAAAATTCATCACACTGCGGAGACCTGTCAGGTCTAGGTTAAATAAAAAAACCGCAGGCTGAGTACGCCTGCGGAGATAAGCAACAAAATTACATCTCGTGTAAAGGAGGCGCACTGAACAAAAATGATTTGGATGATTTAGCAACTTGCATGGCTATGAGCCTCCTTTCGGTAGAATAAGATAGCGAGATTGTATGCCAACATAAATACTTCGTCAAGCCTATTTTAAGTGCGCATCAAAAAAATCTACGGCACGGTTCATAAACAACAACCACGCATCGCCCACAAACGAATGGCGTTCATTTTCATACACAAACAACTCCACATCTTTGCCTGCGTCTATCAACGTCTGATTTAATTTATAAGACCATTCAGGCGGGGTTGAACCGATGTAATCTCCATCCGCTGAACCGATATGAATTTGAATTGGAACAGATACAGAATCTAAAAAATAGATTGGAGCAATTTCCCGCATCATTTCTGGATTTGTAGCTGATTCTACATAGGCGGCAATTACTTCACTTGGAAGTGATTCGGGAATCACATCGGCAGAGTTACAAGTTTGCAATAACTCACCTGCATAAATATCTCCAATGCAACCGTATCCCCAACGAGCAATCAAATCGGCATCATCGGCTGAATTCGGTGCGTATAACACCGCCGCTTTTATCGGTGAATCCAAAGTTAATATCTTGGTTGCGATTCCGCCACCCATGCTGTGTCCCCACATGCCAATGCGAGTTGTATCCGCTTGCGGAAGAGAGTCTAAAGATGAGATTAAGTTCATCACATCAGTCACCAAGCCGGTATGGAAGAATGAAGCGTCTACGTCTGATCCGCCCCAACTGCGAAAATCAGAAGCGATGGTGATATATCCTCTTTCAACGAAATAAACCGAAGCGCGATCAGTGCCATCACCTGATGTGTATTCACTGCGATTTACATAGCCATGATTCATGATGATGACTGGAAATGGTACTTCACCCTGCGGGATTTGCAAAATGCCTGTAATCCGCAATCCATCTGATGGATATGAAATTAGATACTTTGTGTAGGTATCCGTTAATCCCATAACAACATCTAAAGAAATTTCTCCGCCTGTAAAATTTCTTTCCCTCAACCCTGCAATGGTATATGGATACATCAAATGTGGAATTGCAGTTGCAGTAGGATGTATCGTTTGTGTTGGTTGTGGAGTAAAAGTTTCAGTCGGGCGAATAATTGTTACGATTGGTGTTGGTAAAATCCTTATTGGTTCAGCCGAAGACTTGCAACTTGTTATGAAAATAAAAATTACGATCCACGCAAAACGAAGCATAATTAAATTGGAATTGTAAAAAAGAAAGAACTGCCTGCGCCTTCTTTGCTTTCAAACCATGTTTCGCCGTCATGTAAATGGATAATATGCTCGACAATTTTTAATCCAAGCCCAAAGCCTAAACGCAGGTCGGATTTATCTTCTAAGATAGTTTCAAATGCTTCAAAAACATGTTCTTGCTTTTCTTCAGGAATACCAATGCCGGTATCATGCACTTCAAATAAAATGTTATTCGGTTCTTTTTTTATGCGCAGTGTAATCGTTCCATTTTCGGTAAACTTGACCGCATTATGAATGTAGTGAAGTAAGGCTTGAGATAATCTTTCTGCATCGGCTTCGATGGTTGGTAAATTTTCATCAATATCTTCTTCTAAAGTCAAACCGAAGCCGTTTTCTATCATTTGGTCTGCAACTGTCAAAACACCATCTAAAATAGCAGAGATGTCAACTTCTTCCAAATTTAATTCCATTTTGTCGTTAACAGTTAGGGCATAATCATAGAGTAAGTTGGCATCTTCTATGACGGGCGAAAGTGCGGCATAGATATGGTTGATTGGCGAATCTTCTATATCTATATAATCTTCAAGTTCTTCGATTTTATATAAATCACGCACTTTGGATTGGGCAAAGACTAAGTCTTTGCGCATTTTGGATGACATACGATATAAAAATTGATTGTGTTTGTCTGACATGAATTTTCCTTATGAAGAAGAAGAAGGGAGTAACACTTTTTGACTTCGTAACATCCATGCGCGGTATATAAAACGAGTGAGCAATGACAATGATAAAACAATTGCCCAATCCATCAGGAAGACACTACGCGGGAAATTTTCAAACCAACCTATACTGAATCCGATGTAGGCAATGACAGAAAAAATGATAGTACCTGTTGTAACAGAAATGAAAACAGACCGAAGCATTTGAGTTAAGTTTCCTGTAAGAACAGCCGTATTAAGTGTATTGAAATAAACTGATAAAGCCGTTCGCAAGAAAAATGCAGAATAAAAGATAACCCTCATCATGGTTTGATATGAAGCAAACTCACGCGGATGGTCAAAGCGTAGGCGGAAAGAAATGTAGACTGAAGCAGTAACAATTACAAGGTCAAGGAGTAGAAGCGGGATGTTTATCTTCTGTAATGTTTTCTTCAACCAATTTCTTAGCGGTTGGTCAACAAAAAAATGGGCAAGTAATCCTATCCCAATCATCATTGGAATCACAGATGCGTCAAAAATTTGTTGCGGGTTAGAAATAGAAGCGGTGGTGTGCAAATATCTTTCAAACAACCAAACGATAGGAACATGTAGAATATAAATCGCGTACGAAGTTTCACCCAATGTGACAAGAGCTGGGTGATTGAGTATATTTGATACGCGCGATTCATCCAGTGATAAGGAAATGATAAATAAAATCATAAACGGAGCAAGCAAACCAGCCATTGGTTGTAAATCATTGGGAAACAAAGTTGGGTTTCTTATACTGACAATGCAATATACAATTACGAAGAGAGCACTAAATAATAGCGTAGAAAATATGGTACGCACACTGATACTTTGATGCCTGCCCTCCCGTAAGTACCATATCCCGCCAACAACGCCCATAATAAATGAGTTGAGATGAAAAACTGGAGAGTATACAATGAAGCCTTGATTCTCGGGAAAATATCGAATCCAGAAAATATGATGTATAAGTTGGCTAATTACCCACAGCACAATTGAAAATGAAATTAATTTTTTAGTAGATTGCTTATATGCCCATATAGTGAAAAACGGGAAAATAGCATAAAAGAAAAATTCTACAGTCATAGACCATGAGGCATAGTTAAATGATTGTGAATAGGAAGGAATCCATGCTTGAACCACAAAAATGTTGGCTAAAATTTTTTGGGGTTTTATTCTTAAAATAGAATCCGCATAAAAATAACACGTTAATAAAAATGCGATTAGGTATAGTGGATATATCCGTATCACTCTCGCCCGCCAATAGCCAGCAATATCAAACTTTTCATTCGGGCGAAAATACACCAATGCCATTACAAACCCTGAAAGAACATACAAATAGCTGACCGCTGTAGGAGCAGAACGAAGCAATTCTGAAAAAGGAAGTTGGCTTAAAAAATCAAAAATTACGCCACCATCGTCATGATAAAACAAAACCAGTATTATCATCAGAAAGCGGGTGAAAGTTAATTGGTCAAGGCGTTTCATTAATTAAATTATGCTTTCTTTCCTCTTAAGAACACAACCCAATAAATAGCCGCCACAAACACCGCGCCGCCAATGATGTTACCAATTGTGACGGGGATTAAATTATTTACAAAAAATGCCTGCCACGTTAATGAATCCAAGTTTGCGACTCTTTCTCCAACACGCGAGAGAAATTCAGAATCAAACATTTTGACGAACAAAGCGTAGGGTATGAAATACATATTTGCCACACTATGCTCAAAACCTGCCGCCACAAAAGCAGTGATGGGGAAAATAATTGAGGCGATTTTATCTAATGTAGTTCTAGCACTGAACGTCAACCACACGGCTAAACAGACCAATACATTACATAAAACTCCTAAGGCAATGGCTTGAACAAAATCTAATTCACTTTTTGAAACAGCAATTCGTAAAGCGGCAATTCCAACTGCATCAGCACCAAATGTATATTGCTTTGAGAAAAGCATCAGCACAGCCGTACCCACTGCACCAATGAAGTTCCCAATATAAACAATGACCCAATTGCGCAGTAACGCGCTTGTGCTCACCTTTTTGCTTGCCCAAGCCATCACGATTAGGTTGTTGCCAGTAAATAATTCTGCTCCGCCTACAACCACCAAGATGAGACCGAGGCAAAAAACCAAACCCGTTAATAAACGAGTGACACCATAAGGCAATGCAGTTGAATATGCCAAAGCACCATCTGCCCCACTGACCGAAATTGCACCCGCTGAAATTGTTGTAGCAAAAATACTGCCAAATGCAATAAAGGCACCCGCCAAAATCGAAAGCATCAACATTGTAAAAAATTGCATGTTGGCTTTACGAACGCCAATGCTTTCAGCCTTCTCTGCCATTTCAGCAGGTAAAAGAGAATCAATGTGAATTTCATTCATGGTGAATCCATCCTTTCTTTTTGACTAAATTATACCTTCCCAAAAAATCAAAGTCAGGGGTAAAATTATATATAATATATAATCTGCACAAGGAGCGAGAATGTCCGTTTTCACACCGGGTCGTCGTTACCAGCCACCTTTCATGCCGTTCAAACGTCAGCCGTTCAAAAAACGCCTGCTAGCAAAAATTGAACTTGCCGTAAAAGGTCCGCTCTTTGGTTGTCGCATGTGCGGAAATTGCCTGCTCGCCGAAACCGCCCTCATCTGCCCCATGGAATGCCCCAAAGGCTTGCGTAATGGTCCATGTGGCGGCTCAACCCCCGAAAAATGTTATGTTGATGAATCTCGCCCATGTATTTGGTACAAAATTTATGATCGTGCTTTCAAATTAGGTCGTGAAGCCTATTTGCTAGAAGTTCTTCCGCCAATGGATTGGGAAAAAGCAGGAACAGATTCTTGGGGCGGAATCATAGACAACGCCAAACAAATCGGCGTGCGGACAATTATTTCGCGTCTCGCTTCGGGGAAACCTGATTCTGTCTCCTCAACAGTAGATTCCATCTTACGCCCCGTCCGCCAGCCTGAATGGTGGCAAGGTGATTCAGAATATCACGCCCCAAAATATAGTGAACCCGTTTCAGAATTAGAACGCAAACTCAAAGCCGGTGAATTTGTCGTCACGGCTGAAATCTCCCCTCCCCTTTCTGTTGCTACAGAAAAAATGAAAAATAATATCAACATGCTTAAGCAGTATGTAACGGCATTAAATTTTACAGACAATGCTTCAGCAGTTCCAAGAATGTCATCGGTAGCATGTTCAAAAATTGCGCTTGAACTTGGTGCAGAACCTGTGATGCAATTGAGTGCTAGAGAAAAAACGCGTGTTGGTTTGCAATCAGATGTAATCGGTGCATCAGCATTAGGTGTTCCCAATTTCTTATGTTTAACAGGTGACAGTATGATGATGAGCCCTGGACCCAAAGGGCGCATGGATATTGTGGATATAGACTCAATTCAAATGCTGTGGATTCTACGTCGGTTAAGAGATGAAGCGAAATATCTCGATGGCAGAGAAATTAAAAATCCACCACAATATTTTCTCGGCGCAGCGGCAAGTCCGTTTGCATCCAACATGAAATTTCAAGCCTTACGCGAACAAAAGAAAGTGAATGCGGGGGCGCAATTTTTCCAAACCAATGTGGTGTTTGATGCCGATGATTTAGATAACTGGCTGAATGAAATTGCGAAACGAGATATTTTAGATAAAGTATTTATTTTGATTGGAATTACGCCGCTACGCAGTTTCAAAATGGCAAAATACATGCACGATAAAATCCCCGGTATTTTTGTTCCAGAAAAAATTATGCAACGCATGGAAGTTGCCGATAAAAAAGGCAATGCTGAAGAAGAGGGCATTCAAATCGCATTGGAACTGGTTGAAAAAATCAAAACCAAACAAGGCGTGAATGGCTTGCACATTATGTCTGTCGGGTGGGAAGAAGCAGTGCCGAGAATTGTAGAAGAAGGTGTGCGAGAACAACAGATATAATCACTCGCTATGAGTGATTTGATATTTGAAGTTCGAATTTGTTTAACCTGTGGGCTACGCTACCCCATTGAGAAAGAATCTACATTTGGGATTCGTTGCCCGCATTGTTTAGGTGAGACGAAGGTTGTCTCACAAAAGATAATTCACGAAGAAGATAAATCTCGCAAGAAAGTAAAAAGTAAAGATAAAGTATCACGCGCCGTTTTGTTAGATAATATTCGTTCGGCATGGAATGTCGGTTCAATATTGCGCAGTGCCGATGGCTTAGGCTTTGACCGAGTTTTCCTATGCGGAATCACGCCGACCCCAGAAAATGAAGCGGTGACTAAGACATCACTCGGGGCAGAAAATACAATTCAATGGTCTCATCATAAAAATGCAGTTGACTTGGTTGAAAAGTTAAAGAATGAAGGGTGGAAGGTTTACGCACTAGAAGAAGATGCGAGAGCAATTGAAATCAGCAATCAAGTTTTTATAAATACGGAAAACTGTTTACTAATACTCGGCAGTGAAGTGACCGGCGTAGATGCCGATTTGCTTTCGTTGTGTGACCAAATTTTTTATATTCCAATGCAAGGTGAAAAACGTTCACTAAATGTTTCGATTGCATTTAGCATTGCGGCGTTTGTGTTAGGCAAGTAAAGTGTGCAACCAAATTAATTTTCTTGCGTATGTCTTCTCTGTAAAAAGGAGATAACATGAACGTACAAAGACAAACTTTACGCAGGTCAAAAAATAATCGCTGGATTGCTGGCGTATGTGGCGGACTTGGTGAATTTTTCGGCATCAATCCATTTTGGTTTCGCTTGGCAATGTTTATCGCGTTTATACCCGGCGGCGTACCCGGTGTATTGATATATTTGATTGCGATGATTATGATACCAAGTGAATAGTATAGATTGACTTAAAAAATAATTAAAATATAAAAAGTTTAATAAAAAACTGGAAGTATTTCAGCTTCCAGTTTTTTGTACTGATTTTTTAAACTATGTTTTAGAGTTACTTCTTTTGCGCGTTGATTTCTGCTAAAACTTTCTCAACCATTTCTTCGGTAATGCCTGCCTCTTTGGCTTGTGGCATAGCCAAAATAGCCTTTAACGTCATTCCGCTTGCCAGTGCAAGCATAGGGTTCTTAGAAACACCTGGCGCATATTTTTCTAAAATTTCGACTGCGTTGGTGTCATCTAAAATTTGACCGACTTTTGTATCTAGTGTGTATGCCATGTTATATCTCCTTTTATTTCATTAACAGGTTGATTGACTAATTCATTATAAGGCATCTCAACTCATGCGGATTTGCTTTCTCCACACCCAGCCAGCTAAGAAGAATAGACCAATCACGGCGGGGATGCCGGCGATAATCAGGTAAACGCTCAAAGGAAAATCATGGGTGGTGAGCACATACCAAATTGCCCATCCGATAAATAGAAGCGCGCCGATCCATTCCCATTTCCAAGCAAGGGCTATCGCAAGAGCTAACAAAATGCTGGGGATGAGGTGCATCAGCAATGCAAACAAGGTTCCCCAAAAGCCTAACTTCATATCAAATACATCTAAGGCAAATAGACTGAGAAACAGCACGAATAATATCCCCGCAACACGTGGTGTCCAGAACAAGGTTTGCTTAATCGTTTTGTTCATGGCATCCTCCATTTTCATAGTAGTACGCCATTTATTAATTTTGTGTCTGAATCAGCCACTTTGAAGTGACAACTTCCAGACTGCATCGTCCCAATCGCTGGCGGGATTAATCAATGAGACGAAATCTTCTTCAAATTCTTTGCCCATATTTTCAAACGCTTCGTGACTATCAAATTCCATCAGCCACAAAACTTCTTTATCGTCACCATCCCGTTGATAGACTTTATACGAGTGACAGCCATTCTTAATCATCACCTCGCCATATTTTTCGATGGCTTTTTGCGTGCCAGAAAAATCATGGACCTTGACTCGCATGGTTGCTAAGACGGACATAACACCCTCCTTGGGTTATGACTTGATTGTACGCCTAAAAGAATTAAAATTTATTTTAAAATTCCTATCTCACGCGGATTAATTTGACTCGCTTCTTTTTAAATCACTTTCCAACCTGCATTTGACCATGAACGTTTGTTGACATGGTTGCCCTCTGTTTCATGTTCCCACCATCTTGAATCTTCGTAGGCAGAAGATGGCAGTTTGCTGTTCAATATTCTTTCGATCTGTTCAAAAGAAAGATTAACTTCTTTTTGGGTTTTAGGAAGGTCACGACTGATGGCATTGCAGAGTCGCCCCTACTTATTTTTGCATCGTTGCTATTTCACTTTACGCCAAACTGCAGCTTTACTCTCAAGCCCAAAAATATTTTCACTTTTAGTGTCTGTACCAACATACTCAACGATATTCGTCCAATCGCTTTTTAGTCTCTTAGCAATTACGCTATGAACTGTTTGTAAAGGCTGTTGCCATAGAAATCTCCTTTTATTGCGTTTCGACATGCTGGCTGCAAAGGTAAACCTTGGGTTTCTTCTTTCCATTTACGATAACTTCATAAACAATACCGCATTTTTCGCCACCGTAAGAAATCCTGCTTGATGATGAAGCAAATGCGGAAGAAAATCTTCCTTGAGATGAAATAGAATTTTTTTCACCGTGCGCCACTTTATCACGACAAAATGCTTTGCCACATTCATCACACCGATAAATTTCGGACTCCATTAAATGGACTCGCCCGCATATAACACATCGCAAACTATCAACTCCATTCGCCAAGAATCCAAACGGACGAAATGATTGGTGTTTTTCAATTTCTTTTACATAATATTCGAGTTGTGCTTGTGCAAGGCGCACATCTACAGTAGCTTTTTTTGCTTCAACCACCGCCAATACTTCCCCGTTTTCGCGGTACAAACAATAATCACTAACCCCGTTCCACGGCTCAGCATCGTAACCATCCACGGGAATTTCGGTCTTCACCTTCGAATGGTCGCGCAAATACCAACCCGCCTTTTCCAACTGCGGGTCGATCATTTCCTTGCGGGTGCGTTCTTCTGAAATCTTTCGCAACTCCACCTCACTGGGATAAATTAATTATATCTGTTAATTTCTATTTATATATATTCCGGCACAAAATAACCTCTTTCAGCGTTAATATCATATAGAAGGAGTAAAAATGAAAAGGAAAATTGTTTTCCCTTTGTTAATGATTTTAATCATCACAGCTTGCGCGCCAGCTCCGCAAGTTACATCCACACCTTTGCCTACCAGTTTCTTCGCGACTGAACCTGCCACATTAATCCAAGCTTCACCTACTTTACCGATTCAAACTACATTCGTCCCCAGTGCCACACTTGCGCCGCCAAATATACCTGCAAATACTGCTACATCTATCCCGCCAATCACCGCCATGAATAACCCGTATGCGGTTGTGCTTGTTTTACCGAGTGATGTGCTTAACATTCGTTCAGGTGCCGGGGTGAGTAACAATATCATTGGCACACTTCAATCAACTGGCACAAATTTGAATCGGACAGGTCCAGCTACCAGCACAGGCGGTGACCGTTGGGTTGAAATTCAAAATCCAAGCGGTGGCACGGGTTGGGTTAATGCCAATTTTTTAACCGAACAAGTTTCATCTTCTACATTTTGTAGTGACACGCGTGTGACAGAATTATTGAACAACACCAAATCCGCTTTACTCAATTCAAATGGTGAATTGTTAAGTTCACTCATCAGCCCTGTGCATGGGTTAGATTTGCGTTTATGGCGTTATGGCACAGTTGCCAACTATTCACCTGAAGAAGCCAAGTTTGTTTTTGAATCAACATACGAAGTCAGTT
The DNA here is from genome assembly GCA_002345215.1 of Anaerolineales bacterium UBA2317. GTDB lineage: Bacteria > Chloroflexota > Anaerolineae > Anaerolineales > Villigracilaceae > Villigracilis. Next base: position 29,195 of record DDVH01000029.1, read on the forward strand.
GGGGACCTGCGCCCGGAAGTGGCGAAGAAACGAAAGGCTCATTCAGCGCTCAACCATTACCCAAACTGAAAGAAGTCTTTAGCAGTAGTTACACTTCAAACTGTAACAACACATTGGATTTAGCTACTTTTTCCGTCCAACCTGTGCCCGCTGAGTATACAAATATCAATTTTTATACCATCTATAAACCCGGCACAGAACAATATGGCGGTTTAGATTGGCGCGCATGGATTGTCGGCGTCGAATACGTCGGTGGCAAACCGACTTTGTTTGCTTTGATTCACTTTCAATGGGAGCCGTAAAGCGCATCTCTGATTAACACTAACGGATGTTTCGCCTCAACCCCTGCTCCATCTAAAATCTGCATTCGACATGCCGCACCACTCGAGACTACCCCCACCCGTCCTCCCCCAAATACGACAGAGGGTGCCAATTCCCGATTCCCGATTCCCAACTCCCTAATTTTCGGCAACAATTTCAACTCGCCAATGCTCATTGATAAATCATAATGCTCGGCATCAAACCCAAATGTGCCAGCCATGCCGCAACAGCCCGCATCACTCAACTCAACTTGGTAGCCAAGCAAATGCAAAAGGTCAACAGTAGCAGATGTCCCTGAGGAAGAGGCGCGGTGGTGACAATGTGGATGAAAGAAAATCTTTTCTTCATTTGTTTGTCCATCAAAATTATTTAATTCCCCTAATTTGGCTACACGCAAAATAAATTCATCCACCATAAACACATTCTTTGAAATAGATTCAATCTCCGCTTTTCGATGAGGCAACAAAGCGACATATTCCTCTTTCAGACAATACACCTCAGGCGGCTCGCATCCAACTACGGGGATACTTGATTCTGCTCCTAAACTTTTTATTTCATCCAAAACTTTTTCTGCATGATGCTTGGCTTGCTCAATAAATCCCTTTGAAAGAAACGAAGCCCCAGCACCAATCATAGATAAAACTTTAACTTCATATCCAAGATGATTCAAAATTTCAATTGCAGATTCTTTTACTTCGGGTTCAACATATTCTGAAAACACATCATTCAAAAATATAACTGTCTTTTCTCTCGGCGAACTCTGTGCTCTCTGTGGCTTATTCGTTGCAAATAATGGAAGATTTCTCTTCTCAGCAATTCCAAAAGTTTTTGAAATTAATTTCTTAGACCAATTCATCTTCATAAACATATTCGCCAAAAGCGCAATCGGACTCAACCATTTTGCAATCACATGAAAGTATGCAAACAGATAATCATGCAACGGTCTACGATGCGATTTGTAATATTGATTCATAAATTCATATTTGAGTCTTGGCATATCTACCCCACTCGGGCATTCACTCGTACAACCTTTACATGCCAAACATAAATCAAGTGATTTGAAAGTCGCTTCTTCAAAATCAGACTGCTTACTGCTTTCTGCCTTCTGCTTACTGATTACTGCTCTTAAAAGATTCGCCCTACCCCTTGTACTCAACCCCTCTTCCCCACTTGCCTGAAATGACGGACACATCACACCACTACTTTTTCTACACACACCTTGACCATTACACATTTCGATCGCACCAGCAAGCCCGTGCTCGTGTTCAAAATGCAAAGCTGATTCCCAAACATGAATTTGATAATTCTCACCATATCTTAAATTTGAATCCATTGGTGGTGCATCAAATAACTTTTTCGGGTTCAAAATATTATCTGGGTCAGCGGCGTGCTTCAACTTGCGCATCGCATCGGTGATTTCTTTTCCGTATGTGCGTTCAATAAACTCGCCTGAAACAATTCCATCGCCATGTTCACTGCTCATCGAGCCACCAAGTTTCATCGTCAAAGAAAAAACTTCTTCAACAATATTTCGCATTTGCTTCACACCTTCACCACGAGTCAAATCTAGCACAGGACGAATATGCAAACATCCACCCGAAGCATGTGCATAAATTCCTGCATACGTTTTGTGCCCAAGTAAAATCTTTTGCACCTCTCGCACAAACTCACCAAGCCTTTCAACAGGAATCGCACAATCTTCAATAAAAGCAATTGGACGTGCATTTTGAGGGCGTGAATCTAAAATTCCCAAACCTGATTTTCGGATATTCCAGATTCGATTCTGCTCTTCATTTGACTCAGCAATCGTCAACACATCACCAATTTTTCTAACCGCTTCTTTCAACGCCGATACTTGTTTGCCACTAAATTCAACCACTAACACTGCCGCAGGATTCCCAACTATCCAACTCATTTGATTAGCAACAGCAGATACACTCCTCGCCAATTGCAAAATCATCTGTGGAATTAATTCAATTGCACTCGGATTAAATTCTAAAAGTCGAGGCACATCATCACAAGCCTCTTCAATACTTTGATATTGCAAAACAGCTAAGATTGTATGTTTCGGCTTTGGAACAAGATTTACTTTCATCTTGCGAATGACTGCCAGTGTTCCTTCTGAACCAGCTAGCAAACTTGCTAAATTGACCGTAGACCGCTGACCGTAGACCGAATTTTGCATTCCATAATTATTTTCGTCCCACTGTGGAGGTTGTGAATGAGAAAATGGCAAAAGATAATTCAATCTGTATCCCGCTGAGTTTCGCCACGATTTTGGGTAATTTTGTTTTATTGATTCAGAATAATTTTCTCGGATTTCATTTACAACAGAAATGATATTTGATATTCGAGAATCGGGATTCGGGGATTGTGTATCAAATATTGAATTATCGAATTTTGCAATGCTTCCATCTGAAAGAATCACTCCCGCTTCAAGCAAATGGTCTGCACTCATCCCATACAAAATGGAATGAGCACCTGTAGCATTATTTCCAATCACACCGCCCATTGTGGCGCGTTCTGCTGATGCAGGGTCTGGACCAAACATCAATCCGTGCTTTGCAGCCGCGCGATTCAAATCCGCAAGAATCACGCCAGACTCTACAATTGCATAATGCTCTTCGGGATTAATTACAATAATTGATTTGAGATGTCGAGAGCAATCTAAAATCAATGCTTCGCCAATGGCTTGCCCACCTAAAGAAGAGCCTGAACCTCTTGGAAGAATCGGAATTTTATATTTTGAAGAAAATTCAACTGCTGATTGCAAATCATCTTGATTATTTGGAATCGCCACCCCTAACGGTTCAATCTGATACATGGATGCATCAGTAGAATATAAAACTTTAGAAGCAGTATCGAGTCGAAGGTCACCAATAAAATATTTTTTTAATTCATAGATAAATTCTTTGGATAATGCCATAGCTTTGATTCTAATCTATAAAAAACGCCGCCGAGGACGGCGGCTTGAGCAATTACCAATTACGATTCACGAATCACGTATTATTTCTTCTTGATCTGATTCGCTACTTCTGCCGCTTTCTTCGCCGCTTCTTCAGCATCGCCGAGGTAATAATTTTTAATCGGCTTCAAATCTTTATCCAACTCATACACCAATGGCAAACCTGTTGGGATATTTAATTCTGTAATTTCGCTTTCAGAAACATTATCTAAATACTTGACCAAAGCGCGGATTGAATTTCCATGCGCCACAATCAAAACTCGTTTGCCAGATTTAATTTCAGGTGCAAGCGTCTCATTCCAATAAGGCAACACTCTATCAAGCGTAATCTTAAGTGACTCGGTGGCTGGCAACTGTCCCGAAGATAAAGAGGCGTATCGTCTATCAAATTTTGGGTGACGTTCATCAGTCAATTCCAAAGCAGGTGGTGGCACATCATAACTGCGTCTCCAAGTTTTCACTTGGTCTTCACCAAATTTTTCTGCCATTTCGGTTTTATTCAAGCCTTGCAAATTACCATAATGACGTTCGTTTAATTGCCACGCACGAATGACAGGAAGCCAATGCAAATCCATTTCTTCTTGAATCAGAAATAATGTTTTGATTGCACGTTTCAACACAGATGTGTACGCAATGTCAAAATCGTAGCCGCCTGCTTTTAAAAGTTTTCCTGCTTCTGCTGCTTCCACTTTTCCGAGGTCGGTTAAATCAACATCCGTCCAACCTGTGAAGCGGTTTTCTAAATTCCATGTGCTTTGTCCATGACGGACGAGAACAAGTTTGTACATAGCAACTCCTTGTGTGAAATTATACAGCCTCATAGTAAAATCATGTTATGTCCACTGAAGATATCACTCCAGTTCGCAAACAATATTTAGAAATCAAAAAAGAATATCCCGATACAATTTTATTTTTTCGGCTGGGCGATTTTTATGAAACATTTGATGAAGACGCCGAAATCACTGCCCGCGACCTCGACATTGTTTTAACATCCAAACCAATTGGCAAAGGTGTGCGCGTTCCGCTTGCTGGCATTCCCTATCATGCTGTTGAAAATTATCTGGCGCGATTAATTGAAAAAGGTCATCATGTTGCCATTTGCGAACAAATTGGTGAACTACCCAGCAAAGGAATTTTTCCGCGCAAAGTTGTCAGAGTTGTCACTCCAGGAACTGTGACCGAACCTGCTTTATTGCCGGGTGACTCAAATAATTATCTTGCCGCTGTGATATTAGACTCATCCGCTTCTTCCAACGGGATAACTGCTTCTGTTTCCTACACAGATGTCACCACTGGAGAATTCGCCGTCACCGAGCTTCCGCTTGAAGCCTTACGAGCTGAATTGACAAGATTACATCCCGCCGAAATTTTATATGCCGATAATAAGGTTTTACCGGATGGAATCATTGGGCACTTAACAAAAATTCCTGCATGGAAGTTTGAACCCGGCAAATGTACCGATGTTTTATTAACTCAATTCAAATCATCCACATTAGATGGCTTTGGTTTGAAAGCAAATAGTTTATCCGTTCGAGCCGCAGGTGCAATTATTCAATACTTAAAAGAAACACAACCAGATGCGCTCAACTTATTAAATTCATTACGTTCTTACAGCCTAAATGAATTTATGACTTTAGATTCATCCACACGTAGAAATCTAGAATTAGATGAAACCTTACGCGGTGAGAGAAAAGGTTCATTACTTGGCGTATTAGATGAAACTATCACACCCATGGGAAAAAGATTAATTCATCAATGGGTTAGCCAGCCGCTATTAAATGTTGAAAAAATTAATCAAAGACAAAATGGTGTGGAATATTTTTTCAGTAACGGAATGATTCGCGCTGAATTACGAGCTTCATTAAAACCAGTTTTGGATTTAGAAAGATTAATCAATCGAGTCATTGCAGGTCAGGCACAGCCACGTGATTTAGTTGGAATGCGAAATACTTTTGCCGAACTTCCAAAAATTAAAACAGTTATCAGTAATCAGAAAACCGAGAGCAGTAAGCAGTGGTCAGTTTGTGAAAATGAATTATCACTTCTGCAAAACGCAATTGATGATGACCCACCTGCCACGTTACAAAATACAGGTGTAATTCGTGCAGGTTATTCTCAAGAATTAGATTCTGTCATTGAAGCATCCAAACATGCACGAGATTGGATTGCGAATCTTGAAGGTGTTGAAAGAGAAAAAACTGGCATCAAGACTCTCAAAGTTGGTTACAACAAAGTTTTTGGTTATTACATAGAAATCTCACGCGGTGCGGCGGAGAAAGCACCTGAAAGTTATATCCGCAAGCAGACGTTAGTCAATGCCGAAAGATTCATCACACCAGAGATGAAAGAATATGAAACTCTGGTGTTAAATGCAGAAGAAAGAATCAAAGAAATTGAAACAAGATTATTCAAAGAAGTATGTGCCGAATTATCAAAAGCCGCAAACAAAATATTATCCACTGCACGGGCAATTGCTGAACTCGATGTTTTATCTGCTTTAGGTGAAGTGGCGACTTTGGGTGACTACACCAAACCTGAGGTCAAAGAAGGAAGCGAATTAGAAATCCACGAAGGTAGACATCCTGTTGTGGAGCAACTTCTCAAAGGTGAAAGATATATTCCGAATGATGTCATCTTTGAAAAAGGTGAAGTGGTGCGCGTGATTACTGGACCGAATATGGCTGGTAAATCAACTTATTTGCGACAAGCCGCGTTGATTGTTTTGATGGCGCAAATGGGTTCATTTGTGCCTGCCGCTTCTGCAAAGATTGGACTCGTGGACAGAATTTTTACACGCATCGGCGCGCAGGATGAAATTCATGCAGGGCAATCTACATTTATGGTGGAGATGGTGGAAGCCGCAAATATTTTGCATCACGCTACATCACGTTCATTATTGATACTCGACGAAATTGGTCGCGGCACTTCAACGTATGATGGTTTATCTATTGCTTGGGGAATTATTGAATACATTCATAATCATCCGCAATTGCGCGCAAAGACTTTGTTTGCAACGCATTATCACGAATTGACTCAACTTGCAGATTTATTGCCGGGCGTGAGAAATTACAATGTTGCCGTCAGTGAAGCAGATAATAAAGTGGTGTTCTTGCATAAAATTATTTCTGGTGGCGCGGATCGTTCTTACGGAATTCATGTTGCTCAACTGGCAGGTTTACCTTCGCCTGTGATTAGTCGTGCGAACGAAATTATGGAACAACTAGAAAAAACTTCCGGTCGAGCCGTGAAGATTGATCCGCAAGCGGCACAACAAGTTGCTTTATTCCCAGAAACAAATCCGTTGTTAGATGAGTTGAAAGATTTAGATATCAATGGCTTATCACCCATTGAAGCACTAAATAAGTTGTTTGAGTGGCAGAAGAGATTTACAAAATAATATGCAAAATAAAAAGTTAAGCGTAGATGATGTATCTGTTTTAATTTTAATTTTTGCATTTATTTTCGGCACATTTTGGCGTCTTTTTCCAGTTTGGTTAGCAGATTTCCCACTGAATGATGGTGGTATGTTTTATACCATGATTCAGGATTTACAAAATAATCAATATAGAATACCAGCATTCACAACCTACAATAATTCAAATATCCCTTTTGTTTACCCACCTCTTGGGTTTTATTTCGGTGCAATGCTCACCGACTTATTCGGACTTTCCACACCATTGCTTATTATTCAGTGGCTTCCAGGCATTCTTAATTCAATCAGCATTTTGGCATTTTATTTTTTTGCAAAAGAAATCACTCAAAACAAGTTTCAAAGTGCAATTGCGACCTTTGTGTTTTCTTTTACACCACATATGACATCTTGGTTTTCTATGGGAGGAGGATTAACTCGCTCTTTAGGTGCAATTTTTATGTTATTTGCACTTGTTTATGTTCATCGTGTATTTTCTAATAACAGTAAAAAAGATTTAATTGGCGCTATTATTTTTAGCGGATTGACCACTCTAAGTCATCCTGAGTCCGCAATGTATACAGTTATTCTTGCAGTTTATATCTGGTTTGTGAAATCACGTTCGCTTAAAGGAATATTATATAGTTTGTTAATCGCAAGCGGTACGTCTCTATTGATATCCCCATGGCTGATATCAGTGATTAAAGCTCATGGATTTGCCCCCTTTATTTCTGCAAGCCAAACAGGATTACATTCATTCGCTTCTTTCTTTAGAATATTGAACATTGATTTTGTTACTGAAGAGACCTATCTTGATTTATTCGGAGTAGCAGGAGTTTTAGGTATAGCACTACTTGTTTCTAGGAAAAACTTCTTTATTCCCGGCATGTTTCTAGTCACCTTCTTGTTTTTGCCTCGCAGTGCGCATACACTCGCAAATATTCCGCTAGCAATTGCAGTAAGTTTTTTCATCATGCAAATATTGATGCTAGGCATTAAGAATTATAAAATGACTCCTGACAACAAAAATATCAATCTCCAATATAAAACCTCGCTCTTTATCTTAATTATAATTCCGTTTGTTTTAGGTAATTCAATATATTATTCCATCACCTTATCCACAAAGCATGTTTCAGAAGATAATAGAACTGCAATGCAATGGATTAGAGAGAATACTCCGTTGCAAAGTAATTTCTTTGTTATTACCGGAGAAACAAATGGATTTTGCGATTCTGCCAGCGAGTGGTTTCCAGCATTAACCAATAGAAAAAGCTTTGCAACTTTACAAGGCAATGAGTGGTTACAAGGAAATACATTTAATGAATTTATTGCAAACTCGCAATCGATTCAGGCATGTTATCAAAAAGACATTGATTGTATTATGGATGTGTCAAGAAATTTTACAGAAAGCTTTGACTATATATATATTGACTTGATACCAGCAACTAATGATTGCAATTTGGCAAAAACCTCTATTCAATCTCAAACTTGGATGCACAACCTAGAGAAATTCCCGCAGTTTCAAATTGTCTTTATTTCAAACCAAGCCATGATACTTAAGCATGAATAATTTTTTTGAAATGTATCTTTTTGAGAAAAGCGTCTGCTAATAATGCCGCAACTAGAACTACAATCATCCAGTACCGGTACCTAATATCGTCACCAATGAATAAACTAAAAAAAATCAAGAAATTTATTAATCGTTGAAACCAAATAAATTCTGGTTTTTGAGTAAATTTAAAATTGATAAAAAACAAAGTTAAAGCAAGCGATGGATAATCATAAAACAAAGCATAAGGTACAACAGCGAAAGTGACTAGAATTCCTACCGACATTACTTGAATCGCTGAGTTAGAGTTATAAACTATTCTCCATATGTAATATATACTCACTAAAACAATAACGCCATAAACACTATAAGCCCATCCGTTTTCAATTTGATAAATAGACAGCCAATCTAATAAAGTTGTAGTATATCGTTCAATCTGGGTTTCTCCAGCCGCATTTAATGTATATGATAAGCCTATAATTTTGTCAGGCTGCAATATCTCAAAGTACCACCCAGGAGAAATCAACAGAGAAGCGCCAATCATAAAGACGAATAAACACAACATACTCACTATTGGCTTCCATTTGCCTTGTAATATTAACCAGAGTGAGAGAATTAGTACGGGGAGTGACGTGATGTTTGGCTTGAACAATAAAAGAGCCATCCACACACCCATAAACATCCATTTTTGGGCTTGAAAAGAAATTAAAACAAAAGTAATGATGAGGAAAACAATTATTCCTACTTGTTCCGATCCCCAAGTTGCCCAAGCAAATACAAAAGACAAATATAGATACATTCCCCATCGCTGCCAACCTAAAGCAGGCCATGGAATCAACTTGGACAAGTTAAATAACGCCGAAACCCATAAACAATAATTGAGGATTGCCCAAAGAATCCGGGCAACATCATAAGGAAATATGGCTATTACAGAGAGAAACCAAGTAAACCATGGGGCATAATAATATGGATTGTTTGTAGATCCAGTTGAAGAAATAATCTCATTAACCAATTGAGAAAAATCGTAAGGATTTCCTCCATGCAAAAAAACTTTCCCCGCCGCATAATACACACCAAAATCCACACCTCCAAATAAATAAGCAATAATCGCCAATGCAGCGCTGACAATAATGAAAAACGAAAAGGCAATAAAATCTAGTTTTGAAGGAGGATGTTCACTTATTGCGTTCATCAACGCAATTTTACTTGAAATACTAAAAACGGATTTTTTGAGTTTATATATCCAGTTATAATTAAATATTATAGAATAAAAGCATAAAAGACAATGCAATTACAACACATAATAAATGTATCCATAAATACACAAGGCGTAAACAATGTCAATTTATAATAAAAAATTATGGGATTTTATAAGATTGTGCTTGATTGCTTCTATTTGCTCTTTGTTGCTCTTAATAGTATTCGTAAAGATTCAAAATTCAGATCTACTTGACTTTGAAATCTATTATGAGGCTGGGCGCTCAGTTTTGAATGGAGAAAAGGTATATCAATTTTATGGTAATTATCAACTCCCATTTCAATATTTCCCTTGGATAGCATGGCTTTTTGCTCCATTTGCCATATTTGACATCCATACTGCATGGATTCTTTTTTCACTTATCAATATATTTCTATTTTTTTACTCAATCTTTATTCTACTGAACATTACAGAGAAGGAAGTAGATTCGAATACCAAAATAACCTTAAGTCTTTTTTATCTCTCTGCTGCCTTAGTTATGTCATTACTTCTTTTCACAGTTGGGCAAATAAGCATCTTCTTATTATTTTTATGTACAGTAACCATAAAATTGATAGATGAAGACAAAAGGACAATCGCAGGGATACTCACACCAGTTTTGTTATTAAAGCCTCATCTGATGTTAGTGTTTTTTCCTATTGTTTTGAAAAAAGGCGGGAAAGATTATCTTCTTTCTTCAATAATAAGTATTGTGATTCTTGGATCGATTGCAACATTACTAAACACCGAGTGGATTACGGAAATGTTGAAGATAATTTTTCTTGGACAACTCCGTGGGGATGATTTGCTGTGGGGATACACAACCTTTGCCGGCGCGTTTGAAATGAAAAATTGGCGCATTATTAATTTTTATTTTTCAATCCCAAGTTTGATTATTTCTTATTTTATTATACATAAAATAAGAAATGCCACAACTGTCCTTTATCTTATTTCAGGTTTAACATTATCGTTGTTTGCAGCTCCTTATTCATTTGCTTATGACCTACCTCTACTAACCCCTGCTCTTGTTTTATTATCAAGTCAATATAAAAATTTTTCTCTCTTAATTTGGGGAATTGCAGTTATAGTACCAATTATTTCTGGGTTCCAAGGTCAGAGCTATTTTCTAATTCTAATAGTATCAATCTTAGTGATATTTGAAGCCAAGCAAACGTTACAAAAATGAAAATACAAATCGATCACAATCGAGTTTTCTCTATCTTCAAAAAAGTAGTTTTAGTGATTACATTAATTCTATTTTATATCATTAACATATTTTTCGTAGCATCTTCTACAAAAGGGTTGTATGACTTTGGTTCTTTTATAGCATCAGGAGAATTGGCAAACGAGAAGAAAAATCCATATTCTGAGGAATCGTCATTTATCTTTTCTATTTATTTCCCGATTATAGACCACAAAGGAATTGCGCCCAATTTAAACCCACCAATTTCTATTATGTTTTTTCAGCATTTATCAAGTATTTCGCCTGAAAAATCTTTAATTACGTGGAGATGGCTTAATGGATTATTATTTATCTTTTCGTTTCTTTTACTACATTTCTATTCTCCAAATGCCAGAAAACCTGACATGGTAAAAAGAACATTCTTGTTTTTCTGTTTCGCTGGATTATGGCACACAATTGAACTTGGGCAAATATATATTGTGGTGTTATTACTAACTATAATTTCATGGGTATTTATAAAACAAGAAAAAACATTGCTAGGAGGAATTGTTCTAGGTATCATAATTGCTATAAAGCCTAATTTTATACTTTGGGCAATTGCCTTATTTGCAAATAAGAATTGGAAAGTTTTCTTAGTATCAGGTATTACGAGCTTTACAATTAGTTTAATTCCTATATTAAAGTGGGGTCCAAAAATTTACGTCCAATGGTTAGAAGCGTCACAAAAATTCACCCCTGACCTTTTGATTTTTCCTGGCAACAATTCATTACAAGGATTATTTGCTCGCTTTAGTGTTCCGCATATAGGGATCTTTACAGGAATAATACTTACTATAGCTATGGTAGTATTTATTGCAAAAAATAAACCTACAAACATAACAATTAATACAATTGGGATTGTATTATCGCTTTTCGTTTCTCCAATTGCATGGACGGGATACACACTTTTAGTTTTCCCAATCTTGTTTGAGGAAAAGTTATGGAAAGCTTATCACTGGGTAGCAGTCTGTATTTTCATTGTACCTTTTCCCATAATTCTTAAATTGTTCCAATTATCTAATTTCAATTTCGTTTTCTTTGGCTGGTTTTATGGTTGGGGATTATTGATATTGCTATCAGGAACATTGATTAATAAAAAAGACCCGCTCTCAGTGTAATTCGAGAGCGGGTTTATTTTTAGTTGATATTTACTTCTTCTTACTTTTCTTCTTACCACCCACCTCAGCCGTCATGGATTCGGCGGGGGCTTTGGAGCGCATGACTGCCCAGGCGAGGACTCCGATGAGGGCGATGGAAACAGCCCAAACCACGAGTGAAGCGCCTGATTCGTATTGAACAACAATCGGGGCGATAATCACAGCCACGAGGTTGACGACTTTAATCATCGGGTTGAGAGCAGGACCAGCCGTATCTTTGAATGGGTCACCAACGGTATCACCCACCACACCAGCTTTGTGACGCTCTGAACCTTTGCCAAGATTTTTCTTGGGGTCTTTGGGTTCATCTTCGATTAATTTTTTGGCATTATCCCATGCGCCACCAGAGTTGTTGAGGAACACCGCCAACAACTGACCAGAGACGATGATACCCGCCAAGAAACCACCGAGTGCTTCTACTTGAAGTGTAAGACCAATCAGAATTGGGGTAATTACACCGAGCAATGCTAAGGTAACTAATTCTTTTTGTGCGGCAGTGGTGGAGATGTTAACTGCTTGTTTGTAATCTGGTTTGACCTTACCAGATAGCACGCCAAGTTTGAATTGTCGGCGAACTTCTAACACGATTAAGGAAGCGGCGCGAGTAACTGCTTGAATCGCAAAGGAAGAGAATAACCACGGCAACGCGCCACCTATTAACATACCAACGAAAACGCGCGGGTCATCTACACGGATACCAACGGCAGAAATCAATTGGTCGGCAGAAACACCTAAACTTACTTGAGCGCGAGAAACATCCACAAGGAATGAACCAAATAATGAAACAGCCGCAATGACTGCAGAACCAATCGCAACACCTTTGGTAATAGCTTTCGTAGTATTACCCACTGCATCGAGGTCAGCCATAATCTTTTGAGCGTCTTTGGTGGCTTTATCAGTTTTGCCAGACCAAGCCATTTCACCGATACCATTGGCATTGTCTGAGATAGGACCAAATGAATCCATAGCGACGATGTTGCCTGTTAGAGTCAACATGCCAATACCAGTCATTGAAACTCCGTATAAAACATACGTGGCACCAAATTCACCAAACAAGAAAATGGATGAAAGAATGGTGACAGCAATGACAACTACAGACCAGACAGAAGATTCAAAACCACTGGAAATACCGCTCAAAATCAAAGTTGCAGGACCCGTATCTGCTGATTTTTTAATTTCTTCAACGGGAGGAGCATCGGAACCGGTGAAATAATCAGTGAGGCGGTCAATCACAATGGCAAGCACTACACCGATGAATACTGCGGCGGGAATTCTCCACCAACCACCGGCAATTTCTTGCAAGTACACATAACCAGCGGCTGTGAATAAAACTGTAGAGAAAATCGCAGAAGCAATCAAACCATTGAAAATGGCTTTCATGGCATTACCACTTTTTGCGTTTTGTCCGCTCTTCACAAAGTTTGTACCAAACATGGAAGCCAGCACGCCAATACCACGCACAACCAATGGGAAGATAATCCATTCAAATTGTTGACCACCCGTAGCATGCCACAAGGCAAGACCAAGAATCAAACTGGAAACAATTGTCACTTCGGATGACTCGAAAATATCCGCCGCCATACCTGCACAATCGCCGACGTTGTCACCAACCAAGTCAGCAATGACAGCAGGATTACGCGGGTCATCCTCAGGGATACCTGCTTCTACTTTCCCAACCAAGTCTGCGCCGACATCTGCCGCTTTAGTAAAGATACCTCCACCCACACGCATGAACAGCGCAAGCAATGTACCACCAAAACCAAAACCTAATAACGCATCTGGTGCGGCAATGCCCATCACCATAAAGATTACAGCTCCGCCAAGCAGACCTAAACCATTGGTGAGCATACCAGTCACAGAACCTGCGCGATAAGCAATATCTAACGATTCACCAAATGAACGCTTAGAGGCAGAAGCCACACGAACATTGGCTTCTACCGCAATTCGCATCCCATATTGCCCCACCATCATGGAAGCAAAAGCACCCATCACAAATGCAATGGCGCGCGCAAACCCGATGATTAATGTAACAGTCGTGTCATCATATTGACTAAATTGTTCAAGCGCTTCCGGAGTCGGCGGTACTACATATACCGAAGCAAACAAAACAACTGTCAATACAGCAATGAGCGGGAAAATGCTTTTGGACTGGCGAGTCAAATAAGCATCTGCCCCATCTCGAATTGCTCCCCAAACTTCTTGCATTTTTTCTGTGCCTTTATCTTTTTGTAAAATTAACGAACGTAGATAAAAAGCATAAAACAAACTACCAACAGCCACAAAAAATACCGCCCAAATTGCAACCTGTTCTACAAAAGATAGTCCTTGCATAGCGTACATATATAATGGTTTCCTCTCACAAGGGAGATAAAGTACAGTCGAGGCTCGCTAAAAACTAGCGACTCAAAACCATTATCAATAAACCCTGACCATTTGCAAACGCTACGGTCAGACCTGCAAAAACGACAGAAACCATAGACATTAACTTGATGAGGATGTTGAGGGAAGGTCCAGACGTGTCCTTGAACGGGTCACCAACAGTATCACCAACGACAGCCGCTTTGTGAGCGTTTGAGCCTTTGCCACCATGATGCCCTTCTTCAATATACTTCTTGGCGTTATCCCATGCTCCGCCTGCGTTAGACATCATCAAAGCAAGGGAGAGTGCGGTTGCTAAACCACCTACTAAGAGACCCAACACACCTGCCACGCCCATTAATATGCCTACTACTACAGGCACAACAATGGCTAACAGAGACGGGACAACCATTTCTCTTAATGCCGAACGCGTACTGATTTCAACACAAGTGGCATAATCTGGCTTGGCTTTGCCTTCCATAATACCGGGGATTTCGCGGAATTGGCGGCGCACTTCTACGACCATTTCGTTTGCCGCACGCCCTACTGCACTCATGGTGAGAGCACAAAAATAGAAAGCAACCATGCCACCGATAAATGAACCTAATAAGAAAAGCGGGTTAAGCGGATTGATATCATAAGCAACCATAAAATCTCGCATTTGCATCGTTTGTACATCAAGCCCACTTAAGGTTGTGACACCTTTTGTTAATAAACTAACGCGCATTTGCTCCACATAACTAGCCAACAATGCCAGACCCGTCAACGCAGCTGAACCAATTGCAAATCCTTTACCTGTTGCGGCGGTTGTATTTCCTAAAGCATCTAATTGGTCAGTTCGCTTGCGGATGTCAGGTCCAAGACCAGACATTTCAGCATTCCCTCCAGCATTATCAGCAATCGGACCGTAAGCATCAGTCGCGAGAGTGATACCTAATGTAGAAAGCATACCTACAGAAGCCATAGCAACACCAAATAAACCATTGAGCGTGCTAGAAAAACCACCCGAAAGATAATATGAAAGAGCCGAACCAATCACAATAACAATCACTGGCAATGCAGTGGAACTCATCCCAACAGCCAAACCGCTGATGATCACTGTGCCAGGTCCTGTATTGCTTTGTTCAGCAATACCTTTTGTAGGTTTATATTCGCCTGATGTGTAATACTCAGTAATACGACCAATCAGAATACCAACTATCAAGCCGACTATCAAAGGAAGCCACGCTTGCCAGTTTGTGTGATTGGCTAAATTCAAGAAGTCAAGCAAAAAGTAAGAAGCGATTGCAATGACCCCTGCACCAATCCAAATAGAACGCTCAAAAGCAAAAATTAATTCCTTCATGGTGGCGTTTTCACGAGCATTGACAGTGAAAATAGCTATAACAGAAATGATAGCTCCCAACCCAGCCAACATAACAGGTGCGGCAATGTACTTAAGTTGCTCACCAACACCAAGCCCTACCGCAACTGCACCTGCCACACCTAGTGCCGCGGCGGCTAAAATAGAAGCGGAATATGATTCATACAAGTCAGCACCCATGCCAGCCACATCACCGACGTTATCACCTACATTATCAGCGATGGTAGCAGGGTTACGTGGGTCATCTTCAGGGATGCCTGCTTCGACCTTACCAACTAAATCTGCGCCGACATCAGCCGCTTTGGTATAGATACCACCACCCACACGACCAAACAAAGCCATAGTAGATGCTCCAACAGCCGCACTGAGCATAATAGTAGTAATGTCTTGAACTGTTACTGCGCCCAGCCCCATGCCAAAACCAAAGTACAGGACAAGGAACCACAGTGACATATCCAATAGCGACATGCCCACTACGCCCAAGCCCATCACCGCACCACCACGAAACGCAACACGTAAACCATCATTAAGGCTTTTACGAGCGGCATTCGCTGTACGAGCAGAAGCATTCGTAGCTGTACGCATTCCAATAAAACCTGCGATACCAGAAGAAAGCCCAGCAGTGATAAAAGCAATCATCACAAAAGAACGTTGTGCTCCAAGCATCGAAAGAACAAAGAACACTACAAATAACCCCGCAAAAACATAGCCAACATAACGATATTGTGCCCGCAAGTAAGCCATTGCGCCTTCACGCACTGCTTGGGCAATTTCAATCATTTTTTCGGTGCCTTCGGTCTCACGCATCATCGCCTTGTATAAGTAATAAGCAGTAACAAGAGCTACGAGTGCGCCGATCGGACCTAACCACCACAACAATGGCAAAGACCCTGCCACAGAAGTTAAAACTATTTCAAAATTCATATCACTCCTCCAATAGGAAAAAAGAATATCGGCTTGCGCCGATAAAAGCACGGCGATTTTACAGTTGCAAAGTGAATGTGTCAAGAAATGAGCAAGCATTAATAAAAATTTGACAGCCCATACCAAACCTGATAATATATATCAAAATTCATCTATTTGATAAAAGGAGAAAGAATGCTCCAAGAAATTGAAACCCAACTCTTTACACTTACACCAGCCGCAACTCAAGCTGTTAAAGATATTTTGTCCCAACGCAATCTAGAAGGGTATGCTCTGCGCGTTTACGTAGCAGGTGGCGGATGCTGTGGTGTAAACTTTGGCATGGCACTCGATAACAACTTCCGTGATGTTGATACAACTTTTGAATCCAATGGCGTCAAAGTTGTTGTAGATGAAGTATCTATCGATTACTTACGCAACGCCACTGTTGATTTCGTCAACGACCCACAACGCGGTGCAGGTTTCGCAGTAGATAGCCCCAATGCCAAGAAAGAAGGCGGTTGTGCCTGTGGTGGGCACGATAGCGAAGCCAGTTCCTGTGCTTGCGGTGGCGGTTCTTGCGGATGCCATAATTAAAAAGAATAATGATGAAAAGAGAGCAGTTTCCACTGCTCTCTTTTTTTTCGCTTCATTTCTAAGGGGATACCTGATTCTGTTTCAGAGGCATCATCTTCCACGTAAGAAAGAAATCAACACCCCAAAGCCACCGATAAACCCCAAACTCAATATCAATAAACCCGCCGGCACACGATTCACTTCTTCTTCAGGTAAAAATGTTGAGACCGCAATTTCAGGTGCGGGTGTAAACGTCGGCAAACGAGTCGGGGTAACAGGGTCAATAAATGCGGCGGCAAGGGTAGGGTCAAGCGTAGGTGTAGAAGCAAGTGTCGGCGTACTAGGAGCCGGCAGAACTGGCAAATCTCCAAACTTGATTGTTTCTACATATACACCAAACACCCAAGCCACAGATTCTGGAATGCCCGGATAATAAATTTGGATATACTCACCATCTTGAGAAATGCCATATGCAGGAAGTTCTTGTCCCATCAAAATTACGCCCACTTGCGGATACAACGAAGCACTCGGACCTGAATACACAGGCACAAGCTCATTACTTTGGTCAATGCGCACACGCACAATTCTGCCTGCTTCTGTACCTGTGACTGTAGGGATAGAACCTGTTGGTTGTTGTGCAGAGACATTGGCATAAGGAGATAATGGAAACATTATCCCTAAGCCAATAAATATAAAAACAAAAGAAATAAAAAAAACTATTTTTTGTTTTGGCATTTTATCTACGAATGAGTGAAAGCAGAAAACCGATAAAGCCTAAAATGGCAAACGCGATAATAATAGTTGCTAATGGAACCGAATCATTTATTGAAGATGATGTGGATGTAAATGTAGCAAGTGGCGTCATAGATGGTTGTGGTGTAAAAGTTGGCAAGCGCGTGCTAGTGGGTTCAACAACAAATTGAGCCGCAAGGGTTGGGTCAACAGTGGAAGTAGCAGGACCCAAAGGCGTAGGTGGAGGCGGAACAATAATCAAGTTTCCGGGTGGCGAAACTTGCACAAGTGGTGAATACACCCAACCAACACCATCCGGAGCAGATGGAAATTCAATTTGAATCCAATCACCACCTTGTGACCTGCCCAAAGCTGGGGCTGTGGCACCTTGTAATAAAATGCCGACAATTGGATATACTGTAGAACTTGGACCTAAACGCACATTGATTTGTGGTTCATCTGTGATGACCGTGATAAACAAACCAGTTGTAGGCGCAGGAGTCTGTGTAGGTTCTTGAGCCAAGACGAAGGTTGAAAAAGAGGCGGAAAAAAATCCAATAAGTGTAAGAAAAATTAAAGTAAATTTTATAAATTGAAACCTGTATTGTGTCATTTCGTATACTTTCTAAGGAGAATCGCAAAGGCGATTATAATCGAGTTATGGAACGCAGAATTTTTCATGGAAAAATAAAACCACTAGATATTGCGCATGCTTTGTTGGGTGAATTTAATCGCGGAAATTTTCGCGCACAAACATTAGGTCAAAATGATAGGGTGGTTGTGCAAGTAACCACACGCCCGGATGCCCTCTCTGGCGGGCAAACTGCAATGACGGTAACGATTCAAACAATTGATGAAGGTGTGATGATTGAGTTTGGTCAGCAGGCTTGGTTGGGCGTAGCCGCGAGTTTGGGTGTGAGTGCCTTATCGGCTTTGAAAAATCCGTTTAGTTTGTTAGGGCGTTTGGATGATATTGCTCAAGATATTGAGAATTTAACGTTGCGCGAAAAAGTTTGGCAAGTGATTTCTAAAGCGGCGCGGTCTGCTGGGGCTTCGGCTGAGCTTTCTGAAAATTTGAAACGCACTACTTGTGAATATTGCCATGTTGCCAATAAAGTTGGCGAACCATCCTGTGTGGCATGTGGTGCTCCGCTTGGGTTGGCGCAACCGAATACTTGTAGAAACTGCGGGTTTGTTGTAAAGGTGGGAACAAAAACTTGCCCGAATTGTAAAAGTTCTTTATAAGACTTCTTGCAAAAGTCTTTTTAGCCACAGAGAACACAGAGAAAAAAAGAGATTTAAGTGTTTTTCTCAGAGAAATCGGTGCACTCTGTGGGTTTGTTTTAGGCACTTATGCAAGAGGTTTATAAAAGAAAAAACAAATTTGCAAAATAATGCGGGCTGATAGGCTTGCACAATTAGCGTGCACGCTCTATAATTCTACTAGGTGCGATTTATGAACTTGAAAGAACTAGAGGCACGGCTTCAACATTTGATTGAAGTGGATTTGCTAAGTGTACTGCCCGGGCGAAAAATTGAAGATGTCATTATCCAAAAATTAGCCGCCGCTATTCAGCACAATACCCTCACAACCGCTTACTCCTCCACTGCCCCCGATGTTTTCACATTAATTTTGCACCCAGAGACTGCCAAACATTGGCAAGACCAAAAATTGCTTGCAGTAGTATTGCATTCTATTGCGTCTGTAGCGCAAGAGGCTGGGCTGAGATTTATAATTACCCCCACGGTAACAATTTCTACAGACGAGAAAATTCCACTTAACGACGCTGAGGTGGTAGCGTCACATAGGGTAGAGGCTATGTCAGAAACAAACGCAAACCCATCACCAGTTGAAAATGAAAATCAAGAAGATAATGAACGCATTCCAGAAAATGCCTTCTTGATTGTAGAGGGCGTGAAGGTATTTCCTTTAACAACCAATGTTGTTAATATCGGGCGCAGGTTGGATAATCAATTAATTATTGATGACCCACGTGTGTCTCGTAACCATGCTCAATTACGTTCGATTAAAGGACGTTTTGTGGTATTTGACTTAAACTCAACCGGCGGAACGTTTGTGAATGGTCAACGCACCAGCCAAAGCGTTTTGTATCCGGGTGATGTGATTTCGTTAGCAGGCGTGGCATTAATCTTTGGTCAAGATAACCCACCACCGCGACCGGATTTGAAAGATACCAGTCCGTTTCAAAACGCCAGCGTAGATAGACCGACCGCTATTTTGAAAGAACATTCCACAGCCAAATTACCTAAAAAATGAGTGCTTCAATTGTATTGGCATTGCGGATATTAACTGCAATTGCTTTATATGCTTTTCTGGCATGGGCTTTGTATTCTTTGTACCGTGAAGTGCACAGACAAGGCTTCAACTTAGCAAACCGCCGAGTTCCGGGTATCAGTTTGATGGTCAAACAAGGAAGCGGAAGTTCATCCTTAAGACATTTTGCTCAACCGGAAATTATCTTAGGGCGTGACCCCGGCAGTGACATCCCCTTATTAGATGATAGAGTCTCGGCTCGCCATGCACAATTGGTGTATCATCACGGGCAATGGTGGCTAGAAGACCTCGCCTCAACCAACGGAACTTTTTTGAATAACTCTCCAATTTCTATGCCAACCGTGATAACATCAGGCGATGAAATTATGTGTGGCAACATTCGCCTCACCATTAGTCTTTCTGAAAATGTCATCATCGAACCCACACAGAGAGTAAAAAAATAATATGACAAAAGCAACTATCGCAATCATCGGTGGTTCTGGTTTATACAATATGAAGGGTTTGAAAAATACTGAAGAAATTTCAGTAGATACACCTTTCGGAAAACCAAGCTCACCCATTACAGTTGGCACATTAGAAGGAAAACAAGTTGCCTTTTTAGCACGGCATGGTATTGGTCACTACATCACCCCCACCGAAGTTCCATATTTAGCAAATATTTACGCACTTAAATCTTTAGGTGTTGAAAGAATAATCAGCATCAGCGCGTGTGGCTCATTGCGTGAAGATTACGCGCCTGGTCATATCGTCATCCCTGATAATTTGTTTGATTTTACAAAAGATAGAAGACGTTCTTTTTTTGGTGATGGATTTGTAGCACACATCAGTGTAGCTGACCCGTTTTGTGAGGACTTATCTAACCATGTAGAAAAATCGCTTCAACCTACGGGCGGAACTGTGCATCGCGGGGGGACATTTATCACCATTGAAGGACCGCGCTTTTCGACCAAAGCCGAATCAAATTTATATCGCGCATGGAATATGTCCATCATTGGCATGACGGCTTCACCCGAAGCCTTTTTAGCCAAAGAAGCCGAGATGTGCTATAGCGTGATGGCACACGTGACAGACTATGATGTTTGGCATACGAGCGAAAGCCCTGTGACCGTTGAAATGGTGATTCAAACCTTGAATAAAAATACAGACATTGCCCAAGAAGCGATTCGTAATTTGGTAAAAGATTTACCAAAAAGAAAATGTAATTGCGAAAATGCTTTATCTACGGCGTTGATTACAAACCCCAAAGCCATACCAGCAGAGACGATGAAGAAGTTAGAGTTGTTGGTGAAGAAGTATTATAAGTAATCAAAAACACTGTGAGGATTATCGATAAAGCCAATTCTGTATATTGACAAATCTAATAAGATACGTATAAAATTCAAACTTGAGTGCCTTAGGAAATTGGTGCAAAAAAGGCACAAGCAAATTTTATTGACAATTGAATAATTAAAAAAGTAACTTCATCCAAGAAACGTGAGGAAATAGGGTATGAACTCATTGTTGCAAAAGTGCTTTGTTATATTTATTGTTTTTAGCTTGACGATAAGTCAAGCAATGCCTGTTTTAGCAGATTCATCATCCTTTTTGACATATATCGAACCTGTTAATTCACAAAATGAATTAATTAATATACCTTTGGTGAAATTCACAAATGATTTAACTACTTCACAATTTATCGAACAAGAAACACCAGCAGAACTTGTTAATCAAGTACCCATTGAAGTCAAATTAACTGCTACCCCTAAAACTTTAGAAACTGCAGGTGATGTGGTTATTGGGTGGACAATTAGTGGTATATCAGAAAAAGATATAAATGGATTTATTTTAGAAATAACACTGCCAGATGGATTTGAACTTGCTACAGATGAAAAATTTTCCTTCGAAAAAAATATAGTTTCTATTCCAATTACTACATTAGTGGGAAATGTAAGAGTTAGCACAAAAACTTCTCAAACCAATGATGTGTTTTTTAGTGTAGGTTTATTTGATAAAGAACAGAATCTAGTTAAGATTTCAGAATTAATTCTGCCTTTTAAGAAAGAGTATGAAATAAAGGGTCAGGTGGATGAATTTTTTTATGAGGAGAAAGGATTAACCGTAGCGTTCAATGCGAATACTATTAAAGACCACCCACAAGGTATTGAAATTGAAATTGGCACACCAACAGATATACAAACTATACAAACATCTTTTAGTGGAAAGCCTTTTGAAATAACAGCCGAAGAAAAAAGGAATGGAAATAAATTAACCGAATTTGATGAAGAGGTTGAATTTAGCATTGACTTAAACGCCTATGGTATTCCCGTAGAACATAATGACATGATTTATTTGTACTGGTTTAATCCTGAAACACAGGCATGGTCAGGTTTACGATCGTGGGTGGATGACGAAACAAATACTTTGCATGGCTATACTAGTCATTTTTCTGTTTTTGATATTGGGGTAAACGATTGGCAAGCGAACAAAACGCCTAGCGTGGAAGCCTTTCAAGTTGCTACTTTTACAGGTGCGGGAACTTATTCAATACCTATCGAAGTACCTGCGGGGCCTGGTGTTTTTCAACCAAACTTAAGTTTGAATTACAACAGCCAAGTAGTTGATAATTCCTCAATTTTATCCAGCCCTGGTTGGGTGGGTATGGGTTGGGCTTTAGGTACAGGCTATATTGATTTAATTAGGAATATAGGAGGTAATGACAATATTTCTTATTCATTACAGTTGAATGGTGCGTCTTCTGAAATTATTAATACGCCACAAGGGTGGCATTTAAGTGATGAAAACTTTGTGAAAATTGAAAAGCATTTTACTTCAGAAGAAATATGGAAACTATGGGATAAGCAAGGGAATGTTTATGAATTTGGATATATTGTTAAAGAACATAACCTAGCTGGATGCGGACCGATACCTTACCGCTGGGCGTTAACCAAAATCACTAATATTTTTGGGCAAACCATAAACTACACTTATGTAAAAGATACAAAAACTTATGTTTATTGCGAAGGGTTACCACCCATTACACCAGATACTGCTTTATACCCAGAAACAATCACTTATGCAGGTGGGCGTATACGTGTAAGATTTGTTTTAGAAAATCGAACTGATTTTAACCCTGAATATGTAACCGATGGACTTTATCATCAATTTGAAAAGAGGCGATTAGACCAAATCATTATTGAGCAAGATTTTAATGGAGATTCTATTTTTGAGACGCTCATAAAAAAATATGACTTGAATTATTCGGCAATGACCAGTTCAAACCGAATCTGGCCCAATGTTGCTTACCCCAACCGCGAAAGCCCTTCAACACTAGCCTCCATCACCGAAATTGGGGCAGATGGGATTAATACTTTACCTCCCACAACCTTTACATATGGTGATGCTATGCACCTAACTAAGGTTGAAAATGGTTATGGTGGAGAAGTACATTTTACTTATTCACCATGGCATCCTACCCATCCAGCTATATACAACTCAATATATAGAACCGGTCCGGCCTTTGAACTTAGCACAGGTGAAGTTAGTGGGCTTATGGCTGGTACAGATAGACTTCCTACAAAGCCAGGCAGTGCTTATTTCTTAAGTGCAAGTTTTACGCACCCCACTAAACCATATATTCAAGCAAAAGCATACCTGAGGTTAAATGATGGACAACCTGGACCGGTAGGAACAAATGGTGCTACTGCTCATCTATACTTGCCTGCAACTTCAGGTCGTTATTTATCACCTTCAATTACAGCAGTTCAAGGTCCACTCGTGGTAGAAAATTCCAACACAAGTATGGCTTTATTGACAACCATATATCGTGTAAATCAAAAAACCATTATTGATGGCAATCCAAATTCAGCCGATTTGGTATATCAATATACTTATGAAGGCGCAAAGGTTAATACAGAGCCAAATGTTGTAGTTCTAAATAGTAGTGATACTTTTGTTACTGTGGAAAAATACCCAAAACTATATTCTCAGTTTTATGGGCATTCAAAAGTAACCATTACTGAGCCTGATAATATTACAAAAACAATCATTGAGTATCATCAATCTGAATACCTAAAAGGGCGTGAAATCAGCACTACGGTAACAGTAAATAACATATTGCGCAGTAAAAGTTTGCACACATACACAGTGACACATTTACAAGGTTTCGTTTCATGGACAAGAGGAATTCCTCGCTACTGGATTAAATTAGATTCTGCTGAAAGTATTCTGTACAATAATAGCGGTAGTGAAGTTGGCAAAACAAAAGCTGTTTACACATACGAAACAACGTATGGGAATTTGTTAACCCAAACCGAGCAATTTTGGACTGGAAACATGTGGGTAAACCATAGAAAAACAGAGAATTCGTATTGGTTTAATAACTCGTCAACAAGCTATTTGGTTTCATTGGTTGGAAAAACAAAAATAACAGATAGTTCAAATAATACTTTAGCAGAAACATTGTATTTATATGATGGCAATATAGGCGATTACCAAACCATGCCTACGAATGGAAAGTTAACGGCTGTTCGTTCTTTAATACAAAATGAAACGGATTACAGCCAAATTTCTTATGCGTATGACAATTGGGGCAACCAAACCTCACAAACCACATGGAGCGGGTATGGAACTTGGAACACAAGCCCAAGCAGTGGGGCACGAACTAGCACAACCGTATATGATTCTGTATTTCATACTTACCCTATTAGTTCAACTACACCTGCTACACCCAATGCACCACTAGGCTTAACCACACAATGGAACTATGACTATGATAATAATGGTGTAGATGATTTTATATTAGGCATCCCGACAAAGCAAATTGACCCGAATGGCAACCAAATAGAAGTCCAATATGATGCGTTTGGTCGAATTACAAAATTGATTCGCCCAGAAGATAGTGAATCTAGCCCGACGATGAGTTTTTCATATAGCAGTGCATTCCCATTTACGACAGTGTTGGTACAAAAAATCAATGCCAGTGATTCTTATACTGTTATCAAAAAATATGATGGTATAGGTAGACAATTTTATGTCAATACAGGCGGAATAATAGTAGACACGATTTACCAAAGCCCAACGGTGACATTACAAAGCATGCCATACACTACGGGCGAAACAGTTTATTACACTACCTCTACCATAAACCCAAGTGCTAACACAAGCACTGTTACTGCGCCAGATGGCAATAGCACGATCTCTTTTGTGAATGGATTAACTACAACGGTTACTGACCCGAACAGCAATGTGACTAGCACAGCCAAAGATGTGTGGGAACGTGTGATTCTAGTAACGCCTCCTACCGGACCTACAGTTGGGTACACGTACGATGAACTGAATCGTATGCTGACGGCGACTCGCGCAGGCAATGTGACTGAGATTTTTTATGATATCGCCGGGCGAAAAATAAGCATGGATGATCCCGATATGGGTAGTTGGAGTTATGCCTACGATGCGCTTGGCAATTTGACTCAGCAAACCGATGCCAAGAACCAAGTGATATGTTTATTTTACGACAATCTAAATCGTTTGAATGGAAAGACCTACCCCACTAACGGAAGTTGTGGCACGCCTTTCAACTTTGCAATGGAATTTAATTATGATGAAGGCATAAACGGCTTGGGGCGTAGAACCAGTATGGAAGATGAATCAGGCTCAACTTCATGGAGTTATGATGTGAAGGGGAGAGTTGTCAGCGAAAATAAAGTGATTAGTGGTCAGTCGTTCAGTACTTCGTGGACATATAACTCTGCTGATTTACCCATTACAATGACCTACCCTGATAATGAAATTTTGACTTACTCGTACAATACTCGTATGTTGTTAAATAGCGTCAGCAGTTCGTTAGGTGGCACAGCGTATGTTGATTCATCTGATTATGATTCGACAGGCAGGCTAACAGAACGTATTCTCGGAAACAACTTAACCCAAACTTATGGTTATTATGATTGGGATGAACAATTTAATAATATTGGGCAAGGTGGGCGGTTAGAGACAATGGCAGTTGGATCGTTGCAAAGCTTGAATTACTCTTACGATAAAAACGGAAATATATTAAACATCAATGATGCCATTACCAGTGAAGTACAAACTTTTGGCTATGACACATTAAATCGCTTAACTTCTGCCGGCGTTACCAATGGGCTTGCCCCATATAGCGAATCTTATAGTTATGATTCAATTACTGGAAACCTTGCTAGCAAAAATGGAATAAATTATTCATATAATGATTCTAGCCATGTTCATGCAGTCACTTCATTATCCAATGGCGATAGTTATCAATATGATGCCAACGGCAATATGACTGATAGAAATGTAGATGCGCTGGAATTTGACCTTGTTTATAATGAAGAGAATCGCCTCGTCTCGGTCACATCGAATGGTGAGCCGCCTGTAACCCCCACACCAACATTTACAAATACACCAACACCTACCGTCACAGTGACGCCGACTACTACTGTTACACCAACCAGCACTGCTACACCAACTGTTACAAGTTCTGTTACATCAATATTTACGGTAACACCTACAGGGAGTACAGCCACACCTACTCTAACTGCTACCCCTAGCCCTTTAGCATCCCCTTCGGGGACTCCCACCGCAACAGAAGAAGGAACGCCAACACCAACCTCCACGCCGAGCGGAACAGTGCACACACTTGTGCTACAACCCAATGGTTCAGGTGGTGTAGATACATATTTGTTGAGCACTTCTGCTACATCTAACTATGGAAGTTCGGGAGATATGGGGGTTGGTGAAAATAATAATTCCAACAATAAATATAGCCGCAGTTTAATTAAGTTCGATTTATCTTCTTTACCAATAGATGCGCAAATCGTCTCTGCTACTTTATCTTTATGGACTTCGATTGATACTTCAAGTAACGATGCCACCATGAATGTCTATCGCCTCAAAGTTCCATTTGTAGAGAATCAAGCCACTTGGAATCGCTCGGCTTCGGGAGTCAATTGGCAAACTACAGGAGCAAATGGTTCCAACGACCGTGAAAGTACAGCCATTGGAAGTATTCAGATTCCTAACAATCAAAGTCTAAACACAGAAAAACAAATTGCTTTAGACCCTGCCAAAATTCAAGAGATGATAAACGGCACTTTTGTAAATAACGGATTTTTACTCAAAACCGATGCAGAACTTAATGACCGTTTTGATTTCAAGACATCTGACACGAGCACTTCATCCCAACGTCCAAAATTGGTGATCCAGTTCACAGCAGAATCTATCCCAGAAGGGTTTATCTTTGACGATGGCTTTGAGAGTGGTAACTTCAATGCTTGGGATGATGATGAAAGCGATGGTGGTGACTTAAGTGTTACGACCCAATCTGCGGCGGTTGGCACGTATGGCATGCAAGCTTTGATTGATGACGACAATGAGATTGAAGTGGATGATGAGACTCCCAACAATGAGAGTTATTACAGTGCGCGTTTTTATTTGCACCCGAATTCAGTTAATATGCCCAATCTCGATTCGATGTATATCTTCACAGGCGATGATGATAATTTAGGTGGATGGATTTTCTGCCTTTCGATGATGCGTGCAGGCGCAGATTATCTTTTATCCTTGTGTGCAGAGGATGATGAGGAAGAGTGGCTGTCTGGCAGAGATATTTACATTACGGATGATTGGCAAGCCGTAGAAATTGAGTGGCAAGCCGCTTCATCTTCGAGTACACATGATGGCTATTTGAAGTTATACATCAACGATGTGTTGGTGGATACGATTGCAGATATTGACAACGATGCTTCGCGCCTAACCGATGTTTCTTTAGGCTTGGTCAGTTCTATCCCTGCAGGTGCAAGTGGCACAGTCTATTTTGATGCGTTTGAGTCACGTCAGGGTCAATCTATCGGTTTGGATGAAAACGGTCCCACTGTCTACCCTCCCAATACAAACCTGATCTTCAAAGATGATTTTGAAGGCAATGATTTCTCACTGTGGGACGACGGTTCGCTCGGTGGTGGCGACTTGAGTATTTCAACCTCAGCCGCCTTATTCGGTTCGTATGGTCTGCAAGCCCTCATCAACGATACTTCTGCGATTGAGTTGGAGACCTCTGCTCCGAAGGATGAGACTCAATATCGGGCTCGCTTCTATTTTGATCCGAACTCGATTTCTATCCCCAATAACAATGGTTTTTCCATTTTGAGTGCGGGTGGTGATTCAGGTTCAAGTTTTCGTTTGCTGTTGAACTACAATGGCGGAACCTATAAATTACAAGCACAACCTTATCAAGATTCTGGCAGTACTCTTTCAGGGCAGCAAATTACCCTTACAGATGAACCTCATTTGATTGAGGTTGCCTTCCAAACTTCGTCTGGTGTCAATGACGGTTCGTTGCAAGTGTGGGTAGATGAGACCCTGGTGGATACGATCTCCAGTATTGATAATGACACTCGCACGGTGGATTATCTCTTACTTGGTGCCACAGGCAGTATTGACAGTGGCACTAGTGGCACGATTTTCTTCGATGAATTTGAATCCACAAGAGAAAATTACATTGGTCCTGTTGCCTCTGTTCCGCAGTTTGCTTTGGTGTCTTATCAGCCTATTCAAGCCAATTTGGTACCTTTACAAGAAGGTGTTTTCTCTAATGCCACTTTCACCTATGATGGTGACGGGAAGCGAGTAAAGTCCGTCTTGACCACCAACCTCGGAAGCACCACCACATACTTCGTGGGCAATCATTATGAGGTGACCAATGGAGTCATCACCAAATATTATTATGCAGGTTCACAAAGAATCGCCATGCGAGAAAACGGTGTTTTGACTTACATTCTCTCTGATCATTTGGGTTCTACTTCACTTATCACTGATTCAGCAGGTGTTTTGATTTCTGAAACAAAATACAAAGCTTGGGGTGAGGTGAGATATTCGTCAGGGACAAATCCATCAGAATACACATACACTGGACAATACTCTTACACCAGTGACTTTGGCTTGATGTTCTACAACGCCCGTTGGTATGACCCGTCACTGGGACGCTTTGCTCAGGCGGATACAATTGTGCCGAGTGGAGTCCAAGGGTTGGATAGGTATGCGTACGTCAATAATTCGCCTGTGATGTATACAGATCCAAGTGGGCACACTACTTGTAATGCTGATGGGTATTGTGGATATGACACTATTAACCAAAGAAAACACTTAGGAGGTGGAAAATCAAAAAAACTTGTTGAATTTACTCAGGATCCGGGAGAAACATGGGCATCTTCAGAAAAGATAACTATTGAACAAGAAGCTCAAGCTACTGCTAACACATTAGCTGAGAGTATGAATATTCAATGCAGAAAGAATATGTATGTTGGAGAAGGTTGTTTTGACTTAGTAACTTCACAAGAGGCATATTATATTGTTTATGGTGGTGCTGTCACATTTAAACGAGTTGCCAGCAGTTGTAATTGTGCTGCAGAAACGAGAAGTAAAAATGAAATATGGATATTTAGTAGCACCTCGAGTAATTACATAAATAGGAATCCTGGTCTCATAACTCATGAGTTAGGACATGCTTTTAATAATGCTATTAATAAACAAGCCCAGAACGTACCTTGGTATTTATTAAGACCGTTTGATGTTAATGGGAATATTAATCATGGTAATGCGGGAAATTACTATTGGGGGTATAGTGGAGGATTTGAGGTAAGCCAATATGGTGTTCAATCGGTTTTGCCCGGTAGTGAAGAATTTGCGGATATGTTTTTAGGCTGGGTGCATAATGATTTCAACATTGCACCTGCAAGTCTAGGGCCTAATAGAAGTAGTTATATGAATACCTCAATGGCTGGTTATCTTAGTTGGATGGCTGGCTTTATTCCTTAGGAGATAGAATTAATGAAAAAAAACTCAATTTCTTTCATCTTTTTCATAATGGTTTCTTGGTTTTTAACTAATTGCCAAGATATTCAACAACAACCAGTGAATTCTTCTATGTCTCCTAGTGCTACATTGTCATTACCAATCTCGACAGAAACCCAATCCATTACATATGCAACTCTATCACCCACTCTTGAAATTCCTCCAACTTTAATACCTACTTTGAGTCCGGACGATGCTCATTCTTTCTTGCTAAATCTTTTAGAAACTAATGGGGAATGCAAACTTCCTTGTTGGTGGGGCTGGATTGTTCCAGGTACAAGCAAATGGGTAGATGTAAATAATTTTTTGCAAACATTTGCAGAAAGAATTGAGATTTTAGATAAAAAAAATGACTTAATCCTATATGGAACCTATTTTACAGTACCAGAACGAATCAGTTTGGATAAAAAATTAATTGTCTCTATTTATGTGCGAGATGGCATTGTTGAGGAAATTTTTCTTGGGCAACCATACCCTCTCAATAGATTGCTTAGTGATTATGGTCAGCCAACCGATGTTCGTATTTATGTTGGAGATAGCATATTTGAAGAATTTTCAACGGAAGGGCATTTTTCTATTTTGCTTTTCTGGGAAGATAAAGGGATTTTGATGGTTAAGGATGGTCGAATAGAAAAAACGGAGCCACTTAGCATTTGTATGAAAAATCTAGATGAAAATAGTTCTGCCTTCTGGCTGTGGGATCCTAGTATGAAAAGAACAATTGAAGAGGTTGGTGGAGATTTACTTTTTGGTCCTTCTCACAATCAAAGAGAATTTCATTCCTTAGAAGAGTCTATTAATATCAATATAGAAACTTTTCATCAAACTTATATCAAGACGGAAAATAAAAATGTCTGCTTTGAAATCTCAGATTCATTAAATTATTTAAAATAAATGATTTACTTGTATTATCACAAAAATACATAGTAAAGTAATTTATAAAGCTTCTTACTCATCTAAACTCTATTTCATAAAAATCAAGTACCATTAACGCATGAATCATCACACCCAAAGCCGCTTACTACAATACGCGGGGATATTTCTTTTTATACAATCGCTCATTCTCACCTTGTCACCTGCGGTGCGCGAACGCACATGGGATGTAGATTACAGACTCTCGCATTGGGCAGGATTCTTGATTTGGGTCGGCTTAGTCATTTTGGCGCATCGGGCTATCGTCAAATATGCACCTGAGAGTGATGCGTACATTTTCCCTGCGGCGGCATTGTTGAGTGGTTGGGGAATGCTGACAATCTGGCGTTTGGATGAATATTTCGGTATTCGTCAAATCATATGGTTTGGGATTAGTATCGTAGTTTTTATTTTGGCTTTAAGGTTTTTTCCAAAAATAAGTTTCTTGCGAAAATATAAATATGTATTCTTAAGTGGCGGGCTAATTATTACAGCACTGACTTTAATCTTCGGCACCAATCCGCTTGGATTTGGTCCGCGTTTGTGGCTTGGATTTTCTAACGATGTGTACTTTCAACCCTCTGAGCCATTGAAAATTTTATTAGTGATTTATCTCTCAGCCTATCTGGCAGACCGTGCTAACTTGCAATTGTTTTCTTTTCCATTGTTGATACCCACTCTGTTTGTAACAGGAATGGCGCTTTTACTTTTAGTCGTCCAAAGGGATTTAGGCACAGCATCAATTTTTATTTTGATATTTACAATTTTTATTTATATTGCTACCGGCAAACGCAGAATTTTAATCACTTCTGTTTTATCGCTTTCCGTTGCGCTTTTGGTCGGTTATTTTTTTATTGACCTTATCCGCGTGCGTGTGGTTGGCTGGTTGAATCCATGGGCTGACCCAACAGGTGGTTCTTATCAAATTATTCAATCACTTTTGGCAGTTGCAAACGGTGGAACTATTGGTAGAGGTTTAGGCATTGGAAGTCCATTACTTGTACCCGTTTCAATTTCTGATTTTATTTATTCAGCCGTTGCTGAAGAATCGGGTCTTATCGGAACTTTAGGCTTGATTGCGCTGATCTGGTTAATTCTGGCACGCGGCATGATGATTTCTCTACATGCGCCTGATAGATTCCGCCGTTATCTCGCCGCTGGAATTGTCACATATCTCGGCGTGCAAAGTTTGTTAATAATCGGTGGGAATATTCGTCTATTGCCACTAACGGGTGTCACATTGCCGTTTGTATCGTATGGCGGTTCATCGCTATTAACTTCTTTCATTGCTTTGTTTCTTTTACTCAACATCAGCAACACAGAAGATGAAGAACCCGCTTCGTTAGAAAATCCGCAACCGTATTCGCTCGTCACAGGTTTGTTAGCATTGGGTCTCGCCGCTTGTGCGTTGACAACTGCATGGTGGGCAATTGTGCGCGCACCAGATATCCTCACCCGCACCGATAATCCGCGCCGCGCCATTGCCGATAGATTCGTTCCACGCGGTGAAATTGTAGATAAAAACAATCAGCCGATTAACATCACCGAAAGAGTAGATGGGATTTATGTGCGCCAATATCTACATCCAGATTTAGCACCCGTAACTGGCTACACGCATCCTATCTACGGGCAAGCTGGGTTAGAGGCATCCCTCGACAGTTATCTTAGGGGATTACAAGGCAACCCGATGAGTCTGATTTTATGGGAACAACTGCTTTACGGAACACCACCCGCCGGTTTAGACGTGCGCTTGAGTATTGATTTATCTCTACAATCCAAAGCTGACCAATTGTTAGGTATTCATCGTGGTGCAATCATTTTAATGAATGCTGAGACTGGTGAAGTATTAGTTATGGCTTCTCACCCAACGTATGACCCCAACAAACTCACAGAAGAAGGTGAAGCACTATCTCAAAACCCAAATGCGCCTTTACTGAATCGTGCTACTCAAGGCTTGTACCCGATTGGCAATACACTGCTTCCATTAATTCGCGCACAATTTGGTGAAGATTTTCCAGAAGACGAAGGTTTACAAGTTTTTTATGAATCGTTAGGTTTGTATCAAACACCACAAATTAACATGCCCGTTGCATTTGACCAAGAAAATAACTCCGTGGATTCATTGCGAGTGAGTCCCTTACAAATGAGTTTAGCCACATCGGCATTGAGTAATGATGGGATTATCCCTGCCCCAAGAATTGCCACAGCAGTTAACACCCTAGAGCAAGGCTGGATTGTGCTTCCGGCGTTGAGTCAGCCGGCGCAGGTGATGCAGGCTGAACGTTCGAATGAAGCGGTTTTGGATTTTGTCAAAAGCGGAAATCCATATTGGAGTCATGTTGGGCAAGCCAGTTTAGATGAAACGATTGTGACATGGTTAATTGCCGGCACGTTGCCAGATTGGCAAGGCGTACCTTTGGCATTGGTGGTTGTGTTGGAAGAAAATAATATTCCTTTAGCAGAATTTATTGGGAATAATTTGATGAGTGAATAAAAAAATCGTCCACTTGCGTGGACGATTTTTATTTTACATTCCGTCGTCAATATCTTTGGCAGAATAACCTGGTCCGCCTTGGAAGAAATCGTAATTCGGTTTGATGTCAGGGGTCAAATCAATCACTTCACCGGCTTCAAGCGTGCGGGTTGTTTCTAAAACAATTTTTCCGCCGTGATGATTGGTACCTTCCCAATGACCTGTAAGCCCAACATTGCTAACGACTTCGCCACCTTTGGCTGTATAAGCAGATGGCACTTCATCTTCTGGATAAATTGCATTGAACGGACATTCAGGAACACAAGCACCACAATCAATACAAGTGTCAGGGTCAATATAAATCCAGGGCCATTCATTCACAGGTTGCCCGGGAATCATACATTCCACAGGGCAAACATCAATACAACCGCGGTCGCGCACACATAAACTGGTAATAATATGAGTCATAACAAACTCCTAAATCAGTGAAATATTTAATACTGCAATTATAACTTTTTTTATTTAGTCTAATAGGTCTAATTAGTCGAAAAAGTCTAACAAATCTTATTGGTCAGACTAGTGAGACCTGTTAGACCAGCAGACCATTCAGACTACTTAGACCATTTCTCTGCAACTGCATCCCAATTAATTACATTCCAAAATGCGGCAATGTAATCAGGTCTGCGGTTTTGATAATTCAAATAGTAAGCATGTTCCCAAACATCAATACCAAGAATCGGAGTGAGACCATCTGAAAGCGGAGTATCTTGATTTGCAGTTGAAACCACAGCCAAGCCACTGCCCTTCTTCACCAACCAAGCCCAACCCGAACCAAAACGTGTTGTGGCGGCAGTTGTAAATTCTGTTTTGAAATTATCAAACGAAGTGAATGAAGCATCAATTGCTTTGGCTAAATCACCTTTCGGCGCGCCACCAGCATTTGGTCCCATCACTTCCCAAAATAAATTGTGGTTTGCAGTTCCGCCACCATGATTGCGAATCACATTTCGCACACCTTCAGGCACTGCATTTAAATCACTCAACATTTGTTCAAGAGATTTTCCAGCAAGTTCTGGGGTTTTATCTACTGCACCATTTAAATTTGTCACATACGTTTGATGATGTTTTGTGTGATGAATTTCCATCGTGCGAGCATCAATATGGGGTTCAAGCGCGTCATACGCATAAGCTAATTTTGGTAATTCAAAAGCCATGAGATTTCTCCTTTGGGTAATTTATTTAGATATAATTTGATTGTACCTTGTTATAAACAAGTTGACAAATTCAAACGCCTCACCCCTACGGGTAAACTTGCTACTATTATTTTGACATTTACTTTAACTTATGACTCTTTCCCTCTCTCAAAAAGATTTATCCATGCTAAACGGTGATTTCGGACCCGCCACACAAATGGCGATGAAGATTCTCGTGCGCATGACGGAAGTTTCAGGCACAAAAGAATTGTTAGACATTGTCGGCGCACACATTGATAGCACAGTTTATATCGGTGATGCTGGTTTAGAGTTTGCAGAAAAATTAGCAAGTTTAGGTGCAAAAGTTTCTGTGCCAACGACTCTTAACGTCAGCGGATTAGATGAACATCACTGGAAAGAATGGGCTGTGACTCCTGAGTGGGCAAAGCAAGCACATCGTCAGATGATTGCCTATCAAAGCATGGGCACCATCCCAACATGGACGTGTGCACCCTATCAAACCGAATACAAACCGAAATTTGGTGACCAAATTGCATGGGGCGAATCGAATGCAATCTCATTTGCAAATTCAGTCATCGGTGCAAGAACAGAAAGATATCCAGATTTATTTGATGTATGCTGTGCCATCACAGGTCGCGCACCTGCGATGGGATTACATCTGACAGAAAATCGTGCTGGAAAAATTTTATTAAGATTAAAAGATATTCCATTGGCTTTACAACAAGGCGATGATTTTTATCCTGTGCTTGGTCATTTTATGGGAAAAGTTTCGTTAGAAAAAATTCCTGTTATTCAAGGCTTAGATTATGTTCCTAATGAAGATCAACTCAAAGCTTTAGGCGCGGCAGGCGCATCTTCTGGTGGAGTGGCGATGTTCCATATTATCGGAGTCACACCCGAAGCGCAGACATTTGAATCCGCATTTCAAAATAAACAGCCCGAAGAAATTATTGAAGTGGGGATGGATTTGTTGCGAGAATCTCGAAAAGCACTCACCCACACTGATAATGAAAATTTAGATTTAGTGGTTTTAGGAAGTCCGCATTTTTCAATTGCAGAATTCAAGCAACTCGCACCATTAGTAAAAGGAAAAAGAAAACATGAAGGTGTGAAATTTTTAGTCACATCTTCTCGTGCCATGACTCAACTCGCAAAACAAGCAGGCTTTTTAGATGATTTACAAAACTTCGGCGCACAATTAACAGTAGACACTTGTATTCTCACATCGCCCATGTTGCCAGAAGAAGTTAAATACTTAATGACAAACTCGGCTAAATTTGCTTATTATTCGCCTGGATTGTTAGGAAAACAAATTACATTTGGAAGTTTGAAAGATTGTGTAGAGTCCGCCATTGCGGGCAAAGTGATACGAGATGAGACGTTATGGAAAAAATAATCATTCAAGGAAAACCTTTTATCCAAGGCACAGCCAGTGGAGTTGCACTCGCAACTTCTGAACCGCTTTCGTTTTGGGGCGGTTACGATTGGAAAACGGGTGAAATTATTGATAAAAGGCATCCGCTTTCAGGCATGATTGCAAAAGATAAAATCTTAGTCATTCCATTTACGCGCGGATCATCTACAACGACGGCTGTTTTATTGGAAGCGATTCGTGCCAAAACTGCGCCAAAAGCCATTATCACTACTGCCACAGATTTTTTCTTTGCATTGGCATCTGTGGTTGCGGAAGAATTATATAAAATGCCAATTCCGTTAGTTGCCGTAAGTGAAAATGATTTTGCTCAAATCAAAACTGGGAATCAAGTTGAAATTGATGATAAAGGAATCATTACTGTATCGCAATGATAATCGTCATCATGGGTGTTTCAGGTTCAGGAAAAACAACAATTGGTTCTTTGCTTGCCAAAGAATTAAATATAAAATTTTATGATGCTGATGATTTTCATAGTGAGTCGAATAAAGAAAAGATGTCAAAAGGAATTGCTTTGTCAGATGATGACCGCATGATGTGGTTGAACGATTTACGGGAATTGATAAAAACAATCGGCGAAGAAAATGCATCAGGTGTGCTGGCATGTTCGGCGTTGAAAGAAGCGTATCGAGATATGTTACAAGTCAATGACCAAGTTAAGTTTGTTTATCTAAAAGGCTCATTTGAACAAATTGAATCTAGATTAAATGAAAGAAAGAATCATTATATGCCAGTAAAATTATTGAAAAGTCAATTTGATGCACTCGAAGAACCAAAAAATGTTTTAACAATTGATATTTCAAATTCACCTGAAACCATTATCAAAATCATTCGCGAAGGATTTAATTTATGAAATTGCCTGCACATTTACATCTTGAAAAAAATAATATTCCGTATGAAGCAAAAAGTTTTTCACCTGAAACTGAAAAAGGTGCATCGAATGTTGCGAAAGTTTTAAATTTTCCTGAACGACAGGCTGTGAAAACTTTAATTTTTCAAGTGGTTGATTCTGGTGAATGTGTGTTGGTGATGTTAGGTGCTGACCAAAATGCAATTTCTGGAAATTTGAAGAAGGCGATAGGCTCAAGAAACATCCAGATGGCTCCGCCTGAAAAAGTGAAAGAAGTGACAGGATATGTGATCGGTTCGATTCCCGCCTTTGGTTGGCAACCCAGCGGATTCAGAACTTTCCTTGAAGCGACTTTAACGAGCGAACCGATTCTTGGAACTGGCGCAGGCGTTTGGGGTGAAGAGATTATGATTACGCCTGAAAATTTAATCAAAGCAAGTAATGCGATTGTGTTCAATTTGACGGATAGAGATCAACCTGTATAAATTTACAATCATATAACCGAGAGGATATTAAATATGTTAAACAATGAAGAAGAAAGACCTCCACTAATTGTTGAATGCCCACATTGTCATCTTCAAGTTATCCCAACGTCAGATAATCATTGTCCATCTTGTCGAGAGGATATAAACAATAGATTAGATATAAACCCCCGCCGAGTTGCGTTACTTGTATATGAATCAGAAGAGCTACTGCCATATTGTTATAACTGTGGCGCACATACTGACCGGTATGTGAGGACATCAGCAGATGAAGAATCCGGCTTAGAGACTATTATTTTTGGAGAAAAATCTCCTGAAAAAACTTCAAATGTGATTGTTTTTCTGCCTGAATGTGATTTGTGCAGCGAATCCGAAATAGAACTTGTTGAAGTCGATTATGAAAAACAAACAATGAAAATTATGGTTGACATAAAGTTTCAAGAAAAAGTATTTCAATTTAGAGAGACCTAAGCTACATTTGAAAATTCTTAATTTTTATTAAATTATGTAAGAAATTACTCTTAATAATTCATCCAATAGCATGAAAAGGAGAGTTCCCATGACGTACAAGAAACCATCCGATGCAGAGTTGAGAGAATTGTTAACCCCGATGCAATATAAAGTGACACAGCACGAAGGCACAGAACCGCCGTTTTCAAATGCTTATCACGACAATAAGCGTGCCGGTATTTATGTGGATATTGTTTCAGGTGAAGTTTTATTTAGTTCTTTAGATAAATATGATTCGGGCACAGGCTGGCCTAGTTTTACAAAACCTCTGGAATCTGAAAACATTGTCACAAAAACAGATTTTCATTTATTTATGCCGCGCACTGAAGTTAGGTCAAAAAATGCGGATTCGCATTTAGGTCATGTATTTAATGATGGTCCTGCACCTACGGGATTAAGATATTGTATGAATTCTGCTTCACTGAAATTTATCCCAGTAGAAAACATGGAAGCGGAAGGTTATGGTCAGTATTTACATTTATTCAAAGAAGATAAAAAATAATCTATGAATGAAAAGATAAAGTCTCTTATAAAGCATTACAACTTACAACCTCTTCCCGTTGAAAGGACTTTATTTACAAGCACATATCGGTCTCCAGAAAGTTTGCCAAGCGGAAAACCTTATGGAACAGGCATGATTGGTTTGTATTGTAACGCACCAAAAAGCATTTCTTGTTTCCATAAGTTATCTGTGGATGAAATGTGGCATTTCTATTCTGGAGACCCTTTGCGTTTAATTTTGCTATATCCAGATGGCTCAAGTAAAGAGATTATTTTAGGAAATGATATTAGTCAAAATCAAACTGTGCAATTTGTGATTCCAGCAGGCGTTTGGCAGGCTGGTCATACACTCGGAGAATATTCTCTTTTTGGTTGCACACTTGCGCCGGGATTTACAGATGATATTTTCACAGGAGGATCAAAGGAAGAATTATTGAAGTTGTATCCTGACCGAAAAGAAGATATTTTGATTTATGGTTTGGATAGTGAAACGAAAATGCCTGAAGGCTTTGCAACATGAATCTTTTGCGTGCCTTGCGTTTAGATAAAAAAAATAAACATCAAATAATTAGTTTCGTTGGTTCAGGTGGAAAAACCACTGCCCTATTTCAATTAGCAAGGCAGGTTACAAGTCGCAGGTCACAGGTTTTTGTAACTACTACAACTCATTTAGGAACATGGCAAGCAAAACTTGCTGACCATCACATTATTGCTAATACGCTTGATGACTTAAAAAATATTCCAAGCAAAGGTGTGATTTTGATTACAGGTGATGTTGATGCCGAAAAAGTAAATCCAATTGGTAATACCCTCTTAAATTGGCTACACGCATATTGTAAGAAACATACTATTCCCCTGCTTATTGAAGCAGATGGTTCGAGACAAAAGCCACTTAAATCACCTGCGGAGCATGAGCCACCCATTCCAGAATTTTCTGATGCTGTGATTTATGTCGTTGGACTGAGTGCAATTGGAAAACCTTTAAGTGATGAACATGTTCATCGAGCAGAAATTTTTTCACAACTTTCAAATCTTGAAATAAACAAAAACATTACACCTGATTCTATTATCAAGGCACTCACCCATCCGCAAGGCGGTTTGAAAAATATTCCAAGCCACGCAAAAAGAATTGCGTTGCTTAATCAAGCGGATACACCCGAATTGCAATCTATTGGCGGGGATATTGCAAACAAATTGCTGAATTATTTTGATTCAGTTTTGGTTGGCTCTTTGCAACAAGAACATTTTCAAACTTTTGAAAAAACTGCTGGGGTTATTTTAGCCGCAGGTGACTCGACTCGCTTTGGGTCACCAAAACAATTATTAGATTGGAAAGGTAAACCGTTTATTCGTCACATAGCCGAAACCGCGCTTCAAGCTGGGCTTGAACCTGTTTTGGTGATAACAGGCATTCACCACGCGGATATAGAATCTTGCCTAAAAGATTTGCCTGTGACAATAATTCAAAATCCAAATTACAAAGATGGGCAAAGTGAATCTATAAAATTGGGAATACAAAATTTGCCAAAAAATATTGGAGCAAATATTTTTTTTCTTGCAGACCAACCTCAAATTCCAATGGAGGTGATAAAAGCATTGAAGGAAAGACATTCGCAAACTTTGTCGCCAATTATTGCTCCGCTTGTATTGGAAGAACGAAGAGCGAATCCAGTGTTGTTTGACAAAGTGACATTTCCTGATCTACTGCAATTAACTGGTGATGTAGGCGGGCGGGCGATTTTTGACAAACACAAAGTAGATTATCTTCCCTGGCATGATGATATTTTGATTTTTGATGTAGATACCAAAGAAGATTACGAAAGACTCAAAGGCTTGGATATATGATTTCTGCGATTATTTTAGCCGCAGGAAAATCTATCAGAATGGGAGAAAATAAATTGCTGATGACTTGGGGAAATGTGACAGTGATAGAAAAAGTGATTCAAACGATTAAAGATTCTGGAATTGAAGATGTTGTTCTTATTACCAATCCAGATTTACAAATCCCGATTCCCGATGTCCGAATTACAATTAACAACACCAACCACGAAATGCTTTCATCTATTCAAATTGGATTGCAGAATCAAAATGCCGAAAGTGAAGCAACACTCATAACTTTAGGCGACCAGCCACAAATTGAGTCAAGAAGCGTGCGGAGCGTATGCGAAGCATATCAAAAAAATAAATCAAATTTGGTAGTGCCAAGTTATCAAAATCGGCGCGGACATCCATGGTTGGTAGCAAAATCACTTTGGAATGAAATTTTGATGATGAAAGAAAATCAAACGCCACGAGATTTTTTGAACAAACATGCAAACGAAATTGAATATGTGAATTTTGATACGCCCACAATTTTGCAAGATTTGGATACGCCCGAAGATTACTTGAAATATAAACCGAACGTGTGATACACTCCGCGCGCTTATGTATTGGTTAACTGTTTTTCTTATCAAAATTTGGATACGACTGACTTGTCGTGTCGATGTATCGGAATTGCAAAAAGTGCCGATGAACGGACCTTTGATTGCAATTACGAATCATACGGGGCAAATTGAAGTGCCGATTATGTTCGCTTATTTACAGCCGCGCAAGATAACGGCATGGGCAAAAGCCGAAGCATTTGATAATTTATTTTTGAAAGTTATTTTTGGAATTTGGAATGTAATTCCTGTACGGCGTGGTGAGGCGGATATAAAATCATTGAAAGTTGCTGTGAAGATGATTAAAGATGGTTATATTTTTGGCATTGCCCCCGAAGGCACCAGAAATAAAACTGGAAAATTATTACGCGCGATGCCTGGCACTGTTTTGCTCGCCTTACATTCTGGCGCGCCGATACTGCCGATTGTGCATTGGGGTGGAGAAAATTATTTGAAGAATTTGAAAAGTTTCAAACGCACTGATTTTCATATCCGCGTTGGTGAGCCGTTCAAGTTAAATGTTGAAGGCGTGAAGATGACTGGTGAAATCCGTCAGCAAATTGCGGATGAGATGATGTATGAAATTGCGAAAATGCTTCCTGAAGAATATCGTGGGGAATATCGTGATTTGAGTAAGGCGACAAAACAGTTTATAAGTTGAAGGTTGAAAGTCTAAGAGCTAAAGTCTAAAATCTTTTTATAACTTCATTTGATAGGCATTCGTATCACGTTTTGTAAATCCCAGTTTGATATATAACCGATTCGCGGCTACCCTCTGCATGTTCGATGTCAGTGAAATATTTTTTGCGCCTCGAGTTTTTGCGACGTCAATGGCTTTGAGCATTAACTGCTCCCCCACTTTTTTTCCGCGAGCGGATTCATCTACGATGACATCTTCGATGATGGAGCGAATTCCAGTGGGGACTTTGTAAACGATAAGAGTCAATGCGCCAACGATTTTATTTGATTCATCCCGCGCAAGCAGAAGGGTAGATGATGTATCCGCGAGCAGAGCATGTAACAGGTCAAGGGTTGGAGGCGGATTATTCTTCGTCAGTTGTGGAATCAGGCGTTGAAAGGCTTCGTATAATTCTTCATCTGCTTGTGTGGCGATTTCAATTTTCATAGAGTCTAATAATCACAGTATTATTTTTGCGGAGTAAGTGCAAATCATAGTTATGCTATAAACAATCATAATAACAATTGCCGCCCACGCACCAAATTTTAAGCGTATGAATTCTAGCCAGTGCAAAAAAATTAGAACAATAGCCACTATGAAAGTAAAAATCCCCATTAAAAAATTATAAAATATTGTGTCTATTGTGTTTAAGGTATTATCCAATCCTAAAAATCTAATAATAGCTATAACAAATAATGAAATACTAATTGCAACAACTGATAGAAAAATATTTAAAATGATTTTCTTTAATCCATCAAGACGAAAAATCAATCCGAAACTTCCAATAATAAATATAACGAGAATTGAAACACAAATTTCATAGTTCATCATAAGAATCTCGGTGAGTTTTATGTCTGAGTATTATTTTTTGGAATCAAACTCAAACCAATGTAATAAGCCACATAAATCAAGGAAGCCCACGCCACCCAAGTTGGGTGATCTGGATATTGCAACAACGCCCAAATACCGATAGCACCATATAAATAAGTAAAAGCCAATGTGACGTTTCGCAAATAACTATTGCGGCTGGGATAAATATATTTGACTGGGATAAAAACCATAATGTTAAACAACATCAGAAAAGCAAAGTTAATCCATGGTGGTAAATTCATGACGAGCATATACAACGCGGCGACGTTCCAATAGGATGGAAAGCCTTTGAAGTGATGGTCATCGGTCTTGGCATCGGTTTGCGTGAATTGATAAGCGGAAGTTAATAAAATTAAACAAGCCGTGAAGAAGCGCACTGATTCGGGAAGCACATCAGCTTTGACGATAAAAATAACAGGCACAAGCACATAATTTAAATAATCTAAAATGTTATCGAGCAATGCGCCGTCAATGCCATTTGCATATTTTTTGACATCTGCCCAACGTGCTAACATACCATCGAAACCATCTACTAACACTGCTAAGACCATCCATAAAATCATCATGCGGTAATTGTTTTCAAAAATTGCGAGGATAGCTAGTAACCCCCAAATCGCTCCTGTTGCTGTGAAGAGATGTACTCCCCATGCGAGGACGACTCGTATTAAGTTTGGTTTGTCCGTTTCAGTTTGCATACAAAAGATTCCTTTATTTCAAATTTGTTGTGATTATAAATGAAAAAGACCTCCGAGGTTTTGAAAACCTCGGAGGTCTCGTTACTTACTGCTTACTGTTTTATCAATCCAACTTTCACTTTTTCATTTTCAAATTCATCTTCCACAACGGATGCATTACTTGGCGGATTCGCAAAAGATAATTTGGTGGTCAAGGTCTCAGCGGTGATGTAATCCTTATGCGTCTCAATTGCAGATTTTAATCCAGCACTGGCTTCAATGAATAATTCAATTCGGTCAGCCACATCTAAATCAGAAGTCTTGCGTAAATCTTGTACTCTGCGAACAAATTCTCTTGCTAAACCTTCGGCGATTAATTCAGGCGTTAATTCAGTCACCAACGCGGCAACGTACGCGCCTTCTTCTGCAACTGCAAAACCTTCTTTGGCTAAGGCTTTCACTTCCACTTCATCCGAAAGGATTTGATACGTTTCGCTATCGAGTTTTACTTCCACTGGTTTATCGGCATGTAATGTGCTAGCAACTTCTTCTGGATTCAAAGCCAGAATCGCTTTTTGAAGTGCAGGGAATTTATTGCCATATTTCTGACCAAGTTGTTTTGGCAACGGCTTGACAGTATGTGATACGGCTTCAGTCGCCGCATCTAACAAGCGTACACGCTTCACGTTTAATTCATCCTGAATCACATCTACATTTTTCATCAAAGCATTTCTTTCGCTTGGGTTTCCAAGTGAAAATGCGGCTTCTGCCAATGGTTGGCGAACTTTACGATTCGCTTTCTGGCGAGCAGAATGTCCTAATGAAACTAATTTCATTACGAGTTGCATTTCTTTGTTGAGTGATTCGTCTATAAATTCTTCCATCACTTGGGGCCATTCCGCAATGTGAACTGATTCAGGAGCAGTTTCATCAATCGAGCGGACTAAGTTTTGATACAACTCTTCAGCGATGAATGGCATAGCAGGTGCGATTAATTTTGCAACCGTCACCAAAGTGTTATATAAAGTAGAATATGCGGCTTGCTTATCTGCCGATGAATCATTTTTCCAAAA
Source organism: Anaerolineales bacterium UBA2317 (assembly GCA_002345215.1). GTDB lineage: Bacteria > Chloroflexota > Anaerolineae > Anaerolineales > Villigracilaceae > Villigracilis. The sequence goes on from DDVH01000029.1 coordinate 73,219, forward strand.
ACGGCGGCGTGAACGGCGCACATACCAAGTGGAAAGTGTTTCAACAAATTTTTCCACAGGGCGTGTGGCATTGGTCACATCATATTCTTCATAAGCTTTGGTCACGTCACGGACTAAGACATTTAATTCAGAAAGCAACCAACGGTCTAATTCATTGGTCGTGGCAGTCACGCGCAATGCTTGTGGCTTGTCGAGGTTGGCGTATGTGATGAAGAACGAATACACATTCCACAGGGTAAGCGTAAAGCTGCGGATCACGTCCCCTACCAAATCAGAAGAGAAGCGTCGCTCTTGCCCTGGTGGTGTCGCCGTGAACAAATACCAACGCAACGCATCCGCTCCGTGTAAGTTAATCACATCCCATGGTTGCACAATATTGCCTAACGACTTAGACATTTTTCTGCCTTCGCCATCTTGAATGTGCCCCAAACAAATTACATTTTTGAATGAGACTTGGTCATTGAGCAAAGTGGAGATGGCATGAAGCGAATAGAACCATCCGCGTGTTTGATCAACCGCTTCACAGATGTAGTCAGCTGGGTACTGCGCCTCAAATTTATCTTTATTCTCAAACGGATAATGCCATTGTGCATACGGCATCGAACCAGAATCAAACCACACGTCAATTAAATCTTTGACGCGCGTCATCTTACCTTCACATTTTTCACACTTCCATGAAACTTCATCTACATACGGGCGATGTAAATCTAACTCGGTCAAATCTTTACCTGCTTTTTCAGATAACTCTTTGACAGACCCAACACATTCACGATGTTTACAATCAGCATTTTCACATTCCCAAACAGGCAATGGCGTGCCCCAATATCTTTCGCGCGAAAGTGACCAATCAATATTATTTTCAAGCCAATTTCCAAAGCGACCATTCTTGATATGGTCAGGAACCCAATTGATAGTTTTATTCAAACTGACCAATCTATCTTTCTTGGCACTTGTGCGAATATACCAAGACTCACGCGCATAATACNNCCATTGTGCATACGGCATCGAACCTCAAAATCCCACTCTACCAGCCGACCGTTCGCATAGAGAGTCTTCACACTGTATTGATCCGACAGGCCCTGCTCAACTCGCGGGTCCAAAGAGTGATTCGAAATGATCTCAAGGGGGGAGNNATGAAGCGAATAGAACCATCCGCGCGTTTGATCAACCGCCTCACAGATGTAGTCAGCTGGGTACTGCGCCTCAAATTTTTCTTTATTTTCAAACGGATAATGCCATTGTGCATACGGCATTGAACCAGAATCAAACCATACGTCAATCAAATCTTTGACGCGATTCATCTTGCCTTCGCATTTTTCACATTTCCAAGAAACCTCATCAACATACGGGCGATGCAAATCTAACTCGGTCAAATCTTTACCTGCTTTTTCAGATAACTCTTTAACAGAGCCCACACATTCGCGATGTTTACAATCAGCATTTTCACATTCCCAAACAGGTAAGGGTGTGCCCCAATAGCGTTCGCGTGAAAGTGACCAGTCAATATTATTTTCAAGCCAATTTCCAAAACGTCCATTTTTGATATGTTCAGGTACCCAATTGATGGTTTTGTTTAAACTGACCAATCTATCTTTCTTAGCACTTGTGCGGATGTACCAAGACTCACGCGCATAATACAAAAGCGGAGTGGAACATCGCCAACAAAATGGATAAGTGTGGGTAATTTTTTCTGAACGGAACAACAAACCACGCGCTTCTAAATCTTGGATGATTTGTGGGTCAGCATCTTTGACAAAGATTCCGCGCCATGGCGTGATTTCAGGAATGAAAGTTCCATCAGGTTGCACAGTTAACAGAATCGGCAAATCATTTTGTTTTGCCATTTCCATATCTTCGGCACCAAAGGCTGGGGCTTGATGCACTAACCCTGTGCCATCTTCTGTGGTTACAAAATCACCCAACAAAACATAATGCGCAGGTTTATCCACTGGCATAAAAGTAAATAGAGGTTGATATTTCATACCTTTTAGTTTTTTGCCTTTGAATGAGTCAACAACTTTTACTTCTTCATCTTTGAAAACTTTTTCAAGCAAATTCTTGGCAAGGATTAATTTTTCTTTCACGCCATTGTTTTCACGTTCCACAGTCACATAATCCACGTCAGGATGTGCCGCGACAGCAACATTCGCAGGCAACGTCCATGGAGTTGTCGTCCATACCAACAATGAAGTATCAGGTTTATCCACTAAAGGAAAACGCACGAAGACCGAAGGGTCAACAGCTTCGTCGTAACCCAAAGCAACTTCATGGTCAGAAAGAGGCGTGCCACAACGCGGGCAATACGGCACAATCTTATATCCCTTGAAAAGTAAATCTTTTTCCCAAAAGTTTTTGAGAATCCACCACACTGATTCGATGTAATCATTGGTGTAAGTTACATAGGCTTCATCAAGGTCAACCCAAAAGGCAATACGGTCTGTCAACTTTTCCCATTCTTGTATGTAATTGAAAACAGATTTTTTACACAACTCATTGAATTTATCTATGCCGTATTCTTCAATTTGCTGTTTATTTGTAAAACCAAGTTGTTTTTCAACTTCAATTTCAACCGGCAAGCCATGTGTATCCCAACCGCCTCGGCGCGAGACGTTATATCCACGCATGATTTTATAACGTGGAAACATATCTTTGAAAGCACGCGCCAAAACATGGTGCACACCCGGTCGCCCATTGGCAGTCGGCGGACCTTCATAAAAAACATATTCCGGTTTGCCCTTACGTTCTTCAGATGTCTTTTTGAAAATCTCTTGCTTTTTCCAAAATTTCAACACAGCATCTTCCATGGCAGGCACATCTAATTTTGCATTGACTGATTTAAACATAACTAGTCTCCAAGTCTAACTGGTCTTATAGGTCTAATTGGTTAAAATAAAAACTCTCATCTCATAAACAGAGACGAGAGCAATGCTCACGCGGTACCACTCTGATTTCTACAAAAAATGTAGACTCTCATTTGTTTTGATAACGGAGACTCACAACTCCGAATTTCTTACTCTCGACCAATTAGTCAATTTCAGATTTCAACTCTGGGGTGATTTTCAACTATTGATTTCGTATCCGCTTCACACCTGACCGCGAACTCTCTGCACGACCTCAACAGTTTACTCGTCCCCATCTTTGTTTTTGATTGGCGAGATTATACACACGGAAAAGTTAATCTGCAAGTGTGAATTTACATTTTTGACATGTGACGAATTGCACATTGACCGTTTTATATCCGACAGGTATAATCTTTTTTCGGCATTATTTCAAAACAGCAGGAGTTAAATTATGGCAACACCAGATATAAATACCGCGCCAGCCGTAGCGCTCGAACCTAAAACAAAATTAAACGGCAAAGTTTTAAAGACCACACTTGCAGGCGCACTTGTAGATATCGGACAAAATATCCCCGGCGTCATTCATATCTCACAACTCAGTGACAAAGAAGTTAATAAGGTAGAAGATATTGTAAAAGAAGGTCAAGAAGTGACCACATGGGTCAAACGTATTCGCAAAGACCGCGTTGAATTGACCATGATTGAACCTTTGATGTATGACTGGAAAGACCTTAAACCAGAAATCATTGTTAAAGGAAAAGTCATCCGCCTTGAAACGTATGGCGCATTTGTAGATTTCGGTGCAGAACGACCAGGTTTAGTACATGTCAGCGAAATTACGCATGGGTATGTCAAAACTGCAAGTGAAGCACTCAAAGAAGGCGAAGAAATTGAAGCCAAAGTGATTGAAGTTGACCGCCGCAAGAGACAAATCCGCTTGAGCATGAAGGCTTTGTTAGCAGAACCTGTCATTGAAGAAAAACCGCAACGTGAAGAACGAAAAGGTAAAGGCAAGCGCAAGGGTAAAAAAGAAGAAGAAACATACGAAATGGAAGCCGAAGTTTCTAACGAACCTCAATTTACCGGTATGCAAGTGGCTTGGCAAGAAGCGCTTGAAAGAGCAAAAGGTAAGAATAAAGTTCAAGCCAAATCTTTCAAACCAACTTCTGAAACACAAGAAAAAATTCTCAACAGCACATTGGAAAAAAGATTGCCCACTGGTGGCTAAACGAAAAAGAGCGGATGTAAAATCCGCTCTTTTGTTTTGGGGATACGAAAACGTTGAAGAAACAGAATCAAGTATCCATTAAGTAAAGAAGCGTTATTTACTTCCGCTTTTTAAATAGGCTTCCATAAAATCATCCAAATCACCATCTAAAACTGCTTGGGCGTTGCCGGCTTGGAAATCGTTACGATGGTCTTTGACCATTTGATATGGATGCAAAACATACGAACGAATCTGACTGCCCCATTCGGCTTTGGTGTATTCGCCACGAAGCACGGCGCGTTCTTCTTCTCTTTCGGCTTGACGAAGTTCTAATAAACGCGCGCGCAAAATTTTCATTGCGAATTCACGATTTTGCGTTTGTGATCTTTCATTTTGACAAGTGACGACAATGCCTGTTGGAATGTGCGTGAGGCGTACAGCGGTTGCATTCTTTTGCACATTTTGACCACCTGCACCTGATGAACGAAAGACATCCAGTTTTATATCACTTGGATTGATTTCAATATCGGCTTCCTCCATTGAAACTTGTGGAAGAACTTCTACCAACGCAAACGATGTATGCCTGCGATGATTTGAATCAAATGGAGATAAGCGCACCAAACGATGCACGCCTTTTTCTGAACGCAAATATCCAAATGCATATTTTCCGCCGATTGCGATGGTGACACTTTTTATACCTGCTTCTTCACCAGGGGTTGAGTCCATCATATCAACCGTGAAGTTGTGTTCTTCTGCCCAACGCAAATACATACGCTCAAGCATTTGCGCCCAATCTTGCGAATCGGTTCCACCTGCGCCTGCATGAATTGCTAAGATGGCATCATCATGGTCATACGGACCAGATAACATGGCGGCGAATGAACGTTTTTCTAAATCGTTTTCTAAGGTTTGAATTTCAGTTTCTAAATCAGCACGCAGAGATTCGTCATCTAATTTTGCTAACTCAGTTAAATCATGAATTTGATTTTTTATTTTTTTCCATGTTTCCACTTCATCGCGCAGATTGGAAACAGTCTTCATAACTTTTTGTGCGTTGGAATTATTATTCCAAAAATCTGGTGCTTCGGTTTCTTTTTCTAATTGTGTAAGTTGCGTTTCTTTGCTGGCAAGGTCAAAGACGCTCCAAGAGTTGAGCGGATGTTTCATTTATTTTTTCGAGTCGTTGTAATAAGTCTTGCATGTGTTCTCCTAACTACTTTGTAAAATTCCTTCAATGAATGCGTCGGGGTCAAATGGAGTCAGGTCTTCAGGTTTTTCGCCTAAGCCTGCAAATAAAATCGGCAAGCCCAATTCGCTTTGAATAGCAAACGCCATGCCACCACGAGCCGATGAATCTAATTTCGATAATATCACACCGGTCACGTTCACCGCTTCTTTAAAAGAGCGAGCCTGATTCAGCGCGTTTTGCCCAGTCGTTGCATCTAGCACAAGCCACACTTGATGAGGTGCGCCATCCATTGCTTTGCCAACCACACGATATACTTTTTTCAATTCTTCCATTAAGTTGAAACGAGTATGCAAACGCCCAGCAGTATCTATAAATACGATGTCTGCTCCGCGAGCGATTCCTGCTTGAACTGTGTTGAATGCTACCGCGCCGGGGTCGCTTTCAGGTGCGCCTCCTATTATTTCGACGTTTAGCCTGTTTGCCCAAACCTCAAGTTGGTCAACCGCCGCGGCACGGAATGTATCTGCCGCGCCGAGTAAAACTTTCTTTCCTTCATTAACAAAACGTGATGTCAATTTTGCAATTGTAGTTGTCTTCCCTGCACCATTGACTCCGACAATTAAGATAACAGTCGGCTTGTTTTCAAAGTGAATTTGGGGTGGTGAAATTAACCGAGAGCGCAATTCTTGTTTGAGGTTAAGGGTAAGGTCGCTAGCACGAATCAAGCCGAGGTCACGGGTGAGGCGTTTGAGGGAATCTAAAATCGAAGATGTGGTCTCGATTCCTAAATCGGCTTGAATTAAGAGTGCTTCTAAATCATCCCATGTTTCATCTGTAATTTCAGATGCTCCAAGAATCGAAGCGATTTGCCCAAATGCAGATTTGCTTGTTTTGGAAAGTCCATCTTTCCAACGTGAGAAAATACTCATAAGGCGGCGATTATAGCACGGTGTATGAGGGAATTTATGTTATACTTTTTTCGCTTAATGTTTAGAATAAAAAAAGGAAAAATACATGTCAGAACCAATTCATATTTCCGATGCAGAGTTTGAAAAAGTTGTTATGCAATCGAATGTGCCTGTAATTGTAGATTTTTGGGCGCCGTGGTGTAACCCATGTAAAATGATTGCGCCAACTTTGGATAAACTTTCTAAAGAAATGGGCGACAAAATTGTGATTGCAAAAGTCAATACCGATGACCATGCCGAATGGATGCAAAAATTTGGTATTCAGGGTATTCCTACTTTGTTATTTGTTTCAGGTGGTAAAGTAGTGCATCGGCAAGTAGGCGCATTGCCAGAAAAAATGTTGCGTGATGTCGTTAATCAGTTTTTAAGCGTTGTCGGGCAAAATTAGTTAAATTATTTGGAGTTGGGTGCCATGAAGAAAAAACTTTTAATTTTTTGGGTTTTGAGTTTTTTGTTCAGTGCCTGTTTACCAGCGGCACCTCAAACTGAAACATTCCCTACTCCAATTTCAGAAGCGGATTTGCAGTTGACCGCGGCAGTACTTTCACAACAGACTTTGCAAGCAATACCATCAGATACAAGTGTTCCAACTGAGACGCCTGTGATTGTGACTGCTACGAATACCGAAGTTCCGGCAACGGCTACTGAAACGCAAAACCCCGCTTTGTTAACTTTAACTGCCACGTTAGGAACTGGCACGGTGACAACAGAAAATATTACCGGAACACCTGGTGCAGGAATTATTGTCGGCACCTTGCCATTTACTGGAACACCAAGCGCCACGTTAAATCCGTTTTTTACATCAACGCCAACGATTGACCCACAACCACTGTCTCATGGAACATTGCCACCTAATTTGCCGTTTGGATTTATTAGTATTATTAACAAAGCAAAGGCTGATGCATATATTTCTCTTCGATGCGTTACAAAAGATGGTTATGTAACCATTCTTGAATATCCTGTAGAAGGAACAGTTAATACAAAAGCACCTGCTGGAAATTATACTTATGTAGCATGGGTTGGCGGAAGGCAGTTTACTGGAAGTTTCAATTTACCAAAAGAAAACGACTTAACAATTACTTTATTCAAAGACAGAATAAATGTTAAATAAAATGAAAGATAAATTAAGGAGAAATTCATGTTTAGAAAAATTTTACCTGTTGTAACTATCATAGCAATATTCTTAGTTGCGTGTGGTCAGCAGGCAGAACCAACTTTATCACCAGAAGAAGTTTCTGGCACAGCGGTAGCCGCGGCTTGGACAATTGTAGCGGAAACTCAAGCCGCAATTCCAACCAATACTCCAGTTCCGCCAACGGAAACACCAAGCCCTACCCCATTACCAACAAATACACCTGAGCCTCTGCCAACTATAGAATTAGCAACTCCTACAAATACATCTTTACCTAAAGGTTCTTGTGAAGGTCCATTAAATGTAGGCGAAGCAGGGCCACAATCAAATATTCGGCTTGAAAATGAAAGCGGAGGAACAGTAACTTTATCGCTTTGGTTAGGCGAAGGTGCTAACGCATTTGGGCAATGCGGATTTCTTGTTTATTATCTAGGCAAAAATGAAAAACGTGTGGTCTCTATACCAAAAGGAAACTATTACGCTTACGCATTGATTGATCTTGGTAATAATAAAAGCAGTAATGCATCGGGCTTTGTAAATAATCGTCCTGCTGACAATCATCTTTTTGTTGTTAAGATAAAAAAGGAAGCAATAGTTGTTCCTTAAGCAAGTTTATTATGTTGAATAAAAATAAGCCGCAAAAGTGCGGCTTATTTTTATTCGATGCCTCTACTAATTTTTGCACCAAGTGATTTTAATTTTTCATCAACTCTTTCGTATCCTCTTTCAATTTGCCCAATATTTCGAATTGTAGATGTACCTTCTGCGGCTAAGGCGGCGAGCAATAAAGCCATACCAGCACGAATATCTGGGCTTTCTAATTTCTCAGCATAAAGTTGTGTTGGACCTTGAATCAAACAACGGTAAGGGTCGCATAAAATAATACGTGCCCCCATACCCACAAGTTTGTCTGTAAAATACATTCTGCCGGAAAACATCCAATCATGGAATAAAACCGAGCCAGAGGTTTGGGTTGCCACAGTGATGGCAATACTGGTTAAATCAGTTGGGAATGCGGGCCATACATTTGTTTTGATTTCGGGCACAGCACCGTCTAAATCAGAAATTATTTTGAGTGGTTGTTCTTTCGGAACAAGAATATCATTGCCATCTACTTGCCAATGAACACCCAAACGATGAAAAACTTGCTTCACCATCTCTAAATGTTTAACACCAGCATTATGAATTCTTATACCACCACGCGTCACAACTGCCGCGCCGATATAGCTTACTACTTCTAATAAGTCTGGTCCAATTGTGTATTCACCGCCATGTAATTCTTTTACACCTTGAATATGTAAAGTATTTGAACCGATTCCATCAATTTTCGCTCCAAGCAAATTTAAGAAATTACATAATTCTTGCACATGTGGCTCAGATGCGGCATTGCGGATTTTTGTTTCGCCTTTTGCCAGCACAGCCACCATCACAGCATTTTCTGTAGCAGTTACACTGGCTTCATCTAACAAAATATCGGCACCCTGCAAACTACTTGACTCAATATCAAACGCACGATTATATGTAACCTTTGCACCAAATGCTTTCAAAGCAAGGATATGTGTATCTAAACGGCGGCGACCAATCACATCGCCGCCGGGTGGTGGGAGGTTGATGCCACCTGTCCGTGCGAGCACAGGACCTGCAAGCAAAATAGATGCCCGAATGCGCCGACACAGGTCTGGGTCAAGATGTGAAGCGAAAATTTCACGGCTAGTAATTCGCCATGTATTTGAGTCTATTTCATCCACTTGTGCGCCAACGCTTTCAATTAATTTTCGCATGGCAAGCACATCGCGGATTTGTGGAATATTGTGAAGCATAACAGGCTCAGCAGTTAGTAAACATGCCGCCAATAAAGGCAATGCCGCATTTTTATTTCCAGACGGTGTCACTTCTCCACTTAATGGAACGCCGCCTTCAATTAAAAATTCTTCCATTCAAATCTCCTATTTACAAAAAATGTGCTATACAGAATTGTAAAGTGTTGTCAAAATCTTTCTGAAAACATTGCAATCAGCTTACATCAAAAAGATTAACTTTACGGTCTTAATTAATTAGAATTATAATAACTCAAATGACTATATCATTAATCGTTCCTTTTATTGTTGGTTGGTTGGCTGGCATGATTGTCAATTATCTTGCAGATGTTTTGCCAATGACCAGACGGCTCACACAACCAACGTGTTTGCAATGCAACACACCCATTGCTTGGAAAGATTATTTATTTTTTCAGCCTTGTACAAATAATCATGCAAGAAGCAAACGCATATGGATAACACAAGCAATAATTTTTCTGATTAGCATTTACATTTGGTTTCAAGCACCCAAAATGGGATATTGGCTTGGCATGATATTGTTGATTTACTTAGGTGTAGTCTTTGTCATTGATATGGAACATCGCCTGATTTTACATCCGACAAGCATCGTCGGTTCTCTCTTAACGTTAGGGCTGGGGACGTATACCCGAGGCATTGTACCAACCCTTTTAGGTGGTTTATTAGGTTTTGTCATCTTATTAGCATTTTATTATTTTGGTGTTTTATTTGCACGCTTGCGTAGCAAACGAATGGAAGCGCAAGGTTTACCAGCGGATGATGAAGAAGCCCTTGGTGCTGGGGATGTTATACTCGCCACCGTGCTTGGCTTTTTAGTTGGCGTAGATTTAATTTGGTTTTGTATTCTCATCAGCATTTTATTAGGTGGCATTGTTAGCTTTTTCTTAATCGTATGGTTAATTATTTCTGGTAAATATAACAAAAATGCTTTAATGATGTTTATTCCTTATGGTCCATACTTTATTATCAGCGCATTTTTAATGATTTATTTTCCAGCCGCAATTCAATTTTTCTTACCCAAATAATGATTGGTATAAAGAAGTTTTTTTCAATAAATCATAAAAATACCCGTGCGCAAGCCATGGTTGAATTTATGCTGGTGATGCCTGTATTAATTATTCTTTTATACGGCATTATTGAAGTTTCTCGTTTAATATTTATTTTTGCTTCTGTATCCAATGCCTCACGCCAAGCCGCACGCTATGGCGCAGGGGCTGGTGAAGTGAATGATGGGACTACGTTTTATCAAGATTGTGAAGGAATACGTGAAGTCGCAAACGAGTCTGCTATTTTGACAGAGTTTGAAGATATTAACATCACATATGATAGAGGGCTGACAGAAGATGGTGAGCAAGTTCCAATTGTAGATATTGACCCTAACCCAGATTCGGATACCTGCCCAATTGAAGATAACTTAATCCAAAATGGTGACCGCATCATTGTGCAAGTGACTGCAAATTATGAACCGATTATTCAAATTTTGCCGTTAGAACCACTCACTATCGTCTCTGCTAATGCACGCACTTTTTTAATTTCAATCCCAATTTTTGGTTCAGCAGTACCTACAGGTTTCCGAGCAGAATCACCTACACCATCGCGTGTGCCAACCAGTGGAGTTCCCACTGAAACGGTACTACCTACATTTACAAAAGTACCTCCCATTTCAGGCACTCAGGGTATTAGAACGCCATTCAATACTTTGCCACCTACTTTAACCCTAACGCCGTCACTTACGCCTCCACCCACATGGACTTCTTCTGTTACACCAACATTTATCAGTTGTACTGGTGTTACGAATGTGTCGCATGGTGGGCTTGAATTTGAAGATAATACGATGAGTATGAATATTATCAACAATACAGGTCATCGCTTAACAGCGGCACAGGTTTATGTAGAATGGAATCATGATAATGGACATGATGGTAACGACTCTACGCTTCGCCTAACGCAAATTTTATTTACTGGGCAAACGCCGTGGAATGGTGATATTTTTGCACCTTCGGCTTTTATACCAGCATATTATCCATTCATTCCAACTGGCAGTTCAACTGTTGTGTTCGTGTTTAACCAAAATTATGATAATTTAGATGGAACGGAAAGAATTATCATTACGATTGGTACACCCGGTTGTACAAACTACCCGATAGATTCAAGCAAATAATAAAATGAAGAAACAGGAAAAAGGTCAAAGTTTAATTGAGTTGGCAATTAGTTTGCCTGTTATTCTTTTAATTCTTTTAGGCACAATTGATTTTGGCATGGCTTTGTTTTCCTATTCGATTTTGCGCGATGCCGCACAGGAAGGCGCGTTGTATGGTTCATTTAACCCAAGCAACACCGAAGAGATAGAAAACCGCGCGCGAAACATTCTTCCCCGTAGTGATGAAGCGATTTTTTCATCACCTGTAGATTTAAGAGATACATCCAATATAAGCATTGAAATTGCTGTGATTGGTGATGATTGTCAAGGAATCACACGAGGTGTTGCAAATAGCATTCAAGTAAATGTCATTTATCAATACCCTATTTTGATGCCTTTCGCAGGTAATATTATTGGGTCAGATACAATTTCTTTAACTGGTAGTGCTACGAACGTTATCCTTCAACCACCATGCCCATAAACTTTTCTTTCAAACGCCCAAGTGAAAAAGGGCAAGCCATTGTTATCATCATCTTTGTGATTGTTGGTTTGATTGGCACGTCTGCATTAGCAATTGATGGCACAAACGCTTATACAGATAGTCGCCGTGCAGAAACTGCCGCTTCTGCGGCCGCATTAACTGCCGCATTAACTCGTATTGAAGGTGGTGATTGGCGTGCTGCCGCATTGACAACTGCCGCCGCCAATGGATATAACAATGATGGCGAGACAAATATGGTGGAATTAAACACACCGCCTCTTTCTGGACCTTATGCAGGGAACGCTGAATACATAGAAGTTATCATCACTTCAAGATTGCAGACTTATTTTGCAAATGTGATTGGGATTCCATATATTACAAATGTAGTCAGTGCTGTTTCACAATCGAAACCCGCAGTGATGGGTGAAATGTTTCCGGGCTATGCGTTGGTNNCTCGGCCTCGACCTGCAGGGCGGCTCCTACCTCTTGCTCGAAGTCGACGCCAACTCGGTCAAGAAGGATCGCCTCGAGGCGGTCCGTGACGATGTGCGCAAGGCGCTGCGTGACGCCAGGATCGGCTTTACCGGCGGTGTTGTCATTCGAGGCGACGCCGTCGAGGCCCGCATCACCAAGGAAACTGACGTGCCGGCGGCGCTGTCCAAGCTGCGCGACCTGTCGCAGCCGCTCGGTGGGCTGATGGGCGGTAGCGGCCAGCGCGATCTCGNNAATGTTTCCGGGCTATGCGTTGGTCAGTTTAGCACCGCGTAGTGAATGTGAAGTAATTTCTGGAAGTCGCCGCCCTGCTTTTTGGGTACATAGTGAAGCGACTATTAATTTAGAAGGTGGTGGGTTGTTTGTTAATTCCAATAACCCAAATTGTGCATTTATTTCATTTGGTAGTGGCAGTGTGCGTGTTCGCGATGATAGTAGCCGTATAACAGTAGTCGGCGGAGCAGATATTCAAAAACCGCAGTTAATTACGCCTTATCCTATTCACACTGGCGCGCCTTATATTCCTTATCCGCCACCGTATATAATGCCACGGGTAGGGTGTGGCAGTAAGATTGCGGAATATGATGAATTAATCGCCACAATGACTTCGGGGAATTGGGGCGAAGATATATTTCCTGCAGAAGGTGCGCGGTTTTTAGAAAGCGGGATTTATTGTATTGATGGAGATTTTGTTTTAGAGGCTGGTCAGTCGTTACAAGGTAGTAATGTAGTATTGGTGGTAGAGGGCGATATTAAAATAAATGGTAATGCTTTTGTTGATATCAGCGCACCGACAGGTGGGCAATTTCAAGGATTACTAATTTATATGCCGATTGAAAATAATGGTATTTTGGTGCTAAACGGCGGGGCTGGCTCAAGTTATAGAGGCACTATCCTAGCACCAGGGGCAGACGTACGGATAAATGGTTTAGATGCCTTGGAAGGTACCTATCATAGTCAAATTATTGGGTATTTTATTGAAGTAGATGGAACTGACAATATCTATATTAAATATAAAGATGAGCAAAATTACGATACATTGACAATGCCAGAAGTGGTACTTGGGCAGTAGGCTTAACATTTCTGTAAGCGTTGCAGGTTGCTTGCACAGACCTTTTCTAAGTGGAAGTAGTTTATAATATTATTTGTATAGATTAGGCTTCCTAAACGCCCCCATCGCGCCTCAAAATTGAATTTGGTAGCCCGTAGTCAAATTAGGATACCATCGTTTTGTAAGCCAGAATAAAAAAACTGGCAAAAAGTTATGTTAAAGAATTTATTACACACTCTCCAATTCCGCAATGCCTTGATCAGTTATAGAGGCGGTTTGCACAAAACCAAAGCCCAAAGTTTGGTTGAGTTTGCTATTACATTACCGATATTAATTTTGCTTTTTTCAGGTATGATAGAGTTCGGTTTTTTACTTAACACTTACTTATCTTTACAAGATGCCACGCGGTCAGCCGCACGTTACTATGCAAATTCAACACCTTTTGAAATTGAGGATGAAGGATTACCATCACAAACTATAATATTCACGAATCAATTTCCAGTGGATGTGGCTAACTTTGTGATTACTGAGCTTGCCCCTACAGACCCCGGTTATGCCATCCGGAGTATCGAAATGGATGAGACCAGAGATAATATCTTGATTTCTGTGATAAGTGTAGATGTTGATGAGGAAGAAACTCCACCAACCATTACTACAATCACTCGTTATCCTTCTGGTTCTGAGTATTATTATCGTTTCAACAATGCCTCAATCCCTCCTTCTATCTATGATGATGCTAGTATTGAAAATTATATGACCGCAAACGGTAGTACACCTGTAGATTCGGGTCTTCTTATTATAGAAATATACTATAGTTATGAAGGAACTCTCGGGTTGCCATGGACAGCCCCGTTTTTTTCTAACAACAACCCAGCCATGTTGTATGCCTCAACGATTATGCCTTTGGTAGCCGCTAAGCCTTAGTAAAGGTGTTTATGTTTAGGAAAGTTTAGCAATTATGAAAAAATATCTAAAAAACTTTATTCTCAAATCTGAAAAAGGACAAGCGATTATTTTAATTGCTTTTGCCTTTGTTGGTTTAATAGCTATGGTTGGATTGGTAACCGATACAGGTTTATTATTAATAGAGTACGGCAAATTAAAGCGCAGTGTGGATGCAGCGGCAATTGGTGCTGCACAGCAATATCGTGTCGAGTCAGGCTCTGATGAGATAAATAAGGAAGCTCTTGAAAACGCAGCTATTAATTTTCTTAACTTAAATCAGGTACAAAACATAAGTAATGTAATTGTTAATTCTTGTGAGGATACTGGAGCAGACCGCCCGGCTTTATGCAATCCAGATCCTGTTAATAAGCCTATGGATAACAGAAAGCTCGTTCAAGTGACTGCCTCATCAGATGTTAGATTTGGCTTCTTAAGAGTTTTAGGGTTTGAAAGTATTACGCTTACCGCAACTTCAGTGGGTGAAGCGGTGACGCTTGACCTAGTATTGATTTTAGATACTTCTGCTCAAATGTCTTATGAAACCGGCAGTGAAGGAGATTGTACCGTGGGTGCAAACCCAAATACCTGCTTACGCCCTGAGGCTGACGATGACCCCCGTATTTGTAACTTGGCTAGTGCACCTAATGACAAATATCCCTCAAAACCATGGATAGGTACTTGTCAGCCCCTTCTGGCAGTCAAAGAAGTTGCGCTTGAATTTATTGAAACTATGTATTTCCCTTACGATAGAGCAGCCATCATAACTTTTACAAGCCAAACACCCGGTGGCGACCGCACTCCTGTGGAGCTTATGCCTTTAACATCCGATAAAGATACCATCATAGATGAAATTACAAATATCAAGGTGTTTGAGCCGCAACTTTGCGATGGTGTAGCGACGCCAGGAGAAGGCTCATGTATTCGGGTTATTAATGGCAACTATATCAACACGATTTGTGAAATTTTCGAGGTTAACCCCGATGACCCTGATATGGATCCGTCCTCTTGTCCTTCTAGTAATATTGGTGGCACCTTAGTTAGAGCCGCAAATGCTTTACAAGGAAGTGGGGACACAACCAAGATGAGGCCAGAATCTTTCTGGGTTGTGCTTCTTTTATCCAGCGGACCTGCTAACGCTACAGACCCAGATGGAGATGGTGAGTTTCCGTATGGTTATTGCCCGCGTAACACATGGCCGACATATGCTCCTGAATGGGTTGCATGGTGTCGCGACGCGTACCCAAGCACCCGCCATGACGATAACGACGTAGTGGCATCTTATTACTACCCACCTAACAACACGACTTACACAAACCTTTCTATCTATGATGCTGACGATTATGCCAGAGATATGGCAGATCAATTGGCAAGCTTAATCTCGCCACAAGGCGTCACAATTTACACGATTGGGCTTGGAGCAGCTGTAGATGACCTACAACAGATTGCAGGCAACCCGAATGTTCTCGCTACCAACCCTGATACCGGTGAGCTTGAACCGCCACCTGCTGAAGCCTTGTTGGAATATATTGCTGAAGAGGCGGGCGGACCTGATATCAATCATGGACAGTACTTCTTTGCCCCAGATAAACAATCACTTTCAGCAATTTTTGACAGAATAGCAAAAAACATTGCTACAAAGATTTCGCAGTAAGTTTGAAATGCTTGGAGAAATATTATGAAGGTTTTATTCAATTTATATAAAAGTAATTACCCAAGACAAAAAAAGAGAGCACAAGCTATGGTTGAATTCGCTCTTATTTTGCCTATTCTATTGCTAGTGCTGGTTGGCTTGTTAGAATATGGACGCTTATTTTATGCATGGTTAATTATTGAAAACTCAACTCGTTTTGGGATTCGTTATGCTACCGTAGGCACATATGATCCTTCATACTGTCCAACTGATTGTACTGGGGCTAATGAAGAAGCAGAAATAAAGCAAGCACGTTTACCCTCAATTGTTGATGAAACCAAACGGGTTATCGTTGGCTTTTTTTATGATGAATCACTAACTGTAGATGATCAAAACTTTTTGAAAGTAACTGTTTGTTCTGATGAAGATGAGTTTGTACGCCCACAAATGGGTTTGATTGGTGATGAAAATACAGTATATGCTTCGTGTAATGTTGCAGAAAATGCCGGAGAGCCTGGTGAATATGTTTTTGTGGCTACTGACTACAATTTTACATTTATTGTTTTACCACTCTTTGGAATACAACCAGACGCAATTCACCTTGCTTCGTATCGGTCTGGAATCAATGAATCATTTGAAGCAATAGAAATCGTAGCACTTGTATCATCTCCTGACCCAAGTGGTGGCGGTGGCTTTCTTAATAATACCAATACGCCCACGTCAACTAATACATTCACACCAACTAGTACATTCACACCAACCAATACTTCTACGCCAACTAATACTTATACACCGACCAATACTTCTACGCCAACCAATACACCTACCAGAACCAATACACCTACACCATCTTGTAGTAATATTTTCATAAATCGTACACGTTTCAATGGCGATAATTTTGAGGCAAGAGTACGCAACAATAATTTTGCGCCTGCTTACTTAGTTAGTGCTACACTTACTTGGTCTCCATCTCCTCTTTCTGGTGGAAGGTATTTTGATTTTGCAGAATTTGGTGACACCTATTACAACCCCCCTGGAACTTCATTTGTCAATTCGCCCGTAAGTACAACTTCTGATGTTCCAGATTTGCCAATTTCAGGAAATGGAGCACAAGAACAATGGATTGCAGATTTTAGTAATTCCAATTGGGAAGGAATTTGGAATATTAGCCTAACTTTTAACTACCCAGGCTGGGGTGATTGTACGATTACCGACAGCATTGATAACTTTACAGCGACACCTACGCAAACACCAACAAGAACCTTAACACCTACCATTACACGTACACCTACCATTACACGTACACCTACCATTACACGTACACCTACCATTACACGTACACCTTCGCGCACACCTACTCGCACGCAGACTCCAACTATTACCCGCACGCCTACTAGAACACAAACTCGCACCATTACACCAACTCGAACACCTACTTTTGTAACACAAACTCGTACACCAACTATCACACCATCGCGTACACCAACGCCAACGATTACACGTACAAGAACTCCATCGCCATCACCTACACGTACACCGTCACCCACACGCACGCCATTAGGTGGTGATGGCTAACGAGTTAGAACGAGTTAAAAAGAACAACCTAACATATAAACTAGTACGTTATAGAAAGAAAACACCCGCCGTTAGGCGGGTGTTTTCTTTTACGGTATAATACTAGCATTTAGAAAGGAAGCACACGGAAAATTTAATAACGGGAAAGACAGCGCATGAACTTTGACATAACAAGTCAAAGTTGACGAGGATGAGGGTTCTCTATTGCAAGATAGAGTTAACTTGTTTGTGATGAAATAGGCGAGAAGACCTCGCCGCTACAAAACAAGGAAAATCGAAAGTTCAGCGGAAGCCCTCTGGATATGCCATTATCCAATCTCTTTCCCTCCAAGGTAAAAACTTTGCGAATAATATCTCACAAGTGATTGTGAGGGCAAACAGCAAAGGATGGTAAAAAAGTCGAAGGTGCAGAATCAAGCGTCAATTAAGTTTGAGGCGTATTGGTTTTTCATCAAATATATTAATAAAAAATTGGAGGCTCCCCTATGTGTGGAATCGTCGGTTATCTCGGCTCGCGTGATGCGACGCCGATTATTCTCAATGGCTTGAAACGGCTGGAATATCGTGGCTATGACTCAGCAGGTATTGCTGTGATGAATGGTGGGCAAATTGATGTGCGCAAAGATGCGGGCAAGTTATCGCAATTGGTGGATTTGGTAAATAAAAGCCCATTGAAAGGCGCGCCCGGCATTGGGCATACCCGTTGGGCGACGCATGGCGCACCTTCGGCAAGAAATTCGCATCCGCATGTTGGTAATTCAGGAAAAACCGTTGTGGTTCACAATGGCATTGTAGAAAATTTTCTTGAATTGAAAGATGAATTAAGCAGTGAAGGTGTGGTGTTTAATTCTGATACAGACACTGAAACCATTGTACATTTGGCAGAACATCATCACGCGGCAGGGATTTCGTTTACAGAAGCCGCACGCAGAACTTTCAAACAAATTGAAGGTGCGAATGTTGTTTTGTTAATGTCTACGGATGAGCCAGATAAAATTGTAACGGCTCGTATTGGCAATGCAGGTGGTGTAGTGATTGGGTTGGGTGAGAATGAAAACTATATCGCTTCGGATATTCCTGCGATTCTTGAACACACGCGCAAAGTAATTTTCTTAGAGTCAAAACAGATGGCGATTGTGACTCGTGATAGCGTTCGAATTGAAACATTGGACGGTGTAGAAATTAAACCTGAAATTCATACTATCAATTGGGATGCAGTTTCTGCTGAAAAAGGTGAATATCGCCACTTTATGCAGAAAGAAATTCACGAGCAGGTTCGCGCACTGACTGATACTTTGGCTGGGCGTGTGGATTTCAAAGAAGGGCGCATTCGTTTACCCGAATTAAAATTAACTCCTGAACTTGCAAAACGTATTCAAAGAATTTACATCACGGCTTGTGGCACTGCCGCGTATGCTGGTATGGTCGGCAAATATTTGATTGAGAAAATTGCCCGCATCCCTGTGGAAGTTGTCATTGGTTCTGAATTCCGCTACAGTGACCCTATCGTGGATGAAAACACGGTTGTGCTTGCAATTTCACAATCTGGTGAAACAGCCGATACACTCGCCGCCATGGAAGAAGGAAAACGCAAAGGTGGCATTGTGTGGAGCATTGTCAATGCAGTCGGCTCACAAGCTATGCGTGTTGCTGATGGTTATATTGCTATGCAAACAGGTCCAGAAATTGGCGTGGCATCTACAAAAGCGTTTACTGCTCCGCTTGTTGACCAATACATGCTTGCAATTTTGCTTGCTGATTTACGCGGTGTAATTGATGATAAGACTCGCAAGCAACTTGTATCTGATTTGCGCCTCATTCCTGATTTAGCAGGTCGCACATTGGAAGCAGAATCTCAAGTTGAGAAAGTTGCCCAAGCCCTGAAAGACATCAAAGGTTGTTTGTACCTCGGGCGCGGAATCAACATGCCGATTGCTTATGAAGGTGCATTGAAACTAAAAGAGATTTCATACATCCATGCAGAAGGTTACCCTGCTGGTGAAATGAAACATGGACCCATTGCGTTGATTGATGAAGAAATGCCCGTGATTTGTATTGCCCCTAAAGACCCCTGGCATGAAAAAATGATTTCACAAATTCAGCAAGCCAAAGCGCGCGGTGGCATGGTTGTTGCAGTTGCTACCGAAGGTGACGACTTGGTGAAAGATATGGCAGACCATGTTCTTTGGATTCCAGAAGCCCCATGGATGCTCTCCCCCATCATCACTGTGCTACCTTTGCAGTTGCTTGCATACCACATCGCCGCCACACGCGGATTAGACGTTGACCAGCCGAGGAATTTGGCAAAAAGTGTAACTGTAGAATAAAACAGTAGGGACACGGCGACGCCGTGTCCCTACTTGATTTGATATTCGAGAAATTATTTCTTAACCATTCCCCATTTGCACAGCCATCACATCATAATATGTACCTGCGCCAAAACCATCGAACATAATATGGTCACCAAGTTTAATGTTCGGCAATTGACGTAAGAACGAAATCACATTAGATGCCGCGCTGACGTTTCCAAAATCATGTAACAACCAAGGCATAGGGAAATTAATACCAAGCTTAGAAAGATGTTTTGCTTTCAAAGCATTGATTTTGTAATTTGCATGGTGCACCACACCTGTTGTAATCGCTTTGCCAGATTCACCAATTTTATCCATCAAAGAGTGATAATCTTTATAAACATCTTCTACCACTTGCACGCCAGTGCGCACAAATAACTTGACCATACCCATTAATCCAGCCATCTCGATTGAGGCACCATCATCAGGTTCATGCATCAAGCCCGAAATGCGGATATGAGTCGAATCTTCTTGAATTACATCCACCAAGCCATCGCCTGAGGCAGTGTGTGGATAATACATGCGTACTGCTAATAAGCCATCTTCATCATAATTTTCAAAACTCTTACCAACTAGGAACTTCATGTTTTCATTTGGGATGACACCCAACACACCCATGCCATTCCCAAACAATTGAAGCGCGTTTTTATCTTTCACGCCAGAAGTAAAACGACTCAAACCTTCAATTCCACCGACCAAAACTTTTTTGCCACGTAACTCTTCGGCAATATTCACTTCACCTGGTTTCGCCAAAAGCGGATTCAAAGCCAAATGCAAACCACCCATTGAACCATCACAGGCTTTATGCACACTGACTTTTAATGCCGATTCACGAATCCCTGCCATTTCTGCAATTCGAGAAACATAATCATGCGAAACAGGTCCACTCATCCCAATCAAAACGCCATCCACTTCATTTGCTCCCCAACCACAAACTTGGATAGCCTTGCGAAGCAAACGCGCACCCACTTCTACCTCCAATTTCAAATGGTCTTCTTCACTTAAGTCTTGAATATGTTGGCGGAAGTCAAAGCCTAACTCGGAGAGATTCAGCACATCGTCAGGTTGAAGAGGCGCACCGATTCTTTTCTCTACAAAAGGCGTTAAATTTGCATTGCTATAACTTTGCCCCCATGAGCCATACACGCCACCAATTCCTAAATTCTTGCTATAAACACCTTCTAAACCAATCGGCACCCCTTCACCGACTTGAATGATATCTTTTTCTACATTTGGGCGGTCATAAAATGACACTTTTCGTAAATTTTCAGACATTAGGTCAAACTCCTTTTCGCTTAAAACCCCATTCTAAACAAAAGGCTTCGCTGTAAAATAGGCGGGTAAAATTATAAAAACATAAGAGAGGTTTCGATGCGACCCGATTGGGATTCTTATTTTATGAAGATTGCTTTTGCAGTTTCAGAACGAAGCACTTGTGACCGAGCTTTTGTAGGCTGTGTTTTAGTAAAAGAAAAACGCATCCTCACCACAGGCTTCAATGGCTCACCTGCTGGGCAAGCCCATTGTGATGAAACAGGTCACTTAATGGTTGAAGGACATTGCGTGCGCACTATTCATGCTGAAACCAATGCAATCATCCAAGCCGCATTGCATGGCGTTTCTACAAAAGATGCGGTGTGTTACGTCACTCATTTGCCTTGCATTCAATGTACCAAAGCCTTAATTAATGCAGGCATCATAAAAATCGTTTATAGTGTTGCCTACCGTACTGATGAAAATGCCTTGAACTTTATAAAAAATGCAGGTATCGAATTAGTACAAAAAGAATTTAACCCCGCCTAAAATGGAGAATATAAAAAGAATGAAACAAGCACTAACTTTGATTTTGATATTTACCCTGCTGAGCGCATGTGCCCCAACGGATACCACGCCTCCTGCCTCGAGTGCAACTGCTCTGCCAACCCAATCAGAATCTATCTTTCAGCCTTCCCCTTCTATTCTTTGGACAGAAATCCGCGATGAACGTTTTGGATTTGGTTTTGCAATGCCTTGTTGGTGGCAATTTACCGAAATGCCGGCAGAGGGCATTCTTTCTACTATGACAATCCGTAATTATGATGATAACTTTTTTATAAGAAATTCTGAAAAGGGAGTTTGGAAAGGTGGCAGACCTCCTCAAGGCGTTATGTCTATGGATATTACCGTTGCTACAGACATAGACCCCAATCTCAGCATGGTTGATGCTTACTTAACTCTTGTAGATACAGAAACATATTCCGTTCTCAACACACAAGAAAGAAATATTTCTGACAGAGTTTATACGGTTGTCGCTTTGAAAAGCCAAATTAATCCCAATGAACAGGCTTCAATTGTTTATCTCAAAGGCTTATCCCCTGATTCAATTCTGATTTTCAGCACGTATCCCACAGAAGCCATCTTCTCAACTGACGCGCAATTAATTCTTGGCACATTTGCTGGCGTGCAAGATGAAGCCGTTATCTTGCCAGAAGTACTGCCTGCCCCGGCGATTATCAATATGGCTTGCCCGTTCTAAATTCAAAAAAGTCCCTGAATATTCAGGGACTTTTAGTTTAACTTTTCATACGATAGTATCAATTGAAAATGTGTGGCATCACAGTAATAAATCCGAAAGCGTGCGCCTTCGGGGAATATTTGATATACATCCTCTGAAAATAAAAATTTTACTTTATCAACAATGACATAATAGGTTGTGCCGTATTTTGAATGTTTTTCATCATGTGAGACGATGCCTTCAACCCGTTTTAATTCTGCATTTTCTAATTTGTTGGCACGGCGATTGGCAAAGAAAATCCCTAAGCCAACAATGAAAGTTACAATTGGAATCACTGCTAAAATCATAATGAAATTTAATGGGTCAGAAAATAAGGCTCGGCGTGTGCTTTCATTAGAAAGATACATTCCAAGAATAAGACACAAACCGAATGGCAGAAAGAATCCTATTACCCAGACTGAACTCCATTGTGATTTGCGAATGCCACCAGCATATTGTTTTAACGACTCTTGTTGGCGTGGTGAAATTAAACCCAAACGATTCGAGTTTAGGTCACTTTCATTGAATTCAAAAAGATTTAGAGGCGTTGAGTCTGTTTCCATTGCTGAATCAGGTTTCCATGTAGAAAGAAGCGCGGATTTTCATCAAATTATACATCCGATGCGGGTATGCTATAATCTCGTTTGTGAAAAAGAACATTTATCTACTGCTTGCGTTTTTGGGCTTCGTATTCCCATATTATTTTTTGTTTCAATTTTATACGACTGAAACAACGCCAACATTTCAAGCCATCGGAAATTTTTTTGCGACACCGATGAGCGCGGCATTTAATGCTGATTTAGGAATGTCAGTTCTGACAGCATGGGCGTTTATGGCAATTGAAGGAAATCGCATCAAGATGAAATATTGGTGGGTATTTTGGGTGTTGACCGTGATTGGGTTATCTTTTGCGTTGCCTTTATTTTTTTATTTTCGTGAAAGACACCTAGAAACAAAATGAATTGGGAAGCGACCTACGCAATTGCATTGGAACTGAAAAGAAAATTCACAGATGTAAATATTGAAGAAGTTACTTTAGGGCAAATTTATAAATGGACGCTTGAGTTACCAGAATTTGATGATGACCCTGCGCTTGCAAATGATGAAATCTTGCGGGCAATTTATCAAGATTGGTATGAAGAGTTAATTCATAAAAAATAATTTTATTGAGTAGAGATATGACGATTACAAATGAAGCAGTTTTGAAAGCATTAAGTACAGTACAAGAACCTGATTTGGGTCAAGACCTTGTGACGTTAAACATGGTGAAAGATGTGGCAATTGAAGGAAGCCATGTTTCTTTTACAGTGATGTTGACTACGCCGGCTTGTCCGTTTCGTGGAAAGATTGAAAAAGATTCTAGAGAAGCCGTGATGAAAGTGAATGGCGTAAAAACTGTCACTGTCAAAATGGATTCGGATGTTCCAAATGATGGACGCATGCGTGGTTTGGTAAAGACTCCGATTCGTAATGCCATTGCGGTTGGTTCAGGTAAAGGTGGTGTAGGGAAATCAACAGTGGCTGTGAATGTAGCAGTTGCGTTGGCAAAAGCCGGCGCACGAGTCGGGTTGTTAGATGCTGATATTTACGGACCCAACACACCGACGATGTTGGGCGTTGAATCACTTCCTCCGCCGAATGGACCAAGAATCATTCCGGCTGAAGCGTATGGTTTGAAAATGGTTTCAATGGGTTTGCTTGTTCGTCCCGGCGAGCCATTAATCTGGCGCGGACCAATGCTCAATTCCGCTATTCGCCAATTTTTAGGTGATGTGGAATGGGGTGAATTAGATTATTTGATTATTGACCTTCCGCCCGGCACAGGCGATGCGGCTCTTTCTCTTGCGCAAGCCTTGCCTTTGAGCGGAGCTGTCATCGTCACTTTGCCTCAACTTGTTTCTCTTGAAGATGCCGGGCGTGGATTAAATATGTTCAAGAAATTAGAAGTTCCGATTTTAGGAATCATTGAGAACATGTCTTATTTAGATTTACCAGACGGTTCACGCATGGATTTATTCGGGTCTGGCGGTGGTGAACATTTAGCCAAAATTACAGAGACTCCGTTTTTAGGCGGTGTACCCATTGACCAAAATGTACGCATCGGCGGCGATACAGGTAAACCGATTGTGATTAGTTATCCTGAATCAAGTGTAGCAAAAGCATTGACTGAAATTGCTGAAAAAATTGCTCAAAAAGTTTCTGTGGCGGCATTTGGCGGCGGAAAATCTGTGCCGATTAACATTATCGAATAGAAAAATTAATTCAAAAACAGATTAATGAAAAATCATTAATCTGTTTTTTGTTTAAATTAACACCAATGGGGGATATTTTCATAGCATTTTTTCATTCAAATAGTACCAATGCCAACTTGAATTACTCCGTATCTTTGTTAAACTCAAAACATAAGGAGCAAGTCATGAATCACAAACTATTTTCATTAATTTTTATTTTTGTCTTATTCATTTCTGCCTGTAATTTACCGGCAGGAACAGAAACACCTACGAGCATTGAATCAATTGCAACCCAAGCCGCGCTCACTGTCACTGCCGCGGCGCAAATGCCTATTGTAGAAACTCCGTCTCTGACGCCGGCTGTTGACATCACAGCAACGTCAACGGATGCACAATCAAATCAACAACCAAATGTAACTAATACACCTGTTTGTAATTTAGCATCTTTTGTCTCAGATGTGACCATTCCAGATAACACGAATATCAATGTCAATGCTGGGTTCATCAAAACATGGCGATTAAGAAACGTCGGCTCATGTACATGGACTTCCAGTTATCAAATCATCTTTGATTCTGGTGACCAAATGAGCGGTCCCGCCTCACAACAACTGATAAATGGTACTGTTCTCCCAGGCTCTACTGTAGATGTTTCAGTTAATTTAACTGCGCCTGCTTCTGCTGGCACATATAAAGGTAACTGGAAATTAAGAGACCAAAATGGTGCTGTGTTCGCTTTATCTACTGGACCATTTTGGGTGCAAATTAAAGCTGTCACGCAGGCACAAGAAGAAGATACTTGGCCCACTTTCAAAAATGGTGATTCAGGTCCAGAAGTACGTGCCATCCAACTATTATTGACTGCACATGGGCATAACTTAAATGTTGATGGAGTTTTTGGACCCATTACCCAGTCTAGAGTAGAAGACTTTCAAACTGATAATAACTTAACTGAAGATGCGATTGTCGGACCAGAAACATGGCAAAAACTAATTATCCAAGTTGCACAAGGCAAAAGTGGACCAGAGGTGCGTGCCGTGCAAAACTTGCTGAAAATTAAATTTGGCTACAACATTGATGTAGATGGGGTTTTCGGACCCGCCACAGCGAATGCAGTCAAGAATTTTCAAAATTCAAAAGGGCTTACAGCAGATGGTATTGTTGGTCCAAAAACATGGTTTCAGTTAATCTCTGACTAAGTTATAAAAAAACAAAGACCCTCAGAAAACAACTGAGGGTCTTTGTTTTAAGACATATTATAGGGTTCGTAGAAAATATTATCTCCACACCACATACAAAGCATGCAACATACCGGGTATGCCACCTAAGATAGTAAGTAAAAGGTTCAACCAAAACTCACCATCAATTTTGTTGCCTTTCTTCAAAAACACTGCCAAAGGTGGGATGAAAAGCGCGATGATGCTAAATAAGATTTTGTTGCTGTCCATTTTATACTCCATGTAAAAGAATTTAACTTACACAAGGATAACCCCAAAACCGAATAAAGGTTTGCAGATTCTTTATTTATCACCATCAGGTATAATTACACCCATGCAAACAGATACTAAACAAATTATCGGTGTACGATTTACGAAGGTAGGAAAAATTTATCACTTTGACTCCTCAAGCCTCCCCGACGTTAAAAGAGGCGAGCATGTCATCGTGGATACGACACGTGGAAAACATCTTGGCGAAGTGGTACAAGTGTTGGAAGAAATTCCGCCCAAGCCAGAAGGCGGTTGGAAATCGGTCGAGAGGCGTGCCACTCCGCGAGATTTATTGTTACAACAATCGTGGAAAAATAAGCAAACCGAAGCGATGATTAATTGTCGCGCGCGCGCATCCGAATTGGGATTGTTGGATACTATCAAAATTGTCTCTGCCGAATATAACTACGACGGCACACGCCTTGCATTTTTATTCAGCACAGACATTGAAGAAAAAGTGGATTTGAAATCTCTCAAAAAAGATATGCAAGAGTTGTATCCAAACAAGCATATCGAAATGCGCCAAATCGGTCCGCGCGATGTTGCCAAACTTTTGGGTGGCATGGGTGCGTGCGGCATTGAAACACGTTGTTGTTCAAAATTCTTAACCGACTTCTCACCCATCTCTATCAAGATGGCAAAAGAACAAGGTATCTCACTCACGCCAAATGAAATTACAGGCATGTG
This sequence comes from Anaerolineales bacterium UBA2317, assembly GCA_002345215.1. GTDB lineage: Bacteria > Chloroflexota > Anaerolineae > Anaerolineales > Villigracilaceae > Villigracilis. The sequence continues at coordinate 99,990 of DDVH01000029.1, forward strand.
CGGTCGTTTACGTTGTTGTTTAATTTTTGAATATGAACAATATGTAGAAGCGCGTAAAACGTTGCCAAAGCGCAATAAAAAAGTTATCACACCAAAGGGTGAAGGCAAAGTTATTGATTTGATTCCGATGAGTGATAAAGTGGTCGTATTAATTGAAGTGCCAAATGAACGCCCACAACAACATACATTCATGCGCGAAGAAATTCAACCATGGGATGAACTCGAAGCACTTCGCAGAAAATCTCAAGCCCCATGTGACCGTCACGAAGGCGGCGGATGCACATGCGGCAAAAGTAGTCCATTGAAAAAGAATGACCGCAAAAACTAACACTTGGGAAACTTCACAAAAAATTCTGGTAATTCTGGCTCACCCCGATGACCCAGAATTTTTTTGCGGTGGCACATTGGCGCAATGGTCACGTGAAGGTCACAGCATCACTTATTTAATTTTGACCAATGGAAACAAAGGATTCAATCCCGCCACCCAAGCGGATATGACTCCTGAAAAGTTAATTCCGATTCGTAAAGTGGAACAAGCCGAAGCCGCAAAAATTATCGGCGCAGAACCGCCTCTTTTTCTTGACCTTGAAGATGGTCTATTAATCCCCGACATTCATTTACGCCGAATCATTGTGCGCGAAATTCGTAGACACAAACCTGATATTCTAGTCACCTGTGACCCACAAAACTTATTTGCTTTATACGGAATCAATCACCCCGACCATCGCGCCTGCGGACAAGTTGTACTAGATGCAGTTTTCCCCGCCGCAGGAAGCCCCGTATTCTTTACTGAATTATTAGATGAAGGCTTCGAGCCTCACATGCCAAAAGAAGTTTGGTGCTCGTTAACAAATCAGCCCAACGAAACTATAGATATTACCGAAACATGGAATATCAAACTGCAAGCCATATTACAACATAAATCTCAAGTACAAGACCCCGAAAAATTAATCGAAAGAATGAAAGCCAGAAGAACTGAAGATAGCACCGAAGAAAATCCAAAATACGAAGAAAAATTCCGTGTGGTAAAGTATAGTTAACAAGTTGAAAAGTTAATAAGTTTGAACCTTTGACTCACTAACTTTCCAACCTTTGAACCTGTAAACTTTCAAACCTGCAACCCAAAGGAGAATCCCATGTCTGACTTCCTCAAGAAAGCCGAAGAATTATTTCCATACACCCAAGCCATGCGCCGTGATTTTCATAAACATCCTGAACTTGGATTCAATGAAATTCGCACAGGCGGAATTGTTGCCAAAGAATTAGAGGGACTTGGTTTAGAAGTAACAAAAGGCGTTGGTAAAACTGGTGTGGTTGGTTATTTGGAAGGTGCAAAGCCTGGTCCAACTATTTTGCTTCGTTTTGACATGGATGCCTTACCCATCACCGAAGATACTGGCGCGGAATACTCATCTACCAACAATGGTGTTATGCACGCCTGCGGACATGATGGTCACACTGCCATTGGTTTAACTGTCGCAAAAATTTTGAATGAACACAGAAACGAACTCAAAGGCAATATCAAGTTTTGTTTTCAACCTTCTGAAGAAGGCACCAACGGTGAAGAAGTTGGTGGCGCATTGATGATGATAAAAGACGGCGTGATGGATTCAGTTGATAAAACGCTTTCGCTTCACTTATGGAACGATAAACCCCTTGGTTGGCTTCATGTGGGTGCAGGTCCTGTGTTTGCAGGTGCTGAATTATTCAAAATTATCATTACAGGTAAAGGTGGGCATGGAGCATTGCCAGAAACTACCATTGACCCTGTTGTCTGCGCGGCACACATCACAACTGCTTTGCAAACAATTGTCTCACGTAATATTGAAGCACTCAAACCTGCTGTGGTGAGTGTTACATCTATTCAAGCAGGCACGGCTTTCAATGTGATTCCACAAACTGCTGAATTATGGGGAACCATCCGTACATTTGACCCTGATGTAAGAAAAACTGTGATTGAAAGATTTAATCAAATTGTAAAAGGTACTGCCGAGGCAATGAATTGCCAAGTTGATGTGACTGTCAAAGAAGTGACATTGCCAGTCACCAATGATGAAGAAGTAACTGCCAGTGTGTTTAATTCTGCTAAAAAAGTTTTTCCTGATTTAGAAATTGCCACGAATTCATATCTCACCATGGGTGCAGAAGATATGGGCTATATGCAAGATAAAGCCAAAGGCACTTATTTCTGCATCGGTTCTGCCAATGATGAAAAGAATCTCAACTACAGCCATCATCATCCCAAATTTGATTTTGATGAACGTGCTTTGGTAAATGGCGTAGCGTTAATGGCAACCGCAGCCGCAGATTTATTAAAATAGTTTTGTATGAAAAACAAACGCAACTGGATTATTGGAATTGTTTTATCCGCAACAGCGGCGTTTGTAGCTTTGCAAACTGTCAACGCACCAAGTTCAGAAGCGATAACTCCAGAAGTTGAAGTTATTGCTTCTGAAACATTTACAAATGAAACTTGTGCTTTTATGTGGGCATATCAAGATGCACCTGAGTTGACCAAAAATTTAGATGATGCTGTTAAAGAACTAAATCCTGATGCTTCTGCTAAAGCGACATTATTCGGAGAAGATTGCATCTATTCCGATGGAAGTAAAACTTTTGGGGTGATAGAAACCGATTTTACAGTCCGCTTACCTGTAGGTGATTTAACTCAACATGAAGAATTCGGCAATTGGATTAAGCAAGTAATGGATATTGTTACCAAAATTCCGCGCGAAGAAATTCAAGGCAAGTATGGATTTGTAGAATTTTGGTTTGAGAAAAATGAAAATGAAAAAATCACTTTTCGTGTGCCAATTCAAAAATATATAGACGAAGCAAAAGATAAATCAGGGGTGGAATTATTTGAGTATTTTTATCAGCCGTAATCTAGCCTATCGCCACCACGCCCCTACAACGCGGACTATCAATACAACCATAATACGTTTTCCCCGAAGTAGAGCCATTACGATTGATGCGCAACACCATCATCTTCCCACAAATTGGACATTGAGGCACATTATCATTTGTACTCACAAGATGAAGCGGTGTGGTCTTACCCACTTTTGTCACCGCAATTTGAAATAAAGAAATCACATCTGCAGAATCATAACTTTCACTGGTTGGAATATGCACCAGCGGAATCCCTGCATCCGTAAACAATTCTTCCATAAATTTATCGGCTTCGCGTGCGCCGTTTTTCGCAATCGGTTTCACCATCTCCACCCCAAACGAAGGCTTCATCGTTTTCAAATCACACAGTAAAAAATCTATATGCTTACGAAAAATCTTATTAAAGAAATGCACATTTTCATTTGGGCGCACAATATAAAACACATCACTCAACGCCACTTTGGGAGAAATCACATAACGGCTCCCCATCATTTCCGTCAGCGTACGAAAAAGAGCCAATTCCGTTTTTGCAAGGAATGGCTCTCGTAAACGATAAGGTAATCGTCCATTTTCCGTCATGGATGAATATTATAAAAGAGGATGCAAACTTAGTACAGGATTAAATTTAGATTAAGTACCAGCCTCACACTTAACCTCAACCTGCTTCACCAGCGGATAAAACTCACTGCCTGATGCTATATCCAATCAATTGCGCCCGAAGCCAGGCTCCCCAACTATAATCAGAATCATTACCTGAAAACACTTTTAAGATAAAAATACCGTTTCGCCCATGCAAATCTTTGGGAATATCAAAAGAAAATCTTGTAGTTTTGCCATCTAATATTTGATAAATCATAATATCCTTCTACATAACTATAAGGCCATGTAGGGTGAGTAAAAACTAAAAGCACACGCTCGCGTTTAGAGTTGTCTTCAATTGGCGGGAAATTAAACCAACCAATATATGATTCAGGATAATCTTCCGCAATTGCCTCAGCCGATTCATAATCTGGATCGGGTTCTTCATAAAACTCATAATCATTAATAACGGTTAGCTCATTCCAATAAGCAACTCGCCAAGTATATGCCTCATCTGCGCGTGCCACAAAATCATATAAAACAATTGGTGGACGTGGCGTAAAAGTTGGGGCGACTGTATTTGTACTTGTCACTTCAATTGTTGGCGTAAGCAAATTGACTGTTGGAATTAGTGTGATTGTTTCAGTAGGTTGAGGAATATCGGTTGGTATATCAGTTGGAACTTCGGTAGGCGGAGAAATTTCAGTCGGATTGAGGAATGCAGGTAAAAATGTAACACCAGCAACAATTAGCAATGCTGTAATTACAACAACACTTGTAATACCGCCAATAATCATAAATCTTCTAATGCTTGTAGATTTTAAAGACGAAGCATTATTCGGCACAGGCAAATTTGCCAGCACATTCAAATTATGTTGAGTCACTTGCATGCCGGGCTTATCACCAATCGCTTTGCGAATCTTCAATGCCTGATTCAATAATTCAGTTGCTTGTACCTTCGAGCCCATACACATGGCACGGCTACCCAATTGATGTGTTACCCAGCCTTCCAAAAATTTATCTTTCAAAGCGTTTGCCGCCATGCGCAACAAATTCAAAATTTTCAGCCAGCCCTCCCACTTCTTTTTGAGCGCATAAATTTGTTCAAGCTTACGACCAATTGTTACAACGTGTTTCCATTGTTTCTTTTCACCCGCACGTTGAATCAAATAAAACAACGTGCTTGCTACTTGGTCAACCAACATATCTTGTGGCGCAGTTTGTAACCAATTTGAAAAATGACCAATCAGCGCATCTTCCCAACCTGATAAATCCCACATGCGGACTAAAGACGCAACCGCTTCACCACTTAGACTGAAACTTGCTCCATTCGCGGAGACAAATCCTTGCGCCAAAAGTGGATTCATGTCAGTATCAAAATTTAATGAGCTTGCTAATTTTTGCAGATGTTCACGCGTTAATGCAAATCCACCTGCTACCGCTAATAAACTTAATATTTTCTTTTGTGTTTCGTTTGTTTTGGATAATGTCGCTTCTAAAACAGGTGATTGGGTGCGAGTCTTCGTCAGTGTGGCGAATGCTTGAGGGATGCTGATTCCATCTTCCCGAATCATGGAGGCGGTTTGTAATATCCGCAGGGGATGATAAAGAAGTATCTTACAAATTTGCACGGCTGATTCTTTTTCATCATCTTTTATTTCACGCCCTAACTCGCGTTCAAAAAGTTGTAGGGCTTCTTTTTCGGGCAAACCATCCAAACCAATTGGCTGACCTTCACCCCATAAACTCCGCTCGGTGGATGCAAAAATAAATGTGCCATTCGGAAGGGCATCCAAAAGGAATGCTGTATCTTCACGCTTGAGCGTGAGGTCATCTAAAATAATAAGGGCTTGAATATTTTTGAGGTCTTCACGTAATTGTGCATCGGTTGGTTTTTGATTTTGATTGCTGGTATAAAAGGCATCGAAAATCAATTGAAGTAAATCGCCACGTTCTTCCCCATTTGCAATGAGATAAATGACACCGTCGTTAAATTTTATTGTTTCAGTAAGATGTGAGACATAACGCAATAAAGAAGTTTTACCAATTCCATTTTCACCAAACAAAGTGACTGGCATAGAATTGGCGATTGCATTTTTTATGTTCGCAATTTCATTTGTACGACTTAGTAAATGAGGAAATGCGCGCGGACGTAAATTGATTGGGCGAATGCGTGATTCGAATGTGATTTTTTGTTTTACTTTGTTGACAATTGCCCCGCTTTGATTGCCATACACAATGTTATTATCGCCAATAATGATATTGCCGCTGAAGTTTCCTTCTACATTGATGTTTACATTTTTCGCCGCAGGCATGGATTTGTTCCTATGAGAAAAGGCGGGTTATTGGGTTTCGGAAATTAATTTCTTCAACATTTCTTCTTCTTCGGTTTTAGATGTTAACACACCATCGAGCCAAGCGGTACGAAGAGCAGATAAGATTTCTTTATATCTTGGTCCTGGTTGCAACCCACGAGACTTTAAGTCATCACCCGTGGTTTGGGCTTTGACGTGCCTCCATATGGAAATATAACTCAACAACGAATTTTCGCGTGAGATGAGATAGACCGCATAAATGGAAAGCAATGGTAATTTTTCAAGTGCATACGTCCACACGCTGGGTTTGGATTCTGCTAAATGTTGCAGGCTCCATTTTAATTGTGCGGCTGACCAAACTGCTAAAGTTAATTCGTTTGAAAAATCTAAACGGTTGCAAATTGAAAAAATTTCTTCTTCAGATAAATCCATAAACCATAACATATACCCCATTGTGCGACGGTCGGCGGGAATATCGAGGCGTGAGTCCATATCGAGAAAGTCTGAATAATCCTCTTTGAATTCTGGAATACTTTTATGAATGTAATTTAGTACACCTAAATTGGCTACACGCAAAATAATTTGGCTGGCTTTTTCTTCGTCTAATATCAAATCTAGTTCGTTGCGGATGCGTTCTCCGCTTAATTTTGAAAGCACACTTAATGATTCGGCATTAATAAGTTTTAAAGTTGCAGGTTCAAGGTTGAAGAAATATCTTGTTTCGTAACGAATGGCACGAAAGATTCGAGTTGGGTCATCAAGAAAAGATTTATCATGCAAAACGCGAATGATTTTATTTTCTAAATCCACTTCCCCATTTAATACATCGAGCAATTCGCCAAAGTGTGAACCATCCAAACGGATTGCCATTGAGTTAATAGGAAAATCACGGCGATGTATATCATCTTCAATGTTTGAAGGTGTGACAGTCGGTAATGCGCCGGGATGTTCGTATGATTCTTTGCGGGCAGTAATAAGGTCTAAGGTTTCAAGTGGAAGGTTGAAAGTTTCAGGTAAGTGCCAAATGGCGGTATGGAATTTGTAATGATGTGTGAGTTTGCCGCCATATTTTTTGACTAAGGCTTCACCAAATTTAATGGCATCACCTTCAAATACAAAATCAATGTCACTATCATGTGTTGGGAGGTTGAGTAACAAATCTCGTACAACACCGCCGACAAGGTAGCATGGCATGTTCATTTCTGTGGCTTGCGAGGCAATGTTTGAGATGAGAGTCTGTACCGGTGGCAGAATCAGGTTTGTGTCACGTAAGAGGCGGTGCAAGTCCTTTTGCATAAAATCAATTTTACCCTTATAATCGCGTGCATGAAGTTAATCCCAAACCCATCCCCGCGAATTTGTAAATCTACGTCTGGTTAGGTTTGTTTTCGTGTGGTCAAACGGCTCCCAGACTTGGTGAGCCGTTTTTTATTGAGGTGATATGAACATTACAGTTTTTGGTGGCGCACAACCCACAGAAGGTACAAGGGCATACGAAGAAGCGCGTTTGCTTGGTTCTTTGCTTGCACAAAATGGTCATACAGTTATCACGGGTGGATACATGGGAACGATGGCTGCAACATCACGCGGGGCGCATGAAGCAGGCGGGCATGTGATTGGTGTGACTTGTATTGATATTGAAAATTGGCGTGGATCAACATTGAATCAATGGGTAAAAGAAGAAATACGAAAGCAAACATTGTTAGAGCGTTTGCATGTGTTGACTAATCATTGTGACGCGGCAATGGCATTAAGCGGTGGCGCAGGTACTTTGACAGAGATTTCATTGATGTGGAATTTGATGGTGATTGAATCTTTGCCGCGCAAGCGGTTGATATTAATTGGAGATGGATGGAAAAACACATTGGATTCTTTTTTCAATGCGTTTGAAAGTTATACATCTTCACATCACCGTGATTTGTTGCACTTTGCAGATGATGTGAATGAGGCGGTTAAGTTGTTAGAATAAATCGGTGGTCGAGACGCAAGCAGTCGAAACCACAAGTTAAAAACAAAAATAAAATTTAGCAATGTGGTCTCGATATGCCGCAAAAAAAACAAGAACGCGGCTACTCGACCACCAGCATAAATGGAGAATTGAAATGGCAGACGAAAAATTACCTACACGAGCAGAAGATTTTGCAGAATGGTACAACCAATTGGTTATCAAGTCCGATATGGCAGATTACGCACCAGTGCGTGGATGTATGGTTGTCAAACCTTATGGCTGGGCACTTTGGGAAAATATCACTTCATGGTTGGATAGAGAATTCAAAGAGACAGGTCATGTTAATGCCGCGTTTCCTACTTTGATTCCAATGTCTTTTTTTGAAAAAGAAAAAGACCATGTCGAAGGATTCGCACCTGAGTTAGCAGTTGTGACTCATGGAGGCGGAGAAGAACTTGAAGAAAAGTTGGCAGTCCGCCCTACGTCTGAAACGATTATTGGTCACATGTATGCAAAATGGATTAAGTCATGGCGTGATCTGCCAATCTTAATTGTGCAATGGGGTTCGGTGTTACGTTGGGAATTGCGAACAAAATTATTTTTACGCACTGCCGAATTTTATTGGCATGAAGGTCACACCGCCCATGCATCTGCTGATGAAGCGAAAGAAGAAATGTATCGCATTCTCGATATTTACGAACGCTTTTGTTTAGAAGAAGCCGCCATTCCAGTGATCAAAGGTACAAAAAGCGAAACCGAAAGATTCGCGGGCGCACACACCACTACATCTATTGAAGCGATGATGTGGGATAAACGCGCGTTGCAATCTGGCACGTCACATTATTTCAGCACAAACTTTGCAAAAGCATTTGATATTCAATTTGTGGATACAAGCAACACGCTTCAATATGCTGAAACAACTTCGTGGGCAATTTCATCACGAATTATTGGCGCGTTGATTATGGTGCATGGTGACGACCAAGGTATGGTGATGCCTCCTCGCCTCGCGCCTATTCAAGCCGTCATCGTTCCTATTTATAAAAACGAAAATGAAAAAACAAAAGTGATGGAAGTGGCTGATAGAATTTTCAAAGAATTAAAATCTGCGAAGATTCGTGTCAAGATGGATGATAGAGAAAACGTCAGTAGCGGATTCAAATTCAACGATTGGGAGATGCGTGGCGTTCCTCTTCGTATTGAAATTGGTCCTAAAGATGTTGAAAAAGGAAGCGTTGCACTTGCTCGACGTGACAAGCCCGGCAAAGAAGGCAAATCATTTGTCTCACAAGAGCGCCTCGACTCTACGGTCAGCCTGCTTCTGCAAGAGATACAGGATTCTCTCCTCAAACGCGCCATTGAATATCGTGATGCCAATATTCATAATCCAAAAGATTTTGAAGAATTGAAAAAGGTTGTACAAGATGGCTGGGCATTTTCTTATTGGTGCGAATCCACTGATTGTGAAAAGAAAGTCAAAGAAGAAGCTAAAGCCACAACCAGAAACATTCCTTTCAACCAACCTGACAAAGAAGGAACTTGTATTGTGTGTGGTAAACCTTCTAAACGAAAAGTGTATTTTGCAAGAGCATACTAATCTTATAAGTCGAACAAGTCTAAATGGTCTAACAAGTCAATAGCTTAAAGACCATTTAGACTAATAAGACCAATTAGACCAGTCAGATCAATCCCCATGCCTGCAATTGACCTCGCCCGACTCCGTAAACAAGCCACTCGTTTGGCAGATTTCTTTTTTCTGCCAGATGAGTTTATCAAGCATTTACGCGAGATTTTAGATTTTTACGTTAATTACACATTACGAACCAAAGAAAATATTTCGCCAGGGTCGAATCTAAAAACATATCGAACACCGCCTGCGGTATTGACTCACATTGAAAATGAATTGAAAGCGAATGCAGAAGCCAATCCGCATTTTGCATTGGAACTTGCAGACGTGCTTTGGGATGAAGGTGCATTAGAGACACGTCTGCTGGCGGCATTTTTGCTCGGAAGAATCCCTCCACAAGAAGAAAGATTATTACCCCGCATCACCGCATGGACTCAACAAATCCGTGACCCTGAAGTGCGTTCGGCTTTGTTAACAACGAGTTTATCGCGCATGAGAAAAGAAACACCAAGTCAATTTTTGACTTTGGTGCGAGAATATTTACATCCAGAACGCTCACGAACTTGGTCAAATGGATTGCAAGCCTTATTGCCGATGATTGGCGAAACAAGCGATTCAAATTTACCGATTATTTTAGATATCGTTGAACCGATTGTCGAAGAAGCACCATCAACGCTTCAAAATGATATTTCAGATTTAATTGTGGCGTTGTATCGTGCTTCGGCAAACGAGACCACGTTTATGTTGAAGCATGTATTAAGCCGAACAGAAAATCCCATGACGACCGTCACATTGAGGCGCATTTCGTCAAACTTCCCACCCACTTTGCAAAATGAATTAAAAGATTATTTACGTCCACAGGCCGTTAATCAAAATATCATAAAACCTATAGAAGAAATAAATGATTTTATTGAGGAAGAACCTGTTACAGTTGTCAAAGAAAAGAAGCCGCGCAAAAAGAAAGAAACACCTGCTAGTAAAGATGTTAAGACTGTAATGCGTAAAAAAATTACGAAGAAGGTCAAAGATGGATAATAAAAAAATTATTTATTTACACGGCTCAGATAGTTCAAGCCAGAGCGGGAAAGCAAAACAATTTGCAGAAAAATTTCAGGGAATGGTCACGCCTGATTTCACAGGTTCGTTTGAAGAACGAATGACACAACTGTATGATGTGCTTGGAAAAGAAAAAGGCTGGACGATTATCGGCTCATCGTATGGCGGATTGATGGCGGCAGTGTTTGCAAGTGAAAATCCAAAACAAGTGCGGAAGTTGGTTTTACTTGCTCCAGCCATTTTGAAAGATGAAAATGGAATTTATTTTGACCCTGTCATTGGTGAGCCGTTACAAGGAAGCAGAAAAAATTTAGGGACAATTTCAATTCCAACTGTGATTGTGCATGGCAATCAAGATGATGTTGTTCCTTTAGAGCCTGTACGAAAAACAGCGGAAGAATTTTTTACCGATATTGAATTTATCATCGTGGATGATGGTCACAGATTACAAAAGGCGTTTGGGGAATTAAATTGGGAAGAGATACTTGAATAAATTAGACCTGCCAGTTTTTAGAACCTGTCAGGTCTTTTCATTAAACTAAAGCAACTTGAGATTTATCTTGCGGGTTGTATTTCACATTCAGTTTTGTGCCAACTGTATATTTATGTAAACCTGCTTTCAAGAAAGAGTTTTGCGTTTCAGCTTGAAAGGGTTCGCCATCTGTAGGGGTGACTTCTAGTTTTACACGCATCACAGCTCGCATTTCTCTTTCATAAGAATGGACGATGTCTAAATCTTCTATTTCGAGAATTGTTGCAACGGCTTCTATACCTGTTCTACGGATTTCGTCATTTCGTTTATTAAGCTTGACAAAGGCTGGGTACTCCAAATGAAACTTTCTGTCTTTATCGTGATATTCATACATGATTTCACTAATGTCGTTCGGGTTGTATGTGACCCAGATTTTATTGCCGACTTCTTCATGCCTATCACCCCAAGAGACAAATTGCCTGCCTACGGGCAACCAATCTTTAAAAGTTGTAACAAATTTTGAACGCCCTTCGGGTTGTACTTCAACTTCAAGGGTCATGTGCATCAGCCTTTCACCATAGGTTTTGACTATTCCATTTTTAGCAGAAAGAATCGTTGCAGGTGCTGTAATTCCACGTTTTCGCAATTCCTTAAGTTCTGTTTGGCGTTGAGTCTGGTGTTTTTTAGCACCTGTCATTTGGGAATATATAATCCACACAACTACTAAAAATGCGAATAATAAAAAAACTGGTGTAGCGAAGCATCCTAACAACCCTAAAAGCGATTCCATTTTGTTCTCCTGAGAGTTTTTTTGTTTATATGATTTTATCTTATCTTGTGGCACAATTAAGGGAAACACACTTGGAGAATTATGAAACAACAAATTTACTGGCACACCACAGTCCAAATGCCTGATAATACGAACTTACTTCCAATTCCAGAAAAAGTGGATATGGCAATCATCGGCGGTGGATTCACGGGATTAAGTGCGGCGCGTACATTAGCGAAACGTGGAGTCAATGTGGTTGTTTTAGAAGCAAATACAATCGGTTGGGGAGCGAGTTCACGAAATGGCGGCATGACATTAACTGGACTCAAGTTAGGCATGGGGACAGTGATGAAAAGATATGGCAGAGAAATTTCTAAGCAATTATTTCAATATTCATTATATTCAGTGGATACAGTTGAGCAATTAGTCAAAGAAGAAAATATTGATTGCGGGTTTAAGCGATATGGTCATTTGTTGACAGCGAATAAACCAAAACATTTTGATGCGCTACAAGAAGAAGTCGAATTCATGGAAAAAGAATTTAATCATAAGTTGAAATTAATTCATCCGAAAGATTTGAAAAGTGAAATTGGTTCTGAAATGTATCATGGTGGATTAATAGATGAAGTTAGTGGCGGGTTGAATCCTGCTCAATATGTAACAGGCTTGGCGAAAGCGGCAGAAAAGGCTGGGGCGAAGTTATGTGCTAACGCGCGAGTCAACAAGTTGGAGCGAAGAGAGAAGCGGTTTTATATCCAAACAAATAGAGGAAATTTAATCGCAGAAAAAGTTTTGGTTGGCACATCGGGTTATACGAGCAACGTCACAAAAAATTTGCAAAGAAAAATTATCCCGATTGGTTCATTTATTATTGCAACTGAAAAATTATCCGATGAACTTGCGCATGAACTCAGCCCGAATAACAGAATGATTTTTGATTACAAACATTATTTGAATTATTTTCGCTTGTGGGATAAGCGCATGATTTTCGGCGGACGCGCGGCGTTCTTCCCTGAAAATAAAAATACAATTTCGCGCAGTGCAGAAATTTTACGAAACGAAATGATTGCAGTGTATCCGCAATTGAAAAATATAAAAGTTGAATATGTGTGGGGCGGCACGCTTGATTTCGCATTTGATATGATGACGCATGTTGGCGAAGATGATGGAATTTTTTATTCGCTTGGTTACGCGGGGCATGGCGTGGCAATGGCTTCGCATTTGGGAAAAACAGTTGCAGAGGCAATGTTGACTGGCAATATCAGTGAACATCCATTTGCAAAAATAAAATTCCCGAACGCGCCGTTGAATTTATATAATGGCTTTCCGTGGTTCTTGCCATTTGCTGGTGCATGGCATAAAATTTTAGATTGGATTGAATGATGAATAATATAAAAGATTTTTATCAAGCAAGAAGTAAAACTCCACAAGAAGCGGCGAAGTTGATTCAATCCAACTCGCATCTTTTCTTGACTGGGAACTGTTCTGTGCCGCGTGAAGTGATGTCTGCGCTTGTACAGCGTGCGCATGAATTAAGTAATGTGGAAATTTATCAGGTATTGACGATTGGCTCTGCGGATTATGTTGCCAAGGGCATGGAAAAACATTTACAAGTCAATACTTTATTTATCAGTGACAATGTTCGCGCGGCTGTGCAAGAAGGTCGGGCAGATTTTACGCCATGCTTTCTTTCTGAAATTCCAGATTTGTTTTCATCAGGCAGATTGCCTATTGACATTGCATTGATTCAAGTCTCGCCACCTGATGAACATGGCTATTGTTCTTTTGGAGTTGAAGTCGGTGTCACCAAAGCCGCCGCACATTCCGCCAAGTTTGTGATTGCAGAAGTGAATCCGAAAATGCCGCGCGCACATGGTGATGCATTTATTCATATTTCAAAATTAGATGTGATTGTGCCTGTGGATTATTATTTGCCCGAAGTTCACATGTCTGGTGAAACTAATGAAGTGACAGAAAATATTGCAAATTACGTCGCTTCTTTAATTCCAAACGGTGCGACTTTGCAAACAGGCATTGGAGCAATTCCAAATGCGGTTTTGAAGCGATTAACCAATCATCAAGATTTAGGAATCCACACCGAATTATTTTCAGATGGGATTATTGAACTTGTTAATCAAGGTGTGATTAATGGGGAGAAAAAATCAATTCATGCAGGAAAAATTGTAGCGGGATTCATGCTTGGCTCTCAGGCATTATATGAATTTGCACATGACAATCCGTTGATAGAAATGCATCCAACAGAATATGTGAATGACCCATTTATTGTGGCGCAAAATAATAAAATGGTAGCGATTAACTCAGCGATTGAAATTGATTTAACGGGTCAAGTGTGTGCAGATAGCATTGGAACGAGATTTTATAGCGGCGTGGGTGGGCAAATTGATTTTATTTATGGAGCATCACGTTCTAAAGGCGGCGTGCCAGTGATTGCATTACCAAGCAAATTAGATAAAGGTGATAAAAGTTTCAGCAAAATTGTGCCAATGTTAAAACCCGGCGCAGGTGTGACAACTTCTCGCAACCATGTCAGATATGTGGTTACTGAACATGGAATTGCAGATTTATACGGTAAGACGATTCGTCAACGCGCTGAGGCGTTGATTAACGTCGCTGACCCTGAGTTTCGGGATGAGTTGACTGTCAAGGCGAAAGAGTTGAATTATATTTAATACAATGGATAAAGAATTGCTTGACATTGTTTCAAATGTAGTTTGGCGATTTCATGTTTATGAACAATATGGTAAGAAACCAGAAAAAGCTATAAAAGCATTATCAAAAAGAGCGACTGGATACACAAATGACTTCTACAAAGAAACCTTCGACTTAAATCTAAGACTCCTTGTTGAAACAATTAATGCCGTGTCCGACGCACCAAAAAAACCTAAATTAAATCAAGTTTATAGCCAATATTCGGATGTAGATATAGGCTATGTGTTAAAAAGGTTACATAAAATATTCCCAAACCAAACTGATAAATTTATTACATCACATCTCAGTATGAGTATTTACTGGTTTTATTTACGGTGATTAAATAGGAGTAAAATTACCTAATATTTTATTCAATCAAGGAGAGAAACATGGCTGTAAAGAAAGTGAAAAAGACAAAAACGGTAAGCCGCAAGTCTGCTCCAGTGAAGAAAACAACGACAAAGAAAAAACTAAGCGGAGAGGTATTTTACCCGTCCAAGCAAGTATTAGAAGAAGCCCGCTTAAAAGATTGGGATAAACTCGCCAAATCTGCTGGCAAAGACTTGAAAGGCTTTTGGGAAGCCGAAGCACTCGAACTAGAATGGTTCAGCAAGTGGAAAAAAGTTTTGGATGATTCCAAAAAACCATTTTTCAAATGGTTTACAGGGGCGAAAGTTAATATCGTCCACAATGCAATTGACCGACATCTTAAAACACATCGTAAGAATCAACTTGCTTTAATTTGGGAAAGCGAAGATGGCAAAGAACATCGTAACTTTTCTTACTATGCTATGAATCGTGAAGTGACTCGCATGGCGAATATCATCAAAGCTATGGGCGTTCAAAAAGGTGAACGCGTCACCATTTATATGGGACGCGTGCCTGAAATTGTTTTCGCCATGTTGGCTTGTGCAAAAATTGGCGCAATCCATTCCGTTGTGTTCGGCGGATTCTCAGTCGATTCACTTGCTGGGCGCATTGAAGATAGCAACTCCAAATTAGTGATTACTTGCGATGGCTCTTTCCAGAATGGAAAAATCGTCCAACTAAAATCAATTGTGGATGAGTCATTGAAGCGATGCCCAAGTGTAGAAAATGTCGTCGTTGTAAAAAGAGTCAACAACGAAGTGAACATGGAAGAGGGTCGTGATCATTGGTATCACAATTTGCTTGAACAACCTATCGCCGAAGGCAAATGCGAAACCGAGCAGATGGATTCGGAAGACCCACTTTTCATTTTATATACCAGTGGTTCAACAGGAAAACCAAAAGCCATTTTGCACACGCATGGCGGTTATATGGTCGGCACGTATGCCACATTGAAATATTGTTTTGACATTCGCGATGATGACCGTTGGTGGTGCACAGCAGACCCTGGTTGGATTACCGGACATTCTTATCTTGTGTATGGTCCAATGATTAATGGCGCAACATCATTTATGTTTGAAGGCGGACCCGCTTACCCTGAACCAAATCGTTGGTGGCAATGTATTGAAAGATATGGGATTACGATTTTCTACACAGCCCCCACTGCCATTCGTGGACTCATGCGCTTTGGGGATGCTTGGCCCGAAAAGCACGATCTTTCTTCGTTACGCCTGCTCGGCACCGTGGGAGAACCTATCAACCCCGAAGCATGGAAGTGGTATCACCGCGTGATCGGTGATAATAAATTACCAATTATTGATACATGGTGGCAGACAGAAACCGGCGCATTTATGATTACACCTACACCAGTTGTGCCGCTCAAACCCGGTTCAGGTACACGTCCATTTTTTGGTCAAGAAGCCGAGATTGTAGATGAAAATGGAAAACCCGTAGCGGATGAAACGGAAGGTTATCTTGTATTGAAAAACCCGTGGCCCTCCATGTTGCGGACTATCTACGGCGATGATGAAAGATATGTAACCCAATATTGGAGCAAACATCCGGGCAAATACACAACCGGCGATTCCGCCAAACGCGATAAAGATGGCTACTACTGGATTATCGGCCGTGTGGATGATGTGATTAAAGTTTCTGGTCATCGCTTGGGAACTGCAGAAGTTGAATCTGCATTGGTTAGTCACCCAGCCGTTGCAGAAGCCGCCGCAATTGGTTTGCCACATGATATTAAAGGTCAGGGAATTTATACATTTGTTTTATTACGTGCAGGTCAAACCGCATCGGAACAATTGGCTGAAGAATTACGTCAACATGTCGCCACTCACATGGGACCCATTGCTCGCCCCGAAGAAGTAAGATTTGTAGATAAACTTCCGAAAACCCGTTCAGGAAAAATCATGCGGCGTGTGTTGAAAGCCCGCGCGCAAGGTTTACCCGAAGGTGATATTAGTACACTGGAAGAATAGAAAGTGGAAAGTAGTAAATAGTAATTAGAGATTGCTCTATGATTTTCATCATAGAGCAATTTTTATACTTATAACAAATTTGTAAGGGAGAAAATATATAACATCTCATATAATTCGCCAGTTATTAAAATCAAAAGGAGAAGCGTATGAAAAAAGCACTAGGTTTTTTAGGCAATGAATTTTTCTTAGGTACGATGATTGCATTACTTTCTGTTTTTACGGCGGTTGCAAGTTATCAGGGAGCGATGGCAGACTCAGAACAAAACAAGTTTGAAATTCTCGGAATGCAATATCTAAACGATGGCAATGCAGAGTATCTGACATCCAATCAATACATCTCGCAAGATTATTCTTATTACGATAACTGGTTCTTAAATGTAGATGAACGACCAGACATTGCCGAATATTATGAATTTAATTTTTCACCTGAATTGCAAGCCGCTATTGAACGTGATAACGGCATTTGGGATGATGAATATTATGATGCGATGTATGCTATTCCCGCTGGGCTCTTCGATGAGTCTGACTATAACTTTGAAATCGGTGCACAATGGGATGAACGTGGTGACCAACTTCAACTCGTCATGTTAATTATGGCATTAGGTTTGGCATTTGCGGCATGGGCATCGTTGATGTCTGTTGAAAGTAACATGCGTTATCTATTTGCATTGCTCGGTGTGATTGCTTTAATTGCAGGTGTTATTGCTTATATTACACTTGTACCAACCGTTGTTGTGTAAATAATACTTTCAGTATGGACACAACAATGTTGTGTCCATACTTTTTATTTAACTTCAAATACCACTTCTGTTAATTTCCCGTTTTCAATTCTTATAAATCTTTCGTTTAAACCACTTTGATCATTGAATGCGATTCGATAGTCACCGATTGGTAAATTATTCAATACGGCATCTTCGGGATTAAATTCAAAACCTTTGGTATATGAATTGACATAATACACAAAATTATCAACTAGCCTTGTGATCACTAACGGATATTCATAATTTCTATCGTACGGCGTATTCAACGTGATGGATAATGCACCCGTTCCATCTTTTGGAATAAAAAATAATTCTGGGTTTTGAGTCGTGAATCTATCGTACATATCGCTTCCATACCTGACCTCAAAATGTAGATGTGACCCTGTAGCACCACCTGTCTGCCCGACTTGTCCGATTAAATCACCTGCTTGAACAATATCGCCTACATTCACAAGAATCGCGGATAAATGAGCATACAAGGTATAAAAATCATTTTCATGTTTAATCACAATCAAATTGCCGTAAAAATTTGACCATTGACTAAACAAAGTCACTTTATCTGTATCTGCAAACACCACTTCCCCATCCCCGGCCGCATAGACGGGAGTCCCAAATTCGTTTTGAAATTCCACGCCATGATGCGGGTCACGCCTACCGTTTTGAGTTGAGGCATAGGCATAACTCATATCAATGGAATCATTATCAGGTGGAAGAATTGGGCGTTGAAAAAGAAAATTGTAATCAGTGATGCAGTAATCAGAAGTCAGTGGGTCACATGGAATTGGAGTTGATGTTGGTATCAAAGTGACAGTCGCCTCAGAGGTGACTGTCACTTGTGGAGTGATAAAAGTTGGTGTAGAAGTTGGGATAATAACAGTTGAAGTTGCTGAAGGTGATGTAGCATCAGATTGAACAGGCACATTACAAGATATAAGTAACAAAAAAAAGAAAATAAATTTTATTGATTTCATAAATTGAATCGTAGGGGCGAGGTGACCTCGCCCCTACAGCAAATTAAATTCCACCACGTTCTTTCATTATCTTTCTAATTTCTTTTTCGAGTTTATCTGCTTTCTTTTCGAGGTCGGCGAGTTCTTTGAGGTATTCATCACCAGCGGATTTATCAGGGAGTGAGTGAATATTAATTCGCACATTGTAAGCCGCGGCAGTTAAGGATGCACGAGACATGGCAAAACCAGACATAGCATCACTAATTGCATTGAGATTTCCATGCTCGGCACATTTGATGGCGAGTTCCATGATTTTTACAGAGCGTTGTACTGATTGCAAAGGAACATAAGCGGCATTCATCGTCGCAATTTGAATCGCGGCTGTTCGTGCAGTTTGTTGTTCTTCTGTCTCTTTAGGTAATTTAAATGCACCAATGACGGCTTCAAATGAAGCGGCATCATCTTCTACGGCTTGAGTCATTTCGGCGCGGAGTTTTTCTGCCATCACATGCACGGCTTGCATCTCGGCTTCAACCTCTGCATATTTTTTTCGTCCAATGGTTAAGCCTGAAACCATTGCAACAAGCCCCGCACCCATTGCGCCAGCATACGCGGCGGCGGAGCCACCTCCAGGAGCAGGTAAGGCGGAGGCTAATTCGTCCAAGAATGAAACAGGTTTACCCGTAGATGAAGAAGCGTCTGAAGCATAAAGTCGAGTTTCAAGAATCTGTTCTTTATCAAATCCATCTAATTGTGTGTACCAAACAGCCGCATCAATCAATGCTTCTTGCGGAATTAATCCGACGAGTTCGCTGTGATGAATGGCGACACCATATCGTTGGGCTTCGCGTCGAATAAATTCAACCACGCGACCAATTGGCGTTTCACGAAAATTTGTGAGGTTCATTGAAACTTGTGCGCGACCATCGACAAGCAAGCCAAGCCCTTTGACATAACGCAAGCCGCCCGATGATTGACGAACTGCCTTTGCAATTTTCTTGGCGATGTCAACATCATCAGTTGTTAAATAAACATTGAATGCAATTAACGGATTTCTGGCACCAATAACAGTGGCACCTGCTTTAGGAAGTTTGCTTGGACCAAAATCTGGTTTGCGATTTTCATTTGATTCGATTTCGGTTTTGAGAACTTCGTATTGACCCGTGCGGATGTTTTCGAGATTCGTTCGTTCGGGTTTGGTTGCCGCCGCTTCATACAAATAGACGGGGATGCTGAGTTCTGAACCTACGCGTTGACCTAATCTTTTGGCAATTTCAATACAATCATCCATGCTGGCGTTGGACAATGGCACAAACGGAACAACATCGGTTGCACCAATACGCGGATGCTCGCCTGTGTGATTATCCAAATCAATTAATTCGGATGCAGTTTTGATGGCACGAAAGGCGGCTTCTTCCACACCTGCAGGTGACCCTGCAAAAGTTAACACCGTGCGATTGTGGTCAAGGTCGGATGAACGGTCGAGGAGTTTTACGTCGCTGACCGATTGGATAGACGCGACGATTTGGTCAATGACTTCGGGTCGCCGCGCTTCGGAAAAGTTGGGGATACACTCGATGAGTTTGGTCATTTGGTCTCTTTATTATTGGTCTGATTGGTGTTATTTGAAAAATAAAATTATAAAACTATAACGGTCATATTATTCTCCCCACATAAGTACCTTTCCTCTATCCCAATATACGTATGGAGAATCTTTCTTAAGAATTAATGTGGTAACACCGTTCTCATCTACGTATTCAAAACGCACATAATTTTCCACGGTATAGCGCCGAAGATTTTGGCCAATCCAATGATAACGCTGTATATATACAGGTTGTAATTCTTTGATAGAGTAGTTTAAATCATATTTATTATGCCCTGGTATGGTAATTTTTTGAAGCCAAACAAATTCAGAAGGCAAGTGCGGATACATCCTGGCAATATATAGATCAGATTTTCCTAAAAAATCGATAGCATATCGATCTGTATAGTACGGAATACTTCCAGCCCAAAATACACCAATTGTTGCCTGGGGCATTAAAATTGCATTCAAGGCAACTGATTTATTAATATTATTTTGATTATAAATAACATCAGAAAGCTGAACCTTAAGCCTAATTTCATTAAGATATGGGAAAGCGTTTAAGTAACATACAATAGCGAAAAATATAAAAAAAACGAGCTCTTTCATATTTTTTTTAAAAAACATATTGAAAGTTTTTTGTGATTTTTCTAAAATAAGATCAATTACATCTTTCATAAATAAAGTTGAAAGAATCATTATAAGCGGGATGACTGGGATCATAAATCTCCACCTGCCCCATGCGTCCCCTCCTACATAGATTTGATAAACAACTGCAAACAATATTAATATCAAGAAATATATTTTTTTACTATTGCTACGAAACAAAGAGCCAAACAAAGCAAGAAGCAACAGTAGATTGTTAGATTTAATGAAGTCCCAACTATATACTAACCCATCATTTATTCTAATCAAGAATGGTACTTGATCAACCTTTAGGTAATAAGTGTTTGGCAATATATCACCGTAATAAAGCCAACGAAAAATGGTTTGAGAAACAACAAAAAAACCTAAAATTAACCCTGAAAAAAGAATTGACTTAACGCTTGAAAAATCTTTTGTGTATACACTTAAAATAAAATAATAAACTAGGGTAATTGCACTATATATCAAAGCATCATTCCTCGTTAGGAATGCGAACCCGAAAAAAATAAATGAAAAAAACAATTGGCTTTCATTTTTAGTACGCAACCAACAAACAGATTGAAAAAACGCTAACAACAGCAATATGGAAAGCAGACCTGTTTCCATCCCCATCAATGACCAATAAGATAGTGGATAGTAAAATAAGACTAAGACAAACACACCCGTGGATAAAAAATTATTTTCTTGAATTTTGTTAAAAAGGGATTTAGCAACTATAGCTACACCTAGTACTGTGAAAGCACCTAACAATTGAACACCTAATACAGCTGTTTTTTTATCTAACAAACTAGTGAATACGGACATAACCAAAGTCATTAAAAAATTAGAATAGCCCTCAACAAATTCACCTGAATTCCAGACTAAACCATTTCCATGAGAGAAATTCCATGCATAGCGCATAGAAATCATCGCATCATCAAAAAGGGAATAATAACGTTTACCATCAATAGCAACAAAAGAAGTATTAAAAACAAAAAAGATTGCCCAACCTATATAAAGCGTAGCAATTAGTAAACTAAATTTTTTTTCAAAATTTAATCTATAGTTCATTAACTAAATTCATTACTAATAATAATTCTCATTACAAATTCCATTATAAACTACTTTAATCTCTAGACAAATCCTTTACCTATTACTCAACTGCAATAACTTTTCATATAAATTGCAAACTATCTTTCAAAAATTAGTGCTAAAATAAAAAAACACAAGTAGTATCATTGCGGGCAAGAATTGGAATAATATTCAAATGTATCAATTTGTTAAAGTAACTGTTTAAAATGTGAAGGGTAATACGATTGAGTCATTTTGAACGATTTGAAAGAAAGATTCTACTCCGCTCCTTAGGGGTTATTATCCTCGGCGGTGTGGTTGTATTTATCATTCGAGTCGTGACTCAAAATACAAATTCATTAGTTCTCGTCCTTGCAATTGCCGTTTGGCTCATTTTGAGTTTTATCGCTTCGTCACGGCTCAGGCGGAGGGATGAAACAGTCCCTGCTTATAAAAAACGAATCAAATATATTGAAGAAGAGTAAAATATTTATTATTAATCCAAACAAAGGAGCAAAATGTTAAAACAAATCCCCATTTCAGAATTAGAGTTAGGCATTGACGAAATTAAAGATTCACCAAAAGATAATGGCGTTTTGGAAATGATTGTCCGCAGACCTGAAACCGAAACCAGAGAAATTATCAATTTTGCTGAAATCAATTTGGAAACTGGGCTTGAAGGCGATAATTGGAAAGCGCGTGGCAGTTCCGCCATGCCCGATGGTTCCGCTGACCCTGAAGCTCAAATCACATTGATGAATTCGCGCGTCATTCAATTGCTTTCAGGCGATAAAGAAAATTGGCAATGGGCTGGCGACCAATTATTTGTAGATATGGATTTAGGCATTGAAAATCTTCCGCCTCATTCTCGCATTCAAATTGGTTCAGCGATTCTTGAAATTTCTGCTACGCCTCATACGGGATGCAAAAAATTCTCAGGTCGCTTTGGTGTAGAGGCATTAGCCTTTATCAGCACACCGTTAGGTAAAGCCTTGCGCATGCGTGGCGTCAATGC
>DDVH01000050.1 GCA_002345215.1 Anaerolineales bacterium UBA2317
TCTTTAGGTGGTGATGAAAGTTTTGACTTGAAAAAGAAAATATAAGTTACACTGAAATTTTTACTAACTTCAATATCTCATCACAAGTTTCTTGCGGTGTTTTCTCTTTTGTATAAACGATAAATTTTGCAAGTTTATGATTGGAAGGGTGTTTGATAAAGTGCTCGTTAATGTTTGGTTTCATCTCTCGTAAAAATTCTTCACGTTCATTCAAAATTGAAACTGATTCATCGGGGTCTGCTGATGGTAACAGTAAAATCACATTTGGATAAGCAGACAATGCAGTTTGAACTCGTTCAAAAAGATTTTCATCTTCATACACAGAGTGACCCGCACCAAAGTCAATGATGCAATTGCTATGGTCAATAAGAATACGTTCAACTGCATATGCTTCAAAAGGTTTCCAGTATGGGTAAACCGCCCATAAGCCTTCTTCTTGACGTTTTCTATTAGCATATTCTTCGTCATAGCCGATTTCTTTGTAATAATCAAAACGAACATCATCCATTGAAAATTGAGGTAGGTTCAACCTTTTAGAAAGTAATTCAGCAACTGTGGACTTTCCTGTGCCAATTGGTCCAATAAGAATAATTTCCATCTTTACCTATTTTGTGGCTTGAGAAAATATGCCTGATATGTTCCTTGTGAGGTGTAGCCCAATTTTTCTGCTAACTTACAAGATTCTAGATTCGCCGCATCCCAATGAGCGTCCATGTTATTTTCAAAGCACCAACGCACGAGATTGGCTGACAATGCAGTTGCTAACCCTTGACGGCGATGTTCATCCGCTACAAACAAACTGACTTCAATGCCTGTGCTACAAACTAAGGAAGAATATGCGGCACCTATAACTTCACCATCATTTTCAGCATAAAATCCAATACCACGTTCCACAAAATCTTCTGGTGACTCAAAATCTGAAACATCAATGAAATGGTCTTGTCCTTTTATACGTTGTAAAAGATTCGCGTCCATACGTTTTACATCTTGTGCAAATTTTAAATCCTGACAAAGTTTTCTCAAATGTTCAACCGATATAGTTTCTGATGAAAACATATATCTTTCGATTTCAAAAAAGCGTTCTCCATAAAAATTATTAAACGCTTCTGCCCACCCCGGCATTGCAGACATAAACATGTTATACGGTTGAAAACTTTTCACGATTTCTCCCCCACCTGCGGAATTGGCATCTCCAGCAAAATAATGAAAAGATCCAATCTTTATCATGTAAGCAGATGGGTTTTCAAGGTTATCTACAAATGCCATTCCCATTTGGTCTTCTAACACACATTCAATGGAAATATCTACACGCGGAACATGTCTAAATGCGCGTGCTAGCCGAATTCGATTTGCTTTTGTTAAAGGATATTCTGTACTCATTCTTCTCTCCAATATTCTCCTCCGCCACCTTCGCGTTTCATTAATTTATATCCAATCAATTCGCGACGCAAATAAGCAGTGTCTTCATGATATTGACTCAAAATTTCATTGACTTGTTTTTCTGTATATTTTTTGCCAGCTTTGAAAGATTTAATAATGTATCTCAAAATCGCTTCTAACTTTTTTCGTTGAGCAGGGATGGTTTTCAAACTGCCATCTTTTTTTACATAATCTTTTATTACCTTATTGTCATAAGCATCTACATCTACATTTGCAACAGATGAGGCAAGATTCTCTTGTGAAAATAAACTTTTTGATTTTATTTCCAAAGCTTTTTCGTCTAATTGATAAACATTGTAATAACTCTCAGTTTTCGCGCTCACCAAGCCAACTTTTGCAAGTTTCGATAAATGATGTGAAACCGTAGAGGCTTTCAAATTTAATAATGCAGCAAGTTCTTCAACGCTATAAGGTTGTTGCGCCAGTAACCCAATAATTTTTAAGCGGTTGGCATCTGAAAGAACTTTGAAGAAAGCAACTAACTCTTCACTCATGCTTTCACCCGCCAATAGCGTGAGCCATCACTTTCACGCGCAAGCATATTGGCTTCAATCAAGTCACGGCGTAAACCTGCTGTATCTTCATTAAATCTTTTTATGATTTGATTAATTTCTTTTTCGGTGTAATCTTTATCAAACTCAAAAAAATTAATCAGATAATCTAAGATGATTTGAAGTTTCGGCGGTGCGGGGATATGACGAATACTTCCATCGGCATTGAGATGGGCTTTTAGCACCTTTTTAGTTTTTTCGTCTAACGCCTCATCTGGGACATATAGTTGTTTCTCTTCGAGCAACTTTTCCTTCGCTAAAACAGCCAGACGGTCATCGTTCAAAGAAAAAACACCGTTTTCTTGACGAATCACACCGATATGTTCTAAGAATCCAAGATGGGTCAGCGAATCTTTGGGTGAGAGTTCGAGGCGTTCGGCAACTTCTTTGCGCGTGGCATTGCTCTGCGAAAGCATACCGATAATCCGCAGGCGGGTTGGGTCAGACATTACTTTGACATAATCAAGCATTTGGTTCATATTTCACATCCATAAATCTAATTTGATATTCATCGAATTAGATTCTAGAGGCAGAAATGGGATTTGTCAAGTAAAGAAGATGTTGAGTTGTAGAATCAGTTATCCCCTAGTTAAGAGGCGCGAAGCGGTCAAATCAGAAAGGGGTTTTATCAAGTACAATCTTAATTGGAGGTATCAATGGATTTTTCTAAACATGCTTTCTTTGAAGGAAAAATTGTCCCGTTGAGTGAAGCGAAGATTGGGATTGCGACGCATGGGTTTTTATATGGCACATCTGTATTTGGTGGGATGCGTGCATATTGGAATCAAGAAAAAGGGAAAATGTTTTTGTTTCGTCCGTTTGACCATTTTCGGCGTTTGATTAATTCTGGAAAAATGATGGCGATGCAAAGCCCGTATGATGAAGAGGGTTTTATTCAATTGACTTTGGACGTGTTGCGAAAAGATGATTGGAAGCAAGATGTGTACTTACGCCCCACTTTGTATAAAGCGGATATGGGCATTGGCGTGAAGTTGCATGATTTGCGTGATGAGTTTTGTATGTTTGTGATTCCGTTTGAAAAATATGTGAAGAATGATACGGATGCACATTTGACAGTTTCATCATGGCGAAGAATTGATGACAATGTGATTCCAGCGCGCGGAAAAGTTGCAGGTGGTTATGCAAATTCGGCTTTGATAAAAACAGATGCAAACCGTGCAGGTTTTGATGAAGCATTGGTGTTAGATAATAATGGTCATGTCTCTGAAGGTTCGGCGATGAATGTGTTTATGGTGCGTGACGGTGTCTTAGTGACTCCACCTGTAACCGATAATATTTTAGAAGGCATTACACGAAAATCTGTAATTGAGATTGCAAAAAAAGAATTGGGATTAGAAGTTGTTGAACGTTCAATTGATAGAACCGAAGTTTTTATAGCCGAAGAAATGTTTATGACTGGAACCGCCGCTCAAATTGTAGCAGTGACAAAAATTGACCACCGCCCTGTTGGAAGTGGTGTGATGGGAAATATCACAACCAAATTAAGAAATCTATTTGATGATGTTGTGCGTGCGAAAAATCCGAAGTTTAATCATTGGAATGTGGAAGTGAAATAAAGAAGAAATAAGAAAGAGGAAAGAAGTTAAGATGCAAAATCTTTCTTCTTTCCTCTTTCTTTACTTAATAAAGGAATGTGTTTAAGGATTCTTCTTAAACTTCACCAACACCAAATTCTTTGAACAATCACTGAATGTATCAATTTCGATGTTGCCTGAAAGTGGCAAACCTGCTTGGTCAAGGATTTGAATCGAGAGCAATCCATCAGATGAAATGGGGACAGTTCCTAAGAAAAATTCAAAACCAGATTTTCCGTATGCCGGAGCAACACCACTGACGGTTAAGGAATTTTGCGTCTTGCCGTTATAAAAACCTGTTAATCGAACCGTAATACCAATCATATCGGCGTTGTTTGAGTCAACAATTGTGCCTGCTACACCTTGCCAATTACAAGCGGCTTCTGGATGAATAATGGTGCTATCAATGTAAGTTGTTGTAGCATTGAAAGGTGCTTTGGGCGTTGCGGTTGGAGTTGGTGTATCAGATGGAGTAATTAATGACACGACGGTAACGGTAGGTTCTAAAGTAAATGTAGGCACAAGAGTTAAGGTTGGAGTGTCTGTGATAGCGGCTTGAGTCGGAGTCCATGTTGGGAGCAATTGAATCGGAGTAATCGTAGCAGTCGGAAGTTGACCTACAAAAGCACGTTCTGGACTAAAAGGGTTATATGCCGCATTAGGCGACATATACACTGCAACAAAATACAAGCCAATACAAAGTGTCATCAATAATGTGAGAAGACTGAGCATATCCCATATATCTAAACGTGATTTTGGTTTATCTTCGAAATCGTAGTTACTCATTTGCTATGCTCCAAAATTTTACTGCATCAAAACAATATTGCTATTTTCTTTTTGTTCAGTAATCCAATTTTTCAAAGCCAATTCTTGCATGGTTAATAAAGCATCAGGCGTTAATTCATGTTCAGCACGTTCTACCGCTTTGAAAATATGAAAGCCTGCTTCGGTTGAAATGATTCCGCTCACTTCACCTGTTTGTAAAGCAAACACGGCTTGGTCTGCCTCAGCACTCAACAAATAACCTTGCGGAACCCAACCCAATTCACCATTTGTAACGGGGTCATATAAACTCGCAAGTTCGTCAAAGTCTTCGCCTGCGGTTAAGCGTTGCAACACGGCTTGCGCGTCCGCCTCATTATAGGTCAAAATTTGGCGCAGATGAATCTGCTCCATGCTATTTGGCACATCCGCAATGATTTTGTCACGCATCCATGCAGATTCAATACTTCTTTTTAAGATGACTCTAAACGAAGCATCATCATACCCAAAAGCGGATTGCCATTGTGCAATCGCATCTGGACTTCCCAACGCATCAATTCTTAACTGGAGGTCTGATTCTGTCACCTCAAAATTTTCTTCACGTGCGGCTTGAGCAAGCAAATATTGAGCAATCAAATCATCCAACACAATTTGGCGGGCTTGTGAATCTTCTGCGTTAGGAAAAGCCGTTTTATAGCGGTTTAATTCTGCATCAAATTCAACTTGTGTAATGTATTCCCCATTCACCATCGCCACTGAAGGTGGAGGTGTTGGCGTAGGAGGTTGAGGCGTAGCAGTCGGTATAGTTGGAGTCGGCGTGTTGGAAGTCCCGAAAGAGGCGCAGGCACTTAATCCCAAAGCCAGCAGTAAAGTTAAAGTAAATCGCATTTGGAAATTATAAATTAAAAAAGTAGAGACACGGCGTTGCCGTGTCCCTACAAATTTGTAGATGGATTCTTGTCCTGAGCTTGCCGAAGGGTTAGTAATCCATACCACCCATGCCGCCCGGAGGCATAGCAGGAGCCTTATCTTTCTCAGGCATATCGGTGATGAGCACATCAGTAGTGAGCATCATTGCGGCAATGGAGGAAGCATTTTCGAGCGCACCACGCACTACTTTGACTGGGTCAATCACGCCGGCTTTAATCATGTCGGTGTATTCACCGGTCAACACATTGTAGCCAATGTTTGCATTTTTCTTTTCTGCGGCAGTGCGGCGGACGGTGTCAATAATCACGGAACCATCTTGACCAGCATTTGCGGCAAGTTTACGAATTGGGGCTTCGAGTGCTTTCTTGATGATGTTAATACCAACTTTTACTTCTTCATTTTCATCATCATTGTTCTTGGCAAGTTTATCGAGTTTGCTAGCGGCATTGATGAGAGAAATTTCACCACCAGGAACGATACCCTCTTCTACTGCGGCACGTGCGGCAGAGAGAGCATCTTCAACACGATGTTTCTTTTCTTTCATTTCGGTTTCAGTTGCGGCACCCACGCGGATGATTGCAACGCCACCGCTTAATTTAGCCAAGCGTTCTTGAAGTTTTTCTTTGTCATAATCGCTGGTGCTTTTGTCAATTTCAATGCGAATTTCTTTCACACGTCCATCAATGTCGGCTTTCTTGCCTTTGCCACCAATGATAGTTGTGTTTTCTTTATCAGAGACAACTTTTTCTGCACGACCTAATTCTTGAACAGTGACAGATTCGAGTTTGCGACCTAATTCTTCAGAAACAACTTGTCCACCGGTCAGAATAGCAATATCTTGTAACATCGCTTTGCGGCGGTCACCAAAGCCAGGGGCTTTGATTGCCAACACATTCAACATACCGCGAATCTTGTTGAGGATTAAGGTAGCGAGGGCTTCGCCGTCTACATCTTCAGCAATGATAACGAGTTCGCGTTTGCCGAGTTGGACGAGTTTTTCGAGCAAAGGCACAATATCTTGTGCGGCAGAAATTTTCTTGTCATAAATCAACACATACGCATCGCTGATTTGGGCTTCCATGTTTTCAGCGCTGGTGATGAAATATGGAGAAAGGTAACCACGGTCAAATTGCATACCTTCAACGAAATCGGTTTCAAATTGCATGGTCTTGGATTCTTCAACAGTGATAACGCCGTCTTTACCGACTTTGTCCATCACGTCTGCAATCAATTGACCCACTTCAGCATCAGCGGCTGAGTTGGTAGCCACAGAAGCGATTTCTTCTTTGGTATCAATCTTGACAGAGTTTTTCTTGAGTTCAGCAACCACAGTTTCAGTTGCAAGTTCAATACCACGTTTGAGAAGCATTGGGTTGTAACCTGCTTCCAAAGCCTTCAAACCTTCGTTCACAATAGCATGAGCCAAAACTGTGGATGTAGTTGTACCATCACCAGCAATGTCATTGGTTTTGGATGCGGCTTCTTTAAGAAGTTGAGCACCCATGTTTTCAAATGGGTCTTCCAATTCAATTTCTTTGGCTACTGAAACGCCATCGTGAGTAATAGTTGGGGAACCGAATTTTCGGTCAACTGCCACATTGCGACCTTTTGGTCCCAAAGTTGCAGAAACTGCATTTGCCACAACGTTCATACCGTTCTTAAGCTTGCGGCGGGCTTCTTCTGAAAATACTAATTGTTTTGCTGCCATAGTTTATTTCCTTTTTTAATTTATTTAAACACGAAGTACTCTAAGGTCACTAAGGAAAAAATCGTTTTATTCCCTTCGTGTACTTGGTGTCCTTTGTGTTTAATGAATTTAATTATCCAACAATACCGAGAATGTCGCTTTCGCGTAGGATGAGCAATTTCTTGCCTTCCATTTTCACTTCGGTGCCGGAATACTTGGCGAACAAAATTGTGTCACCAACTTTTACATCCATTTCAACGCGGTCACCATCTTCATTGCGGTCACCAGGACCAGCCGCCAACACTTTACCTTGTTGCGGTTTTTCCTTTGCCGTTTCAGGTAAAACGATGCCGCTGGCGGTCACTTCCTCTTGCTCAATGGGTTCCACCAACACACGACTACCCAAAGGCTTAAACGATACATTTGATTTTGCCATTTCTTTGCCTCCGATTAGGATTATTAAAATTTATGAATAAACATAGAATTAGCACTCCAATCAACCGAGTGCTAAAGGTTATTTTACCTGCTTAAAAATCAAAGTCAAGGGGATTGTAAAAATCTCTTACAAAAATCTGACGAATTTCCCCCTTTTTCGACACGCTCAACACGCCTCTTTCCTAAGGGGAGGCATGTTTCTGTTCCTCTACCTATATCTCCCGTTCAAACCACGTCTCAGACCATTCTCCACTATCGTCCACATGTGTAATCCGAAAACCATTCCTCAGCCAAAAATCAATCGCACCCTGCCAGTCAGAAGTCGTCTCCAAAACCACGCGCTTGTAACCAGCCTTTTTCGCCTCCGCAATAAGAGCCGAAAATATCTGAGAAGCAAGCCCATGCCGACGAAAATTTGCATGAACAGAAATTCTTTCAATCTTAACTGTCTGGTCATCAAAGCGTTTATACCCACCTGTGGCAACCAATTCCCCATCAACCTCACCAACTAAAAAGCATCCATCTGTAAAGGATAAAGCAATATCATCTAAATCAGGGTTTAATGATTCATCTAAAATCCCAAAATACTCAAGTAAACCTGCATTAATGACTCCCTTTGCAGGGATTTGGTCTTTTGCTTCAAATTTTCGAATCAGCATGAGGAGTTTGCTTAAGGCGTCGGTGTAGATTCAGGTGTACCCGTAGGTTGAGGCGTAGCCGTCGCGTTGATGCTTTCTTCTAAACTGTTACAGATATTTCGTACCACAACCATATCTGCCGCAATGTTGGGGTCGCTGATGTATTCTGAGTTTTCAACAATGCTTGCAATTTCTAAGGCTTTAGCACATTTATTATCTCGCGGTGTACTCAATGCTGCCAATTGTGAAGCATACACATCATAATAATAGACAGTGCTTCCATCAAGTGGCAAGCCTACTACTTCTGCTGGTATATCGTTCGGACCACATTCACCTCTCGCAGGGCATGATTCATCAGCAGTACAACCTTCAATGGCACATTTGAATGCAAGGATACCTGTTTCATAATTTCTGTTTTTGTGATACAGCATTCCTAACTCGCCATAATAAAAAGCATTATCGGGTTGAAATTCAATCGTCTTTTGGACGTTGCGAATTGCAATAAAGAACTCACCCATTTGAGAATAAGTTCTAGCAATTGAAAGATATGGACCAGGGTCTTGCACGCCTAATTGTTCATTAATACGTGCAGCTTGCTCAAAATATTCCAACGACTTTACAAATAATTCTCTTTGCACTTGTTCATTCGGGCTATCAAATGCCAAGCGCCGATAACCTGCACCGGCTCGGATGTATAAAAACGTTAAGTTTGGAGAAATAGCAATGGCGCGGTCGTAGGCTTCGATGGCAAGTGCGTATTCACCTAATGACTCAAGCACATAAGCATGGACGCGATGTACATCCATCAAAGATGAATCTTGGGCGAGGGCTTGTTCTATTTGTAATTGTGCTTGATTCCATTGTTGTTGGTCAACGAGAACTTCGGCATAAAAAGCAAGAGCCAAGGTATTGGTGTTATCCAATTGAAGTGCCCGCGTTGCTGAAAGTTGAGATTGAGTCAATAAATCCTGTTGTTCACGCCCGGCAGATGTGTAAGAGGCTTTCCAGTTCAAAGCAAAGGCATAAACTGCATGAGCATAACTACTATCTGGGTTTAGTTCGACTGCTTTTTCAGCAGAGGCAATGGCTTCATCTAAGCGTGCCAAAATTTCTTCACGGCGGACTAATAATGCGGTGGAATATGTTTGTACACGCGAAAGTTGCGCCCACACTTCGGCGTTGTTAGGGTCTACTCGTACTGCTTCGTTATAAGCAGTGATGGCGGCATTTAATTGTCCAGCAGTGAAATGTGCATCGCCTTCTAAGGTATAAGATGTTGCAAAACGTGTAGGAGTGGGGGTTGGTAAAAATAAAGGTTTGACATCACCTTGATAGACAGAACGAATCAACCACACACCAGCAAGAATTAACACCAGCAAAAAGAATAGACGATATATGGCTGTATCATCTCGTTTTCTGAAAATAGATTTTCTTTGGTAAATGTTCATAAGTTGATTAATTATATTGGGGTGCGTCACGCTTTATGAATTTTCATTAATGTACTAAATAAAAGCGTGCCGCACCTATTGAAGATGAATCTATGGCGTAGGTGTAGATTCAGGTGTACTGGTAGAAAGAGGCGGGGTTGGTGTCGCTTGTAAATTTTGCTGACATCTATCAATAATCGCGTTGGCATTATCTACTGAAAGTTGGTCGGATGGAATGCGAGAGATAATTAATTGGGCAATTTGCAAGGCTTCGCCACAACGATTCAAACGAGAAAGAGCAAGCCCATACGTAAAATAATATTCTGCGACGCGTGGTGTTGAACCAGAAGTAAGTTCTATTACTTCCATTTCATGTCCATCTTCAGTTAAGCCACCTGTAACAACATATGCAAGTTCTTGTGCGGCTTCGGGCCAAAAGGCATTACGATAATACATTACGCCGAGATTGCCACGTAGATTTGAATCAGCAGGGTTTATTCCCACAGCCGTTTCAGCATATTGCAAGGCTTTACCAAATTCACCGATGGTGGCGTATGTTCTGGACAATAAAAGATGTGGAGTTGGGTCTTCGGGGTTAAGTGCAATAGCACGTGTGAACGATGCTTCGGCTTGGTCATACACACCGAGGATGCGATAGTTCGTTCCGATAGATAAATGCAAATCTGCAATGTTTGGATTGATTGCAATAGCGGCTTGATATTCGGCAATTGCATCTTCATAATTACCTGTGGCTTCTAAAATAATGCCACGTGCACGATGTGTTTCTAAAGCATCGGGGGCGAGTGCTTGTGCTACACGAGAAATTTCAATGGCACGTTCTACACCATCAAAACCGCCTAACCCGCTATAAAAAGAATCAACCAAAATCTCAACATAATAAGCGTGAGCCAAAGCATTATTAGGGTCTAACTCTAAAGCACGTTTGATGTCACTCTCGGCTTGCAAGTATTCGCCTTGAAAACTCAACGCCCATGCTCGCACTGCAAATGCCATCGAATTGGTTGGGTTTAACAAGAGCGCGTCTTCTGCGGCGGTTTGGGCTTCTTTATATCTACCTGCATATACCAATGTTTGCGCCAGACGAATATGCGTCGCCGCATCACTGGGGCGTGAAGCAATCGCTTGTTGATACATGTTAATTGCAGGAATTAACTTACCTTCGTTAAATAAACTTTCAGCATCGGCAATTAATGAGTCTGGTGAAATTGTTGGTGTGGGCGAAGCCACCCCAACTTGAGGAATTGTCGGCACTACATAACGCGTGGTATACGATGCACCTAACACAATCAAACTTAACAAAATAATAGCGAACCAATTGGGTTTGGTACGCCGTTTGTTCATACTCCATTTACTTCCACGTAAATACATTCTTTTCCTTTTACATATATGTCATTCTGAGCAAAGCGAAGAATCTCATAGATAATCTTAGAGATTGCTTCGGGCAAAGAACAAGTGCGCCCTCACAATGACATAAGTGAATCATATTACCATCCGCACAGAAGCAAAGTCAAGCAAGCGCATTGATACTCTTATTTACTTCTTATGCTAAAATCTCAACATGCAATTTGAGGTGTTTACCCTTCTACCAGAAGCCTTTTCTTCTTATCTAAATACCAGCATCCTCAAACGCGCGCAAGAGCGGGGATTAATAAAAATTAACATCCACAACATCCGCGATTATACATACGACAAACATCACGTCACAGATGATACACCTTATGGTGGCGGTGGTGGCATGGTGATGAAACCTGAACCCGTTTTTGAAGCCGTAGAAAAAGTATTAGATATAAATCCGCCTCACACTTCGGGGAAACCTGATTCTGCAACCCCAATCATTTTACTTACCCCACAAGGACGAGTCTTCAATCAAACTATTGCCAAAGAATTATCTCAATATCCACGCATTGCCTTGATTTGTGGACGTTACGAAGGCATAGATGAACGCATCCGCGAGAATCTCGTCACTGACGAAATATCTGTTGGGGACTATGTCTTAACTGGAGGTGAAATCCCAGCTCTCCTCGTGATTGATGCGGTTTCACGTCTACTGCCAAATGTTTTAGGCGACCCGACCGGTGCGGAAGATGATTCACATGCAATGGGTTTATTGGAATATCCGCATTACACACGTCCGCCAGAATTTCGTGGAAACAAAGTGCCAGATGTTTTGCTCTCCGGCGACCATGCCAAAATTGACAAATGGCGACGCGAACAAGCACTCGAAAGAACATTTAGAAAACGACCCGATATGTTGGAAAAAGCAAACTTAACCAAAGATGATTTGAAATTTTTAGAAAACCTAAATCAAGAAAGAGGAAAGAAGAAAGAATAATCAAAAACCTTTCCTCTTTCTTCTTTCCTTTGAATCAAATCAATTTTATTCACGGAGAATACTATGTCATCATCGCGTTTGAATTACGGCAAGATATTTCTGCTCGGCTTTGGTTTCTTTGGCGTGAGTGTTGTGTGGGGTGTGTATAACGCTTTTGTGCCAATTTTTCTTTCAGAAAAATTTGGATTGTCTGCGGCACTCGTTGGCTTTTTTATGACCTTAGATAACATCGCCGCCTTATTTATTCAACCACCTGTCGGCGCCTGGTCTGATAGATTACGCAGTCCATTAGGCAGACGCATTCCGTTTATATTAATCGGCGCACCGATTACAGCCATTGCATTTGGATTAGTTCCCATCGCCGCGATTCTTCCATTATTTGTAGCATGTACAAGCACATTGTTATTAAGTGCGGCATTATGGCGCACACCATTAGTTGCATTAATGCCAGACATTACACCATCTGAATTTCGTTCGCAAGCCAATGGCATTGTCAACTTTATGGGTGGCATTGGAGTCATTGTGGCGTTACAAGCAGGTGGGCTTTTATATAATATGAGTCCTAACTTTCCATTTTGGCTTGGTTCCGCTTTGGTGATTGTCTCTGCTTTGATTGTGTATCTCTTCATTGAAGAGCCAAAAGAATATGGTGAGAGTGAAAAGCAACCAAGCATGTTTGAAAGCCTCAAAGAATTATTTAATGATTCAGATAAAAGTGGATTACGCATTCTCTTTGCAATTTTCTTCTGGTTTATTGGATATTCCGCCGTTGAAACATTCTTTACATTGTATGCAAGAAATCACCTCGGCTTAAGTGCTGGTGATGGCGCAACATTGCTTTCAGTGCTTCCACTATTTTTTGTATTAGCAGCCATGCCATCGGGATTCCTGGCAGGAAAAATTGGGCGAAGATTAACCATTAGTATAGGTTTAATTATTTTAAGCGTCATGTTTTTGATGTTATTCATCACACCAGCGGAAGCATTATTAACTGGCATTGCACCTTTACCATTGGTCGGCATTCCACTTGTTGAAGGTGGCGCACGCATGTTAACTCTTGCAGGCGTGATGTTAATTCTATGTGGCATCGCATGGGCATTCATCAACATCAACTCATTGCCTATGGTTGTAGATTTAACAGGCTTGGCTCGCGTTGGCACTTTCACTGGTTTATATTATTTATTTTCCACACTTTCAGCCATTGTTGGTCCAAATGTAAATGGTTGGGCGATTCAACTCACAGGCAATAACTACAATATGATTATGATTATTGCGCCAGTATTTTTGTTAATCGCATTTTGGTTGATGATGGGTGTAAAAAAGGGAGAAGCAAGTTCAAGTTGAGAAGTTTGAAAGTTAGCAAGTTGAAAAGTTTTTTGTTGGTGATTGGATGCTTGACATTATATGCTTGCATTCAATCACCAACTTGTTTTGATGAAGAAATTTTCTGCGCGGCGTTAGTCACTGACACGCTAGGAATAAATGATTATGGCATCAATCAAGATGCATGGGTTGGGTTACAAGAATCGCAAAATAATGGAACGACGAATCAAATTGAATATATCGAATCAGTAGATACGCGTGATTATCAAAAAAATATTGATTACTTTGCTCAACAAGGATTTGATGTCATCATCACTTCTGGCATTGGCTTATTAGATGAAACGCTTCATTCATCTGACCTGTATCCTGATTCTGTCTTCGTCGGCTTGAATCAACCCTTTGAAGAGACTCGTCCCAATTTAATTTCAATCACCTTCCCAGAAGACCAAATGGGATTCGCCGCCGGGGCATTGGCATCTCAACTGTCTAAAACGGGAATTGTTGGTGGCGTATGTGAAACCTCTGGCATTGATTCGATGTGGCGATATTGTGAAGGGTTTCGGGCGGGGGCATTATTCTTGAACCCTGAAATCAAAGTGTTAACTCTATATCGTGATAGTGGCGATAGAGAAAAGATATTTATAGATGAAGTCTGGGGTTACGAAAGCGGGCTTTCATTAATCAAACGCGGAGCAGATGTGATTTTCTCAGCAGGTGGTGTGACTGGGCAAGGTGCTTTAAGGGCGGCAACTGAATCGAATATTTATGCAATTGGCACAGAACGGAATCAAATGTTGGCGTTAGGAGAAAATGGCAGAGGCGTAGTCACCAGTTTATATGGGGCAAGCAGGTTGGAGGTCGAAGAAACGATGC
Source organism: Anaerolineales bacterium UBA2317 (assembly GCA_002345215.1). Lineage (GTDB taxonomy): Bacteria > Chloroflexota > Anaerolineae > Anaerolineales > Villigracilaceae > Villigracilis. The sequence goes on from DDVH01000050.1 coordinate 14,015, forward strand.
GGTTTATCAAAGAGGGATTTGTTCAATCGCAGAGAATTGGTCAAATTCAGTTTGTGCCTTTGAATCAAACATTTCCGCAAGAGTTAACGATTGGTTTAGATTTCTTAATCACTTCGTTATGGAATAAAGAAATCTATACAACTATTTCACCTGAAAAACCTTAACAAACTTCATACTTGCATAAAGGTTATAGTAGATTTATACTTACATCGTCGTAAGGCTATGCTGAAAGGCAAGTCCTTAAAAAATTAAATCTTCTAGAGGAGAAGAAAAATATGAAAAAGTTGTATTTCGTTTCTGCCCTGTTAATCATCGCTTCGATGATTCTCGCGGCATGCGGTACCCCCGCAACAGAAGCACCGGTCGCTACTGAAGCTCCAGCAACCGAAGCACCTGCCACAGAGGCACCCACTGAAGCCGCTACGGAAGCACCTGCTGATGTAGTTTCCGTTGGTATGGTAACTGACTTAGGCGGTATTGATGATAAATCTTTCAACGCCACCGCTTATGCTGGTGTTCAACAAGCCATTGATGAACTTGGTGTGGATGGCAAATATTTAGAATCCACCCAACAATCTGACTATGCTCGCAACATTCAACAATTTGTTGATGAAGGCGCTGACTTAGTTGTAACCGTCGGTTTCTTGCTCGGTGTTGATACCGCTGTTGCCGCGAAAGCCAACCCAGATACTTATTTCACCATTGTGGACTATTCTTACCCAGACTGCTTCGGCACTGATTTTGTTGAAGGTCAAACCTGTGGTTCTGCATCTGAATTGCCAAATGTTTTGGGCTTGACATTTGCAACTGACCAAGCTTCATTCTTGGCTGGTTACGCCGCTGCCGCTTCAACCCAAACGGGTAAAGTTGGTACTTGGGGTGGTATCAATATTCCTCCTGTAACCGCTTTCATGATTGGTTTTGAAGCTGGTGTAAATTACTACAATGCTCAAAATGGTACTGCTGTAGAAGTTCTCGGTTGGGATACCGCCGCCAATGAAGGCGCATTCATCGGTAACTTTGAATCGCTTGATGATGGTCGCGCTATCACTGAATCCTTGGTTCAAGAAGGTGCTGATATTGTTATGCCTGTGGCTGGTCCTGCTGGTTTAGGTGGCGCCGCTTACTGCCAAGAAACTACTTCTTGCTGGATTATCGGTGTAGATACCGACTGGACTGTTTCAGCCAGCGAATATACTGATGTCATTCTCACCAGTGTGTTGAAGAACATGAACGTAGCTGTGTTCGAAGCCGCTCAAGCAGTTGTTAATGGTAATTTTGCTGGTGGTGTTTACAGCGGAGTTCTTGCTAACAATGGTGTCAGTCTTGCTCCTGTTGCCGGTGCTTCTGATGATTTGAATGCTCAATTGGAAGCTGTGAAACAAGGCTTAATTGACGGCTCCATTACAATAGCCCCATAATCAAGTAAGTCTTTTACTTGACTAATTTAAAAAAGTCGGGGGGAGGTTCTCCCTCCGACTTTTTATTTCAGTTTTATTAAACCCTAAATGTCTTTTAACTTTGTAATTCAATTTATAATGCACTCAGTTTGGTGCAGAGAAGACCTTTCGGGTTTAATCGTGTTAGTCAGGCAAGGGATTGCCTGACATTTTTTCAAAATAGTGGAGGCACGCAATGGCAAATGTGCTCGAACTGCAAGGCATTACCAAAAGATTTCCGGGTGTGCTTGCAAATGACAAAATAGATATTGCATTGCGCGAAGGAAAAATCCTCGCTTTGTTGGGCGAAAATGGCGCGGGTAAATCTACTTTGATGAATATCCTTTATGGGTTGTATAAACCTGATGAAGGTAAAATTTTTGTGCGTGGTAAAGAGGTGGAAATTCACGGACCAAACGATGCGATTGCGCAAGGGATTGGTATGGTGCATCAGCATTTTATGTTGGTACCTGTGATGACCGTTACCGAAAATGTGATGTTAGGCGTTGAGCCGACAAAAAATGGTTTGTTCTTAGATAAAGAAAAAGTAGCCCAACGCATTCATGATATTTCGAATCAATACGGACTTGAAGTTGACCCATATGCTTACATCAAAGATTTACCTGTGGGCATTCAACAAAGAGTTGAAATTATTAAGGTGTTATATCGGAATGCGGATATTTTAATTTTGGATGAACCGACAGCAGTTCTAACGCCACAAGAAGTAGAAGGTTTGTTCAAAATTATCAATACGTTGATTAAGGCGGGCAAGTCTATTATTTTTATTACTCACAAATTAAAAGAAGTGTTAGCCATTGCAGATGATATTTCTGTGTTGCGTTTGGGCAGAATGGTCGGCTCGATTGAGCCAAAGAAAGCCACACCTGAAAAATTGGCGTCGATGATGGTGGGGCGAGATGTCAGTTTGGTGGTGCAGAAACAAGCCTCCAAACCGAAAGAGGCGGTTCTTAAAGTCGAAAAGTTATTTGTGCGTGATGAACGTCAAAACTTGACTGTGCAAGGGGTTTCGTTTGAAGTCCGCAAAGGCGAAGTGCTTGGAGTGGCGGGTGTGCAAGGAAATGGTCAAACAGAATTAGTATATGCTCTAACAGGTTTATTACCTTCTGAAAGCGGCTTGATTGAAATGCAAGGAAAAACTTTGCACAATGCAACTCCACGCCAAATTTTAGAAAGTGGTGTGGCGCATATTCCAGAAGACCGCCAACGACATGGTTTGATTTTATCTTTTCCTATTCATGACAATATGGTGCTGTGTACTTATTACAAAGAGCCATTTGCTCATGGGGTTTCTTTACAAGAAAAACCAATTTATAGCAATGCCGAAGCATTAGTAAAACAATTTGATGTTCGCACGCCAAATATTTATGTCAATGCTGGCACTCTTTCAGGTGGGAATCAACAGAAGGTGATTGTGGCACGTGAATTTTCTCGCCCAATTGAATTATTGATTGCTTCACAACCGACTCGCGGTTTAGATGTTGGTTCTATTGAATACATTCATAAACAAATCATCAAGAAGCGTGATGAAGGTACAGGTGTGTTGGTTGTATCTTCTGAGTTGGATGAAATTTTGGCACTTTCAGACCGCATTGCCGTGATGTATAAGGGTCAAATTATGGATGTGTTAGATGCTAAGAAAGCCACCAAAGAAGATTTAGGGTTGTTGATGGCGGGTATTCATTTATCCGCACCAGCAAAGAAAAAATAGGAGATGCATCGTGAGCGATAAAGCCTCTTCCAAAAATAAAACAACTGAAAAGAAAACATCTGAAGGTATTGGTGGTGGTTCTTTAGGGCAGGCTTTGTTAGTGCCTGTATTAGCCGTTATAACCGGTTTGATTTTAGGCGGCATTGTAATGCTGGCAACTGGCTCAAATCCAATTCAAGCCTATGGCGCTTTGTTTGCTGGTGCTTTCGGAACACCAAGTACCATCATTGCTGGTATTCAAACTTATTTTGCTACGGGTGATAATGCGGAGTTGGTAAAGTCACTGTACCCATTTACAGAAAGCCTTGTCACTGCAACACCATATATTTTCGCCGGGCTTTCTGTGGCACTTGGTTTTCGAGCAGGTTTATTCAATATTGGTGCAGAAGGTCAATTTTTCATCGGTGCACTATGTTCTGCCTATGTTGGTTACAGTATTAAAGATTTGCCTATGATTATCCACTTGCCATTGGCAATTGGAGCCGGGGCATTGGGTGGTGCCATTTGGGGCATGATACCGGGCTATCTCAAAGCGCGTTTCGGAGCGCATGAAGTTGTCAATACGATTATGATGAATTGGATTGCATTCCGCTTAAGTGATTGGTTATTGAGTGGTCCAATGCAAGCCTCAAATTTTAGACCTGTAACACCAAACGTTGCGGCGAGTGCTGAGTTACCTAGATTTTTTGAAGACCCACTTCGCTTCAATCTTGGTTTCTTCTTGGCTCTGCTTTTTGCATATATTGTTTACTGGTTCTTATTCAAAACCACACTTGGGTTTGAAGTTCGCTCTGTGGGTGCAAATCCTGATGCCTCAAAATACGCCGGTATGAACATCATCAAAAATTTTGTATTGGTCATGTCTTTTGCAGGTGCATTAGCAGGCTTGGCTGGGACAGCACAAGTACTAGGCGTAGACCATTGGGTCGGGCAGGGATTCTCAGCAGGCTATGGGTTTGATGCAATTGCATTGGCTTTGCTGGGCAAGAGTCATCCGTTTGGAGTAGTCCTCGCCGCTTTGTTGTTTGGTTTCTTAAGAAGTGGTGCTACGAACATGCAATCGCTTGCAGGCATTCCTGTTGATATTATTTCTATTATTCAAGGCTTGGTGATTGTATTCATCGCCGCGCCTGCCATCATCCGTTGGTTATATCGAATCAAATCTCTCAAAGTAGAAGAGATAGTGTTAACCCGCGGTTGGGGTAAATAAATGAGGCTTGCATGACAAATACAACCATACAAACCAACACAACAGCTCTTGAACAGCGTAAACGTATTTCATACGGTATGACCTTGTTAGTCGTCGGTATCCTAATTTATTTATTTTTTGGTATCAATGCAATCCCTGGCGCACAAACCACATTTGGTTTGAATCTTTTAGGTTCACAAGCCATCCAAGTATCAGATTTAGTTGTCCCTGCCCAAGGCACAATTTATCTGATGGTAGGAATTGTCATTTTTGCTGGCGCATATCAACTGGCTAGAGGTGTCAAATCTACAGGTTTATTAATTGGCATCATTGCATTTACATTTGTAACCGCATTCCTCACTTGGGCAGCACAAGATAAATCTTTCAACCTAACCGGCATGTTAAGCAGTTCACTCGTTCGGGCTACACCCATTGCCCTTGCCGCATTATGTGGTGTCATCAGCGAACGTGCCGCCGTGATTAATATTGGTATTGAAGGCATTATGTTAATGACAGCCCAAATTGCAGTAGTCACTGCAACCATGTTTCAAAATTTATATGTTGGATTAATCGCCGCCATTCTTTTGGGAGGCTTGGTTGCCGCATTTCATGCTTTTCTCGTCATCCGTTACAAAGTTGACCAAACCGTAAGTGGCGTTGCTATTAATATCATCGGAGCAGGCTTCACTTCTTTCTTTAGTTCAAAATATTTACAAGGCGCAACAGACACTCTCAATAACTCTGGAACTTTCCCAATTATCTCTATTCCATATCTTTCAAAAATCCCAGTACTTGGACCAACACTCTTTGAAAATAACATTATTGTTTACCTCATGTTGATTCTCGTAGTACTCATGCACATTTTACTGTTCTACACACCTTGGGGTCTTCGCACACGCGCAGTCGGTGAGCACCCCAAAGCCGCAGATACACTTGGTATCAATGTGTACCTAACCCGCTATGTCAATGTAATTCTAGGTGGCATGATTGCAGGTTTAGGCGGGGCATATTTCACCATCGGTTCCGTTGGTCGTTTCGATGAATTAATGACCGCCGGCAAAGGTTTCATTGGTCTTGCCGCCACAATTTTCGGCAAATGGAGTCCAATTGGCGCATTTGCCTCATCACTCATTTTCGGCTTCGCAGATTCTCTCCAAGTCAAACTCCAAATTTTACGCGTTCCAATTCCATCAGAATTTTTATTAATGGCACCATACATCGTCACCATGATTATTTTGACAGGTGTCGTCGGCAGAGCGATTCCCCCAGCCGCAGATGGTCAACCCTACGAAAAATAAATCGCCTCTTACTTCGGGTCAACATGATACAAAATCCTAAAGGTTTATCTTAGCCTTTAGGATTTTGTTATAAGAACTAGGAGGGATAGAACAAATATCATCCTGCGGTAAAATATCAAATTGAAGGAGAAAAGATGAAGAAAAAAACACGCCTCTTCAATGTATTATTCATATTGATATTATTTCTTAGTGCCTGTAACCTCCCAACCGATGACCAAGGTCAAGGGTTAAGTTCCACAGCTGCGGCGCAAACAGTTGAAGCGTTACTTAGCGCAACACCTGCAAATGCCACACCTATCTTCACAGCTACAGCATCTGGACCAGCCACATTAACTCCAATTCCATCCCCTGTATTCACAAATACGCCAGCCGCCACTGCAACACCCAATTGCCCACTCGCACAATTTGTTACCGACGTCACCATACCAGATGGAACCGTCATGAATCCTGGTCAAACATTCAATAAAAAATGGAGACTCAAAAACATCGGTGCCTGTGCATGGAATGGATATTCACTTGTTTTCGATAGTGGCGAATCTATGAACGGACCTGCCACCAAAGCCATTGGCACAGTCAACCCCGGACAAGAAATTGATATTGATGTTGACCTGAAAGCCCCAAATACCGCTGGAACTTATCGTGGCTATTGGCGACTCGTTACAAATAGCAATGTACTTGTACCTGTTGTCAGTGGATATCAAGGTAGAGCATTTTATGTAGAAATAAAAGTTGCAGCACCTACAAATACCTTGCCACCTGCTATCGCTCAAGTTATTCTAAACAACTTAACAAATGAGGATGGGTTTGTTACTTCTTCTGGTTCTACAAACCCCAATCCAAATGTTGGAGATAACAATTCTAATGAAGCTGTGCAAGCATTCGTCAGTTTTGATATGTCTGCTATACCGGCAGGTGCAACGATTGTAAAGGTAGAGGTTGATTTTAGTGGCTATGACACATTAGGCAATCCATGGAGTTTAAGCGATGGATGTTTGCGTGCATATGCTCAAAATTATGGCACACTTGATGCTGGAGATTATGTTCCCAATGGGGATCCTAGTGGCGCATATCTTCGTTGGTGTGGGGCAGGTGAATTGAGTTCTGTCTTTGAAAATGCCGACATGAAAACACTCGTTCAAAGTGCAGTGGGGAGTTCGAGACTACAATTAAGGTTACAATTTAAGTCTCCAAACCCAACCATAAATGGCACTGCTGATATGGTGAGATTTGGAAATATTAAGTTAATTGTTACATATCAATAGAGAATATTAATTTTCTATGTGAAGTTAAAGCACTCGGTCTCCGGGTGCTTTTATTTAACAGTATAATCTTTTTATGAATGAAAGGAAAAAAATGTTCAAATCAAGAAAATATTTTGTCTTTGCTACATTAACTATCATTGGTTTAATCTTTTCAGCCTGCGGGAGTGCAGATACTGAAATGGCTATCCAAACTGCAGTGGCAGAAACTGTTGCCGCGCAAAATACAAGCCAACCCTTAAGTACAGAAGCGCCTGTATCCACTTTGATTCCAACACAAACACCATATCAATTACCAACTTCTTTACCTACATCTATCTCACCAACTGCTCCAAGTGGTTCTTCCAATTTTGGTTGTGCGAGTGCCAGCCTACAAGATGAAACCATTGTTGATGGCACAATTTTCAAACCGGGCGAACAGTTTACAAAAACTTGGTATATCACCAATACTAGTACCTGTGTTTGGGATACCAATTACAAAATTGTTTTCTGGGATGGAAATGTTTTAGGTGGTGGATATGTATATAATTTGCCTCAAATTACCGGTCCCGGACAAACTGTACCCATTTCTTTAGTTTTAACCGCACCAACTACCGATGGCACGTATCGCTCCGAATGGAAATTGCAAACACCGGACGGTATCAACTTTGGTGTAGGTTACCTAAACGCAGCATTTTATACAGAGGTTGAGATTTCTTCTGCGACAACCCCAGATTTTGGTGTGACTTCAGTCACACTGGTTATTGATAGAGAACCAGATTATGGTTGCCAACCAGCAAATATTGATTATTGGGCAATTGTTACAATTACTACGAACGGACCTATTGAATTTAAATATAGAATACTCCATTCAGATGGAGGCCATGGGTCTATTCAAACCTTGAAATTTACCAAAGCAGAGAAAGTGGTCTTAAGCGACCATAGATGGCGTGTTGGTCGTGCTAATTCTCAAAATGATAATCGTTGGATGCAATTCGTGATCCTTGAACCTTTTTACAAAGAATATGAAAAAATTGGCTTCGAGTTTTTCTGCCCGTAATAAAATTTGTTGAGCAAGTGAATCACTTGCTCAACACCATAATGGGAACTTTTCCATTAATTGGTTCGTCCTTAAACTTTAGAGAAATGACCAAACGGAGGAACCATGTCTCGTAAACCTTTACTACTTACATTTGCAATTTTATTGATTGTTCAACTTGCCTGCAACGCGCCATCTAACTCAGCCACACCGGATACATTTGCCACACTCAATGCGCTTTACACCGCCTCTGCTCTGACGGTTGAAGCTGGTGGCACTGCGACGCCTGGATTGCCACTTCCGACAGCCACAATAGGAACTGCCGCCCCGACAAATACTGCTGGGACGCAATCAGCAGGTGTAACGTCGAAGTGTGACGCGGCACAATTCTTAGCAGATGTTACTTATCCTGATGGGAGTACACTTGCCCCCAACACTTCATTTGTAAAAATCTGGCGAATCAAAAATGTTGGCACTTGTACATGGACAACATCATACGCTTTAGTATTCTTTGGCGGTGATGCTATGAGTGCGCCATCTGCTGTGGCTTTAGCAGGAAGTGTTGCGCCTGGTCAATACATTGAGATTCCTGTTACATTAAAGTCGCCAAATTCAGATGGAAATTTCACCGGTTATTGGAAATTACGTAATGCTTCGGGAAATTTATTTGGAATTGGTACCCAAGCCGATACTGCTTTTTGGGTAAAAATTAAAGTGACAGGACCGGCATATGTTGCGTACAATTTTGCCAATAATTATTGCCAAGCTGAATGGTCGAATGGAAACAGTATGCTTCTTTGCCCCGGCACAGAGGGTGATGCAAATGGTTATGTTATTAAATTAAATAAGCCAAAATTTGAAAATGGTACTAACTCTGATGATGTTGGATTATTAAGTGTGCCACGCGGTGTTAGAAACGGTATTATTAGTGGACAATTCCCTGCATTTACAGTTCAAACTGGCGACCGTTTTCGTGCGTTGGTATATTGCCAACATCAAGCCACAAAGTGCAATGTTACTTTTAAGCTAAACTACCTCAATAATGGTCAGATAAAAACGCTTGGTACTTGGAACGAAGCTTATGAAGGAAAATATTACACAATTGATTTAAACTTAAACAGCCTTGCTGGTGAGACTTTAAAGTTCATCTTAGAAGTGAATGCCAATGGTGGTCACAATGAGGATTATGCCATTTGGCTGAATCCTCGCATCGTAAGAGTAGGAAATCCCCCTCCATCAATGACTGCCAGCCGTACCCCTACTATTACCCTGACACCTACATCTACTTTCACAACCACTTCTACATTTACGTTGACTCCTACCGAAACACCTACAGAAACGCCTACTCCATAGTGCGTTATAATTAAGTTTAGAATTTTCGGAGGTTGCAATATGAAATTCGGAGGTTGCAATATGAAATCAAGTAAGTTAATTTGGTTGGTGGGAGCATTAATAGTATCTCTTGCTCTTAGCGCTTGTAACATTGGAGCCACTCCACCACCTACTGAAGATGTTGGTGCAATTCAAACTCAGGCTTTTGAAATCGTGTTAACTCAGTCTGCTTTGCAACAAACACAAACAGCTGCAGCAGTTCCACCAACACCATTACCTACTAATACATTGGTTCCAACCAACACATTACCTCCTTTAGCTACTTCTTCTTTTGGTGCAACTAATACACCATTTTCAATTAATACTCAACAACCAGGTATTACTCCGCTATCAATCAATACTTCACCTACAGTAGGAGTTATTAGTACTACTACTACAAAAAATGGTTGCAATGATGGATATTTAATTAGCGAATCTCAACCATATGATGGAAAGACTATTCTTGTCAACAAAGAATTTACAAAGAGTTGGGATTTCATTAATGTTGGAACATGCACTTGGGATGAAGGGTATACGTTTGCTTTCATTGAAGAGTTTTCAACTGGAGGAAGGTGGGGTAAGGATTATGTTATTCCTAAAAATGGAACTTTTATAAAGCCTGGTGAAACTGTAACTTTTACAGTTTCATTAAGAACGCCGAAAACTCCTGGTGAATATATTTGGTATTTCAAATTAAAGGATGACTCTGGGCAGTTCTTTGGTTCATTGGTATGGACTAAAATTGTTGCAGTGACTGAATAACAATGAAACGAGGATAGATGACCAAGATCTTAAAATTTATCTTTTTGATAGTTTTTCTTGCTGCCTGTGCACCTGCCACACCGATTGAACCCACGCCGGATGTGAATGCGATTCGTACTTCTGCCGCCAGCACCGTTGTAGCAGAGTTGACCTTAACCGCCGCCGCTTTCACACCTACCTCTGCACCACCTACTGATACACCAATTGCAGAAGAACCAACTGCTACAGCAACTCAAATTACAATTGTTTCTACAGATCCGACCCAAATTGCACTCGGAACCCCCGGCGCATTATGTGACGATTATGATTTTGACCTCACAACATTAGATGTGACTATCCCAGATGGTACACCTATGACCCCCGGACAAGAATTTGTTAAAACATGGCGAATCAGAAATACCGGCATCTGCACCTGGAATACTGAGTATCAAGCCATCTTTTCATACAGTTCCCCACCAAATGAAGATATGGATGCTCAACCTATTCCATTAACTGCACTCGTCGCCCCCGGACAAGAAGTGGATGTTTCTGTACAATTCACAGCACCCACCACACCCGGCGAATACACCGGCTATTGGACAATGGTCAACGCGGCAGGGATTCCTTTTGGTCAACGAGGAAAGCAGTTAATAGTAAAAATTGTTGTTCAACAATAATTTGATTAACCTCAAACAAGCCATAAAAGAAAAAGCGCGCCAGCTAGGATTCATCTTGGCTGGCGTTACTTCTTCTGAACCGCTTGAAAACTTCAACATTTTTCAAAATTGGATAAACAAAAATTATCATGGGGAAATGAAATATCTTGAAACAGAACGAAACTTTACACGTCGTGCTGACCCAAAACAAATTTTGCCTGAATGTAAATCCATTTTAGTTTTAGCAATTCCTTATACCCCTATCTCAAAAGAAAATTCAAATTTACAAATCGCTTCTTACGCGCTTGGTGATGATTACCATGATGTTCTTCCCCAAAAATTAAAAGCCATTGTCGAATTTATTGAAGAGCAACTTGACGAAAAAATTCCAAACCGATATTACACAGATAGCGGACCTATTCTTGAAAGAGAACTTGCTCAACGCGCAGGCTTGGGTTGGATTGGAAAAAATTCCATGCTTATCAATCCGAAAGCAGGTTCAACTTTTTTTCTGGCAGAAATTTTATTAGGTATCGAACTCGAACCCGATGAATCATTTTCCACAGATCATTGCGGCACTTGCAATCGTTGCATCACGGCTTGCCCGACCCATTGCATCCTCCCAAATCGCACGCTCGATTCAAATCGTTGCATTTCATATCTCACCATTGAACACAAAACTGAAATTTCAGAAGAGTTAAGAAATCAAATAGGAAATTGGATTTTTGGATGCGATGTTTGTCAACAAGTTTGCCCGTGGAACAGATTCTCCCAACCAGCCGATTCTGCTTTTGAAACAAAAATCCCGCTTCCCGTTCTAAGTGGAGACCTGCTTCTTGACCCTGAGGCATTTAACCAACGTTTCAAAAAATCTCCCATCAAACGTACCAAGCGACGTGGGTATGCTCGAAACATTGCCATCGCAATTGGAAATAATAAAAACAAAAAAGATATTCCTTTGCTTGAACAAGCACTACAAGATGATGAATCATTAATCCAAACTCATGCAAAATGGGCATTAGAAAAAATAAACAATGAATAAATTACTAATCGCCACCAATAATAAAGGCAAGGTGATTGAACTTCAAGAATTGCTCAAAGACTTACACCTTCAATTACTTACACCATTCGACATTAACTTAAATCTCGAAGTCATTGAAGATGGAAAAAATTATCAAGAAAATGCTGGCAAAAAGGCACACGAATTCGCCCAAGCCAGTGGATACATTTCCATTGCTGATGATTCAGGTTTAGAAGTGGATGCACTGAATGGTGCGCCAGGTTTATATTCGGCAAGATATTCTCCAAAACCAAATGCGACTGATAAAGATAGAAGAATGTATCTTTTAGAAAATTTGAAAGACAAACCTCGCGCATGGACAGCACACTTTCATGCCACGATTGCCATTGCCACACCAAAAGGTGACATTGAATTTGCCGAGGGAAATTGTTACGGCGAAATTATCCCCGAAGAGCGTGGCACAAACGGTTTTGGATATGATCCTATCTTTTTATTTTCAGAGTTAGGCAAAACAATGGCGGAATTAGAGTCTGAACATAAGAATCGAATCAGCCATAGAGGATTGGCTGTGGCAAATACAATACCAGTTTTGAAAAAAATGCTTTTACTATAATTTATAAAGGTATTTTTGATGAGAAAAACAAATTATAAAAACTACTTATTGATATTCCTAATTAGCTTAATTACAATTGGATGCGTACCCTCTACAACTACACCTCAAGTGTATAAATTTACTCCTACTCCTTTCTCTCCAGTAAATACAAAATTAATAACCCCAACACTGGATTCCACTCCATTTCAACTTATCCCTACACTTACGAAAGAAGAAAGCCGTATAGAGGTTGAAGATTTACTTACTCAAACTTCTGATTGTAAACTTCCATGTTGGTGGGATATTATCCCAGGTCTTACACTTTGGGGAGAAGTTGATAGTTTTTTAATAAAAATGAATGCACCATTTTTAGAGTTCTCTGAAACACAAACCACACATTACGCCTCTGAACTTGGTCGCCCGGAAATAGATTATTCGCTGAGCATGGAAATTATTGTTGACAAAAATTTACTAGTTAATAACATTGTTATAACTTCATTGGATATCTTCAATTTAGAAAAATTTCAAAATATTTGGAAGAATTATCAACCTCTTCAAATACTTAAAACTTATGGAATACCATCTAGAATCTGGCTTGAAACAGGAGGGATAGAAAACAATAATCTACTTGGAGGGATGTTGTTTTTATTTTATGATGAAAAAGGTTTTCTAATTACTTACCCAATAATTGGAGAAGTAAATCAAGAGTATTATCAATTTTGTCCAGGAATTGGAACTCAAATCAATTTATTTATGCGATCGTTGGATAGTCCTGCTACTTTGAATTTTTTGGCTAAAGATTTGATTTCCCCCGATTATATTGATATCCTAGAAGAAGCAACAGGAAAAACCATTGAAGAAATTTATTTCCATATTATTAAAACAGGGTGTTTTGAAACGCATAAAAATATTGGACCCTAATTTGTAAATCTTATTGATGAAATTACAAAATGTTGAAGTTGTAGAATCAATTTTCCCCTTAAGAAAGCGGCGCGTTGAGTTTATCGAAACGAAGCGGATTTATTTTCTACGGGCGTGATGGAGTCTATCAGCTGCTTCTTCAGTTAGCGGAATGTAGACTTGAATCTTCGTTCCCTTTTTGGGTTTTGATTCAATTTGAAAATATCCATTGACTAATTCAGCACGTTCACGCAAGTTGACCATGCCTAAACTACTACTGGAACGTTTATCGTAATTTTGGGTAACAGATTGCACGTCAAAACCAACGCCGTTATCAATAATTTCTAATAGCACCACGCCTGTATCTACTTGACGAAGTTTGACTGCGATGGTTTCAGCGGATGCATGTTTACGTGCGTTATTTACGGCTTCTTCAACAATATAAAAGATAACACCTTGCTTGCCCATTTCAAGTTGTTGTGTAGCGCGTTCTTCAATATCCACCACAACTTTTTGTGAATAGGTTTCCATCATTTTATCTGCCATGGCTTGAATGGCGGCGGCAAGACCTTGCGACTCAAGAATGAGTGGACGCAATGTGAACAACATGTGACGAATTTCTTTGGTGGTACGATGTGCAAGTTCTTCAAGTTTGGTCACTTCGTCTGATGCGGCTTTCACGTCTTTAGACAACATACGTTTTGTGATGTTCAAACGCATTGCCATTGCGGCGACAGATTGTGTGGGACCATCATGTAAATCACGCGCCAATTTTTTACGCGCTTCTTCATAGACTTCTGCCATGCGTTCTTTTTCTTCAACCAAATCTTGATACAAACGTGCATTTTGAATCGCAATGACAGATTGTCTGCCAATAATATCTAATAATTTGATTCTATCGGCATTGAAATAATCAGGTTCGGGGTGAGCAAATAATAAAACACCATAGACATTGAAACCACTGCGTAATGGGAAACAATATCCGCTCGTACAATTGCGCAATGCGACTACTTTACCAAGTTCAGGGTCGTAACCAATATCTTTGAATGTGATTGGGTCGCCTTCATCTAAAGCGCGTTTGAGAATACCTTCTGCCGCATCAAATGTGACGCGCATATCGGCTTGTGTAAAACGACGCGCAGAACCAACGCGCAATTTTCCTGCATTGAATAACATCACAGCACCTACAAGCGGGTCACTGACTGATTCTTCAATATCAGGGTTTAATGCGGCGGCACTCATATCCAGTGCTGAATCAAGCACGCGTTTATAACTCAATGTAGATGAAAGTGTAGAAGTTAGTTCATAAATGGCGCGCATACGTTCATTTTGAATAGCGCGTTTCTTTTCTTCGGCATCTACCCATAAGGCACGATTCTTACGCATGGTGCCAATTAAACGCCTTCCAATAAAGCCAAAAATAATTCCTAAAAGAGAAAGGATGGCGGCAACAAAAAAGGATAAAGACAAATTCTCTTCCGATTGCACACCGATGATTAAAACAAAAGCACTGAAAATAATGGCTGAAAGGGTTGCTCCCCATAATTCAAAATAAACTGAGCCTGTCAAAATTGGCAATAAGCCAGCCCAAAAAGCAGGTCCGCTCACGCCGCCTTGCACAAAATAAAATGCCCCCGACAAAAGCAAATCTATAGTCATATTGATACGGCGGTGATAATTCATACGAATATTCAAGCCCGCCAGAGCCGTCATACCAAGGTTCCAAAGTATCATTAATCCGAGGGGCCAAACGGAGGAAAGTTCTAATTGTTGCCCCAAACCAAGTGACGCAATAAGCCCAACCAGCACAACCCAGCGTAATGAGATGGCAAACCAATCTGCCATGTAGGGGGTATCAAAGCGTCTCAACATTTCGTCCTAATCATAACGAATAAATCGCACATCGGCAACTTTTTGGACGTTACAGGTAGATTACACCTCATAGCCCATTTTAGGTAAATAATTGGCTAACTTCTCAGCCATGATTTTTTGTTGTTCAGTTGTATAGGACTCTCGAAACCTGCCGATTTTTCCCTTGAAAAAATGCAGACCTTGTTGCTTGTCACCTGCACCTGGGCGATATTTTTCGCCTCTTTCTTTGACCTGTAAACTGGTTCTGTCTAAATTGAGAAATTGTACTAGCCTGTTAAATTCTTCGTCATAATTTGTCAGCAAATCTTCATAACGCGCTATCAATACATTTTTTTCTTTCATCCACTTTTCCCAAATGTAAACATATTCCATCATGAAATTTACGCAGTCATCAAATTCTAACAAATGAGAAAAAGCGTTTGGTCTGCCTTTTGCCAAAGCACGTTGACCATAATCATACGCTGATAGCATAGCATCGCGTGGGTCACGATAAATGTAGGTGACGCGAAGCAAGCCGAGGCTTGAAAGGAAGCGTGAAGCAGTCGTAGGGCTAGAATGGGCTTTAATCACAAACGTATTTCCTAACAAAGCAGGAATCGAAACCATCGCCATTCTTCTTAATGATAAAACGCTGATGTTGCAATTGACTTCGGTAAGAATATTTTGTAATTTATATTTTTCACGAATCACACGCGCATCAGCCGCACCACTTGACATCATCAAATCATTAATTAAATTATAGTGCCAGCCTGAACCTGCACGTGGCATTCCGACAGAAAGAACAATCATGAATTTTCCTTAAATAGATTTGTAGATAAGCCCACCATAATTCCTGAAACCAACCAAATGTTTGGTGTAGTAAAAGAATCTTGTGTGAAATTATAAAATGTGACCGCTAACCATGCAAACACACCCGCAATTACTGCAAAACGAGTCCATGTTTGATTTTGTTTGAGTAATGAAAGCATATCACCTAAGACATGAAATTGAAATGCGAGGAATAAAAAGAATCCAATGATGCCTGTTTCGGCTAACAAACGAATGTATAAATTTTTCGGGTTTGGATACAAACGGCTTTCTGGACTCAATTGTCGTGCAATTTCTGGCAACACCGTCAGAGACCAATCTGGCAAGTTTTGATACATGGTGAATCCGCTTGCACCCAAGCCCACACCTGTGATTGGATAGTTTTCAAATACTGCATACCCAGCGGAAGAATACGCGCCTCGTGAACCCGCGTTGATTTCGACTATAAATTCATCTAATGTTTCCGCGTCTGCTTGCCACAAATTGCTGAAAATTTCACGTTGACCAAGAAATGCAATCACTCCAAACAATAAAGCAAAGATGACTGCAATAATTCCAAATCGAAATACTATATCTATCTTTCTTTTACGAAAACCATTGATAAACCAATTCCAAACTGATTTGATGACATCACGCCCTAAAAATAAAAATGTTAACCCAGCCGATGCGACGATGGTTAATAATCCACCGCGAGAAAAAGTTCCTAATGCCACAATTAAAGATAAAACTAATAAAACAGATTCAAGCCATTTGAATTTTGTGATGTGATAACTTGTTAATATCGAAGCGAACAAAAACGGAATGAACATCGTCGCCAATTGACCTGCCAACCAAGCAGGTTCATACGCCAAGCCTGAAATACGATTCGTTCTAACCAATTCACGCATAGAAAAAGATAACTGTAATTTTGTAATGGTTTCTCTATCAAAGATATCGGTGTAAAAAGTGACAGCTTGTAATCCACTCCATGCAATTGTGATGATTAATCCTACAAATATCCATTTGACTGTAAATTTCAAATCCTCTTCATTCTTATTCATCCACACTGCACTGACAAAAAACGCAATTCCGATAAACAAAGTGACTAAGGCGCGAATCGCACGCCCATCATACGGTTGTCCGCGCAGGGGAATGGGATTAATCAATGCGCCAATGCTTGCCGAAACAATCACAAACAAAACAAACATGCCTAATGCCATAAAAGCATTTGGGATTTGCAATTTAATTTCTTTTTTCCAAAATTGAATCAATAAAAGCGGAAATAAAAATACCAGTGGCAACAAAGCCAATGGGCGAACCAATGTGCTTTCGCCTAAAAACGGAAACCAACGAAAACTGGTGATGGGTAAAGTGAGCATGGTCAGTGCCCAGAAGATTTTTATAAGATTAGCCACAGAGAACACAGCGTTTTTCATTTTTGTTTTGGTTTTACAAATAGCACTGCAAAAACTGCAAGCAATAGAAACACACTTGAACCCGCTAATAAAAACGAACTCAATGGAATGCTTCTCTCAACTGGCAAACTCTCTGATTGAGTCACTTCCAAGCGTACAAACTCATTGATATTTCCCGCTTCAATTTCAGTTTGTACTTTTTCTACAAAAGCAGTTGCCCAAACAGATGCTAAAGTCTGTGCCACTTGCGGATTTGAATCATCGGCATAAAAATGCCAGCCCGCTTCCATAGGTTGTGCAAGATTCAATTTCTCATCACGCAATTCATTCAATGAAAAATGAAGTTGCTCAGCAGAAAAAATCAATAATGAATTCAATACTTCATCAGACCAAGCAATTTCAACCATCTTACGCGTTTCACGTTCAAGATAATAAAAATACTGACGGTCATTATCAGTCGGAAATGCTTCTTCTAAATTAAAATCCACATTGACAGTTGCACGCGCGCGATATGGTGGGGGAGCAACATAATACACAGCCGCGCCAATCAATGCGCCAATCAATGCACCTAAAACCCAAAATCGCCATGCTTTCAGCAAACGAATCAAATCATCAAGAGAAGGGGAGGAGAAAATGAAATTCATAAATAATTACCAATTACTTTTTTATCCGCCATTTCCACAGCGGACCAATTACTTTCCGTAAATAATATTTTGCCACAATCGTCGCAAAAAAACTGCCACCATCACGATAATGCACTCGCAACATCTCATCCCAGCCACGCATGTCATTCACATTTGTTTTACTCGAAGTATGAATCCGAAAATTCGCCCAAACTTTTCCTTGCAAATATTTTATCTCGGCTTGCTTAGCAATACGCGTCCACAAATCATAATCCATTGCAAAATAAAAAGATGGGTCAAGCGGTGTCCAATATTTTTTTCTAAAAAACATAGTCTGTTGCGGAATATGCACAAATCCCTCACGCAACAATTTGTAATTCGTTTGCTTGGCGTTAAATTTTCCAATCACTTTATCATGCTCGTCAATAAAATTACAATCCGCGTACACCATCGCCACATTTGGATTTTCAATTAGATGTATTACCGCTTCACCCACTGCTTTTGGATTATATGTATCGTCTGAATTAATCCACGCGAGGATGTCACCTGTGGCTTTTGCAAATCCTTTGTTAATCGCCTCAGTCTGACCTTTATCTGGTTCGCTGACCCAAGCCTTTATCTTATCTTGATATTTTTTAATGACATCCACACTTCCATCTGTCGAACCACCGTCTATGACGATGTATTCAATGTATGGGTAATCTTGCATCAAAACAGATTGAATGGTCTTTTCCAGAAATTCTGCTTGATTGAAAGATGGTGTAACGACAGAAACAAGAGGGAGTTTTGGTGGTTTCATTTACCACTCGTCATCTGAATAAAAGTGAGGTGAAACATCTTCTGTGATTGTGCGGATTTTGGTAATTTCTTCAGGCGTGAGGATTTTTTTCCAATTATCTAAATTGGCGCGGCTATCTAAGTTAACGGAATGGGTTTTGTTTTTAGAAAGTTTATTCGGGTTTTCAGAACTACTGGAGTTAAGAATTGTATCTTTTACTTTTTCAGTAAAATCTAAATTTAATTTCTCATATAGTTTTTGATACTCTGTCACAGGGTCACGGGATAAATCTTCATGGCGAACAATGTTGAGGTTGGGAATCAGGTTTCCACTTAAGTGAACGAAGCGGTAAATCAATTTCCATAACAAAGCACCTTGAGTCACAATATCATTTTTATCAATGGACTGCATCGCATCTTTATCTTTTTCAAGATGGTCACGCATCAATAAGGGTTGATTTAATAAATTTCCAAAATCAAAATGCCAGCCTAATCTTTTGAGGCTACTGGTAAAACCAGCGGGATGACGAATTGTGACGACAACTTGGCAATTTATTTTTTTTGCAAACCAAGCCGATGAAAAAACTGCAAATGGGTCTTTGATTAACGCACGTTGACCATGTGTGCTTCCATTGTAAAAAATTTTGAAGTCACGCCCCATGCGTAGAAAATCTTTAACGGAACGTAAAGATTTTATTTCAAGCCAAAGATGATATTGAAAATTTAATAACTCTTGAAAAGCAGGGAAATATTCATGTTCATTTTCTTTGTTGATATAGGTGTACCAATATTTAACCGGCGCGCGAAATATGCCAGGACGATGTAACACATTCAACGGCTCGCTGATATAAGCAACATCTTCATTAGCAGAAAGCATTTTGCCAACCCAAGTAGTACCACTGCGATGCGAGCCTGTGACGAGGATGGGGTTATTCACTGAAAAAGTCGAGGACATTTTCTTCTTCTACTGAAAAGGCAGTGATGGATTTTACTCCATAATATTGGGCGGCACATTGGTTTGCCCAAAAAGTTGGAAAGGCATCGAGTTCTTTTGTGCCGTTGTATCCATCTAAAGCAGGGATAAATATATCAGTCTCTTCATTTTGAATAGCAGTATATATCATTGTTTGGCGTTCATCCCAACGTTTTGCCCAAAGGCGTCGAAATTCATAAGTTTGTAAGGGTTGCCTTATCATCCAAAAAGGGTAAAGTAAAACCGCGAAGGTAAGGAGTAATGCTAACGTGATAGTCAGTTTTAGGGTTGATATTTTTAATGAAGATAGATAAAGCCCAAAATAAATGCTTAAACTGATTAATGAGCAGATTAGGATAAAATGCCCTGCAAATCTTACGCGCTCCACTGGGTAGGATTGACCATACGCACTGGGTGCAAATGTTACAAAAATGAGCAAATAGGTAAGAATAGGCACAAATAAAAACACCCAAGCAAATTGTGGATTCCACTTTGGTTTTTGATTCTTTGAGAAGAACAGGTAAGCGAGCAATACAGTGATTGCTATTAATGCTAAGTGAGGAATTGGTAATGCTTTGAACGCTCCAAGTAAAAAGGCATAAGTAAATTCCCAAGAACGGGAAATAACTTCAAATAGATTTGGAGATGAGTTTTCAGGATTAATCCGCAAGGCATTGGCTGGGGCAAAGAACATAGCAAGCAAGGCAGAGAATGTTCCTACAAACAAAGACAAGAGAAAAGCCAAAACAAACTTACGGCGTGGAGATATTTCAAATAAAAAAATAGCAATAGTAACTAAGGATACTAATGCCAAATGAAAAGTATTAATAGTTTCAGAAAGTCCGCCAATAAAAAAAAAGATTAAAACAAATAAAGGTATGTATAGTTTGAGTTTAACTTCAGTGTCTGAATTAACAAGTTTCACAAGCCAAGCAGATGCAAATGAAAACAATACAAGTGGGGTTAGATACGTCACTTGACCGGGGCGCCAATATAAAACCTGAAAAATATTTGGCGCAGTATAAAGGGTAAATAAGACAATCAGTTCAGCTAGAAGTAAAAGAATATAGAAATTCAGTTGCCACTTGAAGTAACATTTCAATTCGTATAATAGCCAAGATAAGCCCAATACCCACAAAACAATATGCAATGCAGGGACAAAAGCAATATTTTGTGGAAAAAATTCCCATAAACCGATAACAAATAGATTTGAATAACGATTTGAGCTAAGTAGATATTTATTCCAACTGGCTGTAAAAACATCAGCAGAGTATAAGTTAACCAATAAACAATAGTCATCTGCCATGTAACGGGTGAAGATGCCAAGATAGGCATATGCTATCAAAACGGCTGAAGTGCCAGCAATACCAAACCAGATTAAGAAATTGAAAGTTTTTGTTGTATTTGTCATTCCATCACATCATAAATCACATATCCATCGCCTTCAGCGAAGATGGAGTATTGTGTCAATTTTTCTTGTAAGAAAGGTTGAAGATTCAAATCGTTGAAATCGGTCACGAGGAATAAATCTTTCTTCGAAATAATTTCGTTAAATCTTTCTTCAAAATCGGCTTGGCTACCACGTTGCGTACCATAAAGAATATCACCATATGAAGGCATGGATGTGATGCTACGCCAGCCGAAATATGCCATGCGTGAGCCGTAATCTTGTGTGAGACCTGCTACATTATACCCGTCTGTGATTTGGGCGATTTCTTGCCACATTTTTTCTTCAGGGCGATAGTCGGTGGCATTGAGAATGTTGCGGGTATTCCATGTTGTTGCAAGTAATCCAAAAAGCAGAAGGCAGAAGGCAGACAAATGTAAAAATTTTGAGTTGGTGATTTCAGAAAGTTTTGCAAAAATAAAACTTGCTAAAGGTGCAAGTGACAATGCCGCAATTGGAATTAATGGTAAAGAATAATAATCATGCGTAGAGATGTGAAAGTTAAAATAAAAGCCGAAGATTAAATAACCAAGCCACAAAGTCAGAATGAAGCGGCGATTTTTATCATCATAAAAAAATATTCCGAGCAGGGCAATCATCAAAGCAAATCCACCGAAAACAAGATTAAGCATATTAAGCCAGCCCACATAATACAATGGACTCAAAAACAAAGTTGGGATGAAACGCCCGCCGAATTGGTCACTGAGATAATCGGTGAAAAAAATTCCGTAGATGAGATATGCCGCGCCTGGGATGATGCCTAAAATTGCCATGACATAAAGTTGTGGATTTTTTATCGCTTCTTTTATTGACGTTCGACTTGTTACTGCACCCAAGCCACCACTTATCACAAAAAATGCGGCGACGAATTTTATAAAAATTGCAAAGCCACCGAACAAGCCTGCGATGATTGCATATTGATAAGTTTGTTTATCTGCCCATTCAACTACTGCCCATAAAAAAATAATGATGAGCATGGTCATCAATGGGTCGGGTTGGAAACTGCGGCTGGCTATGATGGCATACGGAAGAAAAACATAAAAGGCTGTGCTTGCAATTGCACCATCTATGTTGGTTAATTTTTTAGCAAGTAAAAATAAAAATATTGTACCAATCATCCAAAACGCGGATGAGTAAATGCGAGCAATCCAAACTTGTTCGCCAGTGAATTGATATGTGAACGCGACGACTCTCTCAAAAATTTCTGGCTCAACCGATGCGCGAAATTGCCATTGTTGCACGGCAAAACTTTTATATTCAGTGGCAACATCCATACGAGTTGAGTAATACATGCCACGCGCTTTGATAGCCGAAAGCAATTGACGTGTGGAATGAAAATCTAACGGCAAATCGGTTAGGTCGTACAAGCGAATTCCGATGCCGAGAACAAAAATAATGAATAAAGCAATTGTTCGAGAAGTGCGAGTTGAGAAAAAAGTTTGTGCCATGCGAAAAACAATTGTAACGTAGATTTATTAATAGACTTTCATAGAAGGTTTATAATTTAAGAATGCAACAAATCCCTTTAATCAAAAATGTTCGTGAAATGAATCAGTACTTTCCCATCACGAACATGCTCATTGAAACAGAAATTGATGAGTTTCATCAACTCATCATTCACATTGCAGAACATCCAAATTTCGATCTACAACTTATCAGCGAAAACAAAAATAAGTTAACTGAAATTCCAAATACAATTCGTTATTTAGTTGCGGGTCATTTGGCAGAAGTATTTTTTTATCGTCAAAATATTTTAGAAAAATTTTTATCTCAGCCGCGACATTTTCAAATTTACACAACACCCGAAGCTTTTCATCAAGATGGCGGCGTGGCAGGTGGATGTTACAACCCAAGCCGCGAGTGCATTCAACTGGTCATTTCGCGATTGTTTGAGGGCTTCAACGCCACGCCCGGCGTTTGTCCGTTTTTGCATGAGCTAGGTCACATGCTTGATTTTTTTGACGCAGGTACAGGGTCCATGAAAAGAAGCGAAGGATTGTATCCTGGCTTGAATCCAAAAGATGGGGATTTATATAATCCGCTTGCACGTGATTTATTTATCAAAGGCAAACGCCTCGAACTTGATAGATACTTGGCTCTGGGACGTGGAGATTTGACTCAGCCTCTGCCGATTGGTCATCCGTATGTGTTTCAAAATGATGGTGAGTTTGTGGCTGGTTATTTAGAAATGTTTTTTCGTAACCCAAATTATTTTGCTCAACAAAATATTGATTTGTTCAATGCCTATGTTGAATTATTTGGTTATGACACGCGCCAAGCATGGAAAGAAGATTTTCCACATTATGTAAATGCAAATAAAAGTTTTTATTTGAGTGGTCAAACACCATCCAAAACAAAATTGACGATTCCTGAATTATAAAAGTGACAGTCATCTTAAAGATGACTGTCACTTCTCTTCTTCAAAATCATTTCTCTGATTTTCCTCAGACCTAAAATTTGTAAAATACTTGAGACAAAAATATTCATTCTTGTTAATGCCGTTGGCGGATGAAGCCAAAAAGACTTAAACCATGCTAACAAGGCTTGCGTTGGCAAACCACCATCTAATAGATAACGTGCTTCTACTCGATGAGCAGAAGCAACCGCTCGATTTTTCACCTTTTCAAAAATAGTTAAGAGATTATTATCTTGTTCTACCAAACTCAAAATGTGAAACGCTTCTTTACCGAACTCTGCTGCTTTGGCACGATTCTTCGCCTCGGCATGATACCGCGCCGCAGACCATGTTTGATCCACATGCAACATTTTCCCATGTTGAGCAAGTTGAATCCAAAATAAATGGTCGAGCAAAAAATGAAAATCTAAATTTAGTCCGTTTGTTTTTTGTAATGCGGAACTTCTAAAAAAAACGGCGGGCTGACCAATAATTTGAAAGCAAATCAGATCTTCTAAAGTAAGTTGTTTGTAATTTAATGTATTGAAAGTTTTGCCATTTTCATCTACTGCCAACATATTTCCATAAACCAAAACGACATCAGGATTTGCTTCAAAGACTTTTACTACTTTTGCAATTGTTTCGGGTAAATAATAATCATCAGAATTTAACCAAGCGACAATGTCACCCGTGGCTTTTGCAAAACCTTTATTAATCGCATCCGCTTGACCATTATCTTTTTCTGAAATCCAGAAAGCAAATTTATCTTGATATTTTTTTATAATATTAATACTCCCATCATTTGAGCCACCATCAATGAGGATATATTCAATCTCAGAATAGTTTTGATTTAAAACAGATTGAATCGTTTGTTCAAGATATTTGGCTTGATTGTAAGAAGGAGTGATGATAGAAACTTTTGTCATAAAGAAACACAAGATTGCCTCGCCTATGGTCTCGATACGTTGCTTCGCAACTACTCGACCAACGGCTCGCAATGACATGATTATTTTCTTAAATCATACAATATATACCCATCGCCTTCAATCGCAATGGGATATGTATCCAAAATCTTTTTCAAATCAGGTTGTTTATCTAATTGACCAAATGCAGTGACAAGGAAATAATCCATACCAGCAGTGATTTCATCAAACTTTGCGGCATTATCTTTATCAGGGTTGCGAGTTGTACTTAAGTCTGTAGCGAGGGGCCATAGTTGAACCTTACGCCAGCCATACATCATCAAACGATAGCCGTAATCTTGAGTCAATGCAATGACATTTACATCCGCTGGAATTGCTTCGCCAACACTACTCCAATACGCAGGTTCGTGACGAAAACTTTCAGCCACTAAAACTGACCTAGCGACATAAGATTGAAAACCCATAATCCCAACGACCAATGCGATGAAACCCACGCGTCTGACTAAGTTTTGGCTTGCTACAAATTCCACCAGCGGATTCAACACCACAGCCAATCCAAGCGCAATAATTGGTATCAATTGAATATGATAATAACTATGTGTGTACATTTGAAACGGTAGAGTTAAACCGTACAGTAAATAACCAATCCATAAACTGATTAATAAACATCTCATTCGTGGCGGAGCAATTAATGCGCCTGCAATGCTGAGAAATAATATCGTTTGCCCAAATAAAATGCCGAGAAATGCTAACCACTTGGTATAAAAGTCAGTACTGGTGATTAAGTTAATTAATGCCACTGTCCATGAGAAAAAATATTCTGTAGAGCGTCCTTGATTGAGCAAAACATAGTAAAGCAAGGCGGGAATGACCATTATCACTGCCATCGTCCAGACTTGTTTGGATTTATAAAAGTTTTTACCTAATGTAAATAAAACAAGTGCAATCGCCGCCGCACCGACAAAAAAGGCAATCACAATTTTTACGAAGGTTGCAAAGCCGAGAAATATGCCTGCAAGGATTGCAAATTTCCAAGATGTTTTTTCGTTTGAAACTTCTTCACTCCAACGATAGAGAAAATAAATTCCTATAACAAAGGCTGAAGTCATTAATGGGTCGGGTTGAAAACTGCGGCTGGCTTGCACTGAAAATGGCAAAACAAAATAAAAAGCCATCGCAATCAATGCTGACCAAGGTGAGACCACTCGTTTCATTAAGTCAAATAGTGCAATGCCTGCAATTAACCAAAATATCGTTAACCAGATTCTTGCAATAGCAATATTTTCTCCGCCTGTTATTAAGTAACTATAAGCAACTATGGATTCAATCACTGGTGGTTCATATTTCCCAACCGAATCTGCAAAAGTTTGTGAAAGATTTTTTTGTTCTTCGGTTGCGGATGGTAAAACGGAATAATAAATTTCTCTTGCAACCAATGAATTTCTTAATTGACGTGAAGGTTGAAAATCTAATGGTTCATCGGTGAGGTCAATGAGTCGTAGCAATCCGCCGAGGAGTAAGAGAATGATGAAAAGAACAGACCAGTTTGAAAGTCGGGAGAGAAGCGTTTTCATAAATCAGAATAAAGAATTGTAGTCCACTTTTGGGAAGACCGTTAATTTTCCACCGACAGTAGCATCTAAAATTTCACGATTATTTTTTTGAAAAAATTCGCGCGCCATAATGTAACCCACTTCGGATGTATCCAAATCGGGCAGTTGCCATTTGGTGCCTTTGCCAAAATAATTCGGCATGAAATGATTCGGGTCATCACCTTGTGATGTGACCGTTTTATTCGCCTCACCCTTTGACGTGAAGTTGTGGTCAACACCGATGAGGATGACTTGCGCGAAGCCCATGTGATAGGCAAGTTGAAGCGCGACAGTTGTAACGGTTGCACCTTCCCACACGCGACCCGAAACATTGTTTGAAATTTTTGGTCCCGTGTAAGATGTGTAAAGAAAATTCATAGTTTCAGGTTTCAGGTTGAAAGTTTCAGGTGTGAAAAATTTATGTGAACGCCATGAAAGAAATTTTGGCATGTTAAGTGAAGCAATATCATTTGCAAATTGTTCAATGACAAGATTATTGATAGAAACAAAATATGTTGTTTCAAATCCCATTTCAGGAAACGCAATGTAAATGCGATTCATTCCGAATGTGATTTCATTTTTTAGTTTTGTTAAATCCGTTTGCCTGAGCGAAGGTCCATTGCCGATGATAAAAGCGCGTTTGCCTTTGTGAATATCTTTGAGTTGATTTAATCTTTTTATACTTTCACGTCGCCACGGATGTAAATATGCGCTTGGCAATTCTGGTAAACGCCGAATTGCATCATTGGTATAACGAGCGAAGTTCCAAATTGAAGGAGGAATTATTTTTTTGAGAGTTTGTTTCATGTTTGAGGAAAGAAGAAAGAGGTTTAAGATTCTTTGAAAAAATATTTTTTGAGTGGAATCACATTGAATAAAATCAAAACATCAAGTGCTAAAGATAATAAATAAAAAAATTCTGGGTAACCTGTAAATGTTAATCCTAAATTCAAAAGCGTGATAATGATTAGAGTGAAATAAATCCACTTTTCTCTTTGTTCTAATAATTTTGAACAAGCGAATAAAGCCAAGATATTAATCAAAAAGAAAAACGCAACCAATGCAGAAGAAACTGTATTCCCCACCAAAATCATTTCACCGACAAATAAAACGCCAATCACAATCCAAACGATGGCATTGAGGATAAAAAGAAATCTTGCATATTTTTTTCTGCGAGCAGTAAATTCTTGTGAACGTTTTTTCGATGTAGATATTTTCATATAAAAATTATTCAGTACTTAATCTCGCTGTTGCGCCACCATCAACAATCATAGCTTGCCCCGTCATAAAAGATGATTGTTCATTATCTGCCAAAAAGTAAATCGCCTTTGCAATTTCTTCAGGCGTGCCAACTTTTCCGCTTACAGTTTTCTTTGCCAAGTTATCTAATCGTTCTTGCATATCACCACTGCCAACATGTCCGCGATTCAAACCAGCGCGCAACATCGGCGTATCCACTGCGCCGGGCAAAATTGCATTCACACGAATATTGTCAGGCGCAAATTCAATCGCCATCGCGCGCGTCAATGCTAACAATCCACCTTTTGATGCGGCGTATGCGGCAATGTTTGCAGAAGTCTGCACAGCATGAACCGATGAAACATTCACAATCGCGCCACCTGATGTTTTCATCAATGGGTGCGCGAGTTTGACAAACAAAAATACTGAACGCAAATTCGATGCCATGACCGCATCCCATTCTTCCACGCTGGTTTCGACTAATGGCTTAGCAACTTGTACCGCGGCATTATTGACCAACGCCTCTAACTTCGGGGAAACCTGTTTCGCTTCGTGAAAAATTTTCTCCACCGAATCAGGTTGGCTAATATCGGCTTGGATGAAATGTCCATTTTGGGGAAAGTCATCGCCGAACTCAGCACGGTCAACACCAATCACGCGCCAACCTTGCTCAGCAAAATGATGAATACAAGCCCGCCCAATCCCTCCGCCTGCACCTGTGATGAGTACTGTTTTTGTCATGGATTAATCCTAAAGATGATACATTTATCAATTGTGGTTTCAATGTGATAATTATCTTTTACAAAATCAAAAATTTCGCCATATCGTGGTTGAATATACATTCCACCACGTAAGCCTGGAGTTGCAAATTGTTCTTTTCTAGTGATATTGTGCATAGAAGGTATTGCATCTATCTGACGTGAGCAGTCAATAATCATTTCAGGCTGGTTTGTTTTTAAATCTTGAATATATCCTAACTCAATTTCATCAGTCAGTGTGCCTTCATAAAAAAGCGGGTAATAGACATATTTTACAGGCGAGGTACGCTCAGCCATGAAATTAATACCTAAATCTGAATACCAAGTTAAAACTTGATGATTGGGTTCGGTATTTTGCTTAATATAAAGCGATATTGGGTCATTATATACAATTGAATCTGACTGGCTCAAAAAAACTTTAATAGTATTTCCATAACGCAACATTATAGGCAATGAAGTTACAAGAATAAAAGTGGCTACTAAAAAAATAACCATATTATTTATTCTTTCAGCTATTTTTATAGAAGGTACTTTCTTTAATACAAATGACTGTAAATCAGCAAACAAAAGACCACAATAAACTGCAACTGTTAATGTCCAACTGATGTAATAATGCCCAAAATTTCTGCCAGATAAATTGCTTAGCAAGATTTCAATAGGAAACCCAAATACCAAAAAATATTCAAGCAAAGATAATTTGTTATTCTTGAAATTATATACAGCTCGAATCAAAAGAACAATCCAAGCAAGTAAAGTTAACCAACTTATCCACCCCATCCCATATTTACCGAATCCTTCAAATAAAAAAAGAACGCTTCTATCTTTCGCCGAAGAGTAAGCGAAATTGAAAATCAGGGAGGCATATATCATATCCCCTGCCGCGCCTTGTAAAGCAAAGTATAAAGTCCAGAGAAGAAGCGGGAGAGTAAATCCAGCAAAAATAATAAAAATGGTTTTTATTGCTTTTACAAAATTTCTTTTGAGGGTGAAAAACAGAAATACAGAGAGCAATATTCCAAAGAGTCCACCAATATTATTTGCGCGGAAGGTAAAACTTAACCCGAACAAGGTTCCAATTGCAAAATATGACCATAGTTTTTTAGGATTGTCTTCAATTGAAAAGAATAGTAATAAGCCAATTGCATTAAACAAAAGAGAGTATTCTTCTGTATAGTTTCCATATCCCAAGACATTGCGTAATCCTAAACTTGCGAGTGTGATACCAAACAGGGCAGAATTAGAACTCCATTGTTTTGACAAAATTTTATATAAAATCAAAAATGTGCAGAAAATAAAAATAAATTCAACGAACCAAACACCCCAACGTGAGCCATTGCCTAAAAATAATCCAAGCGCATTGATATAAAAAATGGCTGGTCCTTTTGAATCCCAAAAATCTTGATAGGGAATTTTTCCATCCAAAATTTGCTGACCAGCATATAAAAAGAATCCGCCATCACGAGCGGGTTTATCAATAAATGGATTGGCAAGGTCTAATACCAAAGCAGTTAATAAAAACAAAAAAATATAAACCAATATATTTTTTATTTTCATTTCTTAAATTCCATTCCCAAACCTTCCACCAGATTCTTAATCGTATTCCAATGCACTCTTTCCCATGCGGCTGGGCTGGAATTGGAATTATGCGGCGCAAGCATAACGTTATCCATTTTCAGTAATGGACTATCGTTCGGAAGTGGTTCATATTCAAAGACATCTAGTGCTGCGCCTCCAATTTGACCCGACTTGAGTGCTGTTACTAAATCTTTTTCTTTAACGATTGGACCACGAGCGGTATTGATTAAGATGGCATTTGATTTCATCAAAGCAAATGTATCATTATTCATTAGGTGATATGAAGTTGGATTTAAATCACAATTTATTGAAACAAAATCAGCTTGGCGCAGTAAAGAGGCGAGGTCTGTCATCTCAATTCCAGTTTCAGAAATAAAAACATGGTCAATATCAATAATATCTGTTCCTAAAATTTTCATGCCAAAGGCTTTGGCACGACGCGTGACTGCTTTGCCGATATTTCCTAAACCAATGACACCTAACACACATTCATTCAATGCCTTGCCTGAAATTTTTTCCCACTTATTGTTTTTCATTTCTTTATCCATCCAAGGTGTACGACGAGCAAAGGCAAGCACGTAACTTAGCACAGTATCTGCTACTGGAGTTGTAAAGGCGTTTGGCGTTCGCCCAAGTTTGACATTGAATTTTGCACACGCATTGGCATCAATCGAATCAACGCCAGTTCCCCATTTTGAAATAATTTTCAAACGCGGCGAACAGGCTTGGATAACTTTTTCTGTATATCTATCATCACCACAAATCGTGCCATCGAATTGACCTGCATACTTTAATAAATCTTCTTCTTCCATTCTTTCTTCTACATCTGGAACAATTAAATCAATTCCATATTTAGAAAATTCAGGTTTGAACCTGTCTAAAAATGGGATCATGTATGGAGCGGTCATTAACACAGTGGGCATGTTTACTCACAAACTTTCTTCTGAATAAAATCTTGCACTTCAACACTTAATGTTTTATGTTGCATAAAGTTCAACATAATGTCACATGTTTGTAAACTTAAAGGTCTATTCAAAGCGATTAATTTTAATGTTGAACGCATTTTCTCTACATCACTAGTAACAGCATAAGCTTGGAAAAAAGGCATCCACTCTAAAGCATCTTCAGGATAATATCCTTGGTCAAGTGCTTGTTCTAATAAATTTGGGATTTGTTCCCATTCACCACGTTGGCGAGCCAAATCTGCTTTCTGATAATAATAGCACCAACCGCGTTCAGGTTCTTCGCCAAACACATACTTTGGCACAACAGGAGATTGTGTTTCAGTCGCCAAAACATTTTCAAGTTTAGAGTGAGGCGCAATTAAAATCAATCTTTCTTCATCGTTTGCAGATAATTCAGGCGCATCACCATTGATAAATCGCACGCATCCATTGGGGCTAGATTGAATTATCAACAACACATTTCCAAAGTCACGTTCTAAATAATTTCCACGTCTTAATGGCGTTTCAACACCACCATTGGTTGTGATTTTATTAATAGCATCACGCGTTAACACGGCGGCTGGTAATTTAATTACAACAGGGTTGGTGTTTTGTTTTTCGGGATAATAAATAAAATTAGCAGGTCCCCAAATAAAATAATCTTCAGCCAAAGCACCTTGAGGGTATGATGCAATTAAAGTAACGCCTTCTTGTATCATCGGAGCACGCCATGAAACTTGCCACCAAAAATTTCTTGTTGCCGCAGTTTCATTTACGTAACGCATGGCATTGCCATAATGCGTCAGAATTGCAATGGCAACAAACAAACTCAATACCGTTTTTTGAATATTTCGTTGAGAAATATTTTCAAATAGAAGCACCAATAACATAATCGCACCAACAGATGCAATTAAGGAATATCGTGAGTATTCTGGTAAAGTGACATGACGATTAACAAGAATCACAGGGATTAATCCGCCTGCAATGCTAAGCAAACTAATCAGCAAAGTTTCACGCCTCATTCTTGACTTTGTATCTGTTTCTGCTTCGGATTCATTTTCTCCCACCCAGCGCATGATGAACCATAAAATCGCAATTGCTAATAATGCTAAAGCAATTGCATTCAACATATCTCTTAATCGCATTGGAAATGCAAGTTGATACATTGGCAAATTCCACGCGACTAAAGTAACTGTGAAAAAATCTTGAATTAAATAATTCAGCCACCATAAAATAATAAGTGGATTAGTAAAAGCCTGAGAGACTTGCAAACCAATATCCGTTGCTCGCCGTTCTGATTCAAAAAAGAACAAACGCCAAATTAAGAATCCAGCCGCGATTAACAAAAACGGCATACTTGTCTTTATAAAAGCAAAAAATTTCTGTCTTACGCTCACATTTTCGACTCTCCAAATCAAAATCAAGATACACGCAAAGCGGAATACCTCAATGCCGATGAAATATTCCATTTGACTTAAGTATCCCCAACCTGTAAGAACAGAAGCAATAGCAAATAAAGTTTTCTTTGATTTTTCAGTTACTAAAATTGATTTGACAGTCAATGCTACAGAAAGCAATGCAAAAAATAAACCTAGTAGATGAGATTGATAATCAATCGCATTCGGTTGTGAGAGAAAGCCTGGATAAATTGTAAAAAGTAATCCAGTAACAATTGCGAAAAAAATTCGTTTTTTCCATAACATTCGAATTGTCCAAAATAAACAAATACCGCCGAGAAAACGGAATAAAAATGCAGTGAGATGATATGGCAATACATTGAACCCAAATAATGAAAATAAAGGAATCATTGCATAAGCACGCCCCGGACGATCAATGGCGAAAATTTCGTGAAAGAAACTGGGGTCTTTGACTTGCATATCGTACATCAAATACCAGTCATCAAAAAGATAACCTAAGTCTTTTACGAGTGGCAAATAGGCAATGCCTGAAATGATGAAAATTAATATAACTCCCCACCAAAATGTCCCAAGTTTGTCTTTAAGATTTTGCATTTCTTTTTCTCATCAAAAAGTCGGTGATTTCAAAATCGAGTTCTTCATCAATATCCCAGGCTTCGTCTGCGTCTATTTCAAACATCAGAGGCGAATCTCCGATGCGATGTTTTTTTCTTTCTAAATTTTCTCTTGTAAAAATATAAATACATGAATTTTCTTCATATACGGGAGGTAAATCTTGTGTTTGGATTAGTTCTAATGGATTGTGATTAATCGCTTTGCCATCTTGAAAATATAAACGCGTTTGTAAACGAGTGACTGAAAATAAAGAATCTTTTTGAGGGTAATTAGTAAATAGTAATTGAATGGCTTTAGAAATTGTTTCAGGCTTTAATAATGGATTCGTAGAATGAGTTTGTAAATAAAAATCTGCTTTCACTTGAGATGTATCATGCAAAAGAATGTCGTTCATGGGAACATCGTCAGCGAGGAGGTGGCTGGGGCGATGAATCAATTTGACGCCAGGAAAGAGGCGCGGTACCTCATCTGAGATCGGTTTTGAATCAGTATCTATAATGATTGAATCAATTTCGGGAACAGCAAGCAAAGTTTCGATGATGTGATGAAAAAGTGGTTTGCCCGCAAGCGGACGATAATTTTTGCCAGGCACGCGCTGGCTGTGATGGCGCATGGGCACAAGGGCGGCGAGTTTCATTTTCCTATTATACCGGTAGAATAAGAAAATATTTTTAGGGATGTTTATTGTTTTAGGCGATATAAATTGTAGTACCACCCTCCTTCTATTTGAATTGGGTAGAATTCATATAGTTGTAAAAATTCAGGTGAATTCCATATTTCAACAACTGATTTGTAGTATTCAGATTCGGGTAATAAGCCTTGATAGGGTAATGATGATAATAAATCTATAAGTTGAATGTAAGTGGGTTTTTGGTTAAGAATATAAATGCCATTTCCTTTATCATGCCCTGGTCGCCACGAAGAAGTATATGCTGGGTCGAAGGGTTCGTGAGCAATTTTTACATCTGTTAAACCAACCATATCAATAACACGGATGTTTGAATAGTATCCAATTGCACCGATGGGAACAACGGCGATTGAGTCTGTCGGTTTAGTAATTTCGTTTAATGCTTTCCCCATTAAGGTGTAGCCTACTTTCCAGTTATAAAAAAATTTTAGTTTTTCATTTTCGGCTATTTCTACCACTTGGTTGGTATTAATGATTGGCTGAGATGGCTTCCAAACAATATAAGTAAAAACAAGTACGCCAAATAGTAAAATAAATTTGCTAACCATTGATACTTTTGGAGTAATGTGAGATATTCCAATTGATACAAGAGAAAAAACAAAAGGTAAAATTGGTATTAAAAAGCGTGCTTCTGAAAAATGGTCTCCGCCACTTAGGGTGGTCATAGTACATATTACTATGATAATAACAACAAGATACAGAGCCTGCTTATGTTTTACCCAATAAAATGCAAAAACAAATAAAAAAATTGGAATAATTGGTAAGTTTAGGATTTGTTTTATACTGCTTATGGTATAGATATATCCATTTTGTATTTGCAATAACCCAGCTCCTGTTTTCGCATAATATGTATTGGGCAATGGGTAACCAAAGTACCACCATTTCCAAAAGAATACAGGTAGGAAAACAATGCTGAAAGACAAGAACAAATTAATAAATCTTTTAACATCAATTGTTTTTGTAGTCTGTAGAGAAGTAAGGCTGTCGTATATAACAGTTACAGCAAATAACCCCAAGGCTTCTGGACGAATTAAAGATAATATGCCAAACATACTGCCTACTAACCAAGGTGTGAATTTGCCTAACTGATATCCAGTAAATAAAGTGACGCAAATGATTAGAAATAAAATATAAAAAGAAATTTCAAGCCCTGAAAAACTCCAAAAAAATAATTGGGGAGAGAATCCCAGCAAAATGACAGTAGTAATATTTTCTGTATGATGTTTTGGATTTAAGTATGCTAACAACCATAAAGTTGCAAATAAAATTAGAATTGTGCTAATACTACCTACCCAAGGCAACAGATGAATAGGAGATCCACCACAATATTGAATGATTCCTAAAAAAACAACATAAAGAAAGGATGTAAAACCTTCTACAGGTTGTTCACCAATATTCCAAACGAAACCATGTCCTTCAGCAAAATGTTCAATAAAGCGTAAATGAATAAAGGCATCATCGACCAGAGGAGCGAATGTAGAAAAAACATCTATTTGACTTGCTTGAAACACATATCTATATATTTGATATAACAAAACGACAAACAATAAAATTTCTGTGAAATTATTTTTAATTATTTTTTTTGCAAAACTAGCCATTATTCCCCATTTAATTTTAACGACATTTGCCATTGTGAAATATTTTCACGTTGCATGCCCACTTCCTCAAAAATGAAAGACATTTCTTCCGGGAAGATGGCGGGGACGTGCCAAATTTTATTTTGATATTTTGATAACAATGCCATCATCAAAACTTTACTTAGACCTGCCCCACGCGAGCGAGATTTTACTAAGACCGACCAAATGACAATATCTTTTGCATCGGGGTTGCTGATTAAACAATAGGCATCATTGAGTTTGAATGCGCGCGATGGTGGTGTGTGTTGCATGATGGTTGTGCCTGAAAGTTGCCACGGCAAATCTTTGAGTCCGTGATAAGTAACGAGCCTTGCTAATTCGCGAATATCAATTTCTTTTAATTCTTCTTTTGATTCAACTTGCGGATTTTCAAGTTTGTACCCAACCAATCTGCGAATTTTTTTGAAACCAACTTTTTCATATAACTTGACACCTGCTGTATTTTGCTCGATGACTTCGAGAATCATTTCTTTATCTTGACGTTCTTTCGCTTCTTCGATTAATTTGTGCATGGTTTGTGTACCCAAGCTTTGATTCCTCGCCTGAGACAAAATCCCCATCGCCGCGAGTCGACTCGTCCAGCCACGTCGTGCGATTAATGCAATGCCAGCAGGCTCATCATTATTTATCATCACACGGCTTGAGGTTAAATCTATGCTATCTCGTTTGAGCATAGTTAACAATGCGGACTCTGTTATGTTAATCGGCACGAAGTAGCCTTCAAAGCTACGAGTCATTAAATCAGCAAGTTGGGGGATGGTGAAATCAGAAGCGGGAAAAAGGGAAGTAGTCATTCTAGACAAAATTATAATGGATTTGAACTAATATATCCGATATTTTATTTCTCACATGAAGTTGGTTGAAGTCTAAAATTATATTCATCTCCATAGTCAGATTCAAAACTTATATCATCGAGCAAAGGGTAATTCCCATTGAAGTATTCGTTGAAAACCACACGAAAGGAATTAACTGGGCTAATACTTTGATATAACTCATCTTCATGACCTGGCATATAATAAGCATTTAATATGCTGAAACGATTTTCTCCATCTTGTTTCCATGGACCATGGTCACCTTGAAGGATGATGATTGGTAGACTATCTGACTCGTTTAGCAATGTTCGGATTGAATCAATAATTTCTATACTAATAAATTCAACTTGGTCAATATAACCAGTGGAATAACTCTCATCTGTATATTGTCCTTCTGTGGAAAGAAAATCTTTTGGGTATACTGTTTCTCCATTGGCACCGAAAACAAAAGGTGGATGCGGTGTAATAATATGCATATAAACAAACTTTGGTCCGCCCATCTCCTTAAAATTTTCAAATTCTCTTAAAGCTAGGAGAGTCCGATCGCGATACTCAGCTGAAGCCGTTTGGTTAATTTTGATATATCCAAAATCTTGAAGAACCCTTAAGAGAGTTGTTTTTACCAATAAGGCTTCAAAACCACGAGTGCTTTTAAAAGTCGCTGGTGGTTCGAGAAAAAGATCTACATCGGTTATTTCATTAAAGGGAAAACCAGTAGCAAATGCGACTGTTTTATAGCCTAATGATTCAAAATTTTGGCGAACAAAACTATGGTGAATTAACTCTTCGGTAATTACATCCTTGTCAGTTGCAGAAAGATAGCTTGGAAGTTCTTGCAAATATTCCATGTTCAAAGAGGAGGACATAGATAATCTGGTCCACATATAATTACTAGTACTACATTCTGCAACATAAAAGCCCAATTCATTTAACTCATTTAAAAAATCAGAGTTATCATACCCATATACATTCCGAAAAACATCCGAACGAGTATACGAATCAAGAATAATGTAATAGACATCTGGTAAAGATTGATTCTCTTGAGTATTTAATTTTGTAACACTTTGAAATTCTATTGACGGAATAGAACGTATAGAAATCCAGTATGATAAGGCTGTTAAGACAGGAAAAATTAGTAAAGATAATGCAATTATATTTAATGTGGGTGCATAATTTTGAATACTTCGTTTTCGGCTGAAAGCAAAGAAAAATCCTCCAACAATAAGTCCTCCCCAAATTAACATTAGTATCCTATGCCTACCTAAAATAAAACCGAATAAATCCTTGTTTTTTATATAATCGTACATATGCCCATATAAAAAGAATAAAACTAATAAAAAAGCAGTAAAAAGAGAGGCTGAATGCCAATTGCCAAATATTAAACGAAAAGCTATCCATAAGATAATAGAAGTCAAAAGAGAAATTATTACAGGGCGAAATATAACTATTGCATCTACTTGATCAATATTATTGGCAAAAAGAGCAAGGATTGGATAAATTGCAAATATCAAGAAATAAAAAGGCTTATAAAAAATTTTACTCATTAAAATCAACTCCTATCATATTTTATTCTATCAACATCCCTCTCTCTTTCCTCTTTCTTCTTTCTTCCCCTTGCGTAATAAAAAGTTTCTCTCAACTGCGGCGTGACCAGACTCGTCTCACGATGCCCCATTCTCGTTCCATGAAATTGCATAAAGCGAAACCAAAAGATGGAGAAAAAGTTTTTTAGTAAAACTTTTTCACGAAATGCATGGAATAAATCACTGAAAATGTTTGTGATTGTCAGCCGCAGAAAATCATAAAAATTGAAATGGGCTTCGGGGTAGATTTTTCGCAATGCCATGGCTTCACGGCGATAACGGTTATAGACTCCGCTTGGCGTTTCGTTGTGGACATGAATAATCTCCGATTCGGCAACATAGGCGATTTTGTAGCCACTTTCTTTTGCCCATTTGCTCCATTCTAAATCTTCGAGTCCAGTCAAAGTTTCATCGTAATTATGTTTCTCCCATAGACTTTTTCGGGTTGCGGCATTGGCATTGTTACAAAAAGCAGTGATTTGATTCAAATTACTTTCATCAGGATACCATTGATAAAAAATTTGTTTCTCGGAAAATTTTGCAAAGTCAGGTGCGCGTTGCTTGCCGTAAGTGAGGGCAACTTTTTCATCTTGAAATGGATTTAATAAAATCTCTAACCAGTCGGGATAAACTGGATAGACATGAGCACTAGCAATGACAATAATTTCGTTTTGTGCCTCTTTAATTCCGTAATTGAGAGAACGTCCAAATGTAAATTCATTTGAGGGGATTTTTACAATTTTTGCACCAAAGGATTCGGCGATTGCGACTGTTGAATCTGTAGAGCCTGAATCAACTAAGATAATTTCCACATCTTTGATAGTTTGCTGTTTAATGCCTTCGAGCAAACGTCCGATATGTTTTTCTTCGTTATACGCGCGGATGATGAGTGAGCAGGTCATAGTGAATAGTGAATGGTGAATGGTGAATAGGCTTCCTATAACCTATTCACCATTCACTGTCCCTTTCATAACCAAGTTTAATCAACAAATCTCCCGCAACCTCTTTGAAAATCTTTTTATGCTCCTCTTTAAAATATTTTTTCCATTCGCCTGTTTTTCCAGAACGAAAGGTTGGAGACTTGGTCGGGTTGATGGCGGATTCTAAGGATTCAAGAATCAGATCTCCCGAAGTGCGAAGCGGAACTTTATTTAGAAAATGATTCATGATGCGAGTCAATGTTTCGGTGCGGTTGTGAATCAAATCTTCAAAATGAATGGATAAAACTTCTTTTTGATTAAGCCAATCAAGATATGGAGCAAATCGTTCAGCGATATTTGGAAATTCAATGTTTGTATCTTGCCTACCTAAAATGCTGACCTTGAGTCGTTCATCAAAATCAGGCAGAGATTGATAATAGGCATGATGCACATGTTTTGATTCCATTTCGGTGACATAAAACACATGTGAGACGACGACATCACGCGGGTCACGAAAAATAAAATACGGAATAAATTTTGGTGAGCAAACTTTTTTGATTGCATCAGGCCGAGCAAACAAATGTGCCGAAGCAATATCATTGCTTTGTAAAGAATCAAGCCAAGCTAATGCAACTTGAGGTTCACGTTTTTTTCCGCTTTCGCCTTCATATTCGGCATAAAAAGAATGCACGCGTTTTGCATACGGCGCAACATTTGAAAAGCCAAGCAAAATTTGGTCGAGCAAATGCGTGCCACTTTTCGGAAATGAAATGCCGAGTAATGTGGGCAAGTCTCCACGAGAGTTGAAGCGCAGTTTTTGAATCCGTTTTTCGGTTTGATACACAAATGAACGCAATGTTGATTTCAAAGCCATGCAAGTATTTAACCACAAATCATGTCATTCTGAGCCGCGCATTTGTTCTTTGCGGCGAAGAATCTCGAAGATTTTCGTAGAGACTCTTCGCTGGGTCTCGATACGGACTTCGTCCTACTCGACCATCAGCTCAGAGTGACATAATCGGTATTTCAGGGTTTTATATTCCATGAAAACCACCATCTTCACCACCCCCATTCTCAGTTTTGTTTTACGCCAAATTAGCAATTTGATTATGTTCCTCGCAGGCTGGCGCATAGATGGAAAATTACCTAACCTGCCAAAATATGTTTTGATTGGTGCGCCTCATACCTCGAATTGGGATTTTGTACTGTTCCTCGGCATTATTTTTCACCTGAAAGTGGATGTGCGTTACATGGGCAAAGCGGAGTTGTTTCGTTTTCCGTATGGTTGGTTTTTTTATTATTGTGGCGGCATCCCAGTGGATAGAAAAAAATCTACGGGCTTGGTTGAACAAATGGTAGAAGCCTGCAACAAAAATGATAAATTTATTTTAACGATTGCTCCCGAAGGAACGCGTCATAAAGTGACCGAATGGAAAACAGGTTTTCATCGCATCGCCAAAGGCGCAGGGATTCCTATCGTCATGGCAAAAGTGGATGGCGCCAAGAAGACTGTCTATGTAGGCGAAGTATTTCATCCCACCGAAAATATGGAAGCCGATGTTCAAGCTATTCAAGATGCGTTTAAGGGAATTGTGGGGATTAATCCAAAGAAGAAGTATATTACGTTGGAGAGATCATAAAAA
Source organism: Anaerolineales bacterium UBA2317 (assembly GCA_002345215.1). GTDB lineage: Bacteria > Chloroflexota > Anaerolineae > Anaerolineales > Villigracilaceae > Villigracilis. Next base: position 53,863 of record DDVH01000050.1, read on the forward strand.
TATATTTATAATCCCAAAAGGCTTCTCATTTCTTTATTGATTTTTTCCATTGTTGAAGATTCTAAAACACCTATCTTTTTTATAACTCTCGTTTTGTCTATAGCACGTAATTGAAAGATAAGTAATACAGAAGAAGTATCTAATCCATTTTCAGGAGAAGGTTCAACTACAATGGTATGAGAAAATTTTTTAGTCTTTAAGTTGCTTGTGATAGGTACAATCATAATGAGAGAGATGCTACCACTAGTTGCATCATTATGCACAACTAAAGCAGGTCGTTTACCGGTTTGTTCATGCCCACTTTCGTTATTATCTGGCAATTTTACTAAAATAATGTCGCCCCTTTGCATTGTTATAAGTTCTCTTTTTCAAATTTCAAAAAATCTTCGTCACTTGCAGCTTCCCAAGCAGCAAATTCATGCATAATTGATTCAATATCTGTTAATGGTATCTCAAAAGGTTTTACCTGCATATAAATACCATCAATAATTTGGTCCCCTTGTTCAAAAATTTGACGGCTAATCGGAGATTGAATCCAATCGAAAACATCCTCAGCGCCCGAGTCGGAATATAAACGATCTGCCTTGTTATTTAATATCATACTATTTAGCGTCATTTTTTTCTCCTGATATAAAAGGCTGAACATTTGCTTCTATATATGAGTTCATTTTTTCAATTCGTTCTCTTACATTAAACGTTGATTGCGAAGTTGCCACAGAAGGCCATGTAAATTGTGTTTCAACAAAAATTTTAGTTGTGTCAAGCAAAAATGACTCGATTTTAACTTCAATCTGTGCAGGTAAGTCTTCTGCAATTGGATCCATCACAAACCTTAAACCCCCACCACGTATTGGTCTACCAAATGTACTTAAAGCTTGCGATGATTGTCCTAATCTACTTTCCCATAGTTCTTGAAATGCATGTTGGCTTGTAGTTTCATACAATTGACGTATCGTCGCATCTACGTGAACTATCTGACGATTTGCTACAGTCCACACAGACTCATATGCTTGAACAGCAGCCTCAGCTTCTTTTATAAATAAATCTAGTGAGCCCTTTGGCTGTGGAGTAACAATTAAAAGTTGCCCTACCTGTGATTCATTAGAAGCTACAGTAATTTGCAATGGATATGGAGCATCACGAAACAACGAAATGGAGTTTTTAGGAGCATCAACTCTGTTATATTCTAAACCATGGGTCAGAACAGCCTGCTGAAATGCCAAAAGTGTTTGCGGCACAACAAGTGGTACTGGAACACTTACAAAATTAATCCCAGCATGAACAATCACACGAGATTGGGTTTTCATTATGTTAACGAATTCTCCGCAATAATTTTACTTACTAATTATTAATAACTTCTTAATAATTATCACTCAGTATATAAGATAAATCAATAGAACGGACGTGCGTAAATTCTCCTCCTAATTTTTCATCAAATTATATTTAAAACCTTGACTTAGAGCACACTCTAAGATGTAAACTAGGGGCATGGATATCCAAAAAGAAAAACTCACAATTCAAGAAGTTGCCAAAGCAACTGGGCTAACCACGCATACGCTTCGCTATTACGAGCGCATCGGCTTAATTCATCCCATCAATCGGGAAGAAAATACCCGCCGCTGTTACACCACAGATGATGTTGGCTGGATTAATTTCCTGCTCAAACTACGCGCCACAGGCATGTCAATCAAAGATATGCAACGATATGCTGAACTTCAACGTCAGGGCGATGAAACTTTGCCTGAGCGCGTACAGATGTTAAAGGCGCTTCGAGAAAACGTGGAGGCAAGGATTCACGAACTCAACGAGAATCTAAGCCTCGTCAGTTACAAAATTGACTTGTACTCAAAAATCATTGAAGAAACAATGTTAGAAAAATCATAAGAGGAAAAATGACAACAACAATAGAATTTCAAAGAACGTTGGGCAGATCTGATATTCAAGTTAGCCCAATGAGTTTAGGATGCTGGGCAATTGGCGGACCATGGAAGTGGCTCGATGGTGCAGGTGGCTGGGGTGAAGTTGATGATAACGAATCTATTCGTGCAATTCACGCCGCGTTAGACTTAGGCATTAATTTTTTCGATACCGCCGCCACTTATGGAACAGGTCATAGCGAAGAAGTGTTAGCAAAAGCACTAGAAGGCAAGCGAGATAAAGTTGTACTTGCAACAAAATTTGGTTTCAATGTTAATGTAGCAGAAAAGCATGTCACCATGCGTACAGATGACCATTTGCAATACATTCGTCAAGAATGTGAAGATAGTTTGCGCCGACTCAATACTGACGTGATTGATTTATATCAATTACACGTTTGGGATTATCCCGTAAACAAAGTCCCTGCCATGCTTGATGTGCTTGAATCATTAGTAAAAGATGGAAAGATTCGCTACTATGGTTGGAGCACAGACTCAGCAGAAAGTGCTAAAGTATTTGCAAAGGGAGAACACTGCGTCGCAGTACAACACGATTTGAACGTCATTCTTGATGCGCCTGAAATGTTGAAACTGTGTAATGACTTGAATCTCGCTAGTATCAATCGTAGTCCTTTGGCTCGTGGTGCATTAAGTGGAAAATATTCAAAAGATGTTGTTTTTACGAAGAATGATGTGCGTGATGATGATTGGTCTAAAGAGCATTTCTTTACGCCTACGCTTTCTCAACTAGAAAAAATTCGGGATGTGTTAACAAGTGATGGTCGCACATTGGTACAAGGTGCACTCGCTTGGATTTGGGCACGAAGCGAAAAGACAATCCCAATCCCCGGTTTTAGGACTGTGGCACAAGTGGAAGAAAATGCAAAGGCAATGGAATTAGGTCCGTTGAGTGAAAATCAAATAAAAGAAATCGATTCTTTGTTGGAAAGATAAATAAAAAGGAGGATGGCAAGCCATCCTCCTTTTTATCTAATAGATTGTTTATTCACGCAGTAAAAAATCTTTATCATTCAGTACACCTTCCAAAATCACTTTAATCGCTTGTGATTCTAAAAGTACATTCAAATCAAAAGTCTGTAACCTTGTCTGTGTCGTTCTCACAGATGGCTCTAAAAACTCGCCAAACGGCAATGAAGTTTTATACAATTGATAATACAAAAATCTTCTAGCATTGCGTTTAAATTCGGTGGGGATTTCAATCTTTTCAGCCAGTAAAAAATCTTTCATCTTTCTTCTTACTTCATCAATCGTCTGCGGAAAAAATACAGTCGGATATTGTGTAAATCTTGCCTTGCCTGCACATAAAACAGGCATTCCCATAATGGACGCTTCCAATCCAATCGTAGAGTTGTAGATCATTACAAATTTGGATTTCAAAATCAATTCATAAGAACTGAGTGTTTCATTAGATGGAACGAAAATCACGTTTGGCAAACTTGATACAGTCTTCGCTTCCACCCAACCTGCGACAGTTTCCCTGCTCGCCTTGCGGACTCTTAACTCATCAGGATGAGCACGAATCACAAACAATGTCTCTTGATGTTCTTTGATGACTTCTAAAACCAAATCCAACCAATCGAACATATCTTCAAAAACTGTGTTGGCATGTGGTTGACTGGTATCGAAAATCACATTGGTAAACACAGGCACAATTTGTTTGAATCCACTTGCCTTTTTTAAGAATGACTCGTCGAGTCCTTTCATATCCGCCCAGAATTTAATGCCCGCCATCGTAAAGTCACCTTGAAAACGCTTGGCGAGATAATCATCTAAATTTTTATTTTGTTCTTCATTCAATTCAAAATCATCTGGAATGTGAATCGGATAGGCTGTCGCTTCTCCATCGGTGAAATAAGCGGATGCAGGTTGTAATCCAACTTCATGCGTGATGACTCGAATCCCACGTTTTTGTGCAATGAATCTCGCTGTCGCTTCAGGGAAGAATTGTCCATTAAAGACAATCACTGCTCGCGGATTCGTTTCATCTAAAAATTTTGAAAACTTTTGAGCCACATTCCATGCAGAGGAAATATATTCTCTCAATAAATAACGAGTATTTTCATCATCATTCAAATGATGGATTCGCAAAATCCAGCGTAAACCTGGCAAACATAAATTTCCAAGTGGAATACCTTGATAAGTGAAACGAGATAAGTGATTAATATCTAAATCCTGAATCTCTTTTTGAAGTTCAAGATTTCTTTCAAAACTAAACCAATCAACACCTGATTTTCCAACTTTCAAACCTTCCAACTTTTCAACACCCGCATATAAAGTCTTTGATTGAGAAATACAAGTCTTACATGGCATTTCTTTATGCGGATTATCTCGATTGGTCCCCAACACACATTTGCTCATGCCTGCATTGCAAGCAAAATAAGCAACTGGGATTCCTTTTAATCGAAACGCCCACGATGCCAATAAATGAAATCCGCTATTCCAAGATAAATCGTCAATGCCTGTGGAGGCTTTGAAGAAAACCACAGGTTGTCCGCTGGGTTGAGGTTCTTGTTTTGCAACTTGTTTAGCAACATTAACAATTTTGAAATTGTTGAATCGGCGGACAAGTCCACGCTTGATGCGTTGGGTAAAAAGATCTTTCATGTTTATAAAATTGTAACAGAATCAAAAATGAGTTGATAAACTCGATAACATATATCTATGGAGTTAGACATGTTAGAGACTTATGCCATCTTCTTTCTTATATTTATATATCTTGCACAACAAAATATAAATATTCAATTATCATGAATTTGAATAATATCTCTTAACTCACTAGGGATTTCTCCAACATAGGTAATTATCAATCTTTGGCCTGCACGAGTTGCTGCCATATATATTTTTCGAGTATTTTCTAATACTAACCTTTCAATCTCATCATCAGATAACCTTAAACTTTGTTCCATTTCAAATATTCGATTTAAACCAACAAGAAATACCACTGGGCTTTCTAAACCAGTTCCTGCGTTCAATGTTGTCACTCTTATACAATCACCTGGGGGATCCTCTTTAGGGTCAATTGCAGTCCCTTTACCCAAGTGATTGTTTAGTGACGTAATAATTGATTTTGCGCCTTCCCATTCAGAATGTAGAATTAATATATTTCGTAATGACATGCCATGTTTCTTTAAGGCTTCAATTTCAGCTGTTATTCTTCCAACTTCATCTTGAGCACCTCGCAAAGAAATAACAATAGGTAATACGCCACGAGGCATATTCATCAAATCAGGCTCAATAATATCTTCATCTGCATCGTTATTCTTTATTCGCCGACGATAAAGCAACGTTGCAAAATTTAGGATTTCATGAGTTGATCTGTAGGAACGACGCATATTCTGTGTTCTTCCGCGAGCGTCAATCCCAAATGATTTCCAAGAGGTTCCTCTGCCAAGAAACCCTTGAGTTGGATCAGCAACAATAAATAAATGACCGGTTTTGGGCTTTGCAATTTGTCTAATGATATCGAACCAAATAGGAGCAAAAAACTGTGCCTCATCAATCATTACAAACTCATATTTTGGCAATTTGACTTTATTTTCACGTAGGAAATTCCACATTCGTCGTGGAACATCACCCCAATCCATTTTATTTTTCTCAATTAAATGATTTTGATAGTCGCTCATTGCATCCCACATGATCAAACGTTGATCTTGATTCAATCTAAACCCACGGCCTCTTCTTTCGGTTTGAAGGTATTTTGATTTATCCATTGGGATTTGATCTTTGAACCAGTCAATTTCACTTAGTAAATTATTAGGTTGAATGGACGTTTTTGCAAGTCTCTTCTCCCAAATCATTCTTGCAACATGTTCGCGTTCTGATTGTCTAATCGGATTGACCCACAAGTTTTCTTTTTCAGGCCAATATTGACGACAGAAACCGTTAAATGTTTTCCATGTTATATTCTTTGGCATATCTCCTGTCAAAAGTTTGTATTTTGATCGAATGTCACGAATAAGCGGACGATTATGAGTAAGAATCAAAAACCTATGATCGGGGAAATAAGAATGTAATAACCTCAAACGATAAAGCAATATTAATGTTTTTCCACTACCAGCTACTCCATTAACAATTCCTAGGTGGAAATCTTTAGCAGTTGTTTGTCGATCAGATGGGAGTTCAAGGTCATTTTTTACTGCTGCCTCTTGTAGAGTGTCTAATATATAACCTTCTAATCCAGCACCATGTCGCCCAGTATCAGTTTGGCGAACCGTTAATTCTTTTGGAATAACAATTTCTGGTGTGAAAACATACCGTAATTGTTCAAGCATAGTTGCTGTTAAGATCGCACCATTGAATAATTCTTCCCATTGTTCAATGGCAGTTGTTTGGAGCATTTCCTGCCCAATCCAATGATGTTGACTTGTGTTTTTCTCACGGTAATCTGTCTCTAATTTTTTAGAGTGAATATTTGGAAATAAGACAACTGTAACTATCCTATCTTTCATTAATACTGGAAATTTATTTTTAAATAATTCCAACACAAGGCTTTCTTCTTCCCCTAAAGGTTTTGCTTCCCCTAAAAGAAGCATCTGAGCCGAAGGGTGCGTTGATTTTGAGACCATACTAACTTTGATAAGAATAACTTGATTATTCTTGTTCAAAATCATAAAATCAGGTGCTTCCTTTTCCCAAGGTGTTAAATGATGCCATACTACATAACCTTCAGGAAGAGATTTCAAGAAGCGATAAACTTTCAGGATTTCTGATGGTACATTACTTAGCGGTGTTGATGGGATAATTTGCGCCATGTTATATCGTGACAGTTAAACAGTTTTCTAGCAAACTTCTTAATAGTTCCACCCAATTTTGATGATTTGTGTCAGCAGGTTTGGCTTCAAGAACGACACTTGAACCTACAATAATTAATTTTGTACGAGGACGTGTAATAGCAACATTTAGCCGCTGCGGTTGAAAGAAAAACTCAGCTATTTGGCTAGCGAAGCCCGCTGATGAAGTTGTAAGCGAAACTAAGATAACTTCGCGTTCTTGTCCTTGCATACGTTCAACAGTATCTACTACGATTTCACGTGCAATTTCTTCATTCGGTAAAACCTGGCGAAGAAGGTTACGAATAGCACGTCCTTGAGCACGATAAGGTACAACAATGCCAATTTCCATTGCCGGTACTTTTGCATGGAGTAGAGCTTCAATCAATTCAACTATAGTGTCTGCTTCCTTTTGACTTCGATTTGTATTACCACGGTGCTGCAAATCTAGGAAAACAGCAGGAAACTCAGGGTCTAATACATGGTACCAAATTCCATTTGTTTCACTTAAGTTTAAACGACGGTTAGCTGTATCTTCATCAGGCGTGAGTAAATTATTATAAAATTCACGATTTGGCCAGTAAGCAAGCACATCATTCATTCTATATGTTGTGGTCAACATTGTTTCAGCACCGCGACCCGATAAATATCCAAATACAGATGTATTCCATACACCTGTGCTCTTAAGTGATGTAACTGGCGGAAGTTGATTTTCATCTCCAATGAAAATATATTTTTTCCCTGCAAGCATCCCCATTATAGCTAGTGGGAGAGTTACTTGGGATGATTCATCAAATATGACGACATCAAACTCAACACCAGAGAGACGATTACTTCTGAGTGCAAATGGTGTTGCGCCAACTGCATACCCGCCAAGTAAATCTCCAAACCCTGAATTGACAAAATTCTCATAATTTCTTACTTGCAAATCACTGGTTCGAGAATCAATCCCTATCTTACATACTGGTAATGCCAAATCTATTTCGTAAATCTTATTAAGAGCATTATTAATCGCCCGATGGGTGAGAGCAGTCACCAATACCCTTTGTCCATCTGCAATTAATAAACGAACTAGGTTAGCCAAAACAAAAGTTTTTCCAGTCCCAGGAGGACCTTGAATTAAATGGTATAAATCAGTCGCATATGCTTGCGCAACTGCTTCATTTTGCGATGAATTCAAACCATTTTGCATAATCTCTTTTTGTATTCGTTCATAACGGGCTAAATTCAAATGAGGGATTCGATCTCCATTAAGCATTGGTAGTATAGTTTCACGTCCATTGATAGTATCAGCCACTTCATCAAGAGCATCTAAATGAAAACGGCGTAAATCCATCATACTCTCGTCAGCAATCCAACCATCGGAATACTGCTGCAGAAAGAAAGGATTTCCTCCTTGCAAGCTGACTTCCAGTAACGTCTCATCATCGTATTCAACCAAAACTTGCATTGCTTCGATTCCGATAGGATTACCTCGGTGTAGTACTAAGAAATCACCTTCACGAAACCTAGATTCATTAGCTTGGCAACTTAATCTAATTGTTTGTTTGATAATATTCTCAACTTTTAATCCTTCAATTGCATAACCTCGTGCGACCCGCTCACCTAATGGAAGTGCCCATTGTCGTTCTAGATTCGCATGTTGTGTAGCGAACTCGCTATTAACAAAATCTCGAAGTCTTTGAAGTAAACCTTGATAGTTTGTCATATCTATCGAAAACATCTCCTTAACCTGATCACTTATGAGTTGAACACATTATATTTGGTTGCCAAATTAAGCCTTAATCGCCAACTCATTCAACTGTTGATAATATGGTTTGCATTCTTCCAACAACGGCTTCAACGAATCAGGGAACGGCGTAGATTTTTTTACATATTCCCCAAAGCCTGTTGATTCATGCACCGACTTATACCAATACTTCGCCCATGAACCATCTTCAACACGAGCACCTGCCTGCCAACTCAACATCGATTCTTGAAAGTCAATGCCAATGCGTTCACATAATTCACTCAAAACTTTTTTCGGATTTAATAAAATTTGCTTTGAATCTAACACTGGCGGATTTTGTCCGCGTGATTTTAAATAATCCAATAACTCAATATGCTGTTTATAGTCAACATCTTGCAACGTTGGGTTTTCAACCCACGCGGCATAACTCGGCAACATATCTTCAGGGTCACGAGTCAAAAGCACGTTTACTGTTTGGTCAAGAAAACCCAAGTCGAGGCCATGTAAATGATGCGTCATGTGTTTGAAAAATGCAACAGGTTTTGCATCAAATCCTAAAATCAAATCACGCACAACTTTCTCACCATCATTTTCCATTTCTGCAATCACTTCATCCGCGCCGGGGTGATACGCACGCGCAGGAGTTTTGGAAAGATAATGCGCATACAACGGCTCATCAAACACGGCGCAATCATTTCGTTGCGCGAATGAATACATCAAGGCGGTGGATATATTTCGCGGACCGCTCCACAAACAGATTTTTTTTGATGACATGCTACGCCTCTTTCGCCTGTCGAACTGCTCGCTGAATTTCAGCATGATATAACGCTGACAATTTTTCTGTCATCGCGCCAGACTTTCCATCACCGATAATTCTTCCATCAATTTTTGTCACAGGTGTTAACCCACCAAACGTGCCTGTGACAAATGCTTCATCTGCCCCATACACATCAAATAACGAAAAGTTTTTTTGATAACATGGAATATTATTATCATTTGCAACTTTGATAATTTTTCCGCGTGTGATTCCATTCATACAATATTGCCCAGTGGATGTCCACACTTCGCCATCTTTGACCATGAAAAAATTTGTAGCATTACACGTTGCAACAAAACCATGAATATCAAGCATAAGTGCTTCATCTGCACCTGCTTCAATTGCTTGAACCAATGCCATCACTTCATGTAATTTGCTATGACAATTCAAACGCGGGTCAAGATAATCAGGCGAACCGCGACGAATGGTGCTGGTAAATAAAGTCACCCCACGATTTCGAGAATCAGGGCTGGCTTGTTTGTATTCAGGGATAATGATCAAGTTGGGACCGCTCATTACCAAACGTGGATCTTGTGACGGAGTTTTTTTCGTTCCACGAGTCACCATAAATCTTACATGCACACCATCGTGCATATCATTCGCTTTCAACGTTTGCCAAATTTTATCGGTCAATTCTTGGCGAGTCATTTTCAAATCCATGCCTACGGTTGCTGCTGCCTGCCATAAGCGATTTAGATGTTCATCGAGAAAAACTAAAACACCATCATGTAAACGAAGTGCTTCCCAAATTCCATCACCAACTAGATAGCCACTATCAAAGACAGAAATCTTGGCTTCATTGCGTGGAAAAAGTTCGCCGTTTACATAAATCAATATTTTTTCGTTACGTGTATCTTCTACTGCATTATGTGTTCCGTGGACAGGCATGGCTATTCTCCTCATTAAATCGTAGGGGCGAGGTGACCTCGCCCCTACTGATTACCAATCATTATTTTTTTCGTAATTCAATTTTACTAACAAATCCCCTGCCACATCTTTGAATAACTTTTTATGTTCTTCGGTGAAATACTCTTTCCAGCCACCTGTTTTGCCCGAGCGAAAAGTATGGCTTTTCTTCGGCTGAATTGCTTCTACTAAAATTGATAAACATTTTTCTCTTGAGGTTGGAATTTTATAGCCCGTATTTTCTACTTCATCCAGCATTTGATTTAATGTGACATCACGATTGTTAATCAAATCTTCAAAGCGGAGGCACATCACATTTTTTTGTTCACGCCATTGGAATACGCCTTCATATCTCTGTTTGACTGAAACCATTTTCAAGCCATCTTGGTCAATGCCTGTGATGGCGACTTTGAGTCTCTCGTTGAAATCAGGTAATGAATTGTAATAATCATGCATGCCATGTTCTTCATGCATGTCTGTGGCGAAGAAAACTTGTGAGATGAGCAAATCGCGTGGGTCACGATAAATGAAGAAGGTCACGCGACCAGTTTGAGTTAAGAAAGAGGCGTTTTCTTTTGTTGCATCCACATAACCCCAGCCAATCACCCCATTTGGAATCTTTTTTAAGTCATGCAAGATTTTATCCGATGTTCTTCGTTCGCCTTCTTTGGTGATGGTGCGAATCGGTTCGGCATCCACATATTTGTATGGCATGATTTGTGTGAAGCCATTCAAAATTTGCAACAACAAATGCGAACCACTTTTCGGTTTGGAGTTTCCGAAAATAGGCGGTACTTCATGAAAAGAAAACCGCTTCCATCGGATGATGGCTTGAGCGGTTTTTGCATACGGACGAATTGCGCGACGAAGATTTTTCATATAAACACGTAGGGGCGACTGGCCAGTCGCCCCTACTACAAATAATTATTCATTTACAACGCGACGTAATTTTTTCATCGAACCTTTTTCAGATTCATAAACTTTCTTGACGCCATCACCCATTGCCGCCTCAGTGACGCGAATATACTTAACCAATTTTTCAAAACCACCAGGTTCAACAGATGCGGCTTGGTCACTGCCCCACATGGCACGATCCAAAGTGATGTGACGTTCAATAGATGTTGCACCCAAAGCAATAGCAACTGCCGAAGGAACCAGCCCAACTTCGTGACCAGAATATCCGATTGGATTGTTTGGAAATTCTTTGCGAAGGGTTTCAATCATTCTGAGATTTAATTCTTCAGGTTCACATGGATAGGTGCTAGTGCAGTGCATAATCACAAGATTATCTTCACCAACTACATTTACACCTTTGTGAATTTGTTGCATCGTGGACATACCTGTTGAAATAATCACAGGCTTGCCAGTTTTGCGAACATACTTTAATAAGTTGTGATCGGTCAATGATGCGGATGGAACTTTATAGGCAGGCGTATCAAACTTTTCCATAAAATCAACTGAGGGTTCATCCCACACAGAAACCATCCAATCAATTTTCTTTTCTTTGCAATAACGATCAATCTCACGATATTGTTCTTCGTTGAATTCAACTTTGTAACGATAATCTAAATAAGTAATAAAACCCCAAGGCGTTTCACGCATTTGTTTTTGTTGATCAAGTGGCGTGCAAACTTCTGGTGTGCGTTTTTGAAATTTGACTGCATCCGCCCCAGCATGTGCGGCGGCATCAATTATTTTTTTTGCAATCTCTAAATCACCATTGTGATTGATTCCAACTTCTGCAATGATGTATGCAGGGTGACCATCACCCATCATTCTATTTCCAAATTTTATTTCACGAGTCATTTTGTCTCCTATTTAAAATAATTTCACATAATTCACGGATTGCTCCATGCCCGCCATTTTTCGTCAACACAAAATCTGCGGCGCGGATTACTTCGGGATATGCATCTGCCACCGCCACAGACCAACCTGCAATTTCAAAACATGGCAGGTCATTCAAATCATTGCCAAGATAGATGACATTTTCCGCTTTGATATTTTTCTTTTCGAGGATTTCACGCATCACTCGACCTTTATCCTGCATCCCAACCCCATGAATTGATTCTACCCCCATCTTTTTTGCACGGGCTTGCACAACATTATTCGGCTCAGATGAAAGAATCAAGAACTCAATTCCTTTTTCTTTCAAGGTCTTGATATGCATACTATCACTTCTTGATGCTAAAACAGATTCTTTGCCATCTTGGTCAGTAATCACAGAGTTATCAGTCACCACGCCATCAAAATCACAGATGATTAACTTAATATTTTCAGGCATTTGTTTTCTATCTTTGCCTGGAGAAACAATTTCTAAACCACTATACACCAATGCTTCATACTTTGCCCAATCGGAAAGTGTATCAATATCCACTGTATATTTTGAATCAATCACCAGCGGATAAATCACATCACCTGTTAAAGATTTTTTCTCAGCAATCGTGGATGTGCGAATCACATCAATATGACCAGTTTGCCAATACACTGGCGGAAGAATTTGTCGAGGCGCATTATACGGCTCTTTGATTCCTTCCACTTCCAACAATGGATTCAAAGGTTTATCTTCTCCATTAAATCGCCACATCTTAAATGGGTTTTGACCAGCAACTACAACGCCTCGCACACAATCTGCATCTTTGTGATTTTGCAAAATGCGAATGGCATCATCCACCATTCCTTTTGGGCGAATTGGCGATGTGGGTCGTAATTGAATAATGATGTCAGGTCTATAACCTTCAACATCCTCAAGCCACTTCAAAGCATGTTCAAATACGGGCAAATCGGTGGTTTTATCTTGTGAAATTTCTGCAGGCCGAAGGAATGGTGCTTCTGCTCCCCATTCTTTTGCAACTGAGGCAATCTCTTCATCATCGGTTGAGACAATAATACGAGTCACCAGTTTTGATTCTTTTGCCGCGGCGATACTCCACGCGATTAATGGATACCCAGCAAAACTGCGGATATTTTTTCGCGGAATACCTTTCGAGCCGCCACGTGCAGGGATGAGTGCGAGAATTTCAGTCATATTTCACCGTAGGGGCGAGGCATGCCTCGCCCCTACAAATAAATCACCACGCCGTCCAACCGCCATCTACAATCAAATTATTTCCTGTCATATATGAGGAAGCATCAGATGCGAGGAATAACAATGCACCATTCATTTCATCTTTCTTTGCCATTCTACCTAAAATTGTTTTGGCAGAATAATTTTTCACAAAATATTCTTCGTGTTTATTAAACACACCACCTGGCGTTAATGCATTCACTCGAATTTCAGTCTCTGCATAATACGCGGCGAGATATTTTGTAAAACCCAGCACACCTGCTTTCGTCACTGTGTAATAGACAGGTTTGTAAGCAACTCGTTTGCCATCTTTGATATAAATTCGTTGGTCGGGTCCGTTTAATCCATAAGTGGAACAGATGTTGATAATACTTCCTTTTTTATTTTTCAACATTTGTTTTACACACGCTTGTGTGACTAAAAACATGCCTGTTAAATTTACATTCATCGCCGCGTTCCAATCAGCAAGTGGATAATCTTCAAATGCGCCGGGCGCGATTCCTTTTTCAGCAGCAGTTGGGTCAAATTTTGGGTCTAATGCCGCAGAGTTAACTAATACATCCAAACGTCCGAAAGTTGAAATTACTTTTTCAACCATTGCATTAACTGATTCAGGTTTGGTGATGTCTGTTGAAATGCCTAAAGCGTTGAATCCACTTTTCGTAAGCGTATCAACTGTCGCCTGAATCAATGAAGCGTTTAAATCTACAACTACAACCGATGCGCCAGCTTCGGCTAACGTCTTGCAAAATTCTGCGCCGATTAATCCAACGCCACCAGTGACGACTGCAACTTTATCTTTCAAAGAAAATTTTTCAAATATTGTCATATCAACCTTTATGGAGCAGTATAAATCTCATCTTGTTGTTTATCAAATGCCAGATACAACCCCTCGCTCAAAATTTTATAAAGCGCTTTTGTGTTTTCATCTTTGTTGACATCAAACAAAGCGAGAACCGCTTCGCCAGAAAAAACATCGTCTTGCAGCCTTGATACGCCTTCTTCAAATCCGCCTCTTTCTTGACCTGTAACTGGGTCAACGAGGTCGGGCAGTACATACGCCCCACGATTTGTTGTGTATAGATAAACTGCGGCGGCTTCGTTGGTGTAAATGCGTGTGCCTTCAGGAAGTTCGTTTAGAAATTTCATGGCTTCGGAATCAAACCATTGAAACGAAGCATAACCGACTCCGCCTTTGCGAAGTTGTGTGATTTCGTTTGTTATGCCGTAAATTGAAAAAGAAAAAATAAGAAGAAAGAAAAAAGAAGAAAGAAGTTTTTGTTTGTGAAAAAGTTTTGTTAAAAAGTAAACGAACATAATTAATAAACTTACGAATATAGGAGACAAGATTCTTAACTGAAATTTTGTGCTGGCATCAAACCATGTCATAGATGAAAGAATAGATGCTAAATATCCAAATATATATAACGTGCTGATAAAAGATAAAATTTCTGGCGTTTCAGTGGCAGGTTGAAAGAATTTTCTTAATCCTTTGGGTACGATCCAAACAAGCAAAATAAATAACAAAACAAAAAAGATGATGGGAATTAAATTAGGAGTTTGTACCATTGCTCTACGCCATTCATTGAACGGCATAAGGAATTCAGAAAAAGTGGAGATTCCAATGGCAATATTTTCGGGTGTAATGGGATGATACACAAGCGTTCTGTTTGTAGCATTATCCGCCACAATTTGATTGCGAATACTCCAGCCAAGTGCAAAAGGAATAAAACTGGCGATAAATATTAGAGAACGAGTCAAACGGTCTTTCCAAGTAGTTCTAAGCAAAATCAAACTGACTAAAAAAGTAGCAAATAATGCCAAGCCTGCATAGCGCGTCAGATATGCTAAACCAACTAAACAACCTGTAAGAATTAAATATCGTTTTTGTTTGAGTTGAAAATAAAAATAAAATGTTAGGAATGATGCAAGTGTGAGGAAAATATAAAGTGGTTCGCTCATGGCGTTTGAGTGAACACGAAATAGCGAAGCATTGACCAAAAATAAAAGTGATAAAACAATTCCTGCAAGTTGTGACTTGGTCATCTTCCAGCCGATGATGCCAAGCAGAAAAATGTTCCCTCCAAATAACAAAGCATTGACAAATCTTGTGCCACGTAGTGGGTCTAAGCCACTTAATCCAACCAGTGCAAGCAATGATGAAAAGCCCGGCGGAAAGTGAGTCATTGGTTGGTTACTTGCTAACCATAATTCTCGATAACCATCTCCGTTCAACATGCTTCGTGCACCTGCAATGTAAGCAATAGAATCATCTAACAGTCCCAAGCCTTGCGGAGTCGCATATAGGATGAGAAATGTTCCAATTACAGCGAACAGGATGAAGGCTTGCACTGAGCCGTGTCGAAGTGTCAGAAAAGAAGCGAGTTGGGGTTTGTTCATAAAGCAGTGTGCGTCGCACTTATCAGGTCAAGAGAATCTAAACCTATTAGGTGCGACGCACTCTTTTACATCTATTTTATAGGTAATACAAAGCCTTGTTCTTCAAGATATTTCAAAATAATACGGGCATTGTCTTCTGGTGAAGAGCCAAACCCTTTGAGTGTGATTTCAGGATTGATAGGCGGTTCATACGGGTCATCTACGCCGGTGAAGCCCATGGGTTTGCCATCTTGCATGGCTTGGCGAGCTTTGGCATATAAACCTTTCACATCACGTTGTTCACAAATTTCAACGGGGGTATCCATAAAAATTTCGATGAAGTTTTCGCCAACCATTTTTCTTGCTTCTTCACGCGTGGAACGATACGGGCTGATTGCGGCACAAATTACACCACCACCTGCATGAACAATTTCACCAGCCACAAAACCAATGCGCAGAATATTTGTATCGCGGTCTTCTTTGCTAAAGCCCAAACCTTTTGAAAGATGTGTGCGAACGACATCGCCATCTAAAATTGCAAGTTCACGTCCGCGTTCGAGTAATAAAGAACGAAGCACTTGGGTTGTAGCTGTTTTACCTGAGCCGCTTAAGCCAGTAAACCAAATACAAAAACCTTGTTTGTGACGTGCAGGATATGTCTCACGTAAAATTTCGGCAGTCTCTGGGCGTGTAAACCATTCAGGTAAAAGTTTTCCTTTTGCTAAATAATCATCACGAACTTGTGTACCAGAAATGTTTGCGACCTTCGCACCTTTAGGTACATCTTTTTCTTCCACATATCTTTGTTCATCTGGAAGATAGACCAACATTTCAAACGGAATCATTTTGACTCCGATTTCGGCTTCGTGTTGCTTCATCAATTCTTGCGCATCATACGGACCATAAAATGGTTTGCCCAATGAATCATTTCCTGGTCCTGCATGGTCACGACCTACAATGAAATGATTCGCTCCATGATTTCTTCGGATGATGGCATGAAGAATCGCCTCTTTCGGACCCGCCATCCGCATCGCCAGCGGAAGCAGACTCAACATGGTGTTATTTTTGTCGTAGTGATTATCAACGAGTGCTTTGTATGTTCGCACACGAGTGTAGTGGTCAACATCGCCAGGCTTGGTCATACCAACTACTGGATGAATAATCAATGAGCCGTTTACTTGTGCGGCGGCACGTTTGGTCAATTCTTCGTGAATGCGATGTAATGGATTACGAGTCTGGAAAGCCACAACATTGTCATGCCCCATTTTTTCTAACATTTCACGAACTTGTGCAGGTGTATGACGTAAATTCACAAAATCATAATACTTAGGTAAGTTCAACACTTTCATTGGACCTGAAATACAAACTTTATTCCAACGAGCCATTTCAGAAACCATCGGATGTTTTGCATCAGTTGTCCCGTAGGCAAGAGACGCTTCTGTTTCAGCATCCCAATGAAATATTTCATCAAGAGTCATAATTGCAATTACATCAAAGTTTGCATCGCGTAACACCAACTCTTCACCAACTGTTGGTAATTCTTTCGGGTCAGCCGTCAATGTAATTGGAAGTGGAAATACAGTTCCATCAGCCAAGCGCATTTCTTTCAACACACGGTCATAATCCGCTTTACCCATGAAAGTGGTGAGGGGTGAAAAACCACCTGTTGCGATTAATTCCAAGTCACATAAATTTCTTGCTGTAATTTTGATAGAAGGAAGTTGTGCCGTTTTTGCAAGCAATTCTTCGCGTTCTTTGCCTGTCACAACCAAATTTACAAGTTTGCCACCATAAGGGGCAATGAGTTTTGCTTTTGCCATTTTTTCTCCGTTTGATTATGTAGGGCACGATATATCGTGCCCCTACGAATTTACAGACCCCGATTATACTCCAAAATTCAGTTGGTGAATTTTGGAAACAAAATCACTTATCGCAAGTTATTGAATGCAAAAGAGACGGTCAGCTTGTGATTTTATAGATGATTCAATTTGCATTGTTAACAATATTTGGCAGGCTTGTTGAAACGCCAATTTATCTTTTGACATCATTGAAGCAATTTCTTGTAATCGAGAAATATTCTCAGAATAGGCATACGCTTGAATAAATGGCATCCATTCGATTTGGTCTTGTGCTTGTAATTCAAGATTAAAAACCGCATCACCTAACACTGATACCTGTTCCCAATCCCCAACTTGACGTGCATACGAAGCCTTTTGATAGTAATAACACCAACCATGTTCTGGCTCTATTCCAAAGGGAATCAAAGGTGGTGTTTGAAATGTATCGCTTAATTCAATTTGGTCTGCTTCAGAATAAGAAGCAATCTGTTTTACTCGTTCATCTTCATAAGAAGATAACTCCACTTGGCGAAGGTCAATTACTTGTACACAAGATTCAGGTCTGGGTTGAGTCAAAATTAATATGTTTCGATAATTTGGATACGTACGAATACTTCTACGTTCTGAATAATCTTGCCCTTCGCGCGCAAAAACTTTTTCAATTGTATTTTCATCTAAAAGCAAGGCATAAATAGCAGGTTGAACATATTTTTCATGCTCAGACTCAGGGTGATAAATTAAATTCGCAGGTCCCCAAGTAAAATAATCTTCTTCCGCGGCAACTGCATAATGGGTGATTAAAGTTGTGCCTACTCCAAGTTGCGGAATTCGCCAACTGACTTGCCACCAAAAGTTTTGGGTAGATTGGGTTTCCGATGCTTTTACAAATCCATTTGCATAATGCGTAAGAGAGGCAATTCCAATCAGGATACTAAAAATAATATCTTGTAATTTAAGATTTGATATAAAAGAAACTATCAGAGGCAAGATTAATGCTGTACCTATAGAGGCAATTAAGGTATATCGTGAAAAACTTTTGAAATCTACACTTCGTCCAACTAGAATTACAGGCATTAAACCCGCAATAAGAATTCCTAGCCCTAAGAGAAAAACTTCCCATCTCCATTTTTGGTTTCTTCCATTTTTTTTGTTTTCAGAAATGTATTTATGAGCCACCCACAGTAATGTAATTATCAATAAAACAATCCCCAAACCTAATAACCAATCCGTTTTACTTAAACCAAATTTTAATCTTAATAATGGAGTTATCCAAGCGCGGATTAAAACATCTAATGTATCGTCCCAAAGAGTTGAAAAAACTTTTGTAACAAATACAAACGGCTCGCTTAATACATCTCCTAATTGCAAATCTACGTCGGTAGCTCCTCGTTCACTTTCGAAATAAAAAAGTCTCCAACCTAAAAACATGCTTGGAATTACGAGAGGTATCAAACTGGTTTTGAAAAACAAAATGAATTTATCCCAAAATTTCCCATCCTCACGAAATGCTAGAATAATTAAACAACCAAATCGAAGAAATTCTAGCCCAATATACCATTCAATTTGCCCCAGATAAAACCACCCAAGTAAAATTGAAAGTATATAAAAAGTAAATTTATTTTGCAGTTTTTTTGACTGAACTGCTTTTATCGTCAACCCAATTGAAAACATTCCTGCCACAAGCCCTGTGATGTGACATAAATAGTCAATCGCATTGGGTTGAGAAAGAAAACCTGGGTACAGCACCCATAATAAGGTCATGAAAAAAGTGAGGCGGTTTTCATCTTTCCAAACTAAACGAAGAATCCATAGAAATCCAATCCCGCTCATGAAGCGAAAAAAGAAAGCAGTTAAGTTGTAATAAAGAGGGTTTGCACCAAAAAGTGAATAAGTTGGAATCATGACAATGGCACGTAGTGGACGGTCAATTGCGAATATATCCCAAAATACCGATGGGCCATTTGCACCTGCAGCATACATTAAATACCAGTCATCATAAAAATAACCAAAGCGTGAAACAAATATTAAATAGGTTAATCCTGTTATGATAAATAATATGATTTGTTCTAAAAAATTTTTAGATGCAATTGCTGACTTGATTTTATTCATGTACCCTCAACTTTGTTGAAATAAGGTTATGCTTCCAGTTTTATTTGATTGATGAACTGCTTCCACAAGCCTTTGTACCTGTATTCCATCTTCTAACGTGCAAGATGGAGAAGCATTGCCTTTAACTACATCTACAAAATGTTTTGTCTGTTCTAAAAACATGACATTCCGCTCCCAACTTGCAGGAATTGGATACTCAACCCAATCTTTTTTTTCTGGCTGATATATTTTTACTGCACCATCTGCTAAATTCCATTTGATAGTTCCATTCGTCCCCACAATTGTAAAATGATGTTCAGGTGGTTGTTGATTAAAATCCAAATGCAAACTTCCTAACGCGCCACTTGCAAAACGTAAAGCAATTTTTGCTGTATCTTCTACATCTATTTCAAGGTCACTTAATTTGGCAGTGTATCCAAAAACCGATTCGACTCTTTCACCAACCAGCCATGGCAAATAATCTAACGAATGGCATTGAGTCGCAACCACACCTCCACCCATATCAGCTCTTGCGGCATAACTGATGCGGTAATCTTCCCACGGATGCCAAGCCGGTAAATATTCTCCAAAATGTACATTGGCAGAAATGATTCTTCCAATTTCACCGTTTGAGATTAATTCCTTCACTTTAATTAATGATGGATGAAATCTAAATTGAAAAGCCACTAAAACTTTTGTATTATATTTTTTTACAGCAGAAATTAATTCATCAATTCTTTCCATCGAATGCGAAATTGGTTTTTCAAGCAAAATAGAACAACCTGCTTGTGCCGCAGGGATAGCAATATCTAAATGCAAAGATGTTGGGTTGGAAACAATAACAGCATCAGGTTTATGTTTTTTGATGGCTTCATATATATCGGTTTCAACAGGATACCCCGCAATTTCATCGTCAGGTAATGTGGCTTTGCGTGTGCGCAATAAGATAATATCTTTTTCGCCTAACGAAATTAAATTCCGCATGTGACGGCGTCCCACAGAGCCAAGACCTGCAATCAAAAACTTCATTACCAGTTCAAATCCTTTTCATATTTCCATTTGACTAACACATCACCAGCAATTTCTTTGAAAATAGATTTATCTTTTTCAGTGAAGAGACGATTCCAATTGCCAGCCTGACCTTTCGGAAGAAAAGACGCGATTCCTTCATTTCTTTCGGCTTGCCACTGCTCATCCGGGTTTGACTTCATTTCAGCTTTGATTTTCTTCTCTAAAGATTTTTCAACTTTCTTTGTGCCAAGAAATTCCCAGAGTTTGCTCATTGCGTCAAATGGATTTTCAAGCAAATCTTCATAACGCAAAGAGAGATAATTTTTCTTATAAAGTTTTTTTGCTTCCGAATCTATTTCATTTACATCATCTGCCCAACGTTTAGCAATGTTGCAGATAAAAGATTCAGTAAATATTGAACGTGAGCCATTTGTAAACGCGGCAGAATCAGTTTTCAAGTCAGAGATGATGCGTTTGTCTTCTTGAGTTAAAAACTTTGATTCTTCTACAAAGTTCCGAAAACGTTCTGATATCAACACATCGCGTCCATTGCGGACAATATAAATGATTTTTGCATCAGGGTAAATTGCATGCATATCGCGCACGGCTTGAGCATGTATATTTGATGACGGGCTTTTATCACCCACAATATTTTTATTTTCTTTGATGGCTTCGCGTTCCATCATAAAGTCAGCCGTAGTACGCAAAACAAGCGGAGATAAATCTTTTGCTTGATTCCAGCGATTCGATTTGCGTGTTAACCATTCTTCAATTTCAGATGAATCAACCAGCGATTTCAACAAAGGCTTGCGCGTAAAAAAATGCGCCTGATAATTACAATGCACTTCACTATGTAAACGCGCAAGGCGCATTAACAAGGTTGTGCCAGAACGCGCATGACCTAAAATAAAAAATTTTTCGCGCGGAAAGAATTGTTTAATCTCTGCAATTTCTTCTTTAGTGATAGAAGGAATTGGGTTACGATTTTTCTTATGTTGCTCGCCTTTGATTAAGATGCGAGCAGCAGATTTTATACGAGATAGCATTTTATCTTTTCCAGTTCAACATCATCAACCCTGCTAAACAAACCAAAATCCCCATCACATTCACCCAATTTAATTTATCTTTGAAAACAAATAAAGCCACTGGCACAAGAATTAATGAAGCAATTACATTTGTCAAAACAGCGGCGATACCTAAATTCCAACCTGAACGATAAACGAGTAAAAATCCAAACTCGATACCGACGATAGCAATGGCTAGCCCAATACTTGCCCAGTTTAATTTTTTAATTTCGGCAGTAATCCCATTTTCAACAGGAAAGAAATAGAAAGTGAAAAGTGTGACAATAAAAGCAACAGCATACGTCACTAAAAGAGAAACCGTGAAGTTAACATCTGCAGGCGTACTTTTCGCAACAAAATGATATAACGCGCTAGAAAGTATGGCAAGTGTGATAGAGAAATAAAAAAGAAACATAACATTGGTCTTCATAGATTGATTTGTATATCCGCTTATTTTTACCATGAAAATTAATCTCAGGTTTAGATTTGGCATGACAGATGTCATGCTAATTTATGACAAATTGCATAAGTATTCCTGAAAAATAATGATTACAAACGCTCTTTCTAAATCTTGTAAATCTATAAAATGAGAACAAGTTTATTTATAAGGAGATAAACATGAAAATAAAAAATATTATCATAGTTAGTATGACCGTGTTCGCTTTATTGTTTGGAGGGTTTCTAGGAATTACAAGCCTAGTCTCTGCCAAAGGTGCAGAACCAATTAAAAGTCAGCATAGAGGAGGCGGTGAAAACCTTGAAGCTGTGGCGAAAATTTTAGGTGTCACAGTGGAAGAATTGCAAGAAGCCTTTCAAAATGCTCGCCCTGCTGAATGTGTTCCTGGTGAAAGACCAGCCGAAGGTGTAGATTGTCGCCCTAATTTAGAATCTGTTGCCAATGAATTAGATGTGACAGTTGAAGAAATTGAATCTGCATTTCAAAAAGCACGTCAACAAGCACAGGCTGAAAGACTTGACTCCGCGGCAGAGCAACTTGGTGTCAGTGGTGAGGCGTTACAATCTGCTTTAGAAAATGCACGCCCAGCCGAATGTGCTAACCTTACACCGCAAGAAGCTCGTGAATCAGAAGTCAACTGCCGAGCAGATTTAGATGCCGTTGCTGATGAACTGGGTGTAACTGTTGAAGAGTTACAATCTGCTTTGGGTAAGGGTGGACGTGGCGGCAACTTAGATGCTGTTGCTGAAACGTTAGGTGTAACTACTGAAGAATTACAACAAGCACTGCAAGATGCAAGACCTGCTGAATGTGTTGGTTTGGAACGTGGTGAAAAACCTGAAGGTGTGGATTGCCGACCCGATTTGGAAATTGTTGCCGAAACTTTAGGCGTTGATGTTGAAGAACTACAAACTGCTTTACGAAATGAACATGGTGGTCGTGGACCTGGACATCATCGACCAAATGGTGAAGGTGGGCAACCGTAATTGGTATAAAAAAGTGACAGTCAATTGACTGTCACTTTTTTATTTTGAATTTAATATTTTCAAAATATATTCCGCTGTTCGTTTCCCTGAGCTTGCATCTGTAAATGTAATTTCATTCTCGATGAATTTTCTTCGTTCAGCAGAATCAACAATTTTATCTTTGAGATACAAATTCAACGCTTCTCTTAACTCGGTCAAGTTGGTTGCTACTCTTCCAGCTTTTGCCTCGCGGAATCTTTTATGTGTGGGCCAATCACCGATTTCTTTCAGTGATAAAGAAAACTTATTTTTCTTATTCCATCCACCTGGGACATCAATCGTAGCCGCAATCATCGGCGTATCGTGAACTGCGGTTTCTACTAACATGGTTGAATAAACAGTCACAACTACATCCGAATACGCCATCATGGAAGATTTCTCATCCATATCTTCGCCACCATAATAACCAAGCGAGCCACCTAACGCCACAGGTTGAACAACATGTACATGCGGGTATTTTTTCTCTAACTCAAAAACTTGTGCTCTTTCATCTGCAAAAATTTTTGGTTTATCCTGAAAATGACTTGGATGCAAACGAATCAATAATTGTGAAGGCTCTGCTAAAGCATCTGATGAAACTAATTTTGCCAACGCTTCAATATTTGGAAAATTCGGTGCAAAATGCACAAAACTACTCGCATACGAAATTATTTTTCGGTTTGGGTCAAGCTTATGTAATTTGAAATATTCATCTCGCGGCATCAGCCATTGCTTGCGGAAATATCCATCATAGGATGGAATACCACCAATATTTACGTTTTCCGATTTCCAGTCTGATCCATACACTAACTCATCTTTTTGCAATTCAGACCAACAGGTTGCATATTGCACATCTGCACCAGAGATATTGTATGAAGATGAATTATCCCAGCCGACAATAACGGTCATGTTTCGAATTCCGCGTTTGGCGGATTCTCGCAAGAGATAACGATCCATTCTCCAGCCGGGTGTCGAAGCAATGACTAAATCAGGCTTGTATTTTTCAAATAAGTCGTCATAGATATTTGTAGTAAAGCGATTTTGAATTTTCACCAGAAGTTTTCTTGCCCACGAAAAATTTCGTAATAGCAAAATCATCAAAGCGGATGGAATCCAAATACCCAAACGAAATTTCCACGAGTTTTCTGCCCACACTTCCCAGATGTGACTATCCATTGCTTCGGTATTAATTCGGCGTGAACCTCCCACACGGCGCAGGTAGCCAAGTAACCATTGCATTCTTGGTTGAAATTTTTTGGCGTATTCGTTTGCTTGCTTTAATCTCAAACCTTCAAAGATTAATCCGTGACGAGTGAAACGTGAAGCAATTTTTTCTTTAGTTTCATCATCGGTCAGGACGATGATTTCAATGCCTGCCTCAAGCAACGTTGAAATTACATCGCTTTGCAGGAAGTAGATGATTGCCATGCCGTGATCGGCGGAGATGAAGATTTTTTTAGTCAATGTGGTTCTTTCTTAAGATGGACGGGAAAGATCTTTTTCTAGCTCTCTAACTGTTTTATATATTTTACGTCTAAAATGATATTCGATTTCTGCAGTAGACATAAGCGGATTCGGAAATTGAAAAACCTCTCTAAGTATCTGATGTTTTTTTTCTACCGTGAATTTATCAAAATTAGGTATATATGTTGTTTTACTTAAATTTCGTGTTATTTCATAATAAGATTTCAAGAAAGTTTTAGGCTTTAAGTCATTGATATTAAATCTTTTTAGCTGAGACCGAACAAAATGATCTAATGAACCCAAAAGAGAAACATCATCAATTTGTGAAAAGAAAAATAACCATCCATACTTTGACTTATTAAAAATACATCCTGTTATCCTTAAATCTAAAGCCCATTTCAAAAACACAATGTTTTGAGTTTCTGAATACTTGTAGTTCGTTAATAATCTTATTATAGACTCCCGAAAAGAATCTATTGATTTCCTACGAACTGTGATTTTTGCATTTTCAAATTGATAACCTAGATATGTAAATCTATCAACAGTACTTGTTACAGAAGATTTTGAAGGATTATCTAAATCCGAGTGTAAATTCAAACCAAGAGTAGTGCAATCATTAGTAATCTCAACTCGAATTTGATCAACATTTGCGGTTTGGCAGAATATCAAGATATCATCAACATAACGGAAATATTTTATATCAGGGATATTTGAATATTTCTTGTCTATTTTTAATAAATAAATATTAGCTAAAATATTAGATATAGATAGCCCTTGTGGTACTCCTACTGTTGATAATTTCTTATCCTTACCACTAGGTTTAGAAACTGTTTTTCGAGATACTGCATTCCCAATAAGATGAAGTAATTCCTTTTTCTTAATTTTCCTGCTTATCTCTTTCAATAACAATTTGTGTTGTATCGAAGGATAAAAATCTTTTACATCTAGTCTTAGAACACTTTGATACAAACCAGATCGATAAGCCTGAATAACATCATTGATAATTTTGTGTAAAAAAGGAGTCTGTGAACCAAAACTTAGTTGAAGGATTTCTGTAATTGCCTTTTGTGTTAATTTATCTCGTATAGTCGGAATTGATATAACACGTGGAGTTCTTCCTGCACCACGTGAAATGAGTTTCTCGCGGTATTGCGAGAATTGATATGTTCCATTATGTACTTTACGATGGATAATCTCAATATTTTCTTTAATCTGGTCTTCGAATGCTTCATTGTTAATTCGATCAACCCCTCGTGCAGACTTGTAACGAATTTCATCTTTGTAGATTTTATTAAGCATTTTTTTGGAAAAATACTTCCTAAAATCTTTGGATGCTGTCATAAAATAATCCTAAAACCAAATTAAGATAATAAATGGAAGCGGAATCGCAAAAAATGTAACAGTCAAAACCCATCGCCAAGCTTTTTCCCAAATATATCTTGCTAAATCTGCGCCAGAATATGGGGGTAAAGTTGTATTTTGATTATCTTTGAGCGAATGCCTGAGACATAAAAAATCATATTCTCAATGGTTTTCAATATTAATTAATAACGCTGTATATTCTGCTTCAAGATTCTGGAGCATTTCATAATTTTCAGACTTCTCAGCACGCTTCACTTTGGAATAAAGTTCATCAAGTTTAATGTAACAATTTCTCATTGCAATTGATCTTTCGGCATATTTTTGAGATGTTATATGCACAGAAAGAACTAGCACCACAATAGAAGCAAAGGCAGAAACCAAGTTAAGTTTTGCATCATTATTTTGTAGATTCCATATTGACAAAGAAACTAATGCTAGAGAATATAGTGTCATTAAAATTTGAGATAAATTGCTATATCCCAGCAATCTCTCTTCTGTAAAAATTCTAGTTTTTCTAGTAATCCAAATTTTATCTGAGAGCATATCCACTCCTACATTGTCATTTTTTATAACTAAAAGAGGCTCTTTGAAAGGATAAGATAAGAACGTCTCTCATAGAGAGACTTGTTGCGAAATATCCGCAACAACGGTAATTAAACCGTCTTGGATAGATATATTCCTAAAATCTCTCTTCAGGAATCGTACTTTTGTACAAAGAGCCTCAGCAATATTATACTAATATTTAAGGCAATATTACCCCAAAACCTTCTTTGCAAAAACTCTCACGAATAGTACTAGTTAAAAATCTTGTTATAAATAAATAAGTGGTTTCGATACGCCGCAAAAACAAGGGCGCGGCTACTCAACCACCGAGTTTACTCTTTTTCTCAACATCAAATGATAGCCAATTGCGGCAGGGTTTTTAGCAAGGTCTGGCGATTTGACAAACCCTTTTCCGATGAAGGGTTTTAGTAAATTTATTAAACCTTCAATAAAAATAAGAATTCCTCTTGCAAACCAACGGATAGGTCGGGATAATTTCGGTAATACCCAAAATTTTAGATTGCGCATTCCCTCGCCTACAAAAAAGATTGGGTCATAATAACCCTCAAGTAACTCAACTTCAAAGCCATGTTCTTTGGCAAGGTCTTGCAATGTGTAATGGGTATAACGATAAAAATCAAATGGGGCTTGATGCACTTTAATCATAAACGGCACTGCAATGACCAATGAGCCGCCAGGTTTTAATAAATAAAATAATGAATCAAGCAATTGATGAAAATGATAAACATGCTCCAACACGTTCATCAACACCAACAAATCAAATGTATTTTCTTTGAAAGGAACCACTTCACCTAAATCACAAGCCAAATCCACTTCAGGGTAGGGAACAATATCTACAGACAGATAGTTTCGATTTGCAAAGATTTGAGCGAAATCTCCATGACCTGAACCGACATCTAAAATCAACGCTTCTTTATCTTGACCTGAAACCTGATTCTGCAAAAACTTCCAGTTGGCTTGTCTCCACGGAGTGCCTTGCTCAGGTCCACGTTCAACTTTTTCATACACATGAGCGGTCTCTGGCATGGATGTAAAAATTGGCTTGCCTTCGTGAATGCGAACTTCGTAGCCATCTTGTCCGCAACGCCAAATCGTTTCCTCTTTTATTGAAAATGGTTTTTTACAATTTGGGCAAACAAGAATTGATGATAATAACTCTTTCATTTGTAATACACTCTAAAAATAGCGTTATATAAAGCAAGCAATGGCTTTTTGATGAATGGTAATTCCCAGAAGCCTTTTGAAGATAAATCTTTTATTGAGGATATAGAATCAGGTCGAAATCCAGTAGGAAGCGTGTTACTCATGTTTTGAGCATATCTTTCTGCGGGCATTAATCGTAAGTAACCTGCCGCATCCATGCGTTCATCTAATTGGCGAACCTGCCCCATCGGTTTGTCCATATCAAATGGCAAAAATTTTTGAATAACTGATTTATAGGTTGTAAATTGCCAATGGCTTGCGCCGAGATAAGCAGAAATATTTTTGTAAGTGACATAATAATCTGTGGTTTCACTATAAATCTTTTTCAATTCATCATCTGAAAAACCAAGTGTGGTTGAAAATTCATAAAACCATTCATACGGCAGAATATCACCTTGTTTAAGTTTCGCATTTTCTTTTGCCCATGTAATTGATTTTTGCAAAAAATTTTCTGGCGTTCTAAACGGTCGCGCCGTAACCATGCCAACATTTGGAAATGTTTCAAGCAACTCAACAGATTTTTTTAACCAATTCGGATAAAACAAAACATCGGCATCGGTAAATGAAATAATTTCACCGGGTGCGCCACCGAAAATCACATTCCATGCGCCGCCTTTGCCAACATTTTTTTCAGACAAAATCAAATATTGAATTCGTCCTTCTTCTTTTTCATTTACCAAAAACTCACGAACTTCTTCACAAGAACCGTTGTCAAATACCATTAAATCAAATGGCAAGCCTGCATCTTTTCGCATTGATTCCAAAGATACTTTTAATACATCCAATGTCTCAGCATAAAATCCGCTTAAGAATGGAATATAGTTTAACAAAGCCACTGTAATTCGTTCTGGCTTGGCAACTTCTTTTACAAATTTTGCAGGGTTCTGACCTTTTCGCATGTATCAATTTCCGATTTACTATTTTCGATTTACGATTTTTTGAATTCTTTTCTTCCATCGTTTTGGTCGTGCAATATTTTCAATCATATTTTCAGGAAGAAAGAAAAATATTTTTCGCAAAAACAATTCTACACCACGCATGAAGCGTGCATAAGTCATCTTGGGGCGAGCGAGTTTACCATCTCTCAATTGATGAGACGAATCTAAAATCGTATAACGGATATTTGCTTGCCCACCCGCCAATTGAATATTCACATTCGTTTCGGGATGTTCATAATGCGGCTTGCCATTTGGCAAATGTGAATAATCATGATTCTGATGCACAATCATCATGGATGGTGTGCAATCAATCACCGCCCAATTTTCTTTACGCGCTTTGTAAATCATCCAATTATCCCAACCCGCACGACCAATTGTAAAGTCAGGAATATCTTGATAACATTTTTTTGGGAAAAGGAAAAAATCGCTTCCTGCTGGACGATGAAGTTGATTCTGTTCCTCAACATTTTTTCTTAACTTCAACTCCCATCCGTTTGCAAAATCAATAGGCGATGTAATGTCATAATCCCAACGTTGACTTAATAAAACAAATTTTTTTTGGAGTGCAGAAGCTCGCTTCTGCTTTTGTGACAGCAAGCTGTTACACTCCATAGCCGCTTCTACAAAATCATCCATCAAAATCATATCGGCATTGATAATGCACAGCAATTCACTATTTGAATTGTCTCTTACAATCTCAAACATAGATGAAATTAATGGCACACCACTCTCATTGACTTTTACATTCGGAAAATGCTTTACACCAAATTCTTGAGCAACTTCCGCAAGACCCGTTTCATTCCCAAGCAGTATGACTTCAACATCTTTGAGCAATGTCCACGATTTAATGGCATTGCGTTGAATCATCGCAATATGTGGATTGGTAAAGGGTTTAGGAGCAGAAAAGAAAGTTATCGTTTTTTTCATATATTATTATTCGGAATAATTACCATAAACCCTTGTATCAAATGCGTACAAAGCAAAAGGTGCTATTTCTAACCAAATTCGATATTCAGTGAGGATACCGAAAAACAAATTACCTATTACAAATAAAACTGTTAATACCTTAAATATAGAAATTTTTGTGTTTCCCATACTTGGCAATAGTAAAAAGGAAAGTAATGTTCCCGCATTAATAAAAAAGGGTACAGCATCTGTAAAACGAGAGAGATTGTAAATTAAAAAATTTTGTTCCGCTTCAGTTTCCATTGTAAAAAACAAGGGGGCACGTACATACATGTCTAAAGATAGTTTTACTAACAGACACAAGGAAAAAGCAATTATGAATTTATGTATCCTTTGTTTGTATGGAGCTTCAATAAATAAGAAGCCGAAACAAAGTATCATCACTGTTTCCTTAAAACCTACCCCTAGTGGAAGCAAGAATAATAGCCAGTTGTATTTTTTTTGAACAAACAATAGAACAAATAACGTGAAAACAAATAAAGATGGCATATCCCATGGATAAAGTCGCAAAGCAAGATTTGTGCGGGCAATATCCATATAACCAAATGAAATAACAGCAAAAAGACCAAATATATAAAATAAAGACCGTTGCTTGAGAAACAAAATTAAGACCAATGCTATGATAGCAAACCAACTGGCTGTCCATAGCCCTACTGTCATTTCCAAGGAATTTTGAGCAGATAGAATGAAATCTTTCTCAAAAAATGTCTCACTTAAATTGGCAGTAAATGCTGCCAGCCCAGTGGAGAATAATCTAGGCTTCCAAGCGGTTTTAAATTGATAGTAATTTTCCATACCTTCAGTTAAAGCATAAAATGTAGCCCGGGTATCATTTCCGGAGAATACCATTGTGGTAGCTTTGACAAACAGCACAATAGAAATTCCAATTGCAATGAAGATTGGGATTGCATAGGCGAGTAGAAAATTATCAAGAAATAATTTGTTTTTGATTTGCATCATCTTTTAATTCAGTGCTCTTTTATCAATATCTTTAAATGTTTTATGCTGTACATTCGCATTAATTTTTGCTAATTCTGGATTATCGTGAACTAAATCCAAAACTTCTTTCCAAGTGAAATCATATCGTCCATCAAAATGTTTATAAACTTGACGCATAAATTCTAAATCTTCGGGAGTATCAACTGTCCAGCGGTAATCGCCAAAGTCAGTGACATGATTCAGCAAAGCGACTTTAAATCCTCTTGGAGAAACACCTTCTGACAGTTGACGGCTGACTGCTGAAAGCTTTACATCTTCATAAAAATAAGGCATGGCATGTTCACGATGTTGAGGTTCTTTAGCTTCTTTCCATGCTTTCTTTAATGCTTTGAACGTACAAGCTTCCACATCTAAGCCAATTGGATAGGTTCTATTCCAAGGTGGAGGCAGGCGATTGCAAACAAAATCATATTCATCTTCAATCAAAGTGTTGACAACATTATCAATTAATTCTGGATCAATGACAGGACAATCAGCAGTGATTCTAACAACAACATCCGCTTTGGCTTGTGAGGCGGTTTGATAATAACGGTCTAAGACATCAAACAAACTGCCTCGGGTGTAGTCTAAACCTGCAAGGTCACAGTACTCAGCTACGGGGTCGTCAGAGGCGTCTGTCGTTGTAGCAAAAATAATTTGATCGAGAGTAGTCGCCCGCGAAACACGAATCATCACACGACTCAACATCGGCTGACCAGAAATATCTGCTAATATTTTTCCCGGTAATCTTGATGAGGATATGCGTCCTTGAATGATGGCGACAACTTTTTGTTTCATGAAGATTGTGCCTCAGATGGAATTGGCAACGGAATTACAAAACCTTTTTTTCTAAATTTTTCGACATATTCGCGCACAACCCAATAATCAAGACCAACTTGTTCGGCAATATCAAAGACAGAATGCTCGCCTTCAAAACGCATCATGATTTTTTCAATGGCGCGATTCAGCGCAAGGTTTTCATGCCAATCAACCCACAAGCCATTTCCACTTAAGAAAACTGGTCCGCGGAAAGTTCTTTTGGGAATGTAATTGCTAGCAAAAATTCTTACAATTTTTTCAGCCACATCTGTTGCGCCACTTAACATTTCATCGTGAATAATATCAAGATTATCATCGGTGGTGTGATATTCATCATAGGGCCAACGATTGATAGAAAGACTCGGTACATTCACGCCAGGTCCATTCATCACACGTTCATCGTTCGGCGGATAATCCGCAAAGTTTCTTTCTTCATGCTCCATATCTTTCAAAACATATTTTGCAATTTTATCTAACACATGATGATGCTGACGCGAATGATGCCATGCAATTTTATTTTTATTGCCAGTCATCTCCATAAAAATACTGCCGCGAAAATTTTGAATCATATTTTCATTATGCGCCAACCACGCAATCGTGCCAATCGTTTCTGGTCCAAACCAAAAACGCACACTCATTGACCCCGCTGGTAATGGATTTTCTGCAAGCCTTCTCGCCAACTCAATTGCACTGACAACTCCTGCACCATCATCATTTGCTTGCATTGGATGACAAGTATGTGACTGAATCACAATTTCTCCAGCGGATTCGTTCACGCCTCCTTCTGGGTGGATAACTGCTGTGGCGACTTTGAATCCTTGCTTCGGGTCGGTGATAAATTCCGTCTTAATCACAGCGCGATATTTTTTATCTCGTGGAAGTTTGTCAAAATCATTTTTGGATAAACAAAATCCCCACACACGTTCATAATACTTAAACACCCATGGGATCGTATGCGGACGTTTCTCATTAAAATATAAATGCGATTTCAATTCTTCAAAAGTAAATGTTCCATCAATCGGCAAAGAATACGAAACAATATGAAGCGGATTATTTTTGAAATCAATAATTCGCTCTCCACCTTCAATTTCTAAATATGCCTCATGGACAACGAATCTCTCAGGCACTTTCCACGTCCACACAGGCGTCAACGGAGCATACGTCTCAATTGTGTAATTGGATGAATCGGGCATATACGAGCCAATGATTTCCAACGTCTTATCTTGGTCATCAGAGACCAATGTTCTATGCAATGGATAAAATTCCGTGAGAATGGATTTAAGGGAGGTATAAGGTTTCATAAATTATTACCGTAGGGGCGAGGCATGCCTCGCCCCTACCAACAATTAATATTTCGGATCTTCAATATAATGCAACTTCTCAGGATGGTCACGCACAATTGGGGACATATTATCAAAAAATTCATTCGCCGTCATGTAATGAACTTTCGCCGCACCAACTTCAATTTCTTTAATCACACCAGCATGTAACAAATCATTCATGCCAGGTGTGATAAATGTTTTCACACGGTCATTGTTACGCACAAACATTGTGTATGTTTTGATTTGCGGTTTTCTATCATACCCCATATAAATCCCAGCAAATTCTTTAATACGCCGATAATCACACCCGACATTGTATTCAATATAATGATGCATTGAAAAAGAATTATTGAAATCAAGCCCAATGCTGATAATGGTCGCATTGATTTTGTGCATCAAAGCAAAAGCAGAATTCGGTCCGTATGCTTCAATATCTTCCGCATTTGCAAATTCATCGGCGCGTTTGCCTAAAGCAGAAAA
This sequence comes from Anaerolineales bacterium UBA2317, assembly GCA_002345215.1. Lineage (GTDB taxonomy): Bacteria > Chloroflexota > Anaerolineae > Anaerolineales > Villigracilaceae > Villigracilis. The sequence goes on from DDVH01000050.1 coordinate 87,022, forward strand.
ACTATAAATCGGATGTGGACTTCTTTTTGCATCCGCTCTCAAACGCGCTTGTTCCGTAATCATGCCCATCTTCGATGGCGTTTCCAAAACATCAAAATAATGCGTCTCCGTCCACGATTGAAAATTAAATGCAGGAAACAAAACTGTTCCATCTTTGCCAATCAATTCCCGCATCACATCAATCACCGTATCCACGCCGCCTTCCACACCGCCCAAAGATTTATACGACGTGTGCACAACAATCGTATCGCTTTCGATTTTTATTTTCGAAAAACCATTCAATAGATCTTTTTTAGATAGCATTCTTTTCTCCGAGACTTCGATAGACATTCATCAACGCCTCTGCATTCTTTTTCCAATCCGCACGCTTCTCTGCTGACCTTCGACCTGCTTGCCCCATCTGATACAGTTTTTCTCGCTGACTCATCGCCATTAAAATTTTTTCTGCCAGATGATTCGCATCACCATCACGAAACAACCAACCGTTTTCATTTTCTACAACCCATTCTTTGTTGGCAGGAATATCCGAAACCAAACATGGAAGTCCGCAAGCCAACGCTTCCATCAAAGAAACGGATGAACCATCTACATGTGAAGGCGAGATATATAAATCCGCTTGATGATACCAACGCGGCAAATCAGTTTGTGAAATTTGCCCGCCAAATGTGACACGATCCATCACACCACCGTTTTGTAAAATTTTACGAATGGCACTTCCTTGTGAGCCGCCGCTTAATAAAATCAAATCCACATTATCTTTTTGTGCTGCAACTTTAACGAATGCATGTGCAAGCACATCTACACCATAACGAGTTTCCCATGAGCGATTGCAAAATAAGGTAAATGTTTTTGATGTTCTGCTTTTAAAATCTTGAAATCTGAAATGATCCAAATCCACTCCCCACGGGAAGACGATTGTTTTTTCTGGGTTCATTCCATAAGCAACTGCTTTATCGCGAGTCACTTTTGCATCGCTTGTAAAAAATGACGAACGCCTTAGAGTATAACGAGTTGCAAAATCCCAAATAAAGCCTTTATGAACATCATCCATCAAGTCGAATCCCCAAGACATGGTCAGAATTGGACGAAAGCCTGAAAGTATTGCAATAAATGCACAGGTTTGAATCGGACCGGCATGAATCAAATCAGGTTTGATTTCACGAGTCAAGCGTCTAAAATCAAGAGTTAAAGAAATTAAATCTTTCCATTGAAAAGGTTTTCTTCCGCCTTTCCATATCACTTGATTCACATTCTCAGGAACATTTCGCGATTCAACTTGACGTTGATTCCCTTCTAACTGAACAAAATACACTTCATGCCCGCCATCCGAAATGGCTTTGAGGAAACGATAATCATGTGTGGAATAACCTAAAGAAAAATAAATAACTTTCATAAACATAATTATGTCTTTGCGAGGGCAATGCACTTTTGCCCGAAGCAATCTCCTAATTATTTGGGGATTGCTTCGCCATTCGCTTCGCTCGCTCGCAATGACATGAAACTATTAAGAACCTAACTCTGTCCATCTCAATTCTTTACCAAGAGGCATATCAATTAACGCTTTCTTTCCAATCACATTTTCAATTTCATGTGGCTTGATTGCGCCCGGCGTGGCTGGACGAAGCACGTCAATCATATCTCGTGTGAAAACTTCACCTGCTTTGATATCTCGTGCGGCACGCAGACAACGCCTTTGCACAACTTTGGTTTGTTGTTCATTGCCTGCAATAAATTTATCTGAACTGCCGAATGAACGTTCGAGTAAACGAGTCTCTTCGACCATCTTTGCCCAATTTTCTGGATTCATTGCAAACTTATGGTCTGGACCTTCACGGTCATTGCTATCAGTAAAGTGACGTTCAATCATTCTTGCACCTAAAGTGACAGCACCCAAAACTGGAGCAACGGAATGCGTGTGATCTGATAAACCTAAAATCACATCAGGGAACATAACTGAAAAAGTTTTTAACACATTCAAATGCAAATGGTCATAATTATCTGGGCTGGCGGTGTAATTGGTGTTACATTGCATGAGACATAATTGTTTATTGATTTTCAAAATTGCCTGCACTGCGCGTTGCACATCAGCAATGTCTGCCGCACCGCAAGCAATAATCATTGGCTTGCCTTTGCTCGCCATGTGTTCTAATGCTTCAATCCAATCAATTTCACCAGAGCCTGCTTTGAAGGCTGGGATGTATGGATTGACATGTTCAATCGAATCGTAATCATAAGGTGAGGTGAAAAAATCAATGCCAACTTTGTCACATTCTTCTTTTAGAATCGGTGTCCAACTTTGGGAGACAGATGCCGCCGCATAGACTTCCGTCACAGATTTTTTCCAAGTTGCTTGATGGCTGACTTTGGAATCCATGTGGGTGAAGCCATAATCTGAAACAATTTTCGGCGCAATAAAATGTTGAAACTTCGCCGCATCTGCACCTGCATCTTTTGCAAGGCGAATCAATTGCTTGGCGCGTTCTAAATCGCCATCATGATTCGCGGCAATGTCGGCGATGAAATAGGTTGGGTGATTTAATCCGATGGTGTGGTTGTTGATTTTGAATTGCATTTATTCCTCTATAAAATTACAAATTAATTTATTAAGTTAGTAACTCATCTTTTGGTGAGTTAATATTGTAATCTTTTGTAACTATTCCCTTCTTAATTGAACCACGAGCATGAGCATCCCACCAAAATGTACCAATATATTTTCCAAGCAAAGGTTTTTCTGGTGTATATGTTTTAAAGTGTCCACGACAAAAATGAAAGGATAAATCTTCTTTCATGGTTTCTTCTGTTATCTCGCCTTCATATTCCATTTTTGTAACTTCACGTAATGGTCGGATTTGCAAAATGTAGTGACGATGCATCCATTTTTGATGGCGATTTCTCTTAAGATTATTTGGTTTTCCGCCTCTTTCTATTGTTACAATATTTTTACAATTAAGTAAACCTAAAGCGTATAAAACAGTATCAATATGCATTTGAAACATATTATCTTGAAGTGCATTAGTTGCCAATGACTTGAAAATCGGGTGGATATCATCTTGTATATATTCCTTTATACTTTCAAATAATCCCTCATTACTAAGTTTAACAACGTAGGCCAGTGGAAACATTAAGGGAGTGTTATTATTTCCAATTCGTGAAAAAAATTGGAAGTAGAGAGACCAACCTTTTTCATCAGAACGATTTGAAGTTACTTTTACACCATTTCTAGCATCTCCCTCCATGTTCATCATAATATCTATCATTTTTTCATCAAATTCATCAGGAAAATCATCTGGTGCATCCTCTCTTTTCTTAACGTTTGTTGTCCATTCAAACCAACAATCATCATAAGGAGGCGTAAGTCGCGGAAGATGTGAATAATTTATTTTATCGGGAACGGTTGGTAAAATATTTTGAACTAAAAAAACACGAGACTCCTTTAACGAATTCCGTGTTTCTTCATCTCCACCGTTTATCTTAGGTGAAGAAATTAATTCATCAATAAATAGTTTTTTCATTTTCTACCAAGCCTTTATGAGATTTATAAACTACTTCCCAATCTTCCCCAAATGTGTATTTTGGAAAGAATCTTCGTGTTTCAAACCATAACCGAAGATGCGGTCGAAGGAGGAATGGGCGAAGAATAGAATGCCAGCGAATATCAATGTCGAGTTCGAGAGAAACACGCCGAGAATGTAGAGGCTAGTACCAAGTCCACGATGGTGAATCAGGTTATACATCCAGGCGCCGAAGCGGGGATTTATCAAATAGCCAATCATGCTCAGGTCAGGACTCAAAAATAAAAGCGCGAACCAACCCCAAGATAAATCATATTGAGAAAAAAGAAAGAGTGAAAGTAGCAATAAAAAGAATTCTTCAAGTTTGATGAGGTTCTTCATGTGGATACTCCTGTGGAAAACCCTGTGGATAAGTATAAATATATGTGGATAAGTCACGTTAAAAACGTCGACTACGGCTTAAAACTGTTGATAACTGCGGATTTTCTGTGGATAACCTTGTGCGTATTGTGTGTAAAACTCGTTCAAACCTGTGGAAAACTCGGGGAGAGATTCGCCTAAATCTGTGGATAACTTGCGCGTACTTAGGGATAAGTTGTTGGAACGTTTGGCAATTAAGCCCCCAAAGACAACCGACTTGGGCGTGATTTCACTTTCTTTAAGTTTGAATTTGCGAGCAATCTCGACCCCAAATTGATATTTGCTCATGGCGTGTGGTCCTACCAAATGATACAAGCCGTGCAAATTTTTCTCTAGCATTTTCACCAGCAAACGCGCCGTATCATTCACGAGCATCGGGCAAAACAACACGTCTGTAAAACCACTCATACTTTTGTTGTTCATTAAATTATTGACAAAAAATTCTGCCAGACTGCGCCTGCCGTTGAGACTCCACCCATAAAAATTGACTCGCGCCACAATCGCCTCTGGACTTTCGGTGAGAACTGCCCATTCACCTTCAAGTTTTGTCTTAGCGTACACACTGAGTGGGTTGGGTTTATCGTCTTCGGTGTAAAAGTCATCTTTTTCACCGTCAAAGACAGCATCGGTTGAAATATGAACAAAGGGAATATTTTTTGCTTTGCAAGCCCGCGCCATCTGACGAGGCACATCTACATTGATTTGTTTTGCAAGTTCGGGGTTTTCTTCGCAATCTTCAAGGTTTGCTAAGGCGGCGCAATTAATCACTGCTTCTGGTTTTTCAGAATCAAGTATCGAATCAAAGCCTGAAGCGTCGGACAAATCTCGATGCAACACTTCAAAGGGAGCATTGTTCAGTTTGCCACGATCAATGCCGATGATTTCGTGTTTGCCCATCATCTCTTGTGCCAAGTTGATGCCGAGCAATCCGCTTACGCCGGGGATGAGTAGTTTCATTGAGTTCAAAAGTTTGCAGGTTTTAAATTTTGAAGGTTTTAACTTTCAAACCTTTCAACTTGTAAACCTGCAAACCTATCCTTCCAATTTTCCTTGTGCAAATAATTCTTCAAATGGTGCAATGTATTTTTTAATTCCTTCAACATCTAGCCATTCGGTGTTGTTATCACTGGAATAACTAAAACCTTCTTTCAACGTTTTGCCTTTATCTTGCCACGAATATCCAAACCAAATGGCTTCGGCAGGTTGGACGACATACATTGTATCAAGTTCAACCGTGTTTCTGGCTTCATCTTCTGAAATTAAAACTTCATGCAATTTTTCACCGGGGCGAATACCAATGATTTCTAGTTTTGCATCAGGTGCAATCGCTTTTGCCAAGTCAGTGACCTTGGTGCTTGGGATTTTCGGGATGAATACTTCGCCACCTTCCATTTGTTCAATACAATGAATCACAAAGCGCACACCTTGTTCAAGTGAAAGCCAAAAACGAGTCATGCGGTCATCTGTGATTGTCACTTTTCCGCTTGACCTTTGTTTGAGGAACAATGGCACCACTGAACCTCTACTGCCGACTACATTCCCGTATCTCACGCACGCAAATCTAGTCGCCGAACCGCCAGCATACGCATTACTTTGAATGGTTAATTTTTCCGCGGCGAGTTTTGTGGCTCCATATAAATTCGCCGGGCTAACTGCTTTATCTGTGCTGACGGTCAACACTTTTTTCACACCTGCATCTAAAGCAGCTTCGACAACATTCGCAGTGCCCATAATGTTGGTCTTAATCGCTTCCATGGGGTTGTATTCACAAGCAGGGACTTGTTTCAACGCCGCCGCATGAACGACAATATCTACACCATGTAATGCACGCACGAGTCTTTCACGGTCACGAATATCACCAATGAAATAACGTAAATTCTCTTGGTTATATCCACCGACTTGCATTTCGTGTTGCTTTAATTCATCACGGCTAAAGACAATAATTTTCTTCGGCTGTTTTTCTGCCTGCAAAATTTTTATAAACTTCTTGCCAAATGAACCTGTTCCGCCCGTGACAAGTACTACTTGATTTTTCCAGTCCATACATTCTCCTTATTTCAAACGGTGGTCGAGTAATTGCGAGTGAAACGAGCAATGTATCGAGACCACATCCTACAATTCTATTTTTACTTTTAATTGGTGGTCTCGATATGGTCTCGCAAAGAACGCTCGACCTACTCGACCACCGAGTTATTTCTTAATTACTATTAACGGATATTGCCCATTTTCTGCAAAAAACTTTGGAAACACACCTTCAAGCCAAAATACAAATTTCAAAAATAACTTTCCACCAAACGGGCGGATAAACCATCTTAATATTCTTGTGCTCATGCTACGCCAGGGTTTAATTTCAATCGTCATCTTTGAACCGATTTCTTTTTTCAACCATTCAGGCGTCATCTTTTGGACAAATGTCCCTGCAGGGTCTTCTTCATTCAACCATTCTTTTTTCTTCTTCTCAGCACGCCCTGATAATTTTCTCATTAATCCAATCAATGGTTCTGCCATGCGCATTAACAAAGGTTCATGCCAACCGTTGACAATCGCCGCAGTTCGTCCAGTTGCAAGTACACGATGAATCTCTGCATACGCACGTGGATGTTCTGTCAGTGCGAGATGATGAATCGCATGCATGGATACTGCTCCATCAAACGCTTCTTTCTTAAAAGGGAGATTTGCGAGGTCACCTACAACATATTCTCCATGTGAGCCGATTCGCGTCCGCGCTTCTTTCAATGCTTGGATAGAAATATCCAAGCATACTCGTTTTTGATAGCCCGCTGAATAGGCTTTGTATTCTTCATACTGAACAGGACCAGAACCTGCATCCAAAATAAATCTGCCAGTTGGAATAAGCCCATTCATTACACGTAAACGAGTTTTATGAATATATTCACGTGAGACAGGGCGCAAATCTTCATAACGTGCATTTTGATAATGCCCGTCATCTTCTTGTTGCCAGCCGATTTCATCATAAAACTCGCGTACTTTGTTCTTTGTGTCTTGGGTCATGTGTTTATCTCTGTCATTCGTTCTTTCTTCTTTCCTCTTTCCAACCAAATGAAAGAAGAAAGAGGAAAGATAATTATCTCTTCCAATGGAATGGTTCACCTGTTAAAAATTCAAACGTATCTTTGAATTGACTCATACCTTCGTCGCTAAATACTCTTTCCAAATTCCAAACTTCTAAATCATCCCAAAAATTCATCAAACGCCAAGGGAATGGACGAGGATATTCAAAGAAGAATCGAAAAGCATAATTCCAAGCAAATTCAATTTGTTTTTCATTTAATTTATGAGCAGGGATATCTGCTAAAACTTTTTCAAGCGTTGCATAATATTCATCCCATGAGTTTGGATCAATCGTAATACCACGTCCGCGATAATGTGTTTGTCCACAAGAAATGACAGGTCTGCCATTCATCGCAGTTTCGAGACCAACTGTGGTGGTGTAAGCCAAACCCACATCTGCGATTTCGATTAAATCATACGTATTGATTGAATCCAATGCACCAATGACATGGATGTGATTTGGCATTTCAGGCAAGGCTTCTTTTACAACCGTTCCCATAGACTTTGCTTGTGGCACAAGTTTTTCACCAGGATGAACGCGGATGACTAATTGAACATCATTTCGCTTTGCAAAATACGTGACAGTTTTTGTAATCCATTCAGTCATAGATTCTGCAAAAATATCGCGCCCTAATGTGAGGCTATCACCTAAAACATTGGCGGCTAGCATCACCACTGGACGAGAATCTAAATTTAACATTTTACGAGTCTCATCTGCACCTTGTGAAGAGACATACTGCCAAAGTCGTTTTGATTTTCCCCATACTCTTGCACCGCGGCGGGCATTTTCTAAATCTGCAACGCGTTCAAACATTTCATCTGTAACGGGTAAATGACAACGAGCATCAACTAAATAATCTGTGTCTTGTTGCATGATGGATGAATTTTGTGCCAACCAAATTTGTTCGCGTTGATCGTTGAATTCATAAGTGACTGCATCAATGCCGAGATACCGAGCCACACGAAAAATAATTCCCATTTCTAAAATCAAGCCGTTTGGAATCAAAACCACATCAGGTTTATTTTTTTGCATCCAATCTAATGTTGTATGAGCGGCAAATGTATTTCGTTTGATTCGCAAATCATACAAGGCTTTATCATGTGAGTCTTGCATGTTTACTTCTTCACGCATCAATGTGTATTGAGCATCCCACAATGAAATTTCTTTGATGTCAGCTAAGAGAATGTCGGGGAGAGCAGAAGCAGGCTTCAAGTCAAGTAGTGAAGCGTGTTCAATTAATGGAGATAATGAAGACAAGGCATCGCGTGTATGCAGTATGCGTTGTCGTTGTGTAAATTTATCTTTTTCTTTATGCCATTCAGAATAAGGCAACGTCAACAAAGTGACTTTATGTCCAAGCCCTGCCAAGACCAAACCAAGATATGCAGATTGCTCAATCCAATAATGAAGCGTTGAAAAAAATAAAACCTTTTTTGCTTTATCACCCTTCGATAAACTCAGGGCAAGTTTTTTCTGTAAATGTTTTTTTGTAACTTCAACTGCACTTGGCAAAGATTTTTGTAAGCGATTTAAATTGTAATGATCGCGGCGCGTTTGATTTTTGGAACGCAATGCCCAATCCAATTCAACGGTGAGAGGCAACTCGCCTAAAATATTTTTTAAAGTTGAATTCATGTTAATCCAACTTTTCAATTTTCCAATTTAATCGCGGACGAATCGGACCGACACGCGGCTCACCCCATTGCGTGCCAGGCGCGCCAGAAATATCCACACTAAACGCCAACGCGTTTTCATCCATAAAATATCGCTTCACACCAAACGAACTCGCATTCACGCCCACCATGTAACGACCTTCATTAAAAATATCGGCAGGAATTTCTGCGCGACTCACATAACGCCCCGCACTCCGCGTATCAAAATTTTCATACAACGCGGCATCATCCGTATCAAACGATGTGAAAATATATTCGCCGCGCATCGTGCTGATATACAAACCAACTCGCAAACCAGTGATGGATGAATTTAATTGATATTCAAATTCAAGCGTGACAGGTTCGGTAGAACGAATCGTATCCACGACTTTTCCGCTTCTATCTTTGACCTTCAAACTGATCGGTGTAAATTCAGCACTCGCTACGGGTAAATCTTCTGCATCCCAAATTTTTTCACCTGCTTGTGATTGACCCGATGATAAATAATAATCAACGGCTTCTTGCGTGTTACCACGCATAATCATTTGACCTTTGTTCAAGACAATCGCTTCTTGAGTCAAACGCAAAATGGCTGACATGTTATGACTAACGAACAAAACCGTGCGACCTTGTTGAGCAACATCATTCATCTTGCCCAAACATTTCTTTTGAAATTCTGCATCGCCTACTGCAAGCACTTCATCTACAACGAGAATCTCTGGTTCAAGATGAGCCGCAACTGCAAATGCGAGACGCAAATACATACCTGATGAATATCTTTTGACAGGTGTATCAATAAATTGATTAACTTCGGAAAAATCTACAATTTCATCAAACTTGGAGTCAATCTCAGAACGTTTCATCCCGAGAATAGCACCATTCATATAAATATTTTCTCTACCTGATAATTCTGGATGAAAGCCTGTACCTACTTCAAGCAATGAGCCAACCCGTCCGCGGACAGTCACAGTTCCAGTAGTTGGTTCAGTGACTCGAGAGAGAATCTTCAATAATGTGCTTTTACCCGCGCCATTTCTTCCGACGATACCAAGCACTTTTCCTTCTTCTAAATCAAATGAAACATCTTTCAACGCCCAAACATAATTTTGATTCATACGTCGGTCTGACTTGCCAATCATGGCTTTTGCAATTCTGACAGGTGCAGTGAATGTATCCACAATCACATCACGCAACATGTTATAGCGGAATTTCGTTTCCGCCGCACCGATTTTATATTGCTTGCCAATGTTCTTAACTGAAATTGCTGTCGCCATTAAATCGTATCCGCAAAAGTCTTTTCCATGCTTCTAAAATAGAAAAGACCTGAAATGAAAATCAAAATAGAAATCCCAACGGATACCCATAAAGTAATATCTGGTCCATTGCCTGTGCCGAGCAATGCCCAACGGAATCCGTTGACAACGCCAGCCATTGGATTTAATGAATATAAAATTTGCCATTGCTCGGAAATCACAGAGGCAGAATATGCCACAGGTGTAGCGAACAGCCAAAACTGAGTCAGAAACGGAAGGGCTTGGTTTACATCGCGATATTGAACGTTAATCGCTGAAAGCCAAAGCGCGACTCCGAGTGCGGTGATAATCGCAAGTAAAAGAAAAAGTGGAAGCGTCCAAATTAAATTCCATGCGGGAACAAATTGATAATAAAACATCAAGCCTACGAGAATGACGAATGCGATGGCAAAATCAACGAGACCTGCGAAGACAGAAGACATCGGAAGAATGAGACGGGGAAAATAAATTTTCGTGACCATGTTATTGTGTGCAACAAGTGAACGGCTACCTTGATTTAATGCAGTGACAAATAAGCCCCAAGGTAATAACGCCGTGAACGCAAAGATTGGATATGGAATGCCTTCGGTTGGAAGTTTTGCAACGCGATCAAAAAGAAATGTAAAAACAAGCATAGTCATCACAGGTTGAATCACAGCCCATGCCATGCCTAACAAAGTTTGCTTGTATTTCACTTTGATATCGCGCCAGACCATAAAGAAAACTAACTCGCGATACACCCAAAGGTCTCTTAAATTTAAGGACGAGAGTCCTTTGGTAGGCTTGATATAAACTGTTGTCGGTTCGTGTTTTTTAAGTTCAGTCATCTTATTGTTTCCAAGTTTGCAAGTTAAAACGTTTGAACGTTCAATCTTGTAAACCTTCTAACGAATTTTGTCGCGATTTTCTTTAAACCATTCAATCGTTTTCTTCAAGCCTTCTTCAAATTGAACTTGAGCACTCCAACCGAATAATTCTTTTGCACGAGATACATCCAGTCCACGGCGTGGCTGACCATTTGGTTTATCAGTTTGCCAAGCCAATTTTCCTTTGAAGCCTGTGAGTTTAACAATCAATTCAGTTAAATCTTTGATTGAGATTTCATATCCCGAACCGAGGTTAATTGGTAAATCACCGTTATATTTTTCAGCACCTGTGATGATTCCATCAGCCGCATCTTCAACGTATAAAAATTCACGTGTTGGTGAGCCATCACCCCACACCTGTAATTCTTTATCACCATGCTCAGTCGCTTCAATGGCTTTACGAATCAAAGCGGGAATTACATGCGATGTTTGCAAGTTAAAATTATCTCTTGGTCCATATAAATTGACGGGCAATAAATAAATCGCATTGAATCCATATTGCTGACGATACGTTTGAGCTTGCACAAGCATCATCTTTTTAGCAAGTCCATAAGGTGCATTGGTTTCTTCGGGATAGCCATTCCAAATGTCATCTTCTTTGAATGGGACTGGCGTAAATTTTGGATAAGCGCACACTGTTCCAGTGGCAACAAATTTTCCAACGCCTCTTTTATAAGCGTGATGCATGAGTTCCACGCCCATAATCATATTGTCATAGAAAAACTCAGCAGGGTGTTCACGATTCGCACCAATGCCGCCAACATTTGCGGCGAGATGAATCACGACGACATTTTTCGGGTCAACATTTTTCAAGGCATCATCATACAAGCGTTCAATAGCTTCACGTTGAGTCAAGTCATAATCTTTTTTGCGTGGGATAAAAATATCTGTCGCACCACGTTCTTTTAATTTTTCAACTACAAATGAGCCGAGGAATCCTCCTCCGCCTGTGACAATTACACGTTTGTCTTTCCAAAAACTTTCTGTCATGTTGTTTTCCTTTTATAGACCTGTCAGGTTTTGTTTATTGAACTATAAATTGAGCGTTTCTATAATGTTCATCTGTCGGGTTACGTATCAAACCCGATTTCAATGCAAACAAAACTTCACGCACACCATCATCCACATCTAAAGTTGTTTCAAAACCTAAAACACGTTTAATTTTTTCAAAAGAAACTGTTATATCTCGCATATCGCCGCCAAAAGTTAAATCTTTATATTCAACAATCGTTTCAGGCATACGCTTCAAAACCAGATTCACAATGTCACTTTTTGTGTAATTTCCGCTATCAGTTCCTAAATTAAAAACTTGACCACGAATCTTTGATTGTTCGGCTTCTAACCCCATAATAATTCCGCGCACAATATCGCGAATGTGAACAAATGAACGTGAATATCCGCGTTGATAAATAATTAATTGCCGTTTTGTAAATGCTTCCAAAACAAATTGATTGACAATCAAATCAAAACGGGTTCGCGGAGAAACTCCATATAATGTTGCAAAACGAAATAATAACGGCGCACAAGTTGAATCTTTTTGCGAAAGCAAATATTCTTCCGCGGCAATTTTCGTCTCAGCATATAAAGATTGTGGATTTAATGGCGATTCTTCCGTAACAGGTTTGCCATCTGGACTTAATCCATAATTGCTATAAGTGGATGCGAACACGAATCTTTCTACACCTAAATCTGCTGACTGCTCGTACGCAAGTTTTGTCGCCTCTACATTGTATTTCCATGCGACTTGTTTTCCCACTGCTTGACATGCTGGAAAGCCAACAATGCCTGCTAAATGAATCACAGCATTGGGCTTATCCCAATCTTTCTTAATCGAATCACGAATAGCACGTGGCTCTGTCACATCCGCTTTAACAAAATGAAAGTTCGGATGACTCATAAACGGCATAATGCTTTCACCGCCGAAGAGTAAACTGTCTAAGATTGTAACCTGATGGTTTTGCCGTAGCAGTTCTGAGGTCAAGATTGAACCGATGTAACCTGCTCCGCCAGTAATCAAAATATGCTTTTGATTCATTCCAAACCTTCCAATTTTATCTTGTATCCATCTAAAACAAATGTAGGGATATTTTTTTCATTTACAACTTTGATACCTTGTTCGAGACACGTGAGTTTGCAAATATCAGCCACATCACCAGTGCCAACGATTCGCACACTGTCAAAACCTGCTTTACGAATTTTTATGATGTTATCTTTAACTTTTTTGCGTGTGTTGCGATACACAGAAAACGAACGTTCTACATAATCAATCGCAAGACGCGCACGCAATGCCAAACCTTCTGGCGTGATGATGTAACGTAATTTTTTTCTTTCGGCGCGAGAAACTTTAACAGCACCTTTGGCAATCAATCTTTTTAAATGCCAATTGACTGTGCCAACTGCCACGCCAAGTTGGGTAGCAAGTGTGGATTGGTTTACATCGGGGTCGCTTTCGATTTGTTCGAGTAATGAAAGTTCGCGGATTTCTTCGTTTGTTGATTCTAGGCTCATTTTTATTCCAAAATTCAGTGACTGAATTATAACCTAAAATCAAACAGGTTTCTTTAATCTAGATTAGAGAAAATATGACATTATTTTCCTATATCCCTTTTACCATTTTGCAAATAAAATATAAAAAAGGAGTTTCCCATGCCTCAAATACATTTCAATGGAAAGACATACAATAGTATTGAAGAAATGCCGCCCGAAATGCGTCAGGCTTATCAACAAATTGCCAATATGCTAGTAGATAAAAATGGCAATGGCATTCCCGATTTTTTAGAGGGCGATATTGTAAAAAATATTTCAAATATCTATACAACCGCTAGCACCATTAATTTCAACGGAAATACATATAGCGACTTTAATGAGTTACCACCTGATGTGCAAGCAAAAGTTTCAACAGCATTTAATCAAATGGCAGGCATGGGCATCGTCCCACAAGAAACTGCCGAGGAACACAACCGCAGGCATCACATCCATAATGAACCGTATTTAGAATCCAAACCATTTGTCTCGCGTGAATACAATCCAGTGATTCAAGAAGATAAAAATCCAAACCTTATCTTTTTCGTTTTGGCTGGCATTGGGTTTTTTCTATGTTTAGGCATTGGGTTCGCTCTGTTATTGTTTTCGATATAAAGTATGAAACCGATTTGGCACATTATCATTTACACATTGATTGCTGGTGTGATTGCCGCAGTCACAGCGCCAATTCCCGGCACATCACTTTTGCTGACCGCGTTAGAAGTGTTTATGATTGTTCATCTCGCAAAAATAAATGAAGCCAAACTCGAATTAAAAGAAATTGGTTATACAGCGGTGGCGTTATATGGGCTTTCAACTATATTAAAAGATACCGCCTTAGAAATCTTAACCTTTGTGCCGCTTGTCGGTTGGGTGGTTGAAGTGATTGTTGCTGTTTTATTTGTTTTCTTTTTAGGCATATTAGCAAATTTATATTTCAGCAAACCATCACGCAAACAAGTAAATTAAATGAAACGTCTTCGATATTTGGTTTTGATATTCTTTTTAATTGCATGTCAAACATCCAATGTTGTTTTAACACCGACACCAACATTTATACCAACTCTCACATCTACTGAGACTTCAACACCCGAAGCGACTCTTACACCTACACCAACGCCTTTGGGGACACCAACGCCTCTTGCTCGCAGAGTCTTGATTCTGTCCCTCGACGGTTTACGCCCAGACGCGATTCCGCTGGCGCCGATGCCAACATTGATGAAGTTAATGGAATCATCTGCTTATTCATTAACTGCTCAAACGATTCGACTCAGTGCTACATTACCTGCTCATGCTTCCATGTTAACGGGTACATGTTTGAATAAACATGGCGTAGATTGGAATGATTATCTTCCTGAAAGAGGATTTGCTCTCGGCACAGATATATTTGATATTGCTCATTCAGCAGGTTTACAAACAGCAATGTTCATTGGCAAAGAAAAAATACAACAAGTAACTGAACCTTCTAGTTTAGATATTTTTCAATTCATTAATGACCGTGATTTAATCGTCACAGAAAATTTAATTCAAAACTTCCCCGCTGATTTTCGTTTGCTATTTATTCATTTCGCCACAACAGATGATATGGGACACGTGTATGGTTGGCTTTCTGGTGAACAATTAAGTGTAATTTTCAGAGCAGACCAAGCCATTGAAAAAATTCTTGCAGAATTAGATACACGAGGCATAAGAGATGAAACGCTCATCATCATCACTGCTGACCATGGCGGGTTAGGCAATTCACACACATCAGGCTTCCCCGAAGATATGACAATCCCTTGGATTGCATCTGGTGCAGGCATTCAGCCGAAACAATTAACTTCACAAGTGAATACAGTTGATACAGCCACCACCGTCGCGTATGCTTTGAATTTACCAATCCCAAATGAATGGGATGGTGTGCCCGTCTATGAAGCGTTTGGTTTGCCAATAGAACAAGAATCAAAAAGTTGTAATTAAAGAAACAGTCTCGCAAATGCGAGACTGTTTCTTTTTATAGATTATGCTTTTTCAACTGCAAATTGAATCTCTGTTGTTGTGTCGGCAAGGTTCTGGTGATTAAATTTTATATATATCTCGCGATACGGACCAACAATTTTGTATCCATTCGCATCAATCCATTCTAACAAAGCGGCATGACCTTGTGTGAAGTCTTCAAAATTTCCTTGATGCACAACAGATGCAACTTGTGTAATAGGAAGTTCATAAATTTTGATTCGCCCCGCTTCTTTAATTTGACGGTCAATCGGTACAATCGCTTCAACATCTTCATTCTCGTATACATCAGATGGGCTATGCCACAATGCAAAGCATGGACTCGTATCTTTTGCATTGTGCTTGCGAATGTAATCATACAATTCATCAAAAGCGGGACCTAAATATTGTGGAACTTGGTCATTGGTTGGGATGGTCATACGACATGAAGCCACAAGCATAGCAGGTGCATTTTTTATAACAACATCATAATTTGGCATTTTATTCTCCATTTCAATTTGCCTTAACCGAGACTCAATGCGTTGTAAGCGTTCACTTTCTTCTGAGAGGCGTTTCTCCACTTCACTCTTTTGCAGGGTCAACATAGCGCGTAATTGCTCAACAGCAAGTCCATCTGCCAGCATCAATTTGATTTGGTCAAGTGAAAAGCCTAAATCTTTGAGTGCCAGAATACGATTCAAGCGTGGAAGTTGCTCTACAGAATAGAAGCGATAGCCTGTAAACGAATCTACCCTCACAGGTTTGAGTAAATCCATCTCATCGTAGTAACGAAGCGTTACGATTGAGACTTGGGTCAGGCGGGCAAAATCTCCAATTTTTATCATTTCATTTCTCCGCGGATGATGGCTTTATACACCCTCAGGTGAGGTGAGAGTCAAGGGCAAAAAATTTTCCATTTCTGATAAAATACCCCACTGTGCTACAAAATTTCAGCAGGGTTAGCCTACTGCTTGCAAAATCCAAATAACAGGAAAAGATATGAATATCGTCATCCCAAAAGAGAATTCTGCCCTAGAACTGCGCGTGCCAATGTTGCCCAGCGTGGTGGAGAAGTTAGTTAAGAAAGGTGCTAAGGTTTTGGTTGAGTCAGGCTTGGGGGAAACGCTAGATATTAAAGATGAAGAGTACAAAAAAGCAGGCGCGAGCATAGAAAAGAATCGCAAGAAACTTTTCTCCGCTGGCGACATTGTTTTACGCATCCGAAAGCCTGAAGCCAAAGATTTATCCTTATTAAAGAAGAATGCCATTCATGTCAGTTTCTTAGACCCTTTCAATGAAAAGAAATTGATTGATGACATGGCGAAGAAAAACGTCTCTGCCATTTCGATGGAGATGATTCCGCGTTCCACTCGCGCACAAAAGATGGATGCATTAAGTTCACAAGCCAGTTTAGCAGGCTATGCGGCAGTAATCACTGCGGCAGATAATATTCAAAAAATATTCCCGATGATGATGACCCCGGCAGGAACCATTCAGCCGTGTAAAGTTTTTATAATTGGTGCTGGCGTAGCAGGTTTGCAAGCCATTGCAACTGCCAAACGCCTCGGTGCAAAAGTGGATGCGTTTGATACTCGTCCAGTCGCAAAGAATGATGTACTATCACTTGGGGCAAAATTTGTAGAAGTAGATTTGGGGGAAACAGGTCAAACATCACAAGGCTATGCTAAAGAATTAACCAAAGAACAACTCAATAAACAACGTGAAGTGATGAAGCAATATTGTGCGCAAGCGGATGTGGTCATTACCACTGCGCAATTGTTTGGAAGAAAAGCGCCTCTCATCGTGACCAAAGACATGGTAGATGCAATGAAGCCGGGTTCTGTGCTTGTGGATTTGGCTGTTGAAAGTGGAGGCAATGTCGAAGGTTCAGTAGCAGGCAAAACCGTAGAAAGAAGCGGTGTGAAAATTATCGGCATCAAAAATATGCCGGCAAAAGTCGCGTTGAATGCCAGCCTGATGTATTCCAATAATTTATTTAATTTGCTCGATGAGTTTTGGAATAAAGACTCAAAACAATTTGAATTGAAATTGGATGATGACATTATTCAAGGTTGTTTGATTACACATGCGGGGAAAATTGTTCATCCAACTTTTGCATCTGCGAAGAAATAAAAGGAGATACCATGCAAATTGAATTGATTTATATTCTTATTCTTGCAGGATTTGTAGGATTTGAAGTGATTCGTAAAGTGACGCCAACGCTTCATACGCCGTTGATGTCTGCTACAAACGCGATATCTGGGATTTCGCTTGTGGGTTCACTCGTTGCCGCCGGCAGTGAGCATCAAACCGCACAGATTCTTGGTTTTATTGCAGTCACCGCCGCGACGATTAATGTGGTTGGTGGATTTATGATTACTGAACGTATGTTGAAGATGTTCAAGAAAAAAGAGAAGAAACAATCATGAATTATTTAACTGAAGTTGTTTATTTGATTGCTTCTGTTTTATTTATTCTGGGTTTGAAAGGTTTATCACATCCAGAAACTGCACGGCGTGGTATGCACTTTGCTGAAATTGGTATGTTGTTAGCAATTATCGGCACACTTGTGAATGGGCATATTGTCACATGGACGTGGATTATCACCGGCGTAGCGATTGGTTCTGCCATTGGTGCGGCAATGGCAATCTTTATGCCAATGACCGCGATGCCACAACGTATCGCTTTATCACATGCGTTTGGTGCGTTAGCTGCTGTGTTGGTGGGTATCAATGAGTATATTGAAAAAGGCGCACACAATGAATTGAGCAATTTCTTAATGGGCGCGATTGGCTTTGAAGTGTTATTCGGCGCGCTGACCGTAACAGGAAGTTTGATGGCGTTTGGAAAGTTAAGTGAACTTATTAAGAGTGCTCCGATTACATATAAAGGTCAAAACTTTATAAACATTACACTCTTCTTTACAGCCTTTGGCATGTTTGTTTATTTGATTTTCTTCCCATATAACACCACCATCTTTTATGTGATGATTGCTCTGGCATTTTTGATTGGTATATTTATCGTTTTACCCATCGGTGGGGCGGATATGCCAGTGGTGATTTCGTTGATGAACTCATACGCAGGTCTTGCTATTGCGGCAACTGGCTTTGCGATTGATAACAAAGTGTTGATTATTGCCGGGTCATTAGATGGTGCTTCGGGCTTTATCCTCTCTATTATTATGAGCCAAGCCATGAATCGTTCATTTACGAATGTGTTATTTGGTGCAGTTGGTTCAAGTCAAGTAGATTCTTCTGCTTTAGCAGAAGAACGACCTATCACGCGCGTTGGAATTGAAGATACAAAATTTATTTTAGAACAAGCAGATAGAGTTGTGGTTGTGCCCGGTTATGGGATGGCAGTTGCACAAGCCCAACATACAGTGCGTGAATTGAGCGATGAACTTGATAAACACGGAATCGCTGTAGAGTTTGCAATTCATCCAGTGGCAGGGCGTATGCCGGGTCACATGAATGTGTTGCTGGCAGAAGCGAATATCTCTTATGACCAATTGCTTGAAATGGAAACGATTAATCCAACCATGGATAGCGTTGATGTTTGTATCATTATCGGTGCAAATGACGTGGTCAACCCTGCGGCACGAACGGATAAATCCAGCCCGATTTATGGAATGCCGATTATTGACGTAGATAAAGCCAGAACTGTCATCGTGATGAAGCGTTCTATGGCGGCAGGTTTTGCTGGGATTGAAAATCCGCTGTTTTATCAGTCAAATACGAAGATGTTATTTGGTGACGCGAAGAAGGTCTTGCAAGAATTGGTGGCGGAGTTTAAGAAGTAGGTTTATAGATAATAAAAAGCCAACCTAATCCGGTTGGCTTTTTATTTTGTCTTTTATTACGTATAATTCAACAATTATTCTATGAAGCCAAACATCTTCATCAGTTACTCGCGTCAATGCATCGGATTTGTAGATGACCTTTTCCACAACTTGGAAAAGCGTGGTTTCAGCAACATTTGGTTGGATTATTTAAGTTTGGTACCGGGTCGCCCATGGAACGGTCAAATAGAAAAAGGATTAGAACAATCAGATTTACTGTTACTCATCGTTTCACCCGAATCAATTTCATCGCGCAGTGTGGAGATTGAGTGGCGGCATTTTCTTGATAAGAAAAAACGCATCATCCTGCTGATTTTTCAGGCGGTGACTCTGCCGAGGGAACTGGAGCAACTAGAGTGGGTAGATTTTCGAGGCGGGTTTTTCTTCGCGTTTAGAAAACTGTTGAAGTTAATTGAGTCGCCGACGCCACCGAAAAAATCCCCACCGCAATCTGGATTCAAAGCGCCACTGACAGTTTGGTTGGCAGTTTTGTTTGGGGTTGTCACATCTATTTATTCGGTTTTCGCGTTGTGGACATTTTTGATTCCGTTGGTGTTGATTCCATTGCCATATCGCATACTCAAACGAGATTTCAATTTATCGCAAGCGCAAACCGCATTGTGGACTTTACCGATTGCGCTCTTTTTTACATTTGCTTTGGGGCTTGAGCTTGGCTTGGTTAACGAAAATGCGGATTTTGATGAAAGCAAATCGCTTTTATACAATATTCTTTTGTTTCTATTGTTCGCGCAAGTTTTTTTTATTCCAATTATTTCATTTCTTGAATTGATACTGTTGCGCTCACCTGCCATGCAACGTTGGGGTAGACCCGAAGCAAGCGTGCCGAAGTTTGCAAATTTATATTCACCCAATATCTCTCAACCGAAATCAGTTCGTTATTATATTGATTACGCGCCACAAGATAGCAGGATTGCGCGTGAACTTGAAATTGTCTTGAAGAAATATGGGCACACGCCAGCAGATGATATTCAATCGGCTGATGAAGTTTTGGTGTTGCTCTCACGCTTTAAAGCAGACACGAGTGCTGACCCTGAAACCCAAGTGGTTTATCCTATCTTGTTGCAAAGAACCAAGATATCTGAAAAACTTTCACCGATGCAGTGGATTGATTTTCGTAAGGGTATTCGCAATTTGGATGTGATTGCTCAACTGTTACCTGAACCTGAAAAATTATTGAAAGCCTTAGGTGTGCGCCCCACCACTAGCGGACAAGCCGCCATGCCAAATATTGTGCTGGCTTGGGTAGATTTCTTAATCATTATCGGAATGGTCAACATTGGTTCGATACTTTCTTACATCATTGAGTTGATGAATTTACATTTAGGCTTCATCATTGAAAACGAACCATTGACCATGCTACAGCCCATCTTTTTATTATTCGTTAGCATGGTTTTGGTGGGGTGGTTGATTTATTTTATGGTGCGTGGACTCAGCCAACGTCAGGGAAGAATGTCATCACCTGTGATGTTAGGTCTGGGATTCTTCGCTATCTTTTTTCTGGTGACATGGCAAGCCGTGCTCGGTGCAGATTTAGATTTTCTTGTCATCAGCTATGGCATTCCTTCGGATGCAGTCTTTTCGGTGTTGCCACTTTTCACCTTTGTGTTTGGGATGGTGATATTAGGATTGGCAAGCCTGTTTAATTTGAGGACGTTACGGTGTTGGTTCCCTGCTAGGGTGAAATAAAAGGGAAAAGCGATTGTTCGCCACAGAGGTCACAGAGTTCTCAGAGAAAAATCTCTAAGGTCTCTGTGTTCTCTGTGGTGAAATCTTTTAATAAGTCTATAGAAATATCCACTCTCAAAGGGAAAAGATACTTATTTTGAGTTAACCTCTAGTCTTATAATTAACCTCTATGCGTTTTAGATATTTTGCTGGTTGGTTTCTGCTCCTGATCATTTTGATGGGGATATTTCCGCGCCCGCAAGGTGCGAGTGCGGCTCCATCCAATCAGGTGACTGCGTATGATTTGATTATTGCCATGAACACGTTGCGGGTTGCCTATGGATTGCCCCCTTTAATAGAAGACCCGATTGTTAATGCAGTGGCACAGTCCACGGCGGCGACGATGGCGGCAAATAATATGTCTTGGCATATTGGGAATGTGCGTGGACGCATTGCGGCGGCAGGATATGGCGCGGGTGGTACTGTGTGGGCAACAGAGAACTTTGCTGTGGGGGATATGGGCATTGACCAGATTATGGCTGTATGGGCTGACCCTGACCATATGCGCCCAGCGGTGACGCCTGAATACTGTCATGTAGGGGCGGGCACAGCACAAACATCCGATGGGAGAACCTATTACGTCTTACAAGCGGCGTATGTCTCTGGGCAAGAATGTGGAAGTTCCAGCTCTCCAGCCTCCCCGTCGTCAGGAGGCGTTTCAAATCCAGCACTGCCGAGCTTTGGGTTAATCGTCCCTGTAAAAATTGCATCACCCGATGCGGAGGGCAAAGTCTTTCACGAAGTACAGATGGGGCAATCATTGTGGGCGATTGCGATTGCTTATCAAATTACGATCCATGATATTGAAGTGTGGAATAACATTTCGCGTGATGACCCTTTGCAAGCGGGGCAGAAGTTATTTATCCCGAATGAAAACACGGTAGGCTTTGCCACGCCCACGCCGTATGGCATGATCGTGCCGCAAACACCCGATGCTAATGGAAAGATTGTGCATGAAGTTGCGCCGTATCAGGCACTTATCACGATTGCCGATGCGTATAAAGTGACGGTTGAAAAAATCGTCTCGCTGAATGGCATTCAAGCCGATACGCCTTTGCAAGTTGGTCAGCAACTTGTTATTTCTTTGGGGAACATCACCCCCAGCCCAACCTTGAGCAACATCCAAAAACTGACGCCCGCGGCAGATGGTAAGTATTATCATGTGGTGCAAAGCGGTGAGACACTTTCATGGATTGCAGGTTTATATGATGTTTCATTATCCAGCCTGATGGCTTGGAATGGAATGAATAATGAGTCTGTGATTTACAGCGGACAACAACTGCTTTTGCAAGTGACGCCTCCTCCTACGCTGACACCTGCTTCCACCGCGACAGTGACTCCTACCCTGACGCTTCCGCCGAGCCCATCGGCTACTTTCGCGCCAACGGGTACTCCGCTCGTTGAGGAGACAAAATCTTCGGGCGGATTAAGCGTAGGACTTAGTTTAGGCGCGCTATTGCTTGGGATGGGTGGTTTCTTATGGTGGATATTTTCAGGTAAAGGCAGGGAAGTTGAGGATGATGAGGCTGAGGAATAAGAAGGTTAAAGTGAAATGGGCTATCTATAAACAGATAGCCCATTATATTTAGAATAACAGCAGGGTAATTAACAAGCAGGGTTGTAAGGGTCTGCGTTACAGTCTACAGGGGTAGGGACAACGGGAGGAATTGGAGTGTTTGGATCATTTGGGTCTTTTTCTTTGGTAGGCACTGTTTTGGTACAAATAGCACCATCAAAAGAAAAGCTATCCACTTGAACACTATCTACAGTGGTGCCAACTTGTAGAGGGAAGGTTGTGTCTGGTGGCAGGCTACATGACAGCACTTGGTTTCGACTGCCTGCAATTGTGCAATTGACTTTGTAGCCATTGAATATTACCTCTAAGTTCTTACCTGTTAGGTCAGGGATGGGCTCGGACATTGGAAAGTTAATAAAGCCCAAACCCGTATCACAAGCAGAGACGTTCCCAGCCAAGACAGGTTGAAGAATAAGAATATTTGGCTGTGGGATAATAATCTCTTGCCCTGTTTCGGATGGTGTTGCCGTGAATACAGGGGTAGCTGTTAAGGTGGGGGTGACGGTAGGCGTTGGGGAAGGAACGAAATTTTCGATATAAACAACTGTGGTCGCTTTTTCTGTAAGATCCACGGGTCTAAAAGATATAAGGTTATGAGTGCCTACATGAACTTGTACAGTGGCATTACTTGTGACATACCCTAAGGCGAAGTCTTCTGTGGTGATAGTGTGAGTGGATGTGCAACTCATCTCTCTACTACTCACTTTAGAACAGACAGGTGCTGCATCCGCCACATCATTTGTAACCTTATAGCCTGTACTGAAAGAGATGTAATCCTCTCCCACTATCTTATATGTAAAGGTAATCTTTTCTCCCACTGATGTAAAAGTGGAAGGACTTGCGCTGACAGTTAATTTCAGCGTTTCACCTCCATCACACATTCCCCCTGAAAAAAATAGAAAAACAAATGCCAACATTGCTTGAAAAGGGATCTTCATTGATTAAATAAAACTCCTTAGATAATATGAAAGTGACTTGCACATATATGATGCCTTGTTATATATTTGTTGTCAAATACATTAGATTTGGTGTTGAGAAGCAAGAAAAAAGATGTTTAGGTATAGGTTAACTATAGGATGGATATAGGATGACTATAGCAAGAAACGTGTTTTTGACCCTACATATCGGGGCTAGACTGGGAAATAGCAGCCGGGAGAACGTCGAAGGATAGTCGAAGGAATGCCGAAGGATGACCCTAAGAGGGTTATTCCATATATGGGGGTAGTTTTTAGGGCGTGAGTTTGGGGTGCTTATACTCATCCTATACTCTGTGTAGGCTGTGACGACGTTTTTGATATCCCCAAATGTGGGAGGGCTAGTTTTGGGTAAATTCTCTTTTACCTCTTCAGACTATTACATGATTCTCTAAATACCTCTGAGGAAGAGTTGAGGATAGTAAGCGTTTGTTCTTTTGTAAAGAGACAATAAGAACAAGAGATAGGTTTCTCATCCTTATTTGGATTTACTTAACCAGATTTACATAATCGCAGAATATTTGTTCTGTTATAATGTCATTCTTCTATGAATCTTTTACATTCAAGCATTCCTCTTTCTGTGCCAGCTCCTGGGAGAACAATTCAATCACTTGTTTCATCTTGGGAATCGTCAATTATTGATGTACATAAAGAATTGCTTCTATTCATACGCCATAACAAAAATGAGAGAGAGCTTATTGATTGCTACAATTCCGTATTTACTCCTCTAATACCTCTCCGAGAGTTTAAGTGTTCTTCGGACACTGAAATTCATCTAGCAACTGCTTCTATTATTACTATTTGGATATTAGCGAGACTTAATATAAGTGGAACAAATTTATTAACCTATTCTCAAGCAGAAAAATGGTTTTTTGGAAATAAAGATGAAGAAGATGACTTATTATTTAGCAAGTTTATTCCAAATACGATTGTTCTTAAACTAAACCAAAACAAGTTTGACGTATCATTTCATGAATTATTACCCTATATTCTAGAGCTTTTTGAACTCAGTGCCAACAATACAAGTAAGCCTTTCCAACAGCATAAGAAATCTCAGGGATTATTCTATACACCTTCTGATTTAGCTGACTACATGGTTGAAAAAATTAGCAAAAACCAAAATTCAAATATATCACTTAAGGGCAAGTCTTGGATAGATGCCTCATGTGGATCAGGAGTTTTCCTTTTATCCATTCTAAAGATAGCGGCAAAAAATAATATCAAAGACATAGTTGAGTTTTTTATTGATTCTGTATATGGATTAGATATTAGCCCTTTTGCAGTAAACTCTTCAGCTTTTGTTTTAACTAATTTCTTAATAGGTTCAAATAAAACTTCCGAATTATCTCCATGGTTGATATGGCAAATCGTTCGAGGTAATTTGGCTGTAATTGATACTACTTTGCTTGGGAAAGAATGCCTCAAATCGCAGGAAAGTAATAATTACAAAAAAAATAGAAACAGCATTAAGGGAAACATAAAAAATACTAGAAAGAGATATTTAACTAATACAAATTTATATTCATTTGATCCTTCCAAGTTCTTTGCAAACAGATATTTTCAAGAAGAGAATTTCTTGAGTATCTTTGATATTTTTCCTGAGAGATCTGAAGGATTTGATTTTTTTGTTGGAAACCCACCATACTCCGCGTTCCAAGACCCTCAGTATAAGTATATTAGGCAAGTACTCTTTAAGAGTATCGAGGATGGAACAAAAGGTAATACATATGCATTTTTTATTGAGGCTATGTGGAATTTCACGAAGCGAAAAAATGCAAAGGCGGCTTTAGTAGTACCGCTATCAATTTCTTATAGCATGGATAAATCAATAAAAAAGTTGCGCAACCTTATAGAAGCATCTAACTGGCATTTTAGGTTTTCATTCTATGATAGAACTCCTGATTCACTTTTTGGTGATGCGGTAAAGACTAGAAGTTGCATTATAGAACTGCATAAAAGTCAAAATACTAAAACAATTATTGAAACAAGTGGCATTATTCGCTGGAATAGCAGGAATCGAAGTAGTTTGTTCAAAAATCTAAAATTTACAACTCTTTCTAGTCACTCAATTAAGGAGTTTATACCAAAACTAAGTTCTTCTATGGAAAGAGTTGTTTATCAAAACCTAGTGAATAATCCCAAAAAGCTAGGTTCGATTTGGAAAACAGTTTCTCCAAACGTCCTTAGCAATTTAGATGTAAATGCTAGTCCTGTATATTATTATAATGTCGCATATAATTGGATTTCATGTTTTCGAAAAATACCAGCAGACAAAGATGGGAATTTGGTCCTTACCAATTCTCTTCGAGCAGTAGTTTGCAGAAACGAGAGAGAATCCGACTTTTTGTTTGCAGTTTTAACTAGCCGCTTGGTTTATTGGTTATGGCGAGTTGAAGGCGACGGATTCCATGTAACACAATCATTTCTAAACAGAATACCAATTCACCCATCTCAATTTCATCAGAGAGCACTTAAGAGATTATCAAATCTTTCAGATATGCTTTGGAATGACTTACTAAAGAACTCCATAATAAGTATTAACTCTGGAAAAAAGACCATTAACTATTCTCCAAAGAATAGTTCTTCGCTTATTGACCAGATTGACGAAGAAATAATTGCCTCTCTAAATATACCCAGAGAATTTGGAGAATATCTAAGAGATTACGTTCAAGAAAACATTATTGTAGGCAGACAAGACGAGATTACAAAAAGAGGAACTTGAAGCTAAAATGATTAAAGACAAGAAAGACTCAAAAACTTTAGAGAAACGCATAAAAGAGAAGAGTAAGGTTACAAAAGAAGAGTGGCGTGAATACACTAAAACTGTCTGGAGTATTCCAAACACTACGCATCCATTGCATCCTGCAGTTTTTCCAAAAGAGATACCTAATAGATTAATAAAACTATTTTCTTTCTGGGGAGAAAGTGTCCTTGACCCTTTTGCTGGTACAGGAGTTACAGGAGTATCAGCACTTGAACTTGGCAGAAGCGCAATTTGCGTTGATCAAAACCGTCGCTATATAAAGGAAATAACCAAAAACCTTGCAAGCGTAAATTGCCTTAATAAAAAATCCCATTTTGAAGTATTGCACGATGACAGTAGAAAATTAGGAATAAAAAATAACACTGTTGACTTAATAATAACTAGCCCGCCATATTGGGATAAAGCTGATTACGGAAAATCCAAGAAAAACTTAGGTAGTATAAAGAGCTATCAACAATTTCTTGAAGAAATAAAACCTGTTTTCTCAGAATGTTATCGCGTATTAAAACCTGGACGAAAAATGTGTATTGTGACAGCGAATGTTAATCAATACACGGAACATGGATTATTGTCATTTCCTTTAGCCGCAGATTTTATTTCTATAATGAGGGATGTTGGTTTTTTAATTCAATCTGAAATAATATGGTCGAAGGACGGAACAGGTGGTAGGTGGGGCTCATATGGAAAGCAACGACCAATCTTTGGTAGTTATCCATACCCGCCTAATTTTCTCTTTAAGACAGTGCATGAGCACATACTTGTATTTATTAAGTCGCCTTTAGAAAAAAAGAAAGGTGAAAAGGTGAAATTTATGAAAGATATTATGCGACCTGGCAAAAAAACACGCAATTAATCCACTGGGTAATCTTTCCAAATTTGCTTCATTCTCCTCAGAGAAATCGTATCAGATGCTAACGCTTTACTTTTGGGCAAGGCATTCAAGTATTGGCTAAGAGGTAAATATCCTTCATCATTAGGTATAACCAACATATATTCATAATAATCTTTCTCAAGTTTTCTAAAAACTAATATTGGTTTTTGTTCGCCAGTCGGGTAATTTTTAACTAATACTCGAGCACCACCAACTTCTATTTTTGCATTTTTGTTAACAGTACTCAAGACAAGTTGTCTGGTCTCAACTTCTTTTGCCGTTTCGTTAGGCTGTTTTTGGATTATACGTATATGTTGAGAGGCTTTCAAATGAAAATAGTTCTTCATATTATCTAACGTGAAATGTACTTGAGATGTACGCTTACCAGCTTTAGGCACATACTTAATAAGAACCACTTTTTGAGAATTGTTGTTACTATCTTTTTCTTTCAATTTGACTGATTTTGGTATATCTTCGACTTGCAGCTCATTGTTAACATCTTTTTCATCAGTTTCAATATATTTGTTGTCAATCTTCACTTTGGGGGCTTTAGGAATAGGCTTTAAACCAAAAACATCATTTAAATTATGACGTTCAAAGTCTGTATCTCTACGAAGTTTCTTTCTGGTTTGCTTCTCAGACAATATAGCTTTACGGTTAATTAAGTTTTGTAAATTTTCACTTGAAAGAGTAATTGAAAGTCCACTTTCAACATCTATCCAGCCCGCGATTGTTTCATCAATCTTTTTTATAAATTGTCTGTCAGATTTATTACTAAATTTAAGTTCAAAAACAACAGCCATCTCATAATTTGTAAAAATTCCACCTTCTGTAAGGTTGTTAGATCCAATTATAACTCTTGCAGTCTTTTTGTTTCTAAAAATATATATCTTAGGATGAAAAGTAGAGTTGTTTCGATTGTGAAAAATGTAAAGTTCACTATTTTTACCCGCAGCATCCAAAAGCATTTGTAAACCTTCTATCGTCGTTCCATCCTGATCTATTCCTACACATATTAATATTCTCCCTCGCCGTGAAAACTTAGAAAGGGGTTTGATAATATGTTTCATGCCTGATCTCTTAACGAATGCAACAACAGCATGAAATTCTTTCCATTTATTGCTTTGCAGTCCATCAATAAGCAAATCACCGACACGGACTTTATCATATGGCTGAATAATAAACTTAGGCATATTTCTCCTTATTATTCGATTAGAAAAATTTTATCATAGGGAAAGTCAACGAGAGCTACTAGGTAAAATTCCCCAATTACTTATTGTTTATTCCTTCCCCTCTCTTCTGATAAAATACCCATCTCTAAAATCTATTCTCTAAACTCTGGAAACCCATGTCAAACGAATCATTAGTCATCTACTCTATGAACAAGGTCGGGAAGATTGTCCCGCCGAATAAACAAATCCTGCGCGATATATCGCTCGGCTTTTATTACGGTGCCAAAATCGGCGTGCTCGGTCTCAACGGCGCGGGTAAATCTACTCTGCTACGCATCATGGCGGGCGTGGATAAAGATTACATCGGCGAAATTTCGCAAGCCAAAGGCTACACCACAGGTCTGCTTGAACAGGAGCCAAAACTCGACGAGACAAAAACAGTCATCGAGGTAGTCAAAGAGGCGGTGTCTCCGATTGTGGAAATGCTGGCGCGCTTTGATGAGGTCAATGCCAAGTTTGCTGAACCCGATGCAGACTTCGATGCGCTCGTGGCTGAACAAGGCAAGTTACAAGAACAACTCGATAAACATGATGCTTGGAATCTTGACCATCGCCTTGAACTTGCAATGGATGCCTTGCGTTGTCCGCCGTCTGATACGCCCATCAAAGTTTGTTCTGGTGGTGAAAAACGGCGCGTCGCACTTACGCGACTCTTGCTGACCGAACCCGACATCTTATTACTCGACGAACCCACCAACCACCTCGATGCTGAATCAGTAGCGTGGCTTGAACATCATCTGCGCGATTACAAAGGCACCGTCATTGCCGTCACCCACGACCGTTACTTTTTAGATAACGTAGCAGGCTGGATTCTTGAACTTGACCGTGGCTATGGCATTCCGTGGAAAGGCAATTACTCTTCGTGGCTCGAACAAAAACAAGAACGCGTGCGCCTTGAAGAAAAATCTGAAAGCAAAAGACAAAAGACCCTCGAGCGCGAACTTGAATGGATTCGCATGTCGCCTAAGGCGCGTCAATCCAAAGGGCAGGCGCGTATCAGTGCTTACGAAAAATTATTGGCACAAGAAGCCGAAGCACGCCGCGAAGATTTGGAAATTTATATTCCGCCCGGTCCGCGTTTGGGTGATGTCGTTTTTGAATTTGATAAAGTCACCAAAAGTTATGATGACCGCCTCATTCTTGACGCCTTCACTGCTTCGGTTCCCCCCGGCAGTATCATCGGGATAGTGGGTCCGAACGGCGCAGGTAAAACGACGTTGTTGAAAATGATCACAGGCAAAGAAACGCCTGATAGTGGCAGTATCAAAATTGGTGAAACGGTCAAATTGGCATACGTAGATCAATCGCGTACGCTTGACCCAAGCAAAACCGTGTATGAAGAAATCTCACAAGGTGCTGAATCACTTGAACTTGGCAAAAGAAAAGTCAATGCCCGTGCATATTGTGCCTCGTTCAACTTTCAAGGCTCCGACCAACAAAAGAAAATCGAAGTCCTTTCTGGTGGTGAGCGCAATCGCGTGCATCTAGCCAAGACCTTAACTGAAGGTGCAAACGTTCTGCTTTTGGATGAACCCACCAACGATTTAGACGTGAACACTCTGCGCGCCTTAGAAGAAGCC
Organism: Anaerolineales bacterium UBA2317; assembly: GCA_002345215.1. Taxonomy (GTDB): domain Bacteria; phylum Chloroflexota; class Anaerolineae; order Anaerolineales; family Villigracilaceae; genus Villigracilis. The sequence goes on from DDVH01000050.1 coordinate 116,918, forward strand.
TTAGAAGAATTTGCAGGCGTGGCACTTATTGTCAGTCACGACCGCTGGTTTTTAGACAGAATCTGTACCCACATCATTGCCTTTGAAGGGGATTCGGTCGCCAAGATGTATCTCGGCAACTGGTCTGATTACGAAGCGATGATGATGGAGAAGTTTGGAAAAGATTTGACTCCGCACCGGGTGAAGTATCGGACGTTGAAGAGATAAACAACCATGTCATTGCGAGCCGCGGCTCTTGCTCTTAGGCGGCATGGCAATCCCCGCATTATGTATCAGATTGCTTCGTCGGGAAGACCACCCTCCTCGCAATGACATAAATAAAAAGAGACAGTCACCTTTAGGTGACTGTCTCTTTTTTACTTTAAACTTTCTGCTAAGGCGATCAAGCCATCCATATCAAGATATTCGATGGGGACCACATCGCCATACTTGGTCAGTTCGAACCAGATACTATCTCTGACCCAACGCAGGCGGAAGATGGGTACATCGGGGTTCCATGTAGCGGAGGTCTCTCCCGCCATGACGATGAACGTACCTTGAGCATATTCTGCATCCGCGTCACCAACCTTCACTGGGATAATGGCATCGGCGGGAACTTGATCCCATTCGGACTGAAGGAAACCATCCTTCGATTGCATAAGGATGAGGCTGCCTCCACCTCCTTGCGCTGCGTATTCGATGCTGACGGCGTTTCCATACATGCGCGCCCCAAGATGCTCAAAACCAGTTGGTACAGATGGTAATTCAACGAGATCGAAACCTGCCAGTGCTTCGGCTTCCGCAACACTGATCAACGCAGAGGATGGGGTTGCCGTTGAGTCAGAGGGTTCGGGCGTGGTCGCCTGCACAGGAAACGAGGTACGTTCGGCACGGGTGAAGAACTGGATAATACTTTGTGCGAAAGCACGTCCCTGCGGTGTGAATAAAGTAAGCATCAGCAGAGCAGCGATAACCAGAATTGCATATGCAAAGCGCGATTTGGTTGTGTTCATTTTTACTCCTTGTTGGGTTTGTTTCTCAACAAGGCTGGCTTTCAGGGTCTGCCAAAGGTCGATTTGTGAAGCGGGGATTTCATCTTCTACCGCCTCTTGTATGATGGACTGAATTTCTTTGTTGTCCATGGCTAACTCCTATCGAAGATGATTAAATCTTTCAGGCGTTTGCGAGCGTCTCTTAGCCACCATTTGATGGTGCTCAGCGGGCGTTCCGTTTTTGCCGACATATCTGCCTCACTCATTTCCAGGAAGTAATGCATGACAACGACCGCTCGTTGTTCGGGAGGCAGGCTGCGAATGGCATTTAGGATGTTCTCGCGTAGTTCTTTCTGTTCTACAATTTGATTAGGTCGTGGACTTGGGTCAGTCAACCATTTTGAGATTTTCTCGGTAGTATCATCCAGCTCTTCGAAAGATACACTCCGCTTTCTTTTGTTCACAGCTTTGAGAGCATCGTTGACCACAATACGGAAAAACCAGGGCGGAAACTTGCGTTTCTCGTCAAACTGCTGGATGCGTTCCATGACTTTGACAAATACAGACTGCACTACATCCTCTGCCAGTGTACGCTCATTCGTGATCAAATAGGCGGCATGAACTGCTTTTGCCTGATAACGTTTTACAAGAGTTTCGAGACCGCTTAAGTCGCCTTGTTTGAGTAGTGATATGGCAATTTGATCTTCCATGCACGGACCTTTCAGGAGAATTCTCTATACTATAATATCCATTGGACAGGAAAAAAGATAGTAGAGTAGGGGCGGACGGCCGTCCGCCCCTACAAATTACAAATTAGTAAATCGAAATCATAGGCGGGTTTGAAATGATAAAATTGTTTGTAACAGTATGACCACAAAACGTAAACCCAAAAGCAAACCAAAGCAGGCAAAACCAACCGTAAATGAGGTTGAGTTTTCGATTAAGGCTGGCACAAAAGCCACGCTCACCATTGAGGCAGGAGAGGAAAAAGATGGTGAGATTCCTGTGCGAATCCGCTTGCAAGGGAAAGAACAAACTTCCGATTCGTTGTCTCAACTGGAAGTCAGCAAAGAAGTGCCTGAAAATAAAAATCTAATTGAAAAAATCTCACAATCTCCATTTATAAGAAAATATAGTTTGCCGATGTGGTTATTTTTCGGGGCATTATTTATTTATCTTATTACCCGCTTAATCGGTTTATCTCAATTCCCAATCTATTTTTTTGTTGATGAGGCATTACAAACACAATTTGCAGAAGACCTTGTAAAAAATGGCTTTCGTGATTGGAATGGTGTATTTTTACCACCCGCATTTCGCAACAATGAATATTTCACGTTAGGCATGGGCGTATACATGCAAGTTCTGCCATATTTATTGTTTGGCAAATCGGCAGTGGTCACACGGGCTACCTCCGCAATTATTTCTGTCATCGCGGCAATATCCGTTGGATTAATTTTACGAGATGCCGTCAAAACAAAATATTGGTGGACTGGGGTTTTATTTTTATCCATTACCCCAACTTGGTTTTTACACTCACGCACTGCCTGGGAAATGACAGAGTTCACCGCCTTTTATGCCGGCGCATTATGGGCATATACTTTTTACAGAATCAAATCACCCAATTATTTATATTTATCTATTGTATTTAGTGCTTTGGCTTTTTATACTTATAGCCCCGGGCAAGTATTGGTGCCGTTTACTGCCTTTGCACTTTTTATTTTTGATTTGAAATATCATTGGCAAAATCGTCGCACAGTTTTATTTGGTTCGCTTTTATTGGCAGTATTAACTATTCAATATTTCCGTTTTCGGGCATTAGACCCAGATAATGCCATTGCGCATTTACATAATCTTGGCTCTTACTTGTTTGCAGATATTTCTGTTTGGGAAAAAGTAAAAATATATTTCTCTCAATATTTTTATGGGCTGAGCCCATGGTATTGGTTTACAACTGAAGAAAATACCATTCAACGTCATATTATGAAAGATTACGGTCACATCATGATATGGACATTGCCTTTTGCTTTATTTGGGTTGATTGAAACAATACGGCGTATACGTGAACCAGTATTTCGCATCATTCTTATAGGTTGGCTTGCTACACCAATAGCAACAGCCTTTGTAGAAGTCGGAATTTCTCGCACCATGTCAATTGTATTTACAATGGCAATCTTAACTGCAATTGGCTTCGACAAGTTTATTGCATGGATAGAAAACCCAATCAACAGACTCAATTACTGGATTGAAGATAAATCACCGTCTCGCTTGAAAATCATCTCTTCAAGTGTTGTTCTATTATCTGGCGTTATTGTTTCTATACTTGTCTCGAAAACAATAGATAAAGTAACGATTTTCTTTTTCGCTTTTATTCTAGCATTACAAATCTCCGGTTTACTGAACCCTATTGCAAAAAGAATTAAAGATTTTAGTTTTCTGAAACATTGGAATGTTTGTCAAACACAGATTTCATGGTCAGTTTTTATTGTTTTATTTAGTGTAAACATGTTCATGTTTGTAGATGCACTCCGCAATGGACCAACTTGGTACAAAACTTATGGCTTAGGCGGCATGCAATATGGTGCATTCCAAGTTTTTGAGCCTATTCAGGAATATGCAATGCAACATCCAGAAACGCGTGTTCTGTTTTCTCCTGCTTGGACAAACGGAACTGATGTAATTGTACGTTTCTTTTTGGACGACGATTCTCCAATATTGTTCCACAGTATCTTAGGCTACATTGATAACAAACTTCAGATTGATAACAATACGCTCTTTATCATGACAAAGGAGGAATACAACATCGCAATCCAGAGCGAAAAGCTTACAGATTTTCAAATTGAAAACACTATCCCCTGCCCAGATGGAACAACTTGCTTTTACTTTGTTCGGTTACGTTATTCAGATATCGCTGATGAATTATTTGCACAAGAAAAAGCACTTCGTCAACAATTGCAAGAATCGACTATCAAAATTAATGGAGAAGATGTAAAGATTCGACATACCTATCTAGAGGCAGACGACCAAAACCTAAGCATCCAACTGATATTTGACAATGACCCGTATACTTTTGTTAAAACTTACGAAGCCAATCCATTCGTGATTGAACTTACCTTTCCAACACCACGAATAATTAATGGTTTTTCTATCATTATTGGCTCTGTTGAGGTTTCAATTACAATGACGGCTTATTCTGCTCCGGGGGCAAATCCTGTCAGTTATCAATTTGAAGGGCAAGGTTATTTTGAATCACCTGAATTATCTTTTGATTTCCCAGAACCAATAATGGTTCAAATGTTACATATCGAACAGCTTGATATATATGCTGGTGAACCAAACAAAAATCATATCTGGGAAATTACATTCAGGTAAACGAATAAGAGTATACTTTCGTATGCCTTTGAAAAATAGCCATAAACAAGAAAATGTTACAGGGGAAATATACCAAGCAAAGGTTAAGAGAGAAGCGTTTAATCTTCATTTGCCTATTCAAAAAATTAATTCAATATTTTTAAGGCAACATGATTTATCCACGTGGTTATTTATGGCGGCAGTGGTTGTTTATCTTTCGACAAGATTACTCGGTTTGACTAAGTTCCCAATCTATTTTTTTACAGATGAAGCCATTCAAACTGTTTCAATAGCAACTTTGGTAGAGAATAATTATCGCTTATATGATTTTTTCTTACCAACTTACTTTAGCAATGGAGATTATTTCAACTTAGGTTTAAGTGTTTATCTGCAATGGTTGCCCTATATCTTTTTCGGAAAATCGGCTTTTATCACACGTGCAATATCTGTTTTTGTTACTCTCCTTGCCGTGTTTTCAGTCAGTATCATATTACGAAACATTTTTAAACTAAACTATTGGTGGTTAGGGATTTTATTTCTTTCGATTACCCCAGCTTGGTTTTTACATTCGAGAACTGCATTTGAAACGACAGTGTTTGTTTCTTTCTATGCAGGTGGTTTATGTGCTTATTTATTATATCTTTATAATTCACCGCGCTATTTATATCTCACGTTATTTTTTTTAGCCTGTGCATTTTATACATATAGTCCAGCTCAATTTATCATTCCACTCACAGTGATTGTTTTATTGTTTTCAGACCTACATTATCACATTATCAACCGTCGTATTGTATTCTTAGGGTTAGGGTTATTAATTATCTTTGGAATTCCTTTTATGCGCTTTATTTTTTATAATCCACATGTTCCATTCGCACACTTGAATACATTAGGCTCCTATTGGATACAAAATGCGACTTTTACAGAAAAATTTATGAACTACCTTTCAGAATATGCAATAGGCATGAGCCCTTGGTATTGGTATATCCCAAATCTTCGTGATTTCTCTCGCCATCTTATGAAAGATTATGGGCATATCATGATTTGGTCATTGCCGTTTGCATTGATTGGTATAACATCTAGTTTATATCAGATACGCCAATCAGCTCATCGTACGCTCTTAATTTTCATGTTGGTATCTCCTGCAGCGGCGGCACTAGTAGGGATCGGCATTACACGCACATTAGCGTTTGTAATACCAATATGTATATTCACTGCGATTGGATTTGAAAGAGTGACTGGCTGGATTCAATCTCCTTACACCCGCCTTAAGGAACTTAGTGTAGGAGGTTCGAGTACAAATTGGTTGCGATTGACTACAGGACTGCTGATTTTCCTTGTGGGCTTATTCTTTGCTTTAAAAATTAAAGATACTACAAATCGCATTGCCCTACTTAGCATGATTATCTTGTTATCAACGCAAATATCAAGTATTAGCAAAAGAATCTCGTACTGGTTGATTAGTTTCAAAACACTACGGTTTATGCAATCTTGGTATATCAAACCAAAGGTTATTGCTTTAACAATTTTTGCTGGTTTAACTAGTATAAACTTCTGGATGTTAACCGATGCTCTTCGTAACGGTCCAACTTGGTTTACTGATTATGGCTTAGGTGGTATGCAATATGGGGCATTTCAAATCTTTGATATGGTTGAAGAATATAAGCAGGAACATCCTGATACAACAATTATCCTTTCTCCTGATTGGGCAAATGGCGCAAATGCCTTATTGTATTTTTTTCTTAATGACCCCTCATCTATACAATTAGGAAGTATCCGTGGTCATATTAATCAAAAACTGCCTTTAGATGATTCGATTTTGTTTGTTATTACACCGCAAGAATATCAAAAAGTCTTTGAAAACCCCAAATTTACCGACTTGCAAGTGGAAAAAATTGTACCTTATCCAGATGGAAATCCCGGTTTTTATTTTGTGCGTTTACGCTATTCAGATAATGTAGATGAAGTTTTTGCAGCCGAAGAAATTGCCCGCCACATTCTTCAAGAATCAGAGTTGATGATTAACGGAGAAGAGGTAAAAATAAAACACTCCATATTAGATAGTCCTATTCCAACGCAAAGTATTGCATTACTTTTTGATGGGGATCCATTAACAATGGCAAAAACTCAAGAAGCAAATCCTTTTGTTATTGAATTAACATATCCTACTCAACATACCATTAATGAATTTTCAATCGTGATTGGTTCTACAAATGTCATCATTACACTAACAGGTTATGCTTTTGAAGGTGCCGAACCCATTACTTATTCATTTAGAGGGCGCGGTACTATTATATCTCCCAAATTAACTTTCAAATTACCAGAGCCATTAATTGCTCAGATTGTACGCATTGAACACTTAGACGTATATACCTCAGAGCCTACTCAAAACCACATCTGGGAAATTACATTTAGATAATAAAAAGAGAGACTTCCTTTGCGAAAGTCTCTTTTTACTTATTCAATCACAGCCACTTCCACTGATTGTATCGGCGGCAGAAAATCTGCTAGCAATTCGTAGCTATCGCCTGAATCGCGGGAATAAAATAATTGACCAGTATTCGTGCCGAAATAAATTCCTGCATCTTCAAATGTATCGGTAGACATAGCTTCGCGTAACACATCCACGTAAGCAGGTTTGGGTAAGCCTTTTGTTATCTTCTGCCAAGTTTCACCAGCATTTTTGCTACGCCACACCGCCAACTCACCATCAATGCTCATGTGATATTCATCGGTTTCTTCAAGCACTACATAAATCGTTTTCGGATGAATGGGATGAACAGCAATCGGAAAACCAAAACGAGAAGGCAATTTATCTTCACCTATGTCAATCCAATCTTCGCCTGCATTATCACTGCGATACACCCCACAATGATTTTGTTGATAAATCACATTTGGATTCGATGGATGCATGGTCATCTTATGCACACACTGACCATATTCAGGAAATTTATCTGGCGAAAAATCAGCGCGTACATTTTTGTTATACGGCTTCCAAGTTTGTCCGCCATCATCACTGCGGTAACATCCACCAGTGGAGATAGCAATATACATTCGATTCACATTGGTTGGGTCTAAAAGAATCGTATGTAAACACAAGCCGCCATTGCCTGGAAATAACGTTCCACGGTGTGGATGGTCATACCAACCTTCGTTGATTTCCCATGTTTCACCACGATTTTTCGATACAAATAAAGATGCGGGTTGTGCACCTGCGTATAACACTCCCGCTTCTTGACTACGCCCCGGCTTGATGTGCCAAACCTTTATCATTTTCTCAGGGACATTTTTTATATCCACCCCTGATTCGGTGTTGAAAGCTTCGTCCACTGTGCCGGGCGGTCTCCCTGAGTTTGAGGCGCGTGGAAGTGTTGGCACCTGCTTGGCTTGAATCCATGTCTTCCCAAAATCATCAGAATAATGGGTGGTAGGTCCATACACGTTATGACTCACTGCCGCATGCAAACGATTATCACGCGGGTCAAGTTGCATGTGCATCATGTTCCAACTTTTGAAATGAATATCACTCATCTCCCACTTTTTGCGTTTGGCATCACTGGTAAAAATAAACCCACCCTTGCTTGTACCAACAAAAACTTTTACTTTTTTGCTCATGGCATTCTCCTTCTGTTTGAAAAAGAACAAATTTTCTATTTATTATAGCACGAAATATACATCAATGACATTGAAAGATGATGAGAATTTTTGGCGAACAAAGGTACAATATTATTAAGATGGTTACAAAAACTGACTCGGATGTTCAATCTACCACTCCACTGGGAGAAGTGTACGGGAGTGTGAAAAATTTAGCGAGGATTTTTAATTTATTCATTACATTAATTGCCTTGGGGTTAACCATTGGGGCTTTCATCACTTTTGATAAAGGGAATACCTTTTCTTCTATTGTTTTGCTGTTAACTATATTGCCAGTGATTGGATGTTATTGGTTGGTAAGTCGTCACCAATTTGAACTTGTGGCTACGTTTCTTTCTGTTTTGCTAATTACCCTAAACACTATTTTAGCAACCCGAGGGTTGGGGATTCGTAACATTAGTGTATTTGTTTTACCAGCCACATTGATTATTGTCAGCCTTGTTACCAAAAGACGTACGATGGTCATTGTAACTTTATACGTGATTGCCTGTTTGGCATGGTTAGTGTTTGGTGAATTATATGGTTTGTATACACCTAACGTTTTGGTGCGAAGTGTACCTGGTGATTTCTTTTCTTCATCTGTGATTATTATATTAACTGCTGTAATGGCACGAGTATTGTCTGAAACTTTATTCAAAAATTATCTACAATTACAAAAGGAATTAGCTGAGAAAAAGCGAGTCGAACAGCAGACTGAGGTGCTTATCAAGGCATTAGAAGCAAAAAATGCAGAATCTGAAACGATGCGTGAAAGTTTAGAGAGTATCGTTAGCACGGTTGAATTTTCAGAAATTATGCAAGAAATTTTAGACCAGATTAAACGTGTGATTCCGTATGACACGGCTTCTATATGGCAAGTGGAAGGGAAAGTTCAGAAATTAATCGCCGGGCGAAACTTACCCGAGTCAGTCATTCATGAGCATAACGAGTTCTCGGCAGATGAATCAAACTCAGCTATTCCTTTGATACGTGGAGAAGTACCTTACATTTTGAACAATAATGTACAAGAAGAACTGCCAGATTTTCAAATGGAACCGCATAATTATGTGCAATCATGGTTGGCGATTCCATTAAAAACGCGCGGAAAGATTATCGGCATCATTGCTTTAGATGGCTTGAAGAAAAATCAATTCAACAAACATCATGCCGAATTGGCGGAGTCTTTTGCGAATCAAGTAGCCATTGCGCTAGAAAATGCACAATTATTTAACGAATTACAAAATGAATTACAAACCCGTGAAGAATTGATTAAGCAATTAGAAACAAAAAATGCTGAATTAGAACGCTTCACTTATACAGTTTCACATGATTTGAAATCTCCATTGGTGACAATTAACGGATTTCTGGGGTATCTCGAAGCCGATGTAGCCGCAAATGACATGAAACGTTTTCGACATGATAGTGAACGTATCAAAGAAGCCGTAGTAAAAATGCACACCTTATTAGGAGAATTACTCGAACTTTCTCGCATTGGACGTGTTGCTAACCCATCAGAGACAATTCAATTTGAAGAGTTAATCCATGATGCGATTGAACTTGTAAGCGGACGAATTGATAAAACCAAAGTTAATATCAATGTTCAGCCAAACTTGCCAAAAGTGTTTGGAGACCGTCAACGCCTGATCGAAGTTTTGCAAAACTTAATTGATAATGCCGTTAAATTTGCAAATACAGAAACACATCCAACCATTGAGATTGGATGTGAAAGCGAAGAAAACGACCTACATATTTTCTTTGTGCGCGATAACGGAATTGGCATACCAGCAGAATTGCATGACAGGATTTTTGGCTTGTTCGATAAACTAGACCCACAAACTGAAGGCACAGGCATTGGGCTTGCTATCGTTAAGAGAATTGTTGAGGTTCATGGCGGCAGGCTTTGGGTCAAGAGCGAAGCGGGAAAAGGCGCAACTTTCTTTTTCACATTACCTAGCGAAGAGCATCAAATCATCAAAAAGGAAATGTAATATGAAAAAAATTGTAAGTTTATTGTTTATCTTTGCTTTTATTATTTCAGCCTGTGGCGGAAGTGAGCCTTTACAAATCACAGACCCAACCCAAACAATTGAGGTAAACGCAGGTGAAGAATTTACAATTGTAATTGAATCAAACCCAACAACTGGTTATCACTGGGAAATTATGAGCGAGTTAAGTAATGTTGAATTTATTTCAAAAGATTATCAAGCTGAAGAACCGATTACCACCGGCTCAGGCGGAGTAGATTTATGGACGTTCAAAGCCATTTCTACAGGTGAAGCACTAATCACTCTTGGGTACTATCCACCCTACGAAGACCCCGAACCACCGCAACAAACTACAACTTTTGTTGTTACAGTTAAGTAGAAGAGACAAACGCCGAATTTAAAATCAACGAAGGAGGAAAACATGAATCGCCTTACCCTGCTTGCAGGGTTAATTTTAGTCCTAGTAACAGGATGTAATTTTGGAGCAAGCACGCCTCAACCTACGCTTGAACCTGTTTCTACAACTCCGCCAACTCTTACGCCCATACCGACTTTAACCTTCACACCTACGCCGGTTATTATTTCAATTCAGGTGACTGCAGAATTAATTAATTGTCGTTCTGGTCCTGGCACAATTTTTGATACCCTCACAGAGATTCAACAAGGCAGAACATTACGCGCCTCCGCCAGAAATGATTCGGCAACTTGGTTTTATGTAAACGACCCCGGCAACCCCGGCGGATTCTGCTGGGTTTCAGCAGACGTGACTCAAGTGAGTGGTGAAGCGAGTTTATTACCCGTTATGCAACCACCCATTGCTATGGTCACTAATGTAGATTTACGCGTTGAACCGAATCGCATTGACGTGAATTGCAGTCAATTCCCTCAAACTGTTTTCTTTGAAGCCCTCGTCACCACCAATGGGCCTACTTTGCTCACATGGAAATGGGAAATCAGCAATGGTGCTGTTTCAGATGTAGGTACATTAATTATTGAATCAGCCGGCACACAAGCGATTAATGAATACTATCAAATCAATTCTGCTAATGATTATTGGGTGAAGTTAAATGTGCTAACCCCCAATGAAGTGATTGAACAAGCAACTTTCCGCGTGAGCTGTACGCCGTAATTTTATAGGGGCAAGGTATGCCTCGCCCCTATAAGTTTTATTCATCCGGGAAAATTACCGTATTAAACCCCAGTGCCGCAAAGAACTTAATCAAATACGCCTCTGCATTTCTTTGTGCTTGAGTCAAAATGCCGTCTTCCAATGCCGCTTTCAAAATTTCTTGCTCGGCTGTTTGGCGTGCCAATGTTTCTAAATCCGTTTCACCTTTTGTAAGCAAACCTGTTTCGCGGTCATACACATACGATTTTTCATTATCTAATGTAGCAATGAAAATTTCAGCAGGTGGCAAATACACATACAACACATTACCATCGTAACGCATATCTTCGGGGCGAAGTTTTTCCATATCAATTCCAGCAATCACAATGCCATGCGCCACAAATAACAACCTATCACCAAATGCAAAACCAAACGTGCCCTGACCAATTTCAGCAGTAATTACTTTTTCAACACTATATTGAATCGTTTCTAAACGTGCCAGCGCACGAATTTCATTGATATATGTTACAGGGTCTGGAATAATCGTCGGTGTTGGATTCGCCAATTGAGCCACTTGTGTTTGCAATGCCTGATTGGCTTGATTCACTTGATCAAATGGTCCTTGCGCCGCCGCCGCAGTTTCACGCACCGTGTCTACGATAAAATAAACCCCAGCCGCCAGTACAATCAAAATCAGGAAGGACATTATTGTGCTAAATGTATTTTTCATTCGTATCCTTTCAATAAACTATTTTATTATATTATGATTACACCCAGCACCATGAAAAAGATACTCATAATTCTTTCACTTTTGTCATTTGGATGTTCTTTCCCGATACAGATTCTCTCTGCGAATGCGACTCCAACTCCCGAACCGACTCTTGCTCCTACACAAACGCCTCTTGCTACGGCTGAGCCGGGTACTGAATCCAATCCTTTGATTCTCGCCTTAGCCCCTTCCCCCCGCCCAACAGATTCTGTCATATCAGCAGGTGACGTGATTTCAGCATACATCCAATCACGCACAGGCTACCGCATAGTGACAGTGATTCCTGCAAGTGAAACCACATTGCTTGATTCACTTGCAAAAGGCAATGCACACATCACTTCATTATCACCTTATGGATATGCAATTGCTTATCAAAGCAATGATGTCACTGCTTTGTTAGCAAAAATAAATAATGGTCAAACATTTTATGGCGCACAAATTATTGCTAATCGTGAAAAAAACTTCACGCCTTATTTTGATGAATTAACAAATGAAAACACAACAGATTTAAATTCGGCATTGAGTCAATTTCAAGAAAAAAAAGCGTGTTGGAGTGATGCGGTTTCTCCGTCTGGGTATGTGATTCCGTTGGGGTTGTTGAAGCAGGCTAGCGTCCAAATAAGAAGCGAAGCATTCCTTGATAATCAACCCAGTGTTGTGCGTGCCGTCTATGCTGATGACATCTGTGATTTTGGTGCGACGTTTATTGATGCACGCACATCGCCTACGCTTGAAGCCGATTACCCTGATGTGATGGATAAAGTGCGCGTGATTTGGCGCATTCCAAATATTATTCCGTATGAAAATATTGTCATGTCTACTGATTTGCCGTTTGAAATGCGGCGCGTGATTCAACGTGCCTTTATTGATTTGATGCTTACGCCTGAGGGAAAATCTGCGATGCAAACAGTGTATGGTTTTGATGAAACGCAAGTGATTGAAGATTCTGCTTATACAGAATTTGTTGCGCTCGCAAATGCATCAGGTTTGGATTTGTTAAGTTTGATAGAATGATGGACTGTGGACAGTAGACCATAGACCGTTATTCACCGTCTACCGTCCATCGTCTACGCTCATAGTTTAATGTTAAAACGTATTCTTAAATTTCTCTGGCAACTTTTTCTTGCCATAACTTTTCTCGCAACCATTGCATTGTTCTTACCCAAAATTTTATTTTGGATGTTTGCTCAACCTCGAACATACACAGTTGATAATGTAGAATCAACACGCGTAGCAATTGTATTCGGTGCAGGTTTATTACGAGATGGCTCCGCTGGACCCGTGTTAAGTGACCGCGTGCAAACGGCTGTGACTTTATATCATCAAGGTACAGTAGAAAAATTATTAATGAGTGGTGATAATAGTTTTCTTGAATACAATGAACCCGAAGCCATGCGTCAATATGCTTTAGAACGCGGCGTACCAGATGAAGATATTATCTTAGATTATGCTGGAAGAAGAACGTATGATACTTGTTATCGTGCCAAAGAAATTTTTCAAGTAGATGAAGCCATTTTAATTACGCAAGAATTTCACATGCCACGCGCTTTATTTTTATGCAATTGGTTCGGCATTGACTCAAATGGCGTAGAAGCAAACAATCGTTATTTCTTAAAACGTTCACGTGCGTTTTGGGCTTTTCGTGAATTGTTTGCAACTTTCCAAGCCGTGTGGGATGTGTTGATTACAAAGCCTTTACCTATCCTTGGTGAACCTGAGCCCATTCAATAATTTTCACCACTGAGCGCACAGAGAACACAGAGAAAATCTTTTTATCTTCTCCGTGAACTCTGTGGTAAAAGATTTTATATAGGAGTCTTAAATAATGAATCGTGAAACCGCATTAGCCCTTGTACGTGAATTTGTAAAAACAGAAAGCCTTGTGCGTCACATGTTATCTGTGGAAGCCGCCATGCGCTTTTATGCCGAAAAATATAATGAAGATGTTGAAACATGGGGACTGATTGGTCTGCTCCACGATTTTGATTGGGAGATTCATCCAACACTTGAACAGCATCCGCAAGCGGGTTCAGCCATATTAAGAGGAAGAGGCGTGAGTGAAGAAATCATTCAAGATATTTTGAGTCATGCTGACCATCTCAAAATTCCGCGTGATACATTGAGAAGAAAAGCAATTTGTGCATGTGATGAAATTACAGGTTTAATCACAGCCGTTGCGTTGGTGCGTCCGTCAAAATCACTGTATGATTTAGAAGCAAGTTCAGTCAAAAAGAAATGGAAAGACAAAGCCTTCGCCGCTGGAACGAATCGTGAAGAGATGGAACACGCCGCCAAAGAATTTGGCGTGGAACTTTGGGAACATGTTGGCAATGTGATTCTCGCCATGCGAAAGATTGCACCCGAATTGGATTTGATTGGGAATATTCAAAAATAAAATGTTAATCAAACGCCTCGAACTCTTAACCTCTAACCTGATTCACCAGCGGGAATTTTATTCTTCGGTTTTAGAATTGCCTGCAACACTTGATGACGATTCATTACACATTCAAGCAGGTAAAACGGATTTAATTTTCAAAGAACAAAAAGATTTTGATGGCGCATATCATTTTTGCTTTAACATCCCAGAAAACAAATTTGCAGAATGTAAACAATGGACTTTTGCAAAGATTCCTTTACTAAAAGATGATAAAGGCAAGGATGAATTTACAGGCGGCACATGGAATTCATCATCAATTTATTTCAAAGATTCGGCAGGCAATATTTTGGAATTCATTGCTCGTCATGACCAAAAGAATGCGACCGATGAATCCTTTAATAGCAAACATATTTTACAAGTCAGTGAAATTGGATTGCCTTCACAAGATGTGATTTCTTTTGCAAAAGATTTATGTTCTACATTAGGCGTGGATGTTTACAGACAAGACATCAACGAAACATTCACTCCCATCGGAGACGAAGATGGTTTGCTGATTCTCCCCGTTGAAAATCGGATTTGGTATCCAAACACTGGCGTGCCCGCCAAGTTGTTAGATGTCAAATTGGATTTGGAAGTGAACGAAAAAAAAATTCAAATTAGTGGAATACCTTACCAAGTGCAATCATTAACTTCCGTGTAATAACCATTCTTTGGCTTCATCCATATCTGTAAACACACGGTACGGTAACCCACGATTTTGTGAAACTGTTTCAAAAAAATTTGCCTCTATCGGAAGTGTAGCAGAATAAACGATCGCAACACGGCGACTAGTAAGGCTAGGTGCTTTTCGTTTTTCGCGCATTTCTTGCACACGCTGAAACATTTGTAAAACAGAGTGACTAAATTGCAGTTCACGAATATCCAATAAGACTTTAAGAATCCCTTCTTTTTCCACCATCGTCATAATCTCTTTTACCAGAGCATTATCTGTTTCAGCATTCCATTTCCCTTTTGCAAAAGCATGGATGAATTTCTCTTCTTCTCCAAGCCCAACCTTGTATTCCATCATTGCTAATACCTCTCTCCCATATTAATACTACATGATAAAAAGCATGTAAATACATTTTTTATTAAATAAAACGTCGAATCAGGCAATTATCTTGCAAATTTGCAAGATGTTAACTTGTCCTTACAAATTTGTAAAACACAGGTTAATCGAAGTCTATATAATCATCATTGACAATCGCAGTGGTTGAAAGCCATGTTTCATGTTGAGGGGAAAAAATATTTCAATCACCAGCCTAAATATCACTGAATTTGAAGCCCATTTTGAAGCCTATCTTTAGGTATTTTTGGCAATCAATTACCCAATTGTTCGTTCTAGTTCGTTTAAGGAAGTCACTTTGTTTTTCATCAACCAAATAGCCAGTCTCTTGCCCACATCCTACTCACTCTACGACCAGGCATCTGCAATGGTAGTGATTGTCACGTCGCTTGCAATTAGCGGAGCGATGATTCTGTTGGTTGTGTATTGGCTGGTGACGAAAAGTTTTGAAACTGTAAAAACAATTTTCGCCATGCTCGCAATCATGCTTGGGCTGGCTGGATGTATCGGGTTGGCTCTCAACTATCAAGTTAGGCTTGCGGCGTGGATTTTAATCGTGTTGATGTTGTTATTAAATGTAGCAAACATGTTGGGTTATGGAATCGCCACATCTGCATCGGCGGCGTATCTCATCCCGATTTTGTTGGCAATGTTTTGTATTGGCGTAACCGCTGGATATGTAATTGCTTTTTTAGGTTGTGTGATTGTTTTTGCCATTGCATTTTTACAATCGAAAGAAAAATTAAAAACTTTTCTTCCTTATGAAGTTTCACATCTGACATTTGATGCGCCTGTATTGAGTTTGGTTTATCTTCTCGTCACGTTCATTACTGGGAGTTGGATTACTCCTCTCAAAGAATTTCTCTTTCAATAGAGGGGAATTCTTAATTTAATTTCAACGATGCCAAAGGAAAACATGATTTCGTTACCAGAATTTCTCAAATTATCTACACAAGAAGTTGCAAAACTTGTGAAAGCAAGTGGTTCAAAAGTGGTTGTATTTCCTATCAACGGCACTCGACGTTGGTTTATGTTGGAACATGGACATAAAAAATTTGATAACCCAATTGGGGCTTATACTGATATTGTGATTAAGAGACATATTGAAATTTATAAACTATTTTTCGAGCATGGTGTAGATATATTGATAACCCCTGTCATTGGTGCTGAAGTTTTAGAAACCCGCGATGACTATATGAAAAAAATCGGCGCGGAAGGTTTAGCCAGCATTGCCACACGTGCTGATTTTTTATCGTTTTATGAAGAAGATAAAGTGCGCGTCAATTTTTATGGTGATTATCGTAATGCTTTAGAAAACACGCCTTATGAAAACATCATCACATTGTTTGACGATTTAACAAAAAAGACAAAATATCATCAAAACGCAAAGTTGTTTTTCGGCGTCTTTGCCGATGAGCGCAAAGCCGATGAACACACTGCAAAATTTGCAGTGGATTATTTTCAAAAGAAAGGCGAGGTGCCCTCCAGAAATATGATTGTCGAAAATTATTATGGTGAATATGTTGAAAAAGCCGATATTTTTATCGGTTTCGACCGCCTGTCTGTCTTTGATTATCCATTCTTAAGATGGGGCGGCGAAGATTTGTATTTCACAGTTGCGCCGTCTTTGTATATGAACGAGAAACAACTGCGTATGATCCTGCACGACCATTTGTATACAAGACGAGTAGAAGAGCCAGATTATCTCTCACTTTCTGCTGAAGCATTTGATGAAATAAAAAAGTATTATCGTACCAAGCAAGATGTTGTTTTAGGCACAGGAACTTTAACTTCAAACATTTGGCTTCCATCTATATAACTCACATCATAGAAGAAAGAAAAATTATGAACACCATCATCAACAACCTCATCGAAAATATCGGACCGGGCAAAATGCCCAGCACTGCGTATGATACGGCTTGGGGTGCAAGATTATCTGATGTAGCACCTGCCATTGCAGAAGGCGCATTAGATTGGTTGAACACACATCAATTACCAGATGGCTCTTGGGGTGCAGAGTATCCAATCAACTATTACGATAGAGTCATTTCAACTTTATCTGCCATGATTGCGTTAAAAAAATATAACCCTATCAAAAGCAAACATCAAGTAGAACGTGGGGTCAAAGCGTTAGAAAATATCGTCAATGGTGTTACCAAAGACGTGTTAAATGATTCCAACAAAGTAACAATTGGGTTTGAAATGATAATCCCGACCTTAGTCGCAGAGGCGCAAGCGTTGGGCATCATCAAACAACACGGAGATAAAATCTTAAACTCGTTAGATGAATTGCGTAAATTGAAACTTTCTAAAATCAAAGGAAGTTTAATTAACAGAAAAACCACCATGGCATTCTCGGCTGAAATTGCCGGTGAAGATGGTTTGCACATGCTCGATATTGAAAACTTGCAAGAACCAAATGGTTCTATTGGCCACAGCCCATCAGCCACTGCATATTATTCTTTGTATGTTAATCAAAATAATCAACGCGCGTTTGATTATTTGACAAATAATGTTAAAGAAGATGGTGGCTTTCCAAATGTCGCTTCGTTTGATGCCTTTGAAATTTCTTGGACATTATGGAATCTAAAAATGATCCCTAATTTTGAAGCCACTCCTCGCATTACGTGTCTGCTTGATACGCTTGCGGACGCATGGATACCCAACCTCGGCATTGGATTCGCCACGCAGTACTCCGTCAAAGATAGTGACATGACCAGTTTAGTATTCGACATGCTCTACCAATATGGTTATAAAAAAGATGTCGAAAGTATTTTAGGATATGAAGAAGAAGAATATTTTAGATGTTATCCGCTAGAAGCGAATACATCTATTAGTGCGAATATTCATGTGGTGGGTGCATTACGACAAGCAGGCTATGAAAGCAAACATCCCTCTGTGCAAAAGGCATTGGGCTTTTTGAGACGTGTGAAAGGTAATAGCAAATTTTGGTTAGATAAATGGCATTCCTCGCCATATTACACAACTTGTCATGCGATTATTGCCTGTGCTGGGTATGACAATGATTTGGTCTCCGATTCTGTAGATTGGCTTCTTTCGACCCAACATACCAATGGCGCGTGGGGAACCTACATGCCTACGGCTGAGGAAACCGCTTATGCAATGCAAGCGTTATGGGTGTGGAATCAAAGCGGCAGTAAAATTGAGAGCAACATCCTCAAGAAAGGAGTCGAGTGGCTTGAGGCAAATGCAAACAACCCCTATCCGCCGTTATGGATTGGGAAATGTTTGTACAGCCCACAAATTGTGATTCAATCTGCTGTGGCGAGTGCTTTAACGCTCGGAAAACAAATTTGAAAAAAATAAACGCTTGGATTCAAAATTTCATCGAAGTTTCATCTTCTGACCCAGACGACCAACGTCGCAGAAGAAACCTTAACATCATCATTCTAGGAATGGCGGTGTTGTTAATTATTCAGATTCCTATCTCGCTTTTTAACTTAAACAATATTGACCCGCAGGATAATCTCTTTATCGGTCTTGCTAGTATTTTCATGCTCCTTAGCATGACGGGCATTTATTGGTTGAATCGTGTAAAAGAAGGAAATTTATCGTCCTATATTTTCCTCGCTGTGGTTATGTTGGTCGTTAGTTTTAGTGACACACCTGAACAGATTGCAAACGGGCGTTCTTTGTTCGTGTTTATGATTCCGATTGTAATGGCAAGTTTAATCTTGCAGGCATATTCTACTTTCATATTTGCCGCAGTAAGTTCTGTCATTATTGGTATTGTAGCAACTTCCATTAATCAATCACCAAATGTGACTGCCATGCTTAGTTATTTTCTGATTGCGCTCATTTCGTGGATGTCATCGAGTGGTTTGCAATCGGCACTTAAAGATTTGCGCACAATCAATGCAGACCTTGACCAAATTGTGATTGAGCGAACCAACGAATTAGCAGATGCTTTAACTCGCGAACGTATTGAATCAGGTCGTAACCAAGCCATTCTTAATTCCATTGCGGATGGCGTGATTGTGTTTGACAAACAACATGTAGCAACACTGGCAAACCCAGCCTTGAGTGAACTGACTGAAATTCCTGTTCAAACATTGCAGGGTATTTCGTTAGATAATTTTGTTCAAGTGAAAAGTATCCCGCAAAAGAGTCAGCAATCAATCAAAGACTTGATTCAAAAATCCGAACATTCTGAAATTAATCCGCGTGTGGAGTGGGGCGATAAAGTGCTTTCGGCTAGTGTGGCAGATGTGCACGACTCAAAAACGCAAGAGACGATTGGTTCTGTAGCAGTGTTTCGTGATATTACACAAGAAACTCAAATTGAAAAAATGAAAGATAACTTTGTGGCGGTTGTTTCACATGAGTTACGCACACCGCTTAACGCTATTATGGGTCATGCTGAAATTTTGCAAGAAGGCGTGCATGGTCCGTTGAACGAAAAGCAATTGTCTGTCACTCAGCGTGTGATGGTGAATGTTTCGCGTTTGCTCAGCATGGTCGGTGACTTGTTAAATGAAGCGCAAATCCGAGCAGGTAAATTATCTGTTAAACCAGAAATCATTCAAACCGCTTCACTTTTAGAAAATTTGCGCGTTGCGATGGATAAAGCGGTGACAGATAAAGGTTTGGAACTTATCACAACCATTGGTAATGATATGCCTGAGGAGTTAATCGGTGATGCGCAACGTTTGCAACAAATTTTAATTAACCTAACAGGCAATGCGCTTAAGTTTACAGAAATTGGTTCGATTGCTGTATCTTTAAATCGTGTTGATGATGAGCATTGGAAAATTGAAGTGAAAGATACAGGCGTCGGGATTGCTGAGAATGAACTCCCCTTTGTGTTTGAGGCGTTTCGTCAGGCAAATAATTTGGAATTTACCACTCGTCAATATGGCGGGATTGGTTTAGGTTTATCTATTGTCAAGCAGTTGGTTGAATTGATGAATGGTGAAATTCAAGTAACAAGTGGAATTGGAAAAGGCAGTACGTTTACCGTGGTGTTACCCCTACTCAAAGAAATGAAAGGTGCATAATGATAGAAAATTTAGCATTATTAATTGAAGATGATGAAGACCTCTCGGATATTTTTTCAAACGCGCTTCAAGCCGCTGGCTATCATGTAGAAGCAATTTTGGATGGTAAAGTTGCCCAAGAGCGTTTGACTCAAGTGGTGCCGAAAATTATTTTGCTTGATATGCACTTGCCGCATGTCAACGGTGCAGATTTGTTAAAACAAATTCATGCCAATGACAAATTGAAAAATTCTCGCATCATCATCACTACTGCAGATAATGTGCAAGCAGAGTTTTATCGAAATATGGCAACGATTGTATTGGTAAAACCGATTTCTTTTGCACAATTGCGAGACCTTACTGCAAGATTTTTAACTATTTAATGACAAAAGGCTTTTTAGCCACGAATTACGCGAATTTTCGCTAATGGTCTAAAAATCTGCGTGAATTAGCGAAATTCGCGGCAAAAGATTTTATGATAACAACTTAGGTTTTAAATCTATATACTTGTGAATAGTTCCTTTTACATTACCGACACCTGCGTTGTAATTGCCATCTTTGGGTTGAATCATCATCGGCATACCATGTTTAGGTGACATGGTCAGACCAATATGCGGAATCACATTTGCACTTGAAGATAATTCAAGGCGGAATTTTTGAAAGACCATTGCAAGAATAATTGGAATTTCCATCAGTGCTAATGGCATACCAACGCAAGAACGAATACCTGTACTAAATGGGATGTATTCATACGCAGTCGGGTTAATCGTCTCCCAACGTTCTGGAATAAATTGATGCGGGTTTTCATAAATAGATGAATCACGATGTGTATGAAAAGCACTAAAGACAACTTCTGTGCCAACAGGTAATTCATAACCACCAACATCTACAGGCTCTGCAACCATACGGGCACTTAAAGGGGCAGGTGGCATTAAGCGTAAACTTTCTTTCACGATAGCATCTAAGTAAGGCATTTGTTTGAGGTGGTCAATGTTGAGGGAAGCAGAACCAAGTACACGGTCAATTTCGAGGCGCAGTTTTTCCATCACATGCGGATGTTGAGAAAGTAAAAAGAAAGTCCATGCTAAGGCATTGGAACTGGTTTCGTGTCCGGCTGTAAAAAAGATAGCACTATGCCCAACAATTTCATCATCAGTAAATGCGGAGTTGCCATCTTCATCTTTGGCAGAAATCATTAGCGAAAGCACGTCTACATTTTCATCAGAGGTCGGGCGATTTTGATTGATGATGTTGCGAACAATAGAATCTAACTCATGTGAAATATTTACAAAGCGATGATAGGGCAAGCCCGGAATATCAGATTGAAATAACAAAACGCCGGGGGAGACTGCAAGTTTTATCCATGTTTGAATCAATTCACCAAATGCTTGGCTTTCTTTGAGTGCGTTCAAACCAAATAAACATTGCGCCACAATCTGCAAAGTTAGATTCATCATCTCGCGCCATATATCAATTTGTTCGCCAACTTTCCAGTTATTTATTTTTTGATTTGTAATTCGCACAATATCATCACAATAGACATTGAGTCGTTGTTTGTGAAAAGCAGGCATGATTAAACGCCTCTGACGACGGTGAGTCTCGCCATTTAATCCAAACAAGCCGATACTTAACTTTTGCAGGACTCGTCGCCGAGTATCTACTTCTCCATACGGGAACAAGGTGCTCAAGATGGAACCCGAATGAAACACATCCGAATTTGACATGAGTTGATGATTGTATTGCGAGCCAAACACAAACAAGGTGTGATGTTTACCGGGACCTGCAAAAAATAAATGTGGATTGCCACCACGCGAGATTGTCAGCACATCTCCATATTTTTGATGTAAATCAGTGAGCGCAGTAAGCGGGTCAGAGAACATGCCTGCTACATTCCCCAACCAACCAATGATTGGTTTTGGTTCTAAACCCGGTACGTCTTTTATCTCTTTTGCCATAATGTTTTCTCCGCGTTGATGATGAGGATATTATAAAATCATTATGGAAAATGAGTGTTGGATAATGAATAGACCTCCGAGATTTTAAAAATCTCGGAGGTCTGGTAGATTTATTACTTCTTTTTCTTCTTGACCGGCTTCTTTACAGGTTTCGGTTTTGCTTTCTTAACTGGCTTAGAAACTTTCTTTTTCACAGGCGCAGATTTTTTCACAACCTTCCTCGCCTTCGCAACAATCTTTTTCTTTACAGCCTTTCCTCTTTCCTCTTTCTTCTTACTCTCCACTTTCGGTACGCCAACATATCTTTCCAACTCCCAACCTACATTCACGCTGGTAATCACAGCACCATCTTTCACTTCCACAACCAAGTCACCTTTGGATGCGGCGCGTTTTCGTAAAGCGGCTTCATCTAACCTTGTAGATTTCGGCGCACCTTTGCTCAAATGAATCGTTGCGACGTGATTCGCTTTGCCACTCACCAAGCCAACTAATGAAACTTTGTTTGGCAAATCCCAAGCCACTACACCTTTGCCATAACGACCTTGCACTGGAAATTCTTTTACATCCACACGTTTGGCTTTGCCGTCACTGGTTAAGAAGAACAAATCACCATCAGCGGGCAAAATTTCCATGCCAATGGCTTCATCTTTATCATCCAATTTAATTGCATTCACACCAGCGGCAACGAGTCCCATCGGGCGAACATCATCTTCTTTGAAGCGAATCGCCATGCCACTTGCTGTTGCTAATAAAATTTCTTTCTTTTTACCATCTGTGATTCCAACCCAACCTAATCGGTCACCTTCATTAACTCTTACCAATGTAAACGTCTGTGATGATGGACCAGGTAATTCTGAAATCAAACTTTTCTTAACCATTCCAAAACGAGTCATGGTCAATACACAAACTTCTTCACCCAATGATGATTTATTTGATGGCAAAGAAAATACAGCCGCAAGTTGGTCATTTTCACTTAATGGTGATACTTTGAAATATGCAGAACCGCCACTTAATTTTTTCGTTTCAGGAATCAAATGCGCGGCAACTGCGGCGGCTTTACCAAGTTTGCTTACAAAATAAATCGTATCGGTTGTTGAGGCTTTCACTAAAAATCTGGGTGCGTCATTTCCAGAATGGCGTGGTTGTTTATCATCCGCTGTGCGCGAAACCAAACCATCATCCGTTACACCAATCCACACCGTTTGTTGTGGTAACACAGATGATGTCGTCAGTGCATGTGTCGCTTTTGTGCCTTCTTTCAAATTCACAATTTGTGTGCGGCGCTTATCACCATACGCCGCTTTCACTTTCATCAATTCATCCGCTACCACACCACGCATCAACTTTGGTGATTTCAATAACGTCGTTAATTCTTTAATCAATGCACTGACTTCTTTATATTCAGTGTCAATCTTTTTTCTTTCCAACGCAGCGAGTCTTCTTAATTGCATATCTAAAATCGCAGTCGCTTGAATCTCAGTCAATTTATATTGTTTCATCAATTTTGTTCGCGCTGTATCTACATCCGATGAATCACGAATCAAGTGAATGATTTTATCTAGATTTTTTAATGCGACTAAATAACCTTCGAGGATGTGGGCTCTGGCTTTTGCTTTTTCTAAATCAAATTCAGCCCGCCTCTTGACTACCGTCAGCCTGTGATCTACATAGACGCGTAATGCTTGCTTGAGAGTTAATGTCCTCGGTTCGCCATCTACCAATGCCAACAAGTTAATACTAAATGTTGTTTGCATGGGTGTGCGTTTGTATAAATCACGCAATACGATTTCAGGGTTGGCATTCTTCGTCAACTCAACGACAATGCGCATGCCTTGTCTATCAGATTCGTCTCTTAAGTCTGATAAGCCTTCAATGTTGCCATCACGTGCAAGTTCAGCAATTCTTTCAATCAGGCTGGATTTGTTAACCATGTAAGGCAATTCAGTGATGATGATTCTGTTTTTGCCTCGTTCCATTTCTTCTACATGTGCTTTGGCTTGCACGGTTACTTTTCCACGCCCAGAACCATACGCATGTTCAATGCTATCTTCGCCTTTTTCTTGAAGTATCAACCCGCCTGTTGGGAAGTCTGGTCCTTGCACGAATTTCATCAATTGCTCAACATCAATATCGTCAAGTTTTTCCCAACGATTGAGCATGTAGACCAACGCGTCAACAATTTCACTTAAGTTATGAGGCGGAATTGAAGTCGCCATACCCACTGCAATGCCCGTCGCTCCATTCACTAACAGATTTGGAATCGCGGCAGGTAATACAGCTGGTTCTTCAAGCGTGTCATCAAAATTTGCAGTGAAGTTAACTGTGTTTTTATGTAAGTCAAAAAGAATATCTAACGCGGCGGGCGTTAAACGCGCCTCGGTATAACGCATAGCGGCGGGTGGGTCACCATCTACCGAACCAAAATTTCCTTGCCCATCCACAAGCAATGTTCGCAAAGAAAAATCTTGCGCCATACGTGCCATGGCTTCATACACAGCCGAATCACCATGCGGATGATATTTACCCAACACTTCACCAACAATACGCGCGGATTTTTTATAAGGTGAATCAGCACGCAAGCCCATGTCGTACATCGCGTATAAAATGCGGCGTTGCACAGGTTTGAGTCCATCACGTGCATCAGGCAATGCCCGCGCTACAATGACGGACATAGCATAATCAAGATATGCTTGTTGCATTTCTGTATCTATATCAATTTTTTTTACAATACCGAGTTCCATAATGACTCCAAAATCTTTTTTCAAACACGAAGGACACTAAGGTCACGAAGGAAAACCTTTGTGTCTCTTTGTGCCCTTTGTGTTTAATTCTTGAATATATGTTCTAAAGCGTTGCTTATCTTACGGGGAAAAAGTTAATGCGTCAAGTGTGTGAATGATTTAAGGTGTAATTGAAATCCGAATCGTTCTACAACTTCCCTTTAAATCCGCTTCTGAACAAGCAGTCACAAAAACTCGAATGACATGTCCGCTAGGGTTATAAGGAATTGATGGCGCACTGAGAATAGCACTATCTTCAAATTCAAGTGTATTGACTCCTGAATATGTTCCACACCCATCACGATTGATAAAGTTATTTGATGTACTTATTCTTTTTGTGCCAGTATCTACATCTTCTATTTCGATTCTGACAGATTTAAATGCTAGTTTGTTTTCACTGGTATTTGTAATTTGAAATTCTACCCAATAATCACTGCCACATCTATCGGATTTCAAACCTTTCAAATCAAATGTAACATTTGGTAACGCTGTTGGTGTGGATGTAGATGTAGCAATCGGAGTATACACAGGCAAAACTAATGTATTGCCAGTAATGGTTGCATATTCACCCCATACCCAACAATAGTCAATGCCGGGGTCTGGATTCGGAATATACCAATAACGATTCGATGGGTCACGCCCCAGCACAGTGGCTTCTTCATCAACCAATAAAGTCCCTGCAATTTCATAAGCCGTGCCAGGTCCAACGCGGCAATTGGTTGGGCGAGAAACTGTAATTGTTATCGCTTCTATTGTGTTTGTAGGAAGAGCAGGTGTCAGCGTAGTATCTATTGTAGAAATTGGTTCAGGTGTAAGCGTATCCGTGACGGGGCGAGAAGTTGGGCGAATTAAAGTAGGCGTAAATGTAAAAGTAGGTAAAGAAGTTGGTGTAAAGGTTTCGGTAAAAACAGGAATACTAGTTTCTGTATTGACAATCTGCTGTTCGGGCAGGGTCAAGCCCGGAACCGCACATGCCAAACTAGAGATGATTAAGAATATAAAAAAATATTTTTGAACTCGAAACATTTTATTTTCCTTATTCTTTATATCTTATCATCAATATCCATGTTTATCACGGCGTGAAATTGACTCTCTGTGATACGCATATTCCTTTTTGATTCAACTCAGTACATAAAGTAACATCCACACGTAATTTATGATTTTGCAAAGTTGCGTCAAACAAAGCACTGCTAATGCCAAATGCATCATTCGACGCAATTGTATCTTTTATCGTTGTAGCGGAACAACTATCTTTATTTGTAAAACCATTTGTGATTAAAGTTTTCTCAATATCAGTGACAGTATCTAATACAGTATATTCCATTGACTTGAACGCAAACGAACTTGTGTTCTTCACTTCAACTTCAGCCCACCAAGTACTACCACACGAGTCCATGCCGGTGGCTTTCAAATCGAAAGAAGGTGCTGGGGTTGCTGTAAATGTTGGCGTAGGAGTCGGAGGCGGTGTAAAAATCGGTAACAATGCAAAAGGTCCAGTCAATGTCGCATATTCTCCCCACACCCAACAAAATTCATTTGGCTTATCAGGGTTGCGAATGTACCAATATTCATTCGTCGGGTTTCGCCCAAACACTTCGGCAGTTTCGCCAACCAACAATGCACCCTGTCGCGGATACACTCTGCCCGGTCCAATGCGGCAGTTTGTAGGAACAGATACAGAAATCAACGTGACAAATGATGTAGATGTAGGAATTGGTGATGGAGTTAATGTTTCAGTTGGAGTTAATGTAATCGTAGGCGGCTCAGACGTAATAGTGAAAGTTGGTGTGGCAGTGGGAACATTTTCATTCGGGTCAACAGGGATTGCGCTTTGCGTGAAGCCTGCAATTACAGTTTCAGCGGCAGATGTAGAAATTGCATTTGAATCTTGTAGATTAATCGGTAATCCACAAGCCAAACTGGTGATCATTAATAAAATAGCAAATAATTGAAACTTTGTATAACGAAACATAAATTTTTTCCTCATCTTATATGACGTATGTCAGATAAAAGAGGTTCCTATTCTTGATACCAAATCAACCAGCCTTTGGATAGCCATTTTTTGCGTAAATCTATTTTATAGCCTTTTCCTGCCAATTTTTCGGCAGAAGCAATGAACCATTGCTTAAATCCGAAAGTTTTTGCAGGTGATGATTCTTTAGCGGTTTGTTTCCATGCTTCAAAAAAATCATAAATTGGTTCACCCTTAATAACACGATGAATTAAATTTTTCGGCAAAATGGTCTGAAATTCTTCCACGTCAAAGCCTAAATGAAAATTTGTGCTGAAAACGAGTGCTTCAAATTTCCACTTTTTGCTTTCTAACTTTCTAACAAGGTTCGCCACCCAAATACTCCCAAACGGATTCGATGTTCCTTCTATCATTAATCCGTTTGGCAACACATACTCCATGAGTTTTTCGTAGGCAGGGAGAAAATCTTTTTCTTTATATTGACGCAATACGTTAAATGCACGTATCAATCGCACACTTTCATTTTCTTGTAATGGTAAATTGAATCCGCCGAGGCGAAAAAAAGTTTTGTCATCTGCAAAAGGCAAAGCGGCTTCGACTCGTTCTTTATCAATTTCCACGCCGAGAATTTTCAGATTTGGATTCACTTTGCGAAAACGCATGGCACTTTCGAGCGTGGTGCGTGGGTCAAAGCCATAACCGAGGTCAACGAATAAGGAATCAGCAGGCAAGTGCCCCGAAGAAAGAAGCGCGGGTTCATACATCAAAATAAAATTATCCACGCGGCGTAATCTGTTTGATGCAGTTTTTCCGCGTGTGATTAATCCTTGTGGTTTTTTATTTGATGTTTTTTTCATTGTGATTAATTATAGAATAAAAAAATCCCGAATGAAAATCATTCGGGATTTTTCGTTAATGAACTTTCTTAATCACCAGCAGTTGGTGTATCTGATATTTCTTCTTGGTCTTCCGAGTTAGTTGGTGAACTGCCAACCATACCATTTTCAGCAAAACGTCCATGCACAAAGCCGGTTCCCGCAGGAATTAACTTACCGATGATGACGTTTTCTTTCAAGCCAAACAATGGGTCGGTGGTTGAGCCAATTGCGGCACTTGCCAACACTTTGATGGTGTGTTGGAATGACGAAGCAGACAAGAATGAATCGGTGCTGAGTGAGGCTTTGGTGACACCGAGTAACACTTCACTAAAGCGTGCAGGTTGTTTCGCTTCGGCAATCAATTTTTCATTGACGCGGCGCATTTCAAGCCTATCAACTACGTCGCCGGGCAAGTATTTTGTATCGCCGGGACGAGTCACTTGTACTTTGCTCAACATCTTGCGGGTGATGACTTCAAAGTGTTTGTCATGAATGTTTTGACCTTGTGAACGATATACTTTTTGGACTTCGGTCATCAAATACATTTGGCAGGCTTCGCGTCCTTGAATTTTCAAGATGCGATGCGGGTTGAGTGAACCTTCGGTTAAAGGTGTACCTGCTTCTACATGTGCACCATCTTTTATAAGCAAGCGAGAGGTGTTTGGCACATCTAAAATCACTTCTTCACGTTGTTCATAAGAGACGATAATCTTGCGGTCTTTCTTTTCAACAGCCACACGCCCAGCATGTTGTGCTAAGATGGTTGCTTTTTCTTTGGTGGCTAATACTTCGCCTGCTTGCACTTCGGATTCATCTTTGGCGACAAATTTCCAATCTTCTGGAATGGCGTATTCATCATGAATCATTTCGGCATGTTCAATGTGAACTTCGCGCATGTCGGCATATTTTTCAGATTGTAAGATGCGAACCATACCACTGATTTCTGCAACGACGGCTTCACCTTTTGGCATTTTACGCGCTTCAAAGATTTCTTCCACACGTGGCAAACCTGTGGTGATATCTGCTGCAGCCGCGGCAACACCACCTGTATGGAAAGTTCGAAGCGTCAATTGTGTACCAGGCTCACCGATTGATTGAGCGGCAACAATACCAACGGCGGCACCTAAATCAACCATAATGCCACGTCCTAAATCAATGCCGTAACATTTGGCACAAATTCCATGGTCAAGTTCACAAGTGAGTGGTGAACGAACTTTTACTTCTGCAATACCGGCTTCTGCAATTTTGCGAGCGAGTTCGTGTGTAATGACATCATCAAATTCTGCGAGGATTTCACCACTTTTTGGGTGAACAATTTTTTCTGCAGCAAGGCGACTATACATACGAGTTTGCATAGATTGACCAGCAATATCATCGGCTTTGCGAATCCAAATGCCGTCGCGTGTTCCACAATCATGTTCGTTGATGATGATGTCTTGTGCAATATCTACAAGGCGACGAGTTAAGTAACCTGCATCAGCAGTACGAAGCGCGGTATCTGCTAGCCCTTTACGAGCACCATGTGTAGAGATGAAATATTCTTGTGCTGTTAAACCTTCACGGAAGTTTGAACGAATCGGCATGGGGATAATACGACCTGATGGGTCAGCCATCAAACCGCGCATACCGGCTAATTGTGAAATGGTTGAGAAACCACCTTTGGTTGCTCCAGAAGTTGCCATTGTGGATAAGTTACCATCTGGGTCCATGTGGCGTTTTACAGCATCAGCAACTTTGTCGGTTGTTTCTTGCCAAATTTGAATTTCGCGTTCGTTCTTTTCTTGTTCGGTTAACAAACCACGGCGGAAGTCACGCAAGACAACTTCAACCGCTTTCAAGGCTTCGTCAATAATCGGTTTGCGTTCCGGTGGGATAGTAATATCTGCAACAGCTAAAGTGGTACCTGATTTCATTGCATACTCAAAACCAATGGTCTTGACTGCATCAGCAACATTGGTAGTCACTTCTTGACCGCATAATTCATATACTTCGGCGATTAAGTCTTTCACACCGCCTTTGTCAAGTTTTTTGTTTACAAATTGAACTTCTTCCGGCAAGACACGATTGAAGACCACACGTCCAACCGTTGTGTCAATCATACGGGTTTGTGGCTCTGGCAAACGGATGTTTTTGTCGTCATACCAAGTTGTTACACGTAGTTTAATTTCACTGTGAACTTCTAC
>DDVH01000057.1:0-2413 GCA_002345215.1 Anaerolineales bacterium UBA2317
ACTAAATACAAGAAAGTTTCATTTCCCATTAACTCGGTCACATCCACTTTAACGGGAACTTTTTCACCATGAATATTGACTGGGGCAAATTCTGGGTCGTGAATGTTTTCTGGGCGAATACCAAAGATGACACTCTTACCGTCCAAATTTTTATATGGACCAGAAAGCGCATCAGGAATATGGACTTTGAAGCTTTCTGTATCTACGGCAACTTTTCCTCCGCTGACGCTTAATTTCGCAGGGAAGAAGTTCATAGCAGGTGAGCCAATAAAACCTGCCACAAAGAGATTATTTGGTTTATCGTATAAGGCTTGGGGAGTGTCTAATTGTTGTAACAAGCCTTTATTAATGACCGCGATGCGAGTTGCCATCGTCATCGCTTCGGTTTGGTCGTGAGTCACATAAATAAAAGTAGTTTGCAAACGTTGATGTAACTTGCTGATTTCAGCACGCATTTGCACGCGTAATTTTGCATCTAAGTTTGAAAGCGGTTCATCAAACAAAAACACTTTCGGCTCACGCACAATCGCGCGACCAACTGCCACACGTTGACGTTGACCACCCGATAATTGGCGTGGCTTGCGGTCTAACAAATGGGTAATATCTAAAATTTGAGCAGCTTCATCTACGCGGCGTTTGATTTCAGCTTTTGGGGTTTTGCGAAGCTTCAAACCAAATGCCATATTATCGAAAACCGATAAATGCGGATACAAAGCATAAGACTGGAACACCATGGCAATATCTCTATCTTTCGGTGCCACATCGTTTACCACGCGGTCATCAATTTTAATTTCACCGGCAGTAATTTCTTCCAGTCCAGCCAACAGGCGTAGGGCAGTCGTCTTGCCACAACCTGATGGTCCAACCAATACTAAGAATTCCTTATCCTGAACTTGAATGTTCAGGTTCTTGATGATTTCTACATCACCAAATTTCTTGTCTACGTTCTGATATGTAACACTTGCCATGGGAAAATCCTCCAGTCGTAAGAATATAGTGGCTTGATTATAAACCCAAGCCTAAAAATTCATATGATTCTGGAGGAGGAGTTTGTTGCCCCCGTAAACAAAAAAACTAGATTAAGACAGGTTTCCCGCTTTCTGCCGATTTTAGAAAAGCCAAAATCGTAGCCACATTGGCTCGGCTATCTGCTAAAGAAATGCGAGGCGATTTATCATTCAAAACCGCATCGCACATATCTTCCACTTCACCTAAGTACAATTCTTGCCCTTTAATTTTTATCTTCTGTTGTTTGCCAGCGCGCGTCAATATAATTTCATTGTTGATGCTTGGTTTGAAAGGAAATGGAACATACAAAGTAGCATCTGACCCAACAATTTCCATATACGCTCTAGCAGGAATTTTGAATCCGCTATCAAACTGCGCAAGGATTCCATTTCCAAAACGCATTTGACCTGTGAACAAAACATCGCCTCCTCCTTGACCTGCAACCTGCCAGCCAAATACCTCAACAGGCTCTGCGCCGACGATGGTTCTGGTAAACGAAATCGGGTAACAACCTACATCCCAAATGCTTCCGCCGCCTAACTCTTTGAAATTTCTATAATCTTTTTCTCGATTTAAGAAAAACGAAAAAGCGCCTTTGATGAGTTGAATTTTTCCTAATTCGCCACTATCCACAATCTCTTTTACTTTCAAAGTCTGTGCATGGTGACGATACATAAATGCTTCGGCTAACACTTTGCCTGTTTCTTTTGCGGCAGAACTCATGGCATCTATTTCATCTAATGTTAAGGCTAAAGGTTTTTCGCATAAAATATGTTTGCCAGCGTGTAATGCTTTAATCGTCCATTCGGCGTGAAGATGATTGGGCAAAGAATTGTAGATGACATCAATTTCGGGGTCGTTGAGTAAATCATCATAACTTCCGTATGCTTTCGAGATTTTATTTTCGCGGGCATATGCTTGGGCTGAGTCAATGCTTCGGGAAGCCACAGCAAGTAGCAACGTCCGTTTTGAGGCGCGTAGGGGTTTTATCAAGGCTTGGTTGATTCTTGCAGTGGAGAGAAATCCCCAGTTAAGAATTTTGTTCATCTTTCATTCTCCTAAACAGAATAAAAATAAAAGTAAGTGTTAATATTGACATCAGTAATGCCAAGCTGAAACCAATTCGTAAACCAAAAAGTTCACTGCCCCATGCCATCACCCATGGACCAAACGTACCGCCTAGACCTGCAAATGTAAATAATACGCCGAGCAATGTGTTGACGTTTTCATGATGTGTATCTGAAACGGCGGCGGTGATGGTGGGGAACATGATAGAAAAAAATAAACCTGTTAATGGGAGGAAAATATATAAATCTGTAAATATGCCAATAGCAAGGCTAATCACCGAAATGAAGGAAGCCAATAAAATAGAACGCAGATAACCAAAGCGTTGGACGAAAAAACC
>DDVH01000057.1:2677-26187 GCA_002345215.1 Anaerolineales bacterium UBA2317
GATAAATTTTGAATATCTTGTAAGTACACAACCAGCCACGAAGCCAAACCAATTTCTACAGCGACGTATAACATGATGATTAAGTAATACAAAGGCATTTGGTCTTTGAAGGCGGTACGAGTGATGCTTTTAAAATCCAATGCCGATTTTTCTTGCGGTTTTGGAAAGCGTAAAAAAATTGAAAATAAAATGAAGGTAACAATCAGCAATAAATCCCAACGGTAAATTGTTCGCCAACTGACGTTTTGATTCAGTAACCAACCTGCAAAAAGTGGGGCAATGGTTGAACCCAAGCCGTGCATCACAGCCATTAAGTTGAGGTATAACCCTTTTTGTTCCTTATAAATGTTAACAATCGTCGCGTTTGGACCGAGCTCAAATGCTCCGAGACCCAACCCGACGATAAATAAAGAGGCGAATAATAAAGAAGCAGAATTGAGTGAACTATACCCTCCAACGCCGATAAAAAGACAAATCCCTGCGAAAACCATTACTACCTTAAGTCCATATTTATCGGCGATAATTCCTGTAAGCAGGGTGGCAATCAAAAAGCCAACATATTGACCAAAAAATATATTTCCGCCAGTGCCATAATCAATATTTAATTCCGCTAACATAGGCGGAAGGGTTGAACCTTTAAGATTATCTGTAACACCAAAGATGAAGAACGCGAAAAAGCAAGCGGCAGTTAATAGCCTAGAATGATTTGTATTGAATTTATTTTCCATATTTTTTTGTGAGAGCCTAAGAATGAGATTTTATTTTCGAGTAGCCACGTGGTTAATAATATCATCTGCCACGATGGCAACTGCACCAATTAAACTTGCATCGGGACCAAATGTTGAAGGGACAATTTCCACCTGTTGACCAATCTCTGGCATCGAGTGGCGTTTTACGGCTTCGATAATATTGGGTAACAAATATTTTTCCGCAATACTTAATGGTCCACCTAAAATCATTTTGCTTGGATTGAAGATGTTAATTAACCCTGCAAAACCCTGACCCATTGCCAAACCTGCTTCTGCAAATGAATCAATCGCTTCTTTATCACCTGCATCTGCCGCCTGTTTAATCAGCGGAATCGTTAACTCAGAATTTTGTTCTGCCATCAATTTTGGAATAATGCTTGTGCGTTTTACTTCTAAGCGCGCTCGTACACGTTGAATAATAGAATATTGATTTGCATACGTTTCCCAACATCCGCGATTGCCACAATGACAAACCGTTTGTGATGGCTCTGTCATAATTGGAAAATGTCCAATTTCACCTGCGTAACCATTTTTGCCACGATACAACTTACCATTTAAGAATAATCCACCACCAATGCCAACGCCTGAAAACACAAATAAAAAGTCTTGTACCTGACGCGCCGCACCAAATAAATGTTCAGCCACCGCCGCCGCATTTGCATCATTTTCTACAAAAACTTTTAACTTTGTTTGTTCTGAAAATATTTTTCCAAACGGCACATTACGCCAATGTAAATTGGGCGCAAAAATCAAAACGCCATCTTTAATATTGACAGTGCCGGGCGTAGTTAAACCCAAACCCAAAAAGCGTTGCTTCTTATTTTTCCCAACAGACATGGCTTCTTTAACAATCAACAAAGTTTTGTTAATCATTTTTTCTTGGTCTTCATTTGGGTCAGCGTCTTCACGTTTGCGCCACAAAATATTCCCCATAAAATCTGTGACGGCAACCGAAAAAAAATCTACACCTAATTCAACGCCGATAATATTCCCCAATTCAGGATTCACTTCCAGCATGGTAGCAGGTCTGCCTGCACCCCCAACATTGCTTCCAATTTCATGTACGAGTTTACGTTGTAATAATTCATCTACCAAACTTGAAACGGTAGATTTGTTTAACCCAGTCAGATTCGCTAACTGTGCGCGAGAAATAGGGGATAGGCTATGAATTAACCTCAACGTGCTAGAAAGATTTGTTTCACGCACAAAGGCTTGGTCGGTTGTGTTTATCGAATTCATTGAATTAGTATGTTGGAGCAACAAACTAATTATAGCCTTCGGATATATTTTGTCAAATGAAAAGAAGCAGACTCAAAATCCGCTTCTTTCTAGACCCTTCGACTCGGCTCAGGGCAAGCTTTGAGCCTGTTTCTGCTATTTTGAATGATGACTTAATTTTTACCGCGTGTAGTTACATCAAAAATCACGGCGGCGGCGAGTACTGCTCCACGCACAATGTATTGATATGAAATGCCGATTCCCATTAAGTTCATGCCACTTGTCAGTGATGTCATTACGAGCGCGCCAATAATTGAGCCAACAACTTTCCCGACACCGCCTGCCGCAGAAACAC
The DNA here is from genome assembly GCA_002345215.1 of Anaerolineales bacterium UBA2317. Taxonomy (GTDB): domain Bacteria; phylum Chloroflexota; class Anaerolineae; order Anaerolineales; family Villigracilaceae; genus Villigracilis. The sequence continues at coordinate 5,000 of DDVH01000057.1, forward strand.
CACCGACATAAGCCGCAGCAATGGCATCTAACTCAAACAATGTTCCAGCCGTAGTAGTGGCTGACTGTAAACGAGAAGCAAATAGAATTCCAGAAAGAGCCGAGAGCATTCCCATCGAACCAAAGACAACATAAATCAATTTCTTAACACTGATACCGCTCAATTCCGCTGCATCGGGATTTCCACCAATGGCATATATGTGCCGACCCAACACAGTTTGTGACATGACGAAGTTGTAAATTAATGTCACGACTAAAACAATGACGGCTGTCCATGAAAGCCCTTGATAACCAGCTAAAATCCATGTAATTCCACCGATGATCGCGGCAAGGAAAATTAATTTTAAGGCGAAGATTTCAGTTGGAAGAACTTCAAAGTTGTAACTTTGTTTTTTTCTACGGTCGTTCAATTCATTGATAACTAATAGAATCACAGCTACCACACCTAAAATCAAGGTGAGTTTATGAACGCCGGGCAAAAAACCAATATCAGGAATATCAGGAATGAAGCCGTTACCAATCGCATTAAATGCATCATTGGCAATGATGATAGTTCCTGTACTTTCAGTAACAACCAAAATGGCACCACGATATATTAACCAACCTGCCAGTGATGCTACAAAAGATGGGATTTTCATTTGTGCAACCAGAAACCCGGTTACTAAACCAGCCATAATGCCAAGACATAATGTTAATGGAATAACAGCATAGATTGGTAAATTTAATCCATTTGCTACAACTCTAGGGTCAGACATGGCAATTGCGGCAATGGCACCTAAAAAGCCTGCTAAAAAACCAACCGATAAATCAATTTGGCGGATGATAATAATTAACGTCATGCCAACTGCCAGCACAGCAATATAACCTGTTTGATTAATCAAGTTAACGATATTTCTTGAAGAAATAAATGTCCCATCGGTAGTAATCGTAAAAAATACCATAATCACAAACAAAGCAATATACATACCGTATTCACGTATGTTTTGCTGTAAAACTTTTTTGGCATTTTCAAAAAAGGTCATTTGTACTCTCCTTAGTTTGTTGCTAGTTGCATTACTTTTTCTTGCGTTGCTTCTTCAGCACTGAGTTCACCAGCAATTTTCCCTGCAGAAACAATATACACGCGGTCGCTCATACCTAACACTTCAGGAAGTTCTGAGGAAATCATAATAATACTCATGCCTTGCTTTACTAAATCTTTCATAATCGTATAAATTTCAAACTTCGCGCCAACATCAATGCCACGTGTGGGTTCATCAAGAATCAAAATGTCTGGTGCTACAAACAACCATTTTCCCAAACAAACTTTTTGTTGATTCCCACCACTCAGGTTTGATACTTTTTGTTCTACGCTAGGTGTCTTAATATTAAGATTTGTTTTGTATTCATTTGCAACTTGAATTTCCGCATTGTTATTGACCACACCACGTTGAGCAATCTTATGCAAGTTTGCTAAGGTGATATTCTGCTTAACATCTTGGATGAGAATTAACCCGTCACCTTTTCTATCTTCTGTTACATAAGCGATGCCGGTCTTTATCGCATCTTGCGGATGGTGAAACTGTTTCTTGTTTCCTTTGACATATAACTCCCCTTTGAGTTGATACCCATCCGGATTGCCAAAAATGCTTAATGCCAATTCAGTACGTCCTGAGCCAATTAATCCCGCAAAACCGATGATTTCACCTTTTTTCAAATTGAAATTTACATCTTTGAGAATTGCTCTCCCTAAAGTGGGGTGATGTGCATTCCAATTTCTCACTTCTAAAACAATTTCATGTGAGGGTTTATGCTCTCGTTTTGGATAGATATTATTAATTTCACGCCCTACCATGTGTTTAATTAATTTATGTTCTGTGACTTCATCTTTTCTCAAGGTGGCAACAGTTTGCCCATCCCGTAGTACTGTAATCGTATCTGCAATTTCGATGACTTCTTTTAACTTGTGCGAAATCATAATAGAAGTCACACCTTGTTCTTTAAGGTCACGTAATAAGTTTAGTAAATTTTCACTATCGGTTTCATTTAATGAGGAAGTTGGTTCATCTAAAATCAATAACTTAACATCTTTGCTTAACGCTTTGGCAATTTCTACTAACTGTTGCTTTCCGACGCCTAAATCTTTCACTTTTACAGCAGGGTTGATGTCAAGTTTTACTTTCTTCAACATTTCGCCTGCTTGCTTAATCGTTTCGTTCCAGTTAATTAAAAGACCATTCTTGATTTCATGCCCTAAAAATATATTTTCATAAACTGTCATTTCAGGAATGAGGGCTAACTCCTGATAAATAATGGCAATTCCTACTTTTTCACTGTCACTAATGCTTGAAAGGTTCTGCACTTGACCATTAAAGACAACCTCACCTGTGTACGTTCCATGTGGATAAACCCCACTAAGAATTTTCATTAAGGTGGATTTACCTGCACCATTTTCACCAACCAGACAATGGATTTCACCCTTAGCCACTTGAAAACTTACATCACTTAATGCCTTTACCCCCGGAAACTCTTTGGTGATACTTTTCATTTCTAAAATAGGAGCATTCATAAAGGTTTGCCTGTGTTGGAAGTAATAATAATTTCTAAAAATTAATTATACAGGAATAGTGGCGGAAAATATAGTCCGCCACTATTCTTGTGTTACATATTTATACTTACATTTCTTTTCTTATGGCAAACCAGTGAAGTCGCCAGCAGAATAGTAGCCAGATTCAATCAAAGCTTCGACGACATTGGCTTGGTCAACGGTGATAACAACGGTTGGGTTGGCAGGAACATCTACCGCGCCATTGTTATAAGCATTGGTTGATTCTGGTACGCCACCTTCGAGGAAGGTAATTGCGGCAGTGATAGCATCGTCAACCAAGGTGCGTACATCTTTGAACACTGTCATAGATTGTTTGCCGTCAATGATGTATTGAACGGAGGCTTTTTCCGCATCTTGCCCGGTGACGAAGTAGCTGGTTACATCCGCGTCAGCACCAAAAGCATCAGCGATAGCGCGAGCAGTACCATCATTTGGAGCAAGAATGAAGACATTACCTTTTGCATCAGCACCATTGGCTGTGAGGTTGGCTTCTGCTAAACCTTTGGCTGTGTTGAAATCCCAATTGGTAGTGATTTGGTTGATGATAGCGGCTTGTTCATCACGAGATAATGTGGCTTTATCTTGCAAAGCAACTGCTTCGGATGAGTTAGCAATTACAAAAGTACCATCAGCGATTTTTGGTTGGAGAACATTCCAAGCACCTTCAAAGAAGAGGAAGGCGTTGTTGTCAGAAGCGGCACCAGCGTATAAGTAAAGCGGATTACCAGTTCCAGTTGCGTTATCAACTAAATATTGTGCTTGAGCGGCACCAACTGAAATGCTATCGAATGTGACATAGAAATCTACTGCATCGGTATCACGAACCAAACGGTCATAAGAAATGACTGTGATGCCGGCTTCTTTTGCTAATTCAACTGCGGCGGCGGCGGCAGTACCATCATGCGGACAAATGATGATGACTTGCACACCTTGTGTAATCAATGATTCAACATTAGCACGCTCAGTAGCAGAGTCGCCTTGACTGAAGAGAATTTGTACGTCGTAGCCAGCCGCTGTAAGGGCATCTTTGAAGCGGGTTTCATCTTGTACCCAGCGTGGTTCATCACGAGTCGGCAAGATAATACCAACAGAAAGTGCTTCACCGGTTGGGAATGTGAAATCTGCTTCGGTGTAATAACCTGAGTCAATCAAAGCAGATTGGACATTGCCTTTATCAACTGTGATAACTTCTGATGGGCTAGCGGGAACATCAATAACACCATTGTTGTAACTGGTGGTGGCGGCAGGTGTACCGCCTTCAAGGAAAGTCACTGCGGCGGCAATCGCATCATTGACGAGTGTGCGGACATCTTTGAAGACTGTCATGGATTGTTTGCCGTCAAGAATATATTGAACGGAAGCTTTTTCTGCATCTTGACCAGTTACAAAGTAAGATGAAACATCAGCATCGGCACCGAATGCATCAGCGATAGCGCGAGCGGTTCCATCGTTCGGGGCTAAGATGAAGACATCACCTTTTGCATCTGAACCATTAGCAGTGAGGTTGGCTTCTGCTAAACCTTTGGCAGTGTTGAAATCCCAATTGGTGGTGATTTGACCAATGATGGCGGCTTGTTCATCGCGGGTGAGTGTGGCTTTATCTTGTAAAGCAACTGCTTCACTGGAGTTAGCAATTACGAAAGTGCCATCAGCAATTTTTGGTTGGAGTACATTCCAAGCACCTTCAAAGAATAAGAAGGCGTTGTTATCTGATGCAGCACCAGCGTATAAGTAAAGCGGATTACCAGTTCCAGTTGCGTTATCAACTAAATATTGAGCTTGAGCGGCACCGACTGAAATGCTATCGAATGTGACGTAGAAATCAACGGCTTCGGTGTTTGTTACGAGGCGGTCATACGAAATGACTTTGATGCCAGCGGCTCTGGCGGCTTCTACAGAAGCGGCGGCGGCGGCGGCGTCATGCGGGGTGATGATAAGTACTTTGATGCCTTGGCTAATCAATGATTCAACATTGGCGCGTTCGGTTGAAGAGTCGCCTTGGCTGAATAAAATTTGTACTTCGTAACCAGCCGCTGTAAGGGCGTCATTGAAGCGGGTTTCATCTTGTACCCAGCGTGGTTCATCACGAGTGGGGAGCACGATACCTACGGCGAATTCTGAATCGGTGGCAGGTTGTGCAGGCGCACATGCTGAGAGGACTAAAATAGCCATCATCACAAGTGCTAACAAATTGTATAAAAATTTTTTAGACATACTTTCTTCTCCTTGTTTTATTTTCAACATTGACTTGTATGACTTGACTCATTCTTTTATGTAGATAAATCACCTCCTTTAGAAAACAAAAACAAAGCAGTCCATTTATTTGAAATGGAAATGCTTTGCTGATTGTTCGTTATATTTTGCTTGCAGTGTTGATTAGCCATTTTGCTTCCAGTAGTGAAGAAAAGAACCTCGTTTGGTAAAACTTGGTCAAACCTAATTTGTACTTTGTTGCAACAGCTATATTAATGTAGACACTTTAACGATTAGATGATTGTATGTGATTCGTAGATTTATACATCGCCTATTCCCCTGAATTTTTGAGAGAGGTCACCCCTTTGGGTAGTAAGGGGTTAACCCCTAATTACCCAAAGGGGTAGTGACTTATGAAATGGTGAGCGGATATGGACTCGGAATTTCTATTTGTAAAATAGTTCCATGCCCTTGTGAAGATTCAATATTCATAGACCCGCCTAACAAGGCTACGCGTTCACTGATTCCCACCAGCCCAAAATGCTTATTTAATGAAAGCGAAGCAATATCGGTTGGGTTTGATAAGCCTTTACCATCATCTTCTAGGCGTACTAATAAATTTGTAGATGAAGTTCGTTGTAATGAAAGGCGCACATGTTTAGCGGCGGCATGTTTGCGGATGTTGTTTAAGCCTTCTTGCACAATTCGGAAAATTGAAAGTTCCACCATTTCAGGTAGGCGACCTAAATCAGGAGCGACTTCTAAATGAATAGGGATTCCGTTTCGGTTTGACCATTCAGTTGCAAGCGAGTTAATTGCGGCGTGAAGCCCATGATGGTCAATCGTGGGAGGTCGTAAGTCACTGCACATTTGGCGCAACTCACTGACTAAATTGCGCATATCGTGACGAACTGAATTAACTTTTTTACTTAAACCTAATGAACTAGCTAATTCTTCCACATCTTCAAGTTGATAGATAAGACCTAATATGTCTTGAATAACTTGGTCGTGTAATTCACGAGCCAATGCTTTTCTTTCATCTTCACGTTCTGTGATTAATCTGCGCTGTGTGGCTTGCAATGCGGCATTGAGTTTATCTAACGCTAGCAATTGATTGCTAAGACGTTCTACCAATTGACGATTTAACGAATCTTGCGCGTGTAAACTTTGTTGCAAGGATGCTTGCGCGCGTCTTAACTCCTCTGTTTGTTGTTGCGCCGTGTGATAACTTTCCAACGCCCAAATCAGTGGTGACACTTGCTCTTGCTTGGTGGAGCCGACCATTAATTCCACAATCTCACGCGGAGTCGACTCCGCAGTTTGGCGGTCTGCAACTAATTTGCCTTCATATAAAACAATAATACGGTCTGTAATTGTAAATAAATGTTTCAGGTCATCACTGCTGATGATAATGGAAACGCCTTGCGAGGCTAGCTTCTTTATTTTGCTCAATAAAATTTCTTGGCGTTTGAAACTTAAAATGGGAATAATGTCATCCAAAAGCAATAACTGACATGGACGTTGCAAAGCCCTTAAGAGCAAAATAATTTGTCTTTGTTCATCTGCTAAATTACTAACAGGCTCATACGCAAGGCTAGGGGGTAGGTCAAACTCTGCAAGTAATTCTTGAGCAACATGAGTCATTTGTTCCCAATCAATCACGCCAAATAAAGAAAATTTCTTAGGCTCATGCCCTAATAAAATATTTTGGGCGACGTTAAATTGCTCCACCAAACCAGAAGTCCTACGGTTAACTTCAATCCCTGACCCGCTATCAAAAAAGATTTGATTCGAAAAATCAAAATGATTAATCAAACTAGAAGTTTGATACACCGTTTCAATCCCCAACTTTTGTGCTTCAATTCGGTTGTTGAAGCGGCGTTTACTTCCATCAAAAGTAATTTGACCAGAAGAAGGAGGTATCGCCCCACTCAAAATGTGAAAAAGCGTAGATTTTCCCGCGCCTTGCCTACCTACCAAACCAATCACTTCCCCTTTTGCCAAAGTAAAACTGACGTTTCCTAAAACGGACAATCTATCAAAATTTTTCGATATATTGTTTACTTGCAATAGCGCTTGGTCCATAATTTATTTTAACCCAATTCCGATTTCCCCTAAAACCAGTGTTTTCTTTATAATAGTAGATATATGTCTCAGATACGGATTTTATTAGCAGATGACCATACCATTGTACGGGCTGGTTTAAAAAACGCCTTAGAAGTTTTACCAAATATCAAAATCGTTGGGGAAGTTGGCAACGGGCACGACTTAATGAATTTTTTGTCACAACATCAAATTGACATGCTCCTCATGGATGCTAGTATGCCTGAGTTCGAGCCAATTTCTGCCGTGCAACAAATCAAAACAAAATATCCTGATATCAAAATATTAATCGTCAGTGCTTATGATGATGAATCGTATGTCGTTGGTTTGTTACAAGCAGGTGCTGATGGCTATCACATGAAAGACCAACCTTTAGCAGATTTGCAATTAGCAACGCAAAGAATCTTAAATGGTGACCGTTGGATTTCAGGCAATTTAATTGATAAAGTCATCAATCGTCGCAACACAACTTCACTTCCAAACACGCCGTGGCTCACACGTCGCCAACGTGAATTGTTGCGTCTAATTGCACAAGGTGCAGATAATCGTAATATTGCTTTGCAATTAGATTTAAGCATCAAAACAGTTGAGAATCATTTAACGGCTTTGTATCGCGTGCTAGGTGTAGATAGCCGATTGAAAGCATTAAATTATATTCATCGTCATCCCGAAGTGTTTGCAACCAGTGGGCAAGAAATGGCAGAGACTTCACCAAAACAAATTTCAAGTGAGTTAACTGTTCTTATTGTGGATGATAATGCGCGTTATCGTCAACAACTTGGCAAGTTAATCGGCAAGATAGATTCAAATTGCACAGTCTATGAAGCCGAAACTGTTGATGAAGCACTAACGCTGGCAACACAAACACAACCACGCCTCGCATTTGTAGATGTCGTTTTAAATGGTGAAGATGGTATTCAATGCGCTCGCAAATTAAAAAATGTTTCGCCCATAACGCGCATCGTCGTCATCAGTGCTTATCCTGATAAAGAATTTAGAAAACAAGCATCGTTGGCAGGTGTTATCGCTTTCTTAGATAAAAAAGATTTGGACATCGCTTCGATGAAACAAGTCATAGAAGATGTTCTTCAATAAGATAAAAAGCAGAGGATTAATCCTCTGCTTTTTTTATTCACGCTTCTTTACTTAAGGGGAGAATTGATTCTGCTCTTCTACTTAATAGCCAACGCTTCCCAACCTGCATATTTTGCTTCTGTGCCTAATTCTGATTCAATTCTTAACAGTTGATTATATTTGGCAACACGGTCAGAACGGGCTGGTGCACCTGTTTTGATTTGACCAGTATTCAACGCCACTGCTAAATCTGCAATCGTTGCATCTTCTGTTTCACCAGAGCGGTGAGAAGCCACTGCTCTCCATCCCGCGCGTTGACATAAATCTACGGCTTCGATGGTTTCACTTAATGAACCAATTTGATTCACTTTTACTAACAATGCATTGGCGGCATTTTCTGTAATGGCTCTGCGAACTCGTTCTGGATTCGTCACCAATAAATCATCACCGACGATTTGACATTTATCTCCACAAGTTTTTATAAACGCTTTCCAAGAATCCCAATCATCTTGTGCAAAGCCATCTTCAATGGAGACAATCGGATAATCTTTTACCCACTTTGCCCAAAACTCAACCATTTGGTCGCCAGTGAATTCCTTGCCTTCTTTGCGTAAGTTATATTTTTTTGTTTTCTCATCATAAAATTCAGAAGCGGCAGGGTCTAATGCAATAGCAACGTCTTTTCCTTTGCCTGCTTTGAAGCCTGCTTTTTCAATTGCCGCAAGGACTAATTCCACGGCTTCATTATTGGCTTTCAATGATGGAGCATAACCGCCTTCATCACCCACAAGTGTGCCATACCCCTTTTCTTTTAAAACAGATTTCAGGCTATGATAAATTTCCGCGCCCCAACGTAAGCCTTCCCCGAAGGATGAAGCGCCGAAAGGCATCACCATAAATTCTTGCATGTCAGTGGATTGCCATCCTGTATGTGCGCCACCGTTCATAATGTTTAACATCGGCACAGGCAACACATGCGCATACACGCCGCCGAGATAACGATAAAGCGGAAGCCCAAAAGAATTTGCGGCGGCTTTGGCAACGGCAAGGCTGACGCCGAGAATTGCATTGGCACCAAGTTTGGATTTATTTTTTGTGCCATCGAGTGCCAGCATTTCGGCATCAATTGCTCTTTGTTCAGATGCATCCCAACCAAACAACGCCTCAGAGATGACGCCATTCACGTTTGCCACCGCGTTGGCAACACCTTTGCCTAGATATCTTTTCTTATCACCATCACGCATTTCTAACGCTTCATGCTCGCCAGTGGATGCACCTGACGGAACCGCGGCTCGTCCCCAAGAACCATCCATAAGAACGACTTCTACTTCTACGGTTGGATTACCACGCGAGTCTAAAATTTCTAATGCCGAAATGCTTTCAATTGTTGAGTCCATGCTTTACTCCTGATATTCTGTATAAATTCGGGCTTAGTATAATCGAAATGGAATATAATCAAAAAAACTTTAGGGAAAACCTATGCCTCCAACTCGAAAATTGAAAGTTTTTCTTTGCCATGCCTCAGAAGATAAACCAAAAGTGCGTGAGTTATACAAGAAACTCGTCGCTGAAACTTGGATTCAACCGTGGCTTGATGAAGAAGATTTATTGCCTGGGCAAGATTTTGACTTGGCAATTTACAAAGCCGCCCGTGATGCGGATATTATCATTATTTGCCTTTCAAGTATTTCTGTGAAAAAAGAGGGCTATGTAAATAAGGAAATTCGTAGAGCCTTAGATGTGGCAGATGAAAAACTAGAAGATACAATTTATATGATTCCTTTGCGTTTGGATGATTGCCAGCCATCCTTTGAGAAATTAAAAAAACTACACTGGGCAGATTATTTCACGCCAAACGCCCATGAAAAATTAATTAAATCTTTGAGGCTTCGGGCAGAATCTTTGCAAATTCAAACTTTAGAACAAAAAGCCGTTAATATTTCAAACTCAGAACCGTACTATGAAATCCCTGATTTATATAAATTTATTGAGATACCAAAAGATAAAGATATTCCTTACACTTTTTATATTGGAAAATATCCTGTCACCAATTCACAATACGAAAGATTCTTAAATGCACCCGATTTTGCAAACCCTGTTTATTGGGTCGAATTCCCTAAATTTGATGAAACCTGTGAAAGAATTGGAGATTGGGGGAAAAAAGGCTTATCTTGGTTTCGTGAAAAATTAGAGCAATCAAATTCGTTGCGTGAGTTACGTGAAGAACTGGAGAAATCAAAATCCCATTACCCAAAATCCAAAGTTTTATTACCTCGTCACTGGGACGATGAGCGTTTTGGAAAAACTAACCCTAACAATCCTGTTGTAGGGATTTCATGGTTTGAAGCCAATGCCTACTGTGAGTGGCTGTTTCAAAATTGGTATAATCTTTCAGAAAGTAAAGCCAATGCTCCTCTAAAACCTCAATCGATTCGTTTACCATTAGAATTTGAATGGAGTAAAGCCTCTGGTGGAATTAACCCAGAGGGACGTTATGCTTGGGATGAGATAGGTAAAGAAACAACTTCATTAAAAGAAATACTACGCCGTGCAAATGTAGAAGAAAGTGGAATTGGAAAGACAACAGCAGTAGATGCTTACCCACTTGGGAAGAGCCTTTATGGTGTTATGGATATGAGTGGTAATATTTGGGAATGGCAAGCAAATTATTTAATTGATAAAAATCAATATTTGGTTTTGCGTGGTGGCTCGTGGAGCAGCAATAGTGCAAATGCCCGTGTTGCATTGCGTCATAGCAATGTTCCTGGCTATCCGGACCTCTTGGGCTCTTGGGACTACTTCACCGGTTTTCGTGTGGTTGGAATTCTTTAAGTTTTTAAAACCTCCGAAAACTAATATTATTATTTACTTCCCCTTCCCCTTCGCTGCTTTCAACAAACCCACAAACAACGGGTGCGGATTCATCGGACGCGATAAAAACTCAGGGTGGAATTGACTTGCTACCATGTAAGGATGGTCTTTCAATTCTACAATTTCAACCAAGCGACCATCAGGGGATAAACCAGAAAAGACCATGCCTGCTTCTTCAAATTGTTTGCGATAGTCATTATTAAATTCAAAACGATGACGATGTCTTTCGTCCACGCGCGGGACACCATAAGCCAAACCTGCTTTTGAATTTTTAGTCAACAAGCAGGGGTAGAGTCCGAGGCGCATGGTTCCGCCCATATCCGTAATCGAACGTTGGTCATGCATCAAATCAATGACAGGGTGTTCAGTGCCGCGATCAAATTCAGATGAGTTAGCATCTTCTAAATCCAACGCGCCGCGTGCAAAATCAATGCACATTACTTGCATGCCTAAACACAAACCGAGATACGGAATTTTATGTTCGCGCGCATAACGAGATGCAAGAATTTTTCCTTCGACACCGCGCGAACCAAAACCGCCGGGCACAAGAATCGCATCAGTATGTTTGATGACATCCCAGCCTTTATCTTTTTCCAAATCCGCAGAATGAATCCATTGGATATCAACCTCAACACTGTTTGCAAGTGCGGCATGTTTTAACGCCTCGCGGACAGACATGTATGCATCCTGCAATTCAACATATTTTCCAACCAATGCAACCTTAACAGTTGGCTTTGGCTTGCGAACTTCTTCTACCAATTTTTTCCACGGACGCATATTCGGTTTGCGAGTGGCTTTGATTTTTAATTTTTCAACGACTAAATCACCAACACCAAGTTTTTCAAGCATGAGCGGAACATCATACAAAACATCTGCAGTTTTCATGGGGATAACAGAATCTTTTTCTACATCACAAAACAATGCAATTTTTTCACATAAACTTTTATCTACATCTTGGTCAGCGCGGGCGATGATGATATTTGGCGAAATACCAATTGACCTTAACGCTGCAACGGAATGTTGTGTCGGCTTGGTTTTTAATTCACCAGTTGCACCAATCACCGGCAACCATGTCACATGAATAAACAAACAATTTTCTCTGCCGACTTCATTTCTCAATTGACGTAATGCTTCCAAAAACGGCTGTGACTCAATATCACCGACCGTACCGCCGACTTCAAGCATGACAATATCGGCTTTGGTTTCTTTAGCGGCTAACCCAATTCTTCTTTTAATTTCATTCGTAATATGCGGAATGACTTGAATCGTGCCACCGAGATAATCTCCGCGCCGTTCTTTGGAAATAATTTCCGCATACACTTGACCCGTAGTAAAGTTGCTGACTTTACTTAAGCGTATATCAATGAAGCGTTCATAATGACCCAAATCCAAATCGGTTTCAGCGCCATCGTCTAAGACATATACTTCACCATGTTGATATGGACTCATTGTGCCGGGATCAACATTGATGTATGGGTCAAGTTTTTGTACTGCCACTTTGAATCCACGTTCTTTTAATAGCAAGCCTAAAGCCGCGGCAGTCACACCTTTTCCAACTGATGAAACAACTCCGCCGGTGAAAAATAAATACTTTGTTTTTGTTGTCATAATTTTCTCCTAGGCTCCCTTCTCCTTTAGGAGAAGGGTTGGGGATGAGGTCATTAAATACACAAAGAAAATGGGAGGGCGTTCAAGCCCTCCCATTTTGGGTTGTAAAGTTTGGGGTCAAATAATGCTTTTGTTTCATCCGACCAGTTTCGTTATATCTTCAGCGGCGCGCCGCATTTCTAAAAATATCATACCGAGTTTGGCTTCTTGCCGAGCCATTGCGGTCAACACGGCTTCTTCACCGATAGCAGTTAACACAATGGCACCTTTATCACCTTTGATGTAAACCTGTTCCAGTCCACCGCGACCTAATTCCCCTGAGATTCTTTCACCCAACGAGAGCATAGCCGCAGACATCGCAGAGACGCGGTCTTCTTCCACACCTTGTTGCAGGGCAGAAGCCATAATCAAACCATCCACAGAAACAACAGCAGAGGCTTCAATATCTGGGGCGGCGGCTTGCATATTACGAAGGCGTTCAACGATTTGTTCAGCGCGGGATGCCATAAATCAATCTCCTAAAATTCGTGTCCAACGGCTAGAGTTTACCAGAAAAATTTGTATTCGAGAATTGCATCCACCTTTCAAAACTTGCCCTCGCAATCACATAGAAGTTTATAGTAAAATTAACGGTTGCCATGCTCAAACTATTTCTGACTTTTTTGATTCTGATTCAAACCACCGATGTCGGCATCACCTCGCCCCAAAATGGCGAGACGATTCGCGGGCAAATTCAGATTCAAGGAAGCATAGATTACCCAACTTTTGCTTCCGCCGAATTGGCATTTACCTTCGCTTCAAACTCAGGGGATACTTGGTTTCCCATTCAGACATTTCCTCAACCCCTTACAGATTCAAACCTCGCCGTGTGGGATACAACCTCCGTCACCGATGGTGACTATAACTTACGCCTACGAATCACTTTACAAGACGGCACATTTCTAGACTTCATCATCACCGACTTAAAAATCCGCAACCAAGAACTACCCACACCAACAGCCACAGATGCACCCCTTCCGCAATTTGACAATAATGCAACACCAACACCACGAATCATCGAACCAACTGAAATTGTTTTATCTTTCCCATCTTCAACGCCACTTCCACCGAATCCCGCCTCTATCACCACAGATTCGATTTACAGAGTCTTTGCTCAAAGTGCATTTGTTGTTTTAGTTTTGTTTGTTTTATTTTCTTTAATTATTCGTCTGCGTAAGAACTGATGTGGTCTCGATACGGCGGCGATGGTCGAGTAGGACGCAGTCCGTATCGAGACCCGCCGCCTACTCGACCACCATTTACTTTCAATTTGAAAAATGGAACATAAATTATGACAGAAACTTACTTAATAATTGGTCTTGGCAACCCCGGGCGTGAATACAAAGATACCCGTCACAACATTGGCTTTATGCTCATGGATTATCTCGCCGAAAAATTAGACGCGCGTGGCATGAAAGTGCAATCCAAAGCCATTACCATTTCGGCTTTGTACAACGAGAAAAAAATCATCCTCGCCAAACCGCAGACGTATATGAATCTTTCAGGTCAATCGGTGCAAGGGTTATTAAACTTTTACAAAATTCCATTTGAAAATCTTTTGGTCGCACATGATGATTTAGATATTCCCTTCGGCACGATTCGTATTCGTCCCACCGGCGGACCAGGTGGTCAACGTGGCATGGCAGATACGATTGAACAACTCGGCACAAAAGATTTTCCACGTTTGCGTTTGGGTATTAGCCGTCCGCCCGGCAGAATGCAAGCCAAAGATTATGTTTTGCAAAACTTCTCAAAAGATGAGCAAAAACTTTTGCCCGAAATCTTATCTCGTGCGTCTGATGCCGCGCTTGAATTTGTGATGAATGGTTTGAATATGGCAATGAATAAATACAATGGAGATATAAGAGAATAGATAACTGGATAAGTAGTGAGTAGAAAGTGGAAAGTACTTACAAATTCTCTAATCCTCTAGCTTCTTAATATGCAACAATTATTAACTGCTTTTCATAACCTTCCTCAATATCAAAACTTGCTGAAAGATATTAATGCAAATAAATCTATCAGCGGGCTTGGGATTCCACGCGCGGCACGTTTGCCGTTGCTTGCCTCGCTTCACGCCCAAATCAATCAGCCTATTTTATTAATCACCGACCGCGCTGACCATGCATTATCTATGTTTGATGAATTAGGATTTTGGATTAAGTCACCGAGATATTTATTCACTGAACCGAATCCATTATTTTATGAAGATGCCGCATGGGGCGTGACAACTCGCCGTGAACGATTACAAGTGTTGACTGCTCTCGCTTCATACTACCTTCCATTTGTTACTACACCTGAGACATCTCCTATCATTGTGACATCAGTGCGCTCGTTGATGACGCGCACACTTCCGCGACGAGATTTTCTCAAGGCGTGTAAAAAACTCTCCGCGGGAACATCAACTCAACCCGATAGTCTGATGCGTGAATGGGCGCGGATTGGATATCAAAGAGTCAATACAGTCTTAGAGCCCGGTCAATTTTCGAGTCGCGGTGGTATTTTGGATGTATGGGCGACAACAGAATTACATCCAGTGCGTTTGGATTTTTTTGGTGATGAGATTGAAACCATCCGCAGTTTTGACCCTGCTACACAACGCACATTGGAAAAGTTAGAAAATATTTTAATAACCCCTGCACGTGAATTTTTAGCAGACACTACTGAAACGGATACACAACTTTCCGAATTTCATATTCCACTGATTCATTCACAACCTGCTTCGTTATTGGATTATTTGCCACAAAAAACTTTTGTGATGGTAGATGATTTAAGTTTGATTGATGTGATGGCAAATGAGGTGGAAGAACAAGCCGTGAAGTTTCGTGCAGAAAGTATTAAGGAAGGCACGCTTGCGGAAAGTTTTCCAGTCCCATATATTCCGTGGTCTGAATTAAATGATTCGTTGGGTGAATTTACAAATGTGGAATTGGGATATTCAACTAAATTAGATACGGGCGAATTAGGCACTTCGTTTTCATCTGCATTCGGGCATGATGAAAGATTTGGCGGACGATTAAAACCTTTTATTGATTATTTGCATCCGATTGTTGAAAAAGGCGAGCAAGTTTTTATTGTTTCGCGCCAATCGCAACGCTTGAAAGAATTGTGGTTTGAGCATTATCCCGAAGCGGATTTTACAAATTTAGAATTTATTGAAGCGTCATTATCTGAAGGCTTCATATTAACCAATTCACAATTCATATTTCACTTAATCACTGATTCCGAAATCTTCGGCTGGGAACGTCCACAACCGAGAACACGTCAACGCAAAACAGCTGACACACCTGAGTCTTTATATGCCGATTTGCAAACTGGCGATTACGTTGTGCATGTTGACCATGGCATTGGAAGATTTGCAGGTTTAATTCAAAGACAACTCGATGGGCATGAAAGAGAATATCTCACCGTTGAATATGACCGTGGGGATATTTTATATGTGCCTGTTCATCAAGCTGATAGACTGACTCGTTATGTCGGTGCAGATGGTGGCAAACCCTCATTAGATAATTTAGGCGGGCAAGCATGGGCAGAGACAAAATCCAAAGTTAAAGAAGCGGTGCAAAAAGTTGCCGAAGATTTATTGGATTTATATGCGCGCCGTCAAGTGGTAGAAGGTTTTGCTTTTGCGCAGGATACACAATGGCAAAAAGAATTGGAGGATAGTTTTCCGTATGTTGAAACCGAAGACCAAAAACGTGCAATCATTGACATCAAACGCGATATGGAACGTCCGCGCCCGATGGATAGATTGTTATGTGGTGATGTTGGTTATGGAAAAACTGAAGTTGCTTTGCGAGCCGCCTTCAAAGCGGTGATGAGTGGCAAGCAAGTTGCGGTGCTTGTTCCAACCACTGTTTTAGCACAACAACACTTTGAAACATTTTCTCAAAGATTAGCCGCGTTTCCTGTCAAAGTAGAAATGTTGTCACGCTTTCGAACTCCAAGAGAACAAACAGAAATTTTGCATAAATTAGCAATTGGGGAAGTAGATATCATCATCGGCACACATCGCTTGATTTCTTCTGATGTGCATTTCAAAGATTTAGGCTTGGTCGTCATTGATGAAGAACAACGCTTTGGTGTGACTCATAAAGAACATCTCAAAAAATTACGAACCGAAGTGGATGTTTTAACTTTAACTGCCACACCCATTCCAAGAACTTTATACATGGCATTGACTGGTGTACGTGACATTTCAAATCTCAATACACCTCCAGAAGAAAGATTGCCAATCATTACTCATGTGGGACCCTATTCTCCACGTTTGGTTCGGCAGGCAATTTTGCGTGAATTAGAACGTGGCGGACAAATTTTCTTCGTCCATAATCGTGTGCAAACGATTGAAGCCATGAAACAGCACCTTCAAAAATTAGTCCCAGAAGCCACCGTAGATATTGGTCACGGACAAATGAATGAGAATCAATTGTCAAATGTGATGCACCGATTCAACACAGGCGAAATTGATATTTTGCTTTCAACCACCATTATTGAATCAGGTTTAGATATTCCCAATGCAAATACGTTAATTGTAGATAGAGCCGATACATTTGGTTTAGCACAACTTTATCAACTACGTGGGCGTGTGGGGCGTGGCGCCATGCGTGCATACGCATATTTTTTCCGTCACAATAAAATGTCGCCCACGCAAGATGGTCAACAACGACTTGAAGTGATTGCAGAAAATACACAACTCGGTGCAGGCTATTCCATTGCCATGCGTGATTTAGAAATTCGTGGCGCAGGTGAATTGCTCGGCACACGTCAGCATGGATATATTCAATCCGTTGGCTTTCATCTTTATACTCGCATGTTGGCTGATGCAGTTCGCCGCATTCGCATGTTGATGAAAGATAATTTGAACATTGATGTTTCATCTATCTTGTTGCCATCAAACTTTAATTTGCCGCTTTCAATGCCTGTGAATGTTGAACTTCCGCTTGCGGTTGGAATTCCCGCAACTTATATCTCAGATTCAGATTTGAGATTACGCCTCTATCGTCGTATGGCAGACCTGCGCGATGAAACCGAATTAGATGCTTTAGGGTCAGAATTTCGAGACCGTTTTGGTCCCATGCCTGAAATGTTGCAAAATCTTTTATATCAAATGCGAGTAAAACTGCGTGCCGAAAAAATTGGACTCACTTCGGTGAACTGGGAGTCAGGGCAGATTCTGTTGAAGTATCAGCAAGCAAGTGAAACATCAGAGATGAAGCGATTGCCCGATTTGCCAAATGGAGTCCGAGGTGGAAAATCTGCTTATTGGGTGACGATATCCAAAGATGAAGTTTGGACAATCAAATTGTTAGATGTATTAGCACAATTGGGTGATAAACCACAAACCCGAAATTATGAGAATGTGATACAAACTATACGAGGAGAATGAGATGAAGAAAATTTTATTTGTATTATTGTTCGTTGCATTATTATTCGCCGCTTGTTTACCAGCGCCAGCAGAACCAACGCAAGATGTGGAAGCGATTGTGCAAGCCACATTTCAAGCGTTAACTTTACAAGCACCCACACAAGAACCTGCCGCGCAAACGGGGAGTATTGCTGGTCAATTATCTTTTCCATCGGAAGGAATTCCACCATTATTAGTAGTGGCATTCAATACAGGCACTGGGCAATATTATTGGGTACAAACAACCCAAAATCAAACCACGTATCAAATTGATAATTTACCTGTTGGGAAGTACACTGTGTTTGCATACACATTGCCAGATGGTTCATTCGTCGGTGCTTACAATCAATTTTATGTTTGTGGATTGAAAGCTGAATGTACGGATGTTTCTTTAATTGAAGTAGATGTGCAAGCAGGTGTTGTTACACAAAACATCAACCCCGGCGATTGGTACAATGATTCAACTCAATGGCCCTCTATGCCAAACGACCCATCAATCCCGAATTTAGGAATCGGCGGTGAAAGTGCGCCCGAAGAATTTGGAAGCATTGCAGGCAATTTAAGTTATCCATCTAGTTTTATTCCTGCTCAAACTGTTGTTGCTTTTGATGTAAACAGTCAATCATATTATTACGTAATGACTGCTGAAAATCAAAGCACTTATCAAATTGATAACTTGCCTGCAGGAAATTACTATGTTGTCACTTACACACAAGATGGCTCACTTTCGGCTGGTTATTCACAAGCCGTTTTATGTGGTCTTTCTGCTGAATGCACCGACCATAGTTTAGTTTCCGTTCCCGTTACAAGCGGGCAAGTGACGAATAATATCAACCCGCAAGATTGGTACGCTCCACCAAACTCGTTTCCTGCAAGTCCGTTACCATAATTTTTTTGATGATAAAAGAGAGCCTCACAAAGTGAGGCTCTCTTTTCGCCTCTCTCTTAAGGGGAGAGTTGGTTTTGTTGTTTCGGCATTTTCTTACTCTTGAAAATTCATCTCGGTGGACCAAATACTTGAATGCCATAAAAGAATGAATAACATTCATTCACCCAATGGTTTGGGTTTTGATTTGGTAAATCCATCCCAGCCCAACTTGGGTCAGCGGGAATTTCAACCACGTCTTTTCCATCTACAATGGCTTGCTTAATTAACAAATCAGTCGCATCCCATTTTTGAGCATATTCGATATAAACATCTTTGCCTTTATACATTTCGCTCGCATCCGCCCAAGCCGCAAAAAAGATTAACAGCATAGATACCCAAAGAATCATTTGGCTTTGAGTTTTATTCTGTATAAACTTTTCAGATAACAAGTTTCCTATCCGAACACTTGCAGACATAAAAAGCACCACGATGATAAATACAGAAATAGATAAAACTCTAGCAGGCGGTGGTTCACTATATCCATACACACCCGGTGGAAAACAAATGAAAGATAGTAAAAAAGCCCCAAGTATTTGAAAGATAATTTTTCTTTTTATGTTTACTGTTTCGGCTTTATAAAGGCTACCGACCCAAACACAAAATAAAATCACACCAATTAAGATGCTGATTTTTGCAGGATTCAGAACAATCTCTGACCAAAAATTTAAGTAAGCAGTAGATGAAATGCTAAGAATTTCTATCAAACTTGGTGGAGGGGGAAAGAAACTCTGCCGCACACTATTTCCATGAGCAGTTGCTACAGCAATAATAGCAAGTAGGCTTCCAAGCCCACTGCCGATTAAGATAAATAAATTTTTATCAAATGTTTTTGGCGATTCGCTTAACCAATAATATCCAATCCAAAATATGATCAAGCAAAACTGAAATACTGCAAATGTCTCGCTCAAGCCACCACTGGCGAAGAAAAGCAAAAATTCCAAAACAAAAGCAATCAATTTAGATTTGATTTTTTTATCAAAAAATAAATACAAAACAAAATACATTGCTAAAATAATACTTGGAAGTGTATAAGCACGGAAACCATCAATCCAAAAGAATGATTGTTCAATCGTAGGTGTTAGAACAAGAATAGCACATACTGATAAAGCCCCAAGCAGGATAGACATCCAAACATTATTTTTATCAAGTTGCTTGAATAGCAAATAAATGCCTAAGGTATTTATCACCAGCCAAAAGATTAGTATCAGAGGCGTAAACCAGATGATGTTATATTCATCAAAAAATTTTGTCGTTAACCAATCAAAAGCGTATGCAGAATATCGCCCACTCCAAGTAATTCTCCAAAACCATATGGAACGAAACAAGCCCAATCTTTCGGCATAATAAAATGAACATAAACTATCACCAAGCAGGCGATTAAATGTGCCGATGTATGCATATATACTTAAGGCGATACTTGTTGGTAAAAATATTAGGACAGTTGTTAGGAGATAATTTAATTTTTGCATATAGAATATTTTTTTCAAAATTATAACATTTGGAATGTGTTGATATTTTCTCTGGCATTCTCTTCGGCTTTGGTGTAAAATAGAACACTCGTTCACACAACTTATAGAGAAAACAAATATGGAATTTAAACTTCAAGCACCATTTATCCCTATGGGCGACCAGCCCGAAGCCATTCGCGGACTTGTGGATGGCGTCAATAAAGGATTCAAGCATCAAGTTTTGCTGGGTGCCACAGGTACTGGTAAAACTTTTACGATTGCTTCTGTGATTCAGGAATTGCAAAAACCTGCTTTGATTATGGCTCATAACAAAACTTTGGCGGCACAGTTATATGCTGAGTTCAAAGAGTTTTTCCCTGAAAATGCAGTTTCTTATTTCGTCTCGTACTATGATTATTATCAACCTGAAGCTTATGTTCCAAGGCATGATTTGTTCATTGAGAAAGAGACACAGATTAATGAAGAGATTGAACGTCTGCGACTTGCGGCGACAACTGCACTTGTCTCGCGCCGAGACGTGATTATCGTTGCTTCTGTTTCCTGCATCTATGGCTTAGGGTCACCAGAAGAATTCGGCAAAGGCACAGTGACCTTGAAAGTGGGTGAGATTTATCGTCGTAACGCTTTGTTGCGACAATTAATTGAAAGCCAATATCAACGCAATGATATGGAATTACGTCCTGGTACATTCCGCGTGCGTGGTGACACGTTAGAGATTGTCCCTGCTTATGAAGATAAATTGGGGTTTCGTATTACATTCTTTGGTGATGAAGTTGAACGCATCATGCAATTCAGCCCATTGACAGGTGAAATTAATGAAGAGCCGAATGAAGTTTCAATTTATCCTGCAAAACAATATCTGACAGAAAAAGATAGATTAAAAACTGCAATCACTGAAATTGAAAAAGAATTG
>DDVH01000047.1 GCA_002345215.1 Anaerolineales bacterium UBA2317
ATAATCACCGATTAATGTCATCAGTCCTTTTACTTCAAAAACAGGGCGAGACCAATTTTCAGTTGAAAAAGTATACAAGGTTAAAAATTTAATCCCGCGTTCCAAACAAGCCGTGATAATTTTCTTAACAGTCTTTGAGCCTGCTTGATGCCCAAACAAACGTGGCAACCCGCGCGATTTTGCCCAACGCCCATTTCCATCCATAATGATGGCGACATGCATAGGGATATTTTTATTTTCAT
Organism: Anaerolineales bacterium UBA2317; assembly: GCA_002345215.1. GTDB lineage: Bacteria > Chloroflexota > Anaerolineae > Anaerolineales > Villigracilaceae > Villigracilis. The sequence goes on from DDVH01000047.1 coordinate 243, forward strand.
TTGGAGATTGAGATTTATCTTGTGGCATATGTTTGAAAAATTATAATCCACATTGTTTAATTGTCATGGCTACTTTTGGGGGAGTGCAAAAATCATCTCTGCACGCCAGCCATTTTGTAGCCCAACATTTCATCACGCAAATCTGCCGCGGCTTTGGCGGGATTGTTTGCGCGTGAAATCGTGCGCGAAACTGGAATCAACATGCCTTTGCCATCTTTTCGCAAACCAGCTTTCATCGCAGATTCTAAATCCGCACCTTGCGTGCCAACACCAGGAGTCAGAAACCATAAATTCGGCACAGCCTCACGGATTTTTTTTATGGCATCCAAATGTGTTGCGCCAACCACAATGCCCACATTATTTTTTTCATTCCATTGTTCCGCAAGTTTGGCAACATGAATGTATAAAGGAATGTTTGAGTTGAGAGTTAAATCTTGTAAATCACCAGAACCTGCGTTTGATGTTTTGCATAAAACAAATACACCTTTTTCTCTCACCCGAATAAATGGCTCAATTGAATCTTTTCCGAGATATGGACTCAATGTGATTCCATCTACGCCTAACGATTCAAATGCGGATTGGGCATACGCCTCAGCAGTGGATGCAATATCTCCACGTTTCGCGTCTAAGACTACGGGGATAGTTGAGCCTTGTTTATGCGACTCTTCTTTTACACTTTCAACAATTTGTTTTAAAACTGTCCAACCTTCTGCACCAAATACTTCAAAGAAAGCGGCGTTGGGTTTATATGCCGCGGCGTAGCGAGATGTTTGCTTAACAAGATTCAAGCAGAACGTCAGCGCAGAAGCGGGGGTTGGAGATTCAAGGTCAGAGATGTGCGGGTCAAGTCCCACGCATAAAAGTGATGAAACATCATCCACTCGTTTTTCAAGAAAAGAAAAAAATGATTCCATAGTTATATTATGCTCCTTCCGTCGTCTTCGACGGAAGATTATTTTATTACATCGTCGCCGAGGACGGCGACGAGAGCAAAAAGAACTTTATTCTATAAATGATTCCCATTTGGTTGTATTGTTTTGGATAAACATTTTGAAGAGTGTGTCCCAATACAATGGATTCCAAATATTGGCACCATATCCGCCACATTCGGCAAAGAAAAAGTCGGCGGGGATTGTGTCGGGTAAATTGCAAACTACTGATTCATTTCCGTCAGGTGATGTTGGAACACTACCTTCGCGCGTATTGCTTAGATTTGGTGTCGGCAGACAGTCATCAAACCATCCACCATACACATTTCCATCAGGCAAACGGCAAATAGATTTATCGGCTTCTTTCGCAACCGTGTAAGTATAAGCATCATAAATTTTGCTACTTGCGTTTAGGAGACGTATGGTTTCACCGCCATCACTCAACAAGAGATTTGTTTCAGAACTATAAAAGACGATTCTTTCGTTGGGTTTGAGGGTGATATTTGGCAATGAAAATGGAGTAGAGCCTGCGCCTTTATCTAATCTCCATCCATTTAATGTAATATCAATTGGACTTAAGTTTTTGATTTCAATAAACTCATCATATACATTCACTTCGCCATCTTGATTCCAATCAAAGCCGGGGCGTGGAAGAATTTCGTTGATGATGGGACGTGGGTCAATTGGGAAAGTAGCCGTAGATGTAATTGTGGCAGGTCTGGTAGGTGTAGGGGTTGGACCCACTGTATTGCTTTGTTTGGGTGTTCCTAAAATAATACCGCCATTTGCATTGAGACCATTGCGTTTGACACCGGTATTTGTAATCCATGCGCTATCACTATCAGCAGTACCTAAGATTCGTTCCATCGTTCCATACGTAGATGCACTACCTCGGGGCCATGCGCCGCCATTTCCATTGGCTGTATCTATCACTTTATTTGAAGCATCATACAAAGTAAGCGCTTCACCACTATTGGATAAGGCGTTGCCGGTGTAGATTTGGTCGGCTGGGATATCGGATACTGTTGTATTGTCTGTTAAATTTTCTCCACGTTCAAGCAAGAAATACCCACCAGCAGGGATAATACCCGTTAGTGTAATATTTGGTGTGCCATCTGATGCTGTAATTCTCCAACCAGTGATGTTGATTGCGGCATTGGTTGTGTTATATAACTCTATCCATTCATCGTCTGCAAGACCAGATGCTGTTCCAGCCCATGCAATTTCATTGATAATGACTGAACGGACTCCTGCTGGTGTAGAGGTAGCAGTGACAATAGGTGTAAACGTGGCGGTGACAGTAAAGGCTACATTGCCATTACCCGGCGTTCCATAAATGGGATTTCCAGCCGCATCAACACCACTACTAGTACTTGTACTTGTTAACCAGCCAAAATCATTATCTGTAGAAGCCGTTGAGCCAGAAAGATAACGTTCCATAGAAGCAGAATTACTGCCACCACCTGCGGGCCATGAGCCGCTATTAGCATTGGCAGTATCTATAATTGTTCCATCTGGTTTGCGTAAGCGCAGAAAATCATTAGTATCTGCTAATGCGCCTGTGTAAATTTGATTTGATGGCACAGGGATATTGAAGACTGTGTTGTTAGAACCACGCTCAAACAATAAGAATCCATTGGCTGGGATAATGCTACTTAATAAAATATCCACACTGCCACTAGAGTTGACTAACCGCCAACCTGTAAGGTCAATGGGAAACGGGCGTGTGTTGTAGAGTTCTATCCATTCATCATCTGGGGAGGCGCGTGTGCCTGCCCATGCAACTTCGCTGATGATAATTTGTCCGGGTGCAGGTGTTAAAGATGGTGTCAGTGAAAAGATTGGAGTGTTTGTGATTGTAGGTGTAAGAGAAGGAGTTAAAGTTTCTGTTGGAGTAAAAGTAAATGTAGGAGTTGGTGTTGGAGGAGGGCAGATATTTACTGGTGAACTTGTATTACGCGGATTTGGAGTACCTGCCGTAAAATCGCTAGCATTATTATCAGTATCAATACAACCATTACTATTCCGAATATCAGCATTTGTAGCACTTGGTGCGGTTGCATTGGCTGTTTCATTGCAATTAGCAGTTCCACCATAACCAATCAAATCAATTATGCTCCCGCTGACTGGACAAGCGCCACTTAAAGCAGTAGTTGAGTTAACCAGTGCAACTTTACCCACAGTTGCCGACATATTTGTCGTGCCTATTACATCAGGTATTGGTAAAGTACTTCCAACAGCTCCTCCAGATGCTAATTGAACAAGATAATACTGACCTGGCGCTAAAGAAACATTTGTTAATGGCGTAGTCTGCCATGTAATACCCATAGCAGTAGCATACTGAATTGACCAACCATTTAAGGACACTGTGTCAGTAGTGCTGAGATTAAATAATTCAACAAAATCATTGGTGTAAGTAGCACCTGCATTTCCCCCACCTCCATATACTTGGCTAATAACGATATTTGTCGAAGGCACAAAATTTGGAGCTGCTCTTACGGGTACCTGAATCCCTACCAATCCTGCACACAAACTGATGAGCAGAATCAAGACCAAAGCAAAGCGTGGAAATTTATGTTGAGCAAACATGAGAATGTTTCAGTGGAAAGAATCTGCTCACGCACGAGAAGCACTATCCCGTAGGTGTGAAGCGAGACATCCACCTTGAAATTATACCCATAAACGGGTACGCGATACCCCCGACAAAAGCAAGGGTGCGTCGCACTTAACTTTTCAAGATAATTCTTCATCTTGTTAAGTGCGACGCACTCAGGTTTTCATTTTACGCCGCTGTTGAAAGTGGGGCGCGTGGTTCGACAACTAATTTAATGGCTGTGCGAACCTTATCATCTATTTCAACATCTACAAACTCAGGGACGCACGTAACATCAATCCCATCGTTTTTGAGATAACTAGATGCAAGCACCAATGCTTTTACTGCTTGGTTCACAGCACCTGCACCAATGGCTTGCACTTCTGCCCGTTTGTGTTCACGAATGACTCCAGCAATTGCACCTGCTACTGCCGAAGTACGGGAGTTGGCTGAAACTTTGATCATATCCATGGCAACCTCCCAAGGTTGTTATGTATGCCCATGTTTACAAATTATCTTTTATGAAAACCATGGGTGTAAAGTGGGACATTCTTACAAAGCGCATTGTATAAGAGAATCAAGTATATTTATAATATTCTTATGGATTCGTAATAATAGTAGGGGGTGTGGATAATGTGGATAAGATTAATAAAACCCTATATACAGGATAAAGTGCAACGCTTCACCCTACGTGTAGGCTTGATTTTACAATTCAACATTTTATTTGATGTGGACATTTTAAGGATAACTTATCCACATAGATAAGTGAGTTTTAAGTTTACTTTTTTTGAGTTTTCCATATATCGGTTTTATAAAAAAGCACCCCCCATATATGGTGTTTAACGTTTGTTAATCTGTCCGACAAATCCCCTCGTAAACTAGGGTACTATCCACAGGCTTGGGTAGTTTTCCACAGTTCTGGGGCAGTTATCCACAGTTTTTGTGGGTGTGGACAGGGAGTTGTCTAAACAGATACCCCAAAATGTGGGCTTGTAGGCTAACATTTCGGATAGTTTTAAGGTCTGGACGGTAGACAGTGGACGGTGGACAGTAAAAACGGTCTACCGTCTATCGTCTTCGGTCTTATACGCGTACATCCTTTCCATATCCTTCCTCAACCAAAAACTTCCCATCTTCAAAGGCAGTCTTTCCTCTTAATACAACTTTTTTGACCTTGCCTCTTACTTTCCAACCTTCAAAGGGAGTCCAGCCGCATTTTGTGAATTGATTTTCGGCTTTGATTTCGTAAGTTTCATTTTCATCTATTTCAATCCATGTTTCAGGTTGTTCAGGCAAATTAAGTATTTTTCTTGGATTTGTGTGCATTTTTTGAATAATGTCGGGAATTGTGATTCGGGAATCGGTTAATAGAAGTGGAAGAATAGTTTCAAGGCCGGGAAATCCAGGTGGCGGATTATCCGAATCTTTTTCTTCTACTGTATGTGGAGCATGGTCTGTGGCGAAACAATCAATTACATCTAAATTTTCCCAAAGTGCATTTACATCTGCTTGTGTTGCGAGTCTAGGGCGGACTTCTTTTCTTCCCTCTTTCTTCTTTCCTCTTTGTTCATCTGAAACTTCCGAAACCATAAACAAATGATGAGGACAAACTTCACACGTTACTTTGATTCCCTTTTCTTTCGCGGCTTTGATTAATAAAATTTCTTCTTTGAGAGAAACATGTGCAATGTGAATTGGATGGTCATAAATAGCAGAGAACAAAATTGCCGCCGCCATTGTCCTTGATTCAGAGTGCATGACCATTGGAAAGTCTTTTGGAAATTTTTGAAAATGAGGAGTCCATAAAGACATATCATCGAGTCTCAATTCTCCAAATGTAGAATCAAGATACATTTTGAGTCCTGCGGCTTTGTGTGCTAAACCTGCCACAATGTCTGCATTATCAGGTCCCGCGCCGAGGTATTGACCATAATCACAGTAGGCTTTTTGTTTTGCAGAATCCAGTGAAAAATTTAAAGTCGCTTCATCAAAGACAGGCGGTTTGGTATTTGGCATTCCGAGAATCGTAGTGATTCCGCCAGCCAGTGCGGCTTGAGTTGCTGTCGCCCAATCTTCTTTGTGAGTTTGTCCGGGTTCGCGGACGTGAACGTGTGGGTCAATTAATCCGGGGAGTTTAATCATGTGTTGAAGTATAAGGGATACAAGTAGACAAGTAAACAGGTAGGTAAATTTTGACGAAGCAGAATCAATTATCAGTTAGTTAATGAAGCGAATTTGTCAGGATGATATAATCCAGCCGAAAAAAAAATCACCGCCGAGGACGGCGGCGAGAGCAAATCAAATTAAGAGGAAAGCAAGCATGAGTTATCAAAATGTAAAAGTGCCGACAGACGGCGCAAAAATTTCAATTCAAAATGGGAAGTTAAATGTTCCCGATAATCCTGTGATTCCGTATGTGGAAGGCGATGGCATTGGGCGCGATATTTGGCGTGCTTCGCAACGTGTGTTTGATGCGGCTGTGGAAAAAGCATACGGCGGAAAAAGAAAAATTCATTGGATGGAAGTATATGCCGGTGAAAAATCTTTTAAGTTGTTTCAGACTTGGTTACCCGATGAAACTGTAGAAGCCTTTACTGAATTTTTGGTTGGGATTAAAGGTCCGCTGACAACACCTATTGGCGGTGGGATTCGTTCATTGAATGTGCAACTCCGCAAGTTGTTGGATTTATATGTTTGTTTGCGACCTGTGCGTTATTACAATGGTGTTCCTTCACCTGTGCATCATCCTGAATTGGTAGATATGGTTATCTTCCGCGAAAATACGGAAGATATTTATGCCGGCGTTGAGTTTGCCAATGGCTCGGAAGATATTTTGAAGTTTAGAAATTTATTGAAAGAACATTTCCCGAAAGAGTTTGGAAAGATTCGTTTTCCTGATTCATCTGGCATTGGTTTCAAACCTGTATCTCAAGAAGGCAGTGAGAGATTAATCCGCGCGGCGATTGAATATGCTTTATTACACAAACGCCGTTCTGTGAATTTGGTTCATAAAGGTAACATTATGAAATTTACAGAAGGTGCTTTCAAAGAGTGGGGTTATGGGCTTGCCAAACGTGAATTTAGAAATGAAATTGTGATCGAACGTGAATCTTGGATTTTAGGCAATAAAGAAAAAGATTCTTCATTAACAGTGGAAGGCAATGCCAAACTTGTTGACCCCGGCTTTGACATGATGAGTCCTGCTCAACAAGATGAAATTAAAAAAGAAGTAGAAGCGGCTTTGGCTTTGTGGAATACACACGGTGATGGCAAATGGAAAACCAAATTGATGATTAAAGACACGATTGCAGATGTCACGTTGCAATATGTGTTAATCCGCCCGCAAGATTATGATGTGATTGCTACGATGAATCTCAATGGAGATTATTTATCTGATGCATTGGCGGCACAAGTTGGTGGTATCGGAATTGCTCCCGGTGCGAACATCAATTACTTGACAGGTCATGCTATTTTTGAAGCCACACATGGCACTGCTCCAAAATATGCTGACTTAGATAAGATGAATCCAGGTTCTGTGATTCTCTCCGGCGAAATGATGCTCCGTTACATGGGCTGGAGTGAAGCTGCAGATTTAATTGTCAAAGGCATGGAAGGCGCGATTACAGCAAAAACAGTCACATACGATTTTGCTCGCAATATGAAAGGCGCGAAGGAAATTAAAACTTCTGAGTTTGGTAACGAAGTGATTAAATGGATGGATGGAAAAGTAAAAGTTACAAGTCAAAAGTCGAAGGTCAAAGCGAAGAAAAAAGTTGCAGTGAAAAAGAAAGTTGTGAAGAAGACTGCTAAGAAAAAGAAGAAGTAAATAAAAAAAGTCGGAACGAAAGTTCCGACTTTTTTGTTTATACAATTATAATCAGCAAAATTTTGTCAACGAGGGTAGCCGAATGAAAAACAAATGGATAACGCTCATACTGATTGCAAGCATTTTTATTTCGTCTTGTGGTGGTGCTACGCCCACTGAAAGCCTAACGGGATACGAATCTATTCCGCCAGCAATTCCCGGCGAAGTCGTTTATATTCCTTTTCCCGTCAACATCACAGTGGATGGTGATTTAAGTGATTGGGCTGGACTTCCCTCTCAAACAGTGGATACAGGTTCGATGCTTTCACCTGACCCTGCGGAAAACGGTTCTTTCTCCTTTTCAGTTGCTTCAGACGCGGAAAATTTTTATATCACCATGCAGATGCCTGACAAAAACATTGTGGCTGGGAAACATGGCACTGATTTTTGGAACGAAGACTCGATGGAGTTTTATATCAATGCTTCGGATAATCTCAATGCCGGAGAATATGGACTTAAGATGTTCCAAGTCAATATCAATGCGGCGGATATTGGCAATACAGACCCAACGACTTTGACAATTACCGGTGTATTTAGTTCAGATGCAAAAGCGACAGGTTTTGTTTTCAAAACAGAAGAAGGTTGGGGATTTGAAGCGTCTGTTCCATTAATTGATTTAGTTACAGTTGAACATGGAAAAGAAATAGGTTTTCAATCTCAAATTAATGGTGCTACAACTTTAGACCGTGATGTTAAATTAATTTGGTCAAAATATGATACAGCAGATACATCATGGCAAAATCCTTCATTGTTTGGGCGGGGAATATTTTTTGAATTAGGTCGTGCAGATATTCCTCAAGCGAGTCCAAGAGTTGAGGTACAGCCAACAGCTATCCCTGAGAAAGAGGCGTTTATGATTCCAAATGTGATTAGTGTTAATCAAATCGGATATTTTATCAATGCAAAAAAGTTTGCATCATTGGTATCCGATTCAGCGAGTGAATTAGATTGGCAATTGCAAAATAATAATGGCGAAGTTGTTTTGAGTGGCAAGACGATTGTGAAAGGTTTTGATGCCGCTTCGGGTGATTCGATTCACTTGATTGATTTTTCTGAATTCAAAACAGAAGGTGATGGATATAAACTTGTTGCGAATGATTTAGAAAGTCCATCATTTATTGTTTCAGATAACATTTATAGCAATTTGAAATTTGATGCGATGGCATATTATTATCACAATCGCAGTGGCATTCCGATTGAAGCGAAATATGTTGGTGATGATTGGTCTCGCGCGGCGGGGCATGTGACAGATAATAATGTGACTTGTTTTAAGGGGCGTGATGCCGATGGAAAAACTTGGTTGGGTTGTCCGTATACGTTAGATGTGGCTGGTGGTTGGTATGATGCCGGTGATTTTGGTAAGTATGTCGTCAATGGTGGTATTTCAGCTTGGACGTTACAAAATTTATATGAACGTTTTCCAAATGTGTATCCAGATGGCTCATTGAAAATTCCAGAAAATAATAATGGCGTTTCAGATTTGTTAGATGAAGCACGTTGGGAAATGGAATTTTTACTTTCGATGCAAATTCCGCAATGGCAAGCAGGTGCTGGGTTGGCACATCATAAAATTCATGACCGAACATGGGAGCCGATTCCTGTTATGCCACCAACTGAAATGAATAATGATAATAATCATGAAGTTGAAAATGCTGGGCGATATTTATATCCAGCAAGCACTGCGGCGACTTTGAATCTTGCGGCGAGTGCGGCTCAATGTGCAAGGATTTGGAAAGAGATTGATTCTGCTTTTGCGGAACAATGTTTACTTGCCGCAGAAATTGCATGGCAAGCCGCGTTGGAGAATCCGAATCTTTATGCAGGCAATACGCCCGGTGAAGGTGGCGGAAATTATGATGATACCTTTGTGGAAGATGAATTTTATTGGGCGGCTGTGGAATTATTCATCACCACTGGAAAAGATGAATATAAAGATTATGTGTTGAATTCGAGTCAATTTGGCAAAGTGAGTCAATTTGATTGGGCAAGCACAGCCACATTGGGTTCTATTTCACTTGTGTCTGTGGAAAATAATTTACCTGCCGATAAACTTGCCGAAGTGAAACAAAATGTTTTAACGTTTGCAGATGAAATGAGTGCACTGCAAAACAATTATGGCTATCCATCTTTAATCAAAGGCGATTTTCCATGGGGCTCAAATGGTTTGATTCTAAACACCACTATATTGATGGGCATTGCTTATGATGTGAGTAAAGATTCAAAATATTTAGATGCCATGCGTTTGAGTATGGATTACATCATGGGGCGCAATCCGATAAACATTAGTTATGTGACTGGTTATGGAACATTTCCGATGGGACATCCGCATCATCGTTTCTGGGCGAATGATTTGGCGAATGGATTCCCACCACCTCCGCCCGGGGCACTTTCTGGTGGAGCAAACACAAATCCAAGTGACCCAGCCGCCATTGAAGCAGGTTTGTTAGACCTGCCACCAGCCAAAAGATACATTGATGATATTGGTTCATTCTCAACCAATGAAGTGACGATTAACTGGAATGCTCCGCTGGTTTGGGTAAGCACGTATTTAGACCAAGTTAAGTAAAACAAAAGGTCGAGACTGAAAATCTCGACCTTTTGTTTACCAACTTCATATTTAATTATTAGTGAGTGTAATGACTATACATCCAGCTTTATTGCCACTCTCAAAATATTTATGAGCGTCGGCAGTTTGCTCTAGTGAAAAGCGTCTATCAATAATTGATTTAAATTTCCCCGCTTCAACAAGCTCTTTAATAAGAACTAAATCTTTAGGGTTTTCTAACGCTAAAGCACAGATTACTTTTTTTCCACCTGTGATTGAAGTCCACAACATTTGAAAAACTTGTTTCATCTTGAAACTGGCTAAAAGATAAATGCCATTTTGCTTCAGCGAGCTTTTGCAGTTTGCAAACGAACTTTTATTCATGATGTCAAAGATAAGGTCATAAGTCTCGCTGTTTTTAGTGAAATCTTCTTTGGTGTAATCAATCACCTTGTCTGCTCCCAAAGATTTTACAAATTCTACTCTTGGAGTGCTACACGCTCCAGTTACTTCTGCTCCATAATATTTGGCAAGTTGAACTGCGGCTGAGCCTATACTTCCAGAAGCTCCATTAATCAAAACTTTTTGTCCGCGTTGGATGTTTGCTTTTCTAAGCAAGTTCAAGGCAGTCGTCGCGCCATAAGGTACAACAGCGGCTTCTTCATAAGTCATAGTAGATGGCTTAGTAGTTACCATTCCATTTTCAGGCGTACAAAGATATTCTGCATTTGCCCCCATGTTTTGACCACGATATCCAAAGACTGGCTCACCAACTGTAAATTTTTTTACATCTTTGCCTATTGCTTCAATGACTCCAGAAAATTCACTTCCTAGAATATTGACTTTTGGTTTTGTAAAACCGAAAAACATGCGGGCTGGAAACCAAAAAGGAAAAGGCATTGAGAACTGACTAGGAGAAATCGCTTTGAAATT
>DDVH01000009.1:0-27608 GCA_002345215.1 Anaerolineales bacterium UBA2317
CCAATCCCACGCCACCATCTTTTGGTGCGGCAAGCCCACCTGTAAAATCGCCTGCTCCCCAAGTAAAAGCAGATAAAAGACCATAAATGATGGATAGCAAGTTGTCCCCTATAATTTTTGGTCTTTTATCTGCTTTCACTTGGGGAGCAGGCGATTTTACAGGTGGGCTTGCCGCACGAAAAGTTGGTGCCGTGCAAGCAGTGTTTTATGCTTCCATCGTCGGTTTAATAGCCGTCAGCATCGTCGCATTTATCAGTAACGAATCATTGCCATCTCTACAAAGTTGGGTGTATGCCATGATTGCAGGAATCTTTGGCATGGCAGGTTTAACGTTTCTTTATTTCGCAATGGCAAATGGAACCATGAGCATCGCCGCACCAGTTTCGGCTGTGTTGGCGGCAACCCTGCCCGTCTTGATAGGAATCATCACCGAAGGTTTACCAGAATTTTTAACCTTGATAGGATTCGGTTTTGCCTTATTCGCCATGTGGATGGTCTCCCAAAGTGAAAACGGAGTCAAAGATATTTTTTCGCATCTCTCGGACTTGAAACTGCCTCTGCTCGCCGGCATTGGGTTTGGCTTATACTTTATCGTCATGCACGAAGCCACCAGCGATGGCGCCTTGTTTTGGACAATGGTCGCTTCGCGTGTGACCAGCGTTTTATTTTTGTTTGTTTACATGCTGATAAAAAAAATCTCATTTCGGATTAACGACACCTCAGCACTCCCAGTGATTGGCTTAAACGGCATATTAGATTTAACTGGCAATGGCTTTTTTATTTTGGCTGGTCAGGCAGGCAGGTTAGATGTGGCTTCGGTTTTGAGTTCACTCTACCCAGGTTCTACCGTTTTGCTCGCATGGATTTTTCTCAAAGAAAGACTAACGCGCAATCAATGGGTTGGAGTGATTTCCGCTTTGATTGCAATTATATTGATGACAATATAAGGAGAAAAGATATGGATTCTACTTACGAACACAATTATGCTCTACAACAAAAAGGTAATTTCTCCGCCACTGACCTTGAAGCTAATAAAGCAGGGAAGTTTTCACCTGCGCAACTCAAGCGTTTTGAAGAAGAACGAGATTTTATAAAACAAAGCTCTAAAAAATATGATAACAAAGGCTGGTTAATTTCACTGATTTTTGGTATTGGCGCATTATTCTTTGGGGTCGTTTTATATTTCGTCGGTGTATTTGATATTTTACAAGAATCACTCGGAGCGTTAGTTTTCCCTGTCTTGTGCGTTATCGGAATCATCGTCGCTGTTTTGGTAGTTTTTGTAATTCCACGCCAATATCAATCTACAGTTGAGATGTATAACGCCATGGGAACAGGTCTCACTGAAAATCCGCTTGGCGAAATCCAAACAATTGAAGCGCGTGTCGAAACGAGAAAATCTCAAGGTGGAATCAATCGTCGCGGACATCAATCATCGAAAATATCGTATGTCTTGACAATGGACTCAATAGAATTTTTGATTTCAGAATCTTTGTTTGAAATCATCGAACCTAAACGTCTGTATCGAGTATTCGCAGTCAAAGATGGTGGCGTGTGGGTTTTGTTGAGCATGGAGACTTTAGAATAACTTTCATTCTTGCAAACGGTCAATCGTCTATCGTTCACCGTCTAAAAATGTGGTAAACTCACGTTCGCTCTCAATGGAGGGCAATTTTCTGGGAATTTGTTTTGACTAGCTCTAAACACCAAGCCCGATGAAAGTAAATCGGGCTTTTTTGTTGGGTAGGTTTGTTTGAAAAAGCAAACCTTATTAGCAATAAAGAAGTAAATAAGAGTTGTCAAAATAGTCCCCAATGGTCGAAAGGTCGAATAAGTCTTACTGGTCTTAATAGTCGCTTATGACTCATTAGACTTGTAAGACCAATTAGACCAATAAGACAAAATTAAGGACAAGTATGACAACCGATTTTTCTTCTTTAAACTTGCGTAGCGAGCTTACGCAAGCCCTCAACGAACTTGGCTATTCTGAACCTACGCCCATTCAACTCGGCATGATTCCCCTCATGCTCACGGGGGTTGATGTAATTGGTCAAGCCCAAACAGGCACAGGTAAAACTGCCGCGTTTGCTCTCCCCATTCTCCATAATTTTCAAAAACAAAAAAATCCTCAAGCCTTGGTGCTTGCACCTACGCGTGAGCTTGCTTTGCAAGTTGCCGATTCAATGAACGAATACGGCAAACATTTGCATATTCGCGTGCTGGCTGTGTATGGTGGTCAACCTTATGGACCACAAATCAATAATCTTCGTCGCGGTGTAGATATTGTTGTTGGCACGCCAGGTCGTTTGAATGATTTGCTTGAACGTGGCGTTTTGATTTTGAAAGATGTCAAAACAGTTGTACTTGATGAAGCCGATGAAATGCTCAACATGGGATTTGTTGAAGAAGTTGAAAAAATTCTTTCAACGACTCCAGCGGAAAGACAAACTGCTTTGTTCAGTGCCACCATGCCACAACGGATTCGCAAATTAGCAGATCGCTTCATGCGTGACCCTCAAACTGTTGCTGTTAAAAGAAGCACACTCACCGCCTCAGCCATTGACCAAAGATATTATTTTGTACATGATAGAGATAAAACAAATGCACTCACTCGTCTCTTTGAAATTGAACCGATTCACTCCGCATTGATTTTTGCTCGCACCCGCGCAGAGACTGCTACGCTTGCAAATGAACTCGTCATTCGCGGAATCCCAGCCGAAGCCATTCATGGTGACTTAGATCAAAATGCTCGCGAACGTGTGCTTGGAAGATTCCGTGCCAATCAATTGAAAGTGTTAGTCGCAACAGATGTTGCCGCACGCGGTTTGGATATTGATGATATTTCCCACGTCTTCAATTATCACTTACCTGATGATGCTGAAGTATATGTGCATAGAATTGGTCGTACTGGTCGTGCAGGTAAAACTGGTATTGCCATTACCCTGTTATCTCCAAAAGAAAAACGCAGATTACGAGAAGTAGAAGCATTAACCAAACAACCTGTAATGGAATTAAAGTTACCAACACCAGCTGATATTATTAAACATCGTGAAACACAAACCGTTGAAAACTTAAAAATCTGGCTCGGTCGCGGAAGATTCAAACGTGAATTAGAAATGGTGCAAGAGTTAATTGATGCTGGGCATGACCCATTAAACATTGCCGCCGCCGCAATTAAAATTTCTCGTGGCGATGAAAAACAAAGACCCATTGCTGAAGTTTCAGAAGTTAAATCTGATTTCAACCGCAGAGATGAACGCGGTAGTGGTCGCAGAGAATCTTTCGGGCGCAAGGAATCGTTTGGGCGTAGGGGAGAGTCGGGGAGCAGAAGCAAGCGTGAGCGTGGAAGAGGCGCAACATCACATGAAGAGGGCATGATTCGTTTGAAGGTCAATAAAGGCAAATCACATAACATTCGCCCGAATGATATTGTCGGTCAAATTGCGTTTCATGCGAACATTCCAGGTTATACGATTGGAAAAATTCGTATTGAAGATAAACATTCATTTGTTGATGTGCCTGCTGATGTTGTGGATCAAGTTATCAAACATAGCGGCAATTACAAAATTGGAAAAGAAAAATTTAGTGTTGTAAAAGCAAGTTAAATAAAATTCGGAAGTCTTTAGACTTCCGAATTTTTTGTTATTTACTTTGTTGCAACTTCCATTTGTAAATTCGTTATTGCTTTCTTTTTTCTAGTCATAAATAAACCAACTATCGAGCCTAACAAACCAATTTGCATGAAGTTTCCGAGAAAATCGCCGAGTGACGGATATAAAGTATTTACAGAACCAATTGGTGTTGATACATTTTGAACAGAAGCAAAGCCTTCGGTTTCATTTTCAAATGAGTCGACTCGGTTGTATTGATTGCCATACGCATCTGTGACAATTGAAACGCCTTGACCCGTTTGTCTGAAAATCGTCATACCATTTTCAACAGCGCGGAAAACAGACATGCCTGAATGAATATCTTTTACTTCAAGCCAATCTTGTGATGGAATGAAAAGCAAATCAATATTTTGTTCGCCAGCTTGTTTAATCACATCTGGAAAATCTGCATCCCAACAAATCACAGCACTCAATTTTCCATATGGCGTATCAACACTTTGCAAAATACCATCGCCTTTGAGCGTGCCTTCAAAGTCATTGCCACCATATTTGGTGTGAGTCAAAACTACTGTACCAGTTGGGTCAATGATATGAACTTTATTTTCAGCAGGTGTTTTTTCCATATCAAAAGTTGGTAGCACAATATAAATATTTTTTTCTTGTGCAATCGCAGAAGCATCGGCAATTAATTGTTCAACTTCGTTTGTAAAACCAATCCCAGCACCTTCTTGTAATGAGATGATGTTTGCACCTTCATCTGCAAGTTTGCGGATTTGATTTAATTGTTGAATATGTAATTCACTTACACTTTGATGAAAACCCGCTTCATCTCCACTTTGAAGTTGATTCATAACCTCAATCAGTTTTCCATTTGGAAGTGAAAAACCTGCAATTGTGGCAGTGGATTCAGGTTGAGCAGGGAGCAGAGTCCGCATGAAGCCAAGAGAAATGATGAGGGCGAGCAAACAAGTAAAAGTCAGAGAGAGGCGTGTGAATTTGAATCCTGAATCCCAAAGATGATTCATCAAACTTGCAAACCAGTTAATCAAAAATGTGATTCCCCATAAACCTGTGACGGATGCAATTTGCATGACTGATAAAAAGTCACGTTGTGAATAGGCGGCGGCGCCGAATGTGCCGAACGGTGTGCCAGTGGATGAAAAGAAATCTATGGCGGTGACGGCGATTGGGAAAACCAATGTGAGCCATGCTGTTGAACCGAAACGACGATAATAGATTCTATCGATGACGTATGGAATTAAACCGATAGGTGTGGTCAATAAGAAAAATCCAATTTCGGCAACGGGATGAATTTTGGACATGAAGGTTGCGCCTTGCCATGAAATGATTGTGGGGATGGATGATGCAAGCCATAGTAATAAAAAGTTGCGACCTGCTTTTTCACTTTCGCGGAAGAAGCGAAGTGCGAAGATGGGGGCAATCCATGCGGCGAGTGGAATGTTCCATTTGCCACCGATGAATAAACCGAAAATTGTTGCGATGATGAGGTAGATATATTTTTTGTTCATGTGAGTAGTCTCCATAAAATTTGTTTGTGGTTGTTTGACCATAGACGGTGGACGATGGACAGTGAAACGGTCTACGGTCTATCGTCTATGGTCAATGAGCATCATTTTATAGATTTCAACTTTATAAAACATCGTCCAAACCATCCCAAAGCGTACATTGTCCATTCGGACAATGTACGCTTTCTTATTCTGTAAAGTAAAATCAAATCATGGAATCAAATCAACTCACTACAGGCAGATTTAGCACATTTTCGCTGTATGGTTTTATTACGCTCTTATTAAGTTACCTAACAGTTCTTGTAACGATTTCTCTGTTTCAAATCGGTGATACAACTCTGGCAGGCTTCACAATTGCAATTTGTGTTGCACACATTGGTTTGTATTGGTTAAATGGAAGAGCAGAAAAAAATATCCGCTGGTGGATTTTTTATTATCTTTCGCAAACTTTATTGATTATTGCCATTGCATTCATCACACGCGGAAAGTATGAAATCAATATTTCACTTTTTGAATCGGCAATTATTTGTATTATCGGAGAGGCACTCGGTTGGTGGGGTAACACTCGCAAAGCATTTTCAATCGGCGGGTTTTATGTTTTGCTTTCTATTGTTTTGATTATCATTTTCAATGAACGCGAAAATATTTTTCCATCGTTGAGCGGTTTGTTAATCAATGGCGGCTGGATTATTTTGATTATGATTTTGTTTAATCAACAAATGTATGAAAGAGAAAAAGCAGTTGAATTGGCTGAATCACTTGAAAGTGCCAATGCCAAACTGGCGGCGTACAATGCCAAGATTGAATCATTGACTTTGCAAAATGAACGTCAACGCATGGCAAGAGAATTACATGACACACTTGCTCAAGGTGTGGCTGGACTCGTTTTGCAATTGGAAGCGGTCAAAGCTCATCTTTCAGCGGATAGAAAAGAACGCGCTTCTTCCATCGTGGAGCAGGCTCTGCTTCGAGCGAGAGCTACTTTATCTGAATCACGTGCCGCGATTGACGATTTGAGGTCAACATCTGGCAATCTGTCTGAATCTATTAATGAAAAAGTAAATCGCTTCACACAAGCCACAGGAATTCCATGTGACTTGGAAATTTCTATCCATGAAAATGAATTTTCAAATGAAATCACAAATCATGCTTTGAGTATTTTAGGCGAATCACTAACGAATATTGCTCGTCATGCGCAAGCAACACAAGTGAAAATAAAATTTATTGTTCAAAATCAAACACTTGAACTTGAAGTGCGTGATAACGGCATCGGCTTTAATCCTTCTCAAAACACAAGCGGACATTATGGTTTGTTAGGAATGCATGAACGTACACGTCTAACAGGTGGCGTACTTGCAGTTGAATCAAATCAAAATGGCACATGTATTCAATTTATTGTCGGGAGACCATAATGATTCGTGTGATGATTACGGATGACCATTTAATTGTCCGCGAGGGGTTGCGATTGATTCTCGAAACAGCCGATGGCATTGAGTTAGTAGGTGAAGCGAAAGATGGGGCAGAATGTTTGGAGTTGGTCAAGAAATTAAATCCGCAAGTCATTCTCATGGATTTGCAAATGCCACGCATGGATGGCATTACTGCAATTGAACATTTGCGAAAAGAATATCCTGAAATTGCAATTGTGATTCTGACAACTTACAACGAAGATGATTTGATGATTCGCGGATTGCAATCTGGCGCACGCGGATATTTGCTGAAAGATTCAAACCGTGAAAATTTAATTGATACGATCCAAGCCGCTGCAAAAGGTGAGACACTGCTGAAACCTGAGATTTTGGCACGTGTGTTATCGTCTAAAACTTCTGTAAAAAAGGAAGTAACATCTCAAACAGAATCTGTTTTAACAGAACGTGAACTCGAAGTTTTACAACTTGCCTCACTTGGAGAAAGAAATAAGGAAATTGCTTTCAAATTGGGGATTACAGAGAGAACGGTCAAAGCGCATTTGCAAAGCATTTATCAAAAGTTTGGGGTTGATTCACGCGCGGCGGCTGTGGCTATTGCGGCACAAAAAAATTTGTTAGAGAATTAAATAAAAAGATGACAGTCACCTGTCATCTTTTTATTTACGGCAATTTCGCAATCGCTTCAATCTCAATTAAGAATTTTTCATCTACCAAACCTGCAATCACAGTTGCACGAGCAGGGCGTGGCTCAGGAAAATATTCCATATAAATTTTATTATAGGCTTGGAGATATTCAGGTTTGGTGATGTAAGTTGTTGCTTTGACAACATCTTTAAAATCACAACCTGCGGCGCGTAATATATTACCGAGATTCTCAATCACGAGTTGAGTTTGTTCTTCAATTGTTGCACCAATAGTGCCATCCGCTTTTATCCCTACTTGACCAGCAATGAATAAAAACCCTCCACTGACGATTCCTGGGGTATAAGGTCCAGAGGATGGGAAGATTGCAGTTTTTGTTTCAGACATGATGATTTCTCCTTGATTCAATTTTTTCTCAGTATACCTGAGACAAATAGAGTTTTACAAAATAGCAAGAAAAGTCAAGCCATGACCTTATTTCTGTTGTATAGTTTGGGGGATGAGCAAAATGATTTTCAAGACCAATGAAAAATATGAGCAAGCGTTGCTTTCGGCTCTTCTTTTTATTCAAACACATTTGGAACAGGAGTTGAATTTAGAAACGCTTGCAAGCCATGTCGGGTTTTCGCCTTATCACTTTCATCGAATTTTTCATGAGACCATTGGCGAGCCAGTCAAAGAATATATCCGCAGATTAAGGCTTGAGAAAGCCGCATACAGGTTGAAGGTTAGTGAAGAAGCGATTTTAAGAATCGCACTGGAAGCAGGTTTCAAGACTCACGAATCCTTTACGCGGGCTTTTCAAAGACAATTCGGAATCGTCCCAAATGAATTCCGCAATAATTTTTTACGAGCATCGCGTGAAAGAAAAAAACAACTTCAACCGAAATATTTAACTGATTACAACTTGAAAGATGATTCAAGTTTGCTTCCAAATCTTTCTACTGCAAAAAAAGTTCGCTTGGAACATGTTCGCCCTATTATTGTTGGATTTGTACGTCATGTGGGTGCGTATGATAAATTGCTTGAAAAAGATTCATCTATGTCTGTTTTGTGGAATGAATTGTTTCAATGGGGCAACGCCAATAAATTAATTAATGCCGATTCATTGCTTATAGGAATTCCACAAGATGACCCATCTGTAACGCCACTTGAAAAACAACGCTTTGATGTTTGTATTCAAATTCCTGAATTTCGCAACCCATCGGGTCATATAGGATGCCAAACGATTTCAGCAGGTTTGTTTGGCGTGGGCAGGCATTATGGTTCGTTTGATAACTTGGCAGAAACTTATATTCATATTTATGATTCGCTTGTTACAACAGGCAAATATCGTTTACGCCACAGTACGCCTTTTGAAGTGTATAGTTATTCATTGATAAAAGATGATATGCGTATTCACTTCACCGATATTTATTTGCCTGTTGAAAAGAATGAAAAGAATAAAGGAGATTAATATGTCTGGATTTACAATGAAAGAATGGATTGCTCGCTCGCCTAAAGAAGTTTTTGAATTTATCACCGCTTCAGAAAACGCGCCGAAAGTTGCTCCCGCTATCAAAAGCATGGTCAAGCTGACAGATGGTCCGCTGCGCGTTGGGACAAAATATCTTGAAACGCGATTAATGAACGGAAAAGAACATCAAACCGAATTAGAAGTGATTGAATATCAACCGCATCAAACTTATTCAGTGAAAAACTTTACTGAAGGGATTGAAGTAATTTATCAATATACATTTCATCCTGAGAATAATGGCACACAAGTCGAATTGGTTTGCACCCTCAAAGCCAGTGGATTAAAGAAATTGATGCTTCCAATCGTCTCAGCCGTTTTACAAAAAGAAGATGGTGACCACTTAAAAGGCTTGAAAAAAGCAATGGAATAAAACTAAACGTAGGGACACAGGGAGATTGATTAATGACTTTGACAAAGAATCGTCTTGCTGTGTCCCTGCAAAGGAATTGAAGACTATAATTGCCTCATGTCTAATAACAAAACGGTTTGGTCATCATCGCAAGGTGATCTGAGAAATAAAAATCAAAACACATCCCATACAAAATCTTTGCCACCTCAACAGCAGACGATTTATCTACATCGTGAGACCAGTGGAAGAAATGGTACGCCTGTATCCTTGGTGAAAAATCTTGTGCTTTCTGTGGATGATATGAAGGCTTTGGCAAAGAAACTAAAACAACAGTGTGGAACTGGCGGGACGATTAAAGATGGCGTGATTGAAATTCAAGGCGAACATCGTCAGAAAATTTCTGAGATATTGATTAAGTTGGGATATAAAGTCAAGATTGCGGGTGGATAAAACCTGAAACAAAAGAGGCGACTTATATAAGCTGCCTCTTTTGTTTTAGATTACTTATTATGAATCTTGCTAATACCCCATAGCAGAATCCCTAAACCCATGAAGAAAATGCCCAATCCAATGGGGCCTGACCACCAAAATACTATAAATAAATCTTCCATATGAAATTCTCCTTTTAAGAATTTTACTTATAGATATCAATGTCTACCTAATACTGTGGGATTATCTTTTTAATCAAATTATGGCTGAGGTATATCATCAAGCCAAGAGCCTTTATTAAATTCTTCTACATACTTGCTTAAAATAGCAAAATCTACATCTAATACCGATGTGTTTCCTAAAATTGGGTCATTCACTCTTTTTGTTTTGAAGAGTTCTTCTGGGAAGTTAACCGTTTGAATTTTTTCCGAGTCAAGCATGGGTGCAAGGCAAAGGAGTTGAGCGATTTCTGTTTCGGTCAAATCAGTTTGAATCGAAGTAATGAAAGCCTCAATAATAGTTGGGAGATTAACAATTGTTGCAGGCGTAAAAAGTTTTTTGAAAAGCGCCGTCAAAATTAAATCTTGCGTTTCAGTGCGGTTAATATCTCCATTGGGTCTCAAACGAGCAAGAATCATGGTGCGATAGCCATTAAGGTGTTGTTCACCTGCGGGAAAATAAAAGTTTGGGTCAACCGAATTTCTCACACGCCCATCAATTGCAGTAGGTAAATTTATATCAATGCCGCCAAGTGCATCTACAATTTTTACAAAAGATTGTAAATTGACAGCGGCACCATAATCTATTTGCGCACCGAAATTGTGTTCCAGTGTTAAGCCTAATAATCCAAGCCCTTGCCCGGGTCCATCATAGTATTTGAAGCCATCATTTCCATATAAATACGCCTGATTTATTTTTCCATGGGTGATGTTGTGGTGGTCTGAGATTTCTGGAATTTCAACATACAAATCTCTTGGGAATGGAAGTATCATCATGCTTGGGTTTACAAAGTCAATGCGTACAATGCGAATTGCATCTGCCAAACCATTGATGTAGTTATTTGCACGTGCATCACTACCAACTACCAAGATAAACATTGCTCTTGGTCCGCCACATTGTGGGGGAGTTTCAGTAGGTGTGGAAGTACTTGTTACTGTATTTATAATGAAAGGGGGAGGTAAAGTGACGGTGGGTTCTTGAATGAACGTTTGATAACTAACATAACCAAGAACAGGTGTACTGCATAGAAGAAATAATAAAGAAATAAATATATATATCAAATACTTTTTTGGCGGCTTGACATGCGAAATCTCCGAACATAATGCCAATAAAACTACTGTTGAAAATAGTTATACCATTATTTATTTCGCCTTATTTTAATGTTTATATTCAAAAAAGAAACAAAAATTTACTCTTCGTTTGTGTAAACTGTATATTTGATATTATTCTTGCCATTATTCTTGACAACATACATCATCTTATCTACAATCCCCAAAATTTTATCGGCTGAAATGGTTGGCGCAGAAAGTGTTAGCACGCCAACGCTAAATGTGAGGGGCCATTTCTTCGAGGTCATTTCTTCTGCAATTTTTGTAAACAGGTTTGACATAGCAGTTCGTGCATCTTTTTCGTTGGCTTCTGGTAGCAAAATTGCAAATTCATCTCCGCCAACGCGGGCAATCACATCAGTTTTGCGCAAATGATGCTTCATTCTTTCTGCAAGGGTGCGTAGCATTTTATCCCCATACAAATGACCAAAGGTATCGTTAATGGTCTTGAAGTTATCCATATCAATGAATGCAATTGTGAATGGATGGTTATAACGAAGTGAACGCTCAATTTCTCTTTCCAGTAAATCATTGAAATAACGATTGTTAATCGCACCAGTTAAAAAATCTGTGCGGGCATGGATGCGTTCCTGTTCTAAAGACCTTAACATCCAAGCGGGTAACAAGAAAAAGCCTAAACGGATAATAGAATTCCAAAGATATGCAAATGTATCAGAGTGGGCAGTTGTGAGTACATCTACCAACAACCAAATGGCGGCACTGATGAATGCAATGCCAATGCCAACACTGGCGCTGAATGCAAAA
Source organism: Anaerolineales bacterium UBA2317 (assembly GCA_002345215.1). Classification (GTDB taxonomy): domain Bacteria; phylum Chloroflexota; class Anaerolineae; order Anaerolineales; family Villigracilaceae; genus Villigracilis. Next base: position 11,597 of record DDVH01000009.1, read on the forward strand.
GAGAAAAAAGCAATCGGGAGTAAATAGAAAAGCGAGAAAGACAGTTCAACGCCTGTATAAAAATCCAATAATGCTACGCCACACAATAGCATAACACCCAAAATTAATTTAGGTGTTCTTTCCATTTGTTCGAGCATATTGAGAAATCTGGACATTACTATGACTCATCCCTTTAACAATTGGGCGGATGAAGAATCCGCCCAAAGTTTTCTATCCATGCCTACTCATAAACCGTTCCATGCGATGCAAAGCTTCTTCAATTTGTTCATACGAAGTTGCATAACATGCTCTTGCAAAACCTTCGCCACCCGGACCAAACGAACTGCCCGGCACAATGGCTACATGTTCTTCTTCTAATAATTTTTGGCAAAAAGTTTCATCATCCATGCCAGATGCTCGGATGTTAGGAAAAGCATAAAAAGCACCACGCGGTTCGAACGTCGTCAGTCCGAGGCGATTGAGTCCATTCACCAAAAGTTTGCGGCGACGGTCATATTCCACACGCATTTCTTCTACGTACGGGTCACCGACTAATAAGGCTTCCAGTGCGGCATCTTGTGCGGTCGTTGGCGCAGACATAATTGTGTATTGATGAATACGCACAAGTCCTTGAATTAAATCAGAAGGTCCACAAGCATAACCAATGCGCCAACCAGTCATGGCATAATCTTTTGAAAAGCCGCCAATCAAGATAGTTCTATTTTGTATATTCTCGCCTAATGAAGGCAAACAAACATGCTCAAAATCATAAACCAAACGGTCATACAGTTCATCAGAAACAAGCAGTAAATCAAATTCTTCGGCAAGGTTTGCAATTTCTATCATCACATCACGAGTAATGACTGCACCGGTGGGATTGTTTGGAAAGCCGATAAAAATTGCTTTTGTACGTTCTGTAATTGCTTTGCGAATATCAGCAGGGTCAACCATAAATTGATTTTCCATGCGGCATGGAATTTCAACAGCCACACCACCTGCCATAATGACTTCGGCTTGATAGGAAACAAAACATGGCGTGGGAATAATGACTTCATCACCGGGGTCGAGAATCGCGGTAAAAGAAAGATACAACGCTTCAGAACCACCGACAGTTGCAATGATTTGATTCGTCGGGTCATACTTCACTTGATACAAACGATTCAAATTATTTGAAATTGCATTGCGCAATTCAATTTTTCCCCAATTCGATGTGTAATGTGTTTCACCATTTTGTAACGAACGAATGCCCGCATCCAAAATCGGTTTGGGCGTAGTGAAATCGGGTTCACCGATTCCAAGTGAAATCACATCTTTCATCGTGGCGGCAATATCAAAAAACTTACGAATGCCGCTGGGCTTTAATCCTGCCACACGTTTGGAAAGTCTTTCTGTTGCACTGATTTCTTGCATTGAGCCTCCTAGATTAGATTGGTTGAACGTGCCAGTCATCTGAAATTTCTTGATATGTTAATTCAAATGCAAAACCTTCAACGGTTTTTACACGAAAACCCTTTTCACTCGGACCTTGCCAACGCGAAATAATTTCCGCAATTTCATAACGTCGCCCTTCCCACACCAAAGAAAGCGGACGTTCTGCATATTCTGTATCTGACCTACACTCAACTGCTTCCATGACCATTCAGACCTTTAAGACTTGTTAGACCAATAAGACTTGTTCGACTAATTCGACTTACAAGACTACTTGACTATTATCACCCAGATTCAACTGCATGACACAACCATCGCCTCTTCCTTTAATTTTTGCCTGTTTGCCAATCAGCGAGCGACTCAACGCCGCATCATTGATTTCGCAATCAGGTTCGATGATGCTTTCTGCAATGTGTGAGTTTTCTATTTTACAGTTTGCCCCAATTGATGCATACGGACCAATTTTCGCGTTGCTAATTTTTGCACTTGCATGAATCGCAACGGGTTGGATAATTTCGACATTCGAACCTTCAAACTTCCCAACTTGTGACCCAGTTTTCTCTAACAAAATTTTATTGGTATCTAATGTCGCTTCAATTGTGCCAGTATCCAACCAAGTGCTGATTTTTTCTGTGCGAATTTTTGCTCCGCTTTGAATCATAATAGAAATGGCATCGGTCAAAAAATATTCATTTTTCAACATTACACCCTTTTGCATTTGTTCGTCAATTGCGGCGAGTAGACTTTCAGCACTCTTTAAGTAATAACACCCAACAACCACAAGGTTGTTATCCATGCTTTGTGGTTTTTCAATAAATTTCGTTACCCAACCATCATTTCCTAATTCTGCCACGCCAAAGCGACGTGGGTCTTCAACAGGCATCACCCAAGCGACACCATCTGCTTCTTCTTTTGTGAGGAATGAGAAATCTGTCTCCATTAATGTATCTGAAAAGCACATAATCATCGGACCTGACAAATAATCACGCGCTAATGCTAGCGCGTGAGATTGTCCCTTCATTTCAGTTTGTGTCACAAAATGTGCTTTAAGGTTCGGATAATTCTCTCGAATAAATGGTGGCACTTGCATTTCGCCTAAAAAGGATCCAACTATGAAAATAAATTCCACATTTTCTGGATTCGGTACAGTCTTGAACATATCCATTAAATGTTCAAGCGAAGTTTTTCCCGCCACGCTGACGAGTGGTTTGGGCTTGCTCCATGTATGTGGACGCATTCGTGTTCCCCAGCCAGCCATTGGAATTACAATTTTCAAAGAATCAGTCATTGATGATTTGTCCATAAATTGTTTTGCTCATTATACCGTCTAGGATTGGGATTTTTGATTTTCAGTTTACATACAGTTAAGTAGGGCGACCCTATCGTTTCGAAATTACCACTCCCCAAAATTGTTCTTGATCTTGCCTGTTTTGTACTCTTCTAACAATTTTCGATGAGAGGGATAGACAAATTCGGGCAATTCGCTTAATGGAAATTGTTTTAATTCTGCTATCTCTGCATCAGATTTACCTATGATTTTGAAATCTTTGCATAAGAACACAACAGTATGGTCAGTTTTCCATTGAATGAAGTTACTGAAAACTCCCAGTAAAGTAATTTCCCCTAACTCTGCACCTGTTTCTTCTTTGGCTTCACGGCGTGCCGCTTGCTCTAATGATTCGTTTCTTTTTAATCCGCCGCCTGGCATAAACCAGCCATTTAAGTATGTATGACGAATCAACCAAACTTTATCATCTTGAATCATCATCACTCTCACGCCCATGCGTACAGGACGAAAGATGAAGCAGTAGATTTTGAATCCGAGATAAATAAAGCGGAGGAATAAACTTTTCATTAAATAATTTGTAGATTTGCCAAACTTGCGGCTAATCTCTTAATCCCAACCGATTCAAAAACGACATCTACAATTTCATCACCATCTTGCATACGTGAATCTAAAACAATGCCTTCACCCCACATGGCGTGGCGGATGCGAGTCCCAGCTTTGTATTGGGCTGAGGAAACAGGAGCAGGTTTCCCCGAAGATGGAAGCGACCATTTTGTATCCAATGGTGCACCACGAATCGAACGTCCAGTACGCGTTTTGCCGACTAATAAATCAGAGGGAATATCATCAATAAAACGAGATGGATAGGTTTCTTCAGCCATGCCACGCCCGCCGCGTTGAATGGCGCGAAGCAAATACAATCTATCTTTAGCGCGCGTGATGCCCACATAAAAGAGGCGACGTTCTTCTTCCATTTGTTCGGGTTCATCAAATGAACGGCTGTGCGGAATCATTCCATCATCTAGCCCGACGATAAACACAACGCTATATTCTAAACCTTTGGCGGCATGTAAAGTTAATAATGTTGGCGCGTTTGAATCTGTAATCGTATCTTGGTCTGCAACTAGTGCCACATTTTCAAGAAACTCATCCATCGTGCGCGTTGAATATTCCATAGCAAGCCGTTTTAATTCTTGCACGTTTTCCCAACGGTCTAAACTTTCCTCCGAATTATCATCCACAATATATTCTTTGTAATTCACATCGCGCAAAATTCTGTCGAATAATTCTGGCACAGTTTCTGTTTTTGAGTAAGCAATCCAATTGGATAACAAACCGCCAAAATCTGATAACGGAATCGCGGCTCGACCTGTGAATGATTTGTAATGAGGAGACTCCGCGCCTCGCGCTAGGTCCAGCAGGATGGCTCCAGCGGAAACATTATTTTGGCGTGCCACCATGTGTAAGGTTGTGAGAGTCTTTTCCCCAATTCCTCGTGGTGGAATGTTGATGACTCTTCCTAACGCGGCTTCATCGGATGGATTATGTACAAGCCGTAAAAATGCGATGACATCTTTGACTTCGCGTCGTCCATAAAACCTTTGTGCGCCGACTAATTTATATGGAAGCCGTGCTTGTAAAAATGCTTCTTCAATTAAACGAGACATGGCGTTGGTGCGATACATGACAGCGCAATCTTTTGGTTCAAATTCACCCGAGGCGACGAGTTGTGCAATCGTATCAACGACAAATGAGGCTTCACCAAAATCATCGCGTGCTTCGTAGAAAAATATTTTTTCGCCCGCACCACGGTCACTAAATAATCTTTTCTTTCTGCGGTTTTGTGCGCGGTCAATCACGCCCATAGCTACATCTAAAATGTTTTGACGTGACCGATAGTTTTGTTCTAACAAGACAGTTTGTGCATCAGGAAAATCCTGTTCAAAGCGGCGAATGTTTCGATAATCCGCACCACGCCAGGCGTAAATGGATTGGTCAGGATCACCCACGCAAAAAATATTTTTATGGTGAGATGCTAAATGTTTTACTAATGCATATTGTGCAAGATTTGTATCTTGAAATTCATCTACTAACACATGCCGAAATCTTTGTGCATATTTATCTCTAACAACAGGATTTTCTTCTAGTAGGCGAGCGGTGTAAACCAAAATATCATCAAAGTCCACTGCGTTGCTAGCAATTAATCTTTTTTGATATTCGGTATAGACTCTTTTTACAACTTCGTCACGATAGGTGTTGATTGGGTAATCATCAGGAAAAATCAAATCATTTTTGGCGCGTGAAATAGCGGCATGAACACTGGATGCACGATATAACTTTTCATTCAAATTCATTTCACGGATAATAGATTTCACTAAACTTTGTTGGTCGTCTGAATCAAAAATCACAAAATTAGATTCGAGAGGTAGGTGTTCAGATTCACGTCTTAAGATACGTGCACAAATAGAATGAAATGTACCAATCATCATGCCTTCAATGGCTTGTTCGTTGATAATTGCTTTGACACGTTCCCCCATTTCTTTTGCGGCTTTGTTAGTAAAAGTGACCGCTAAGATTTGCCATGGGCGCACGCCTTGATTTGCAATTAGATATACGATTCTTTGAGTCAATACACGCGTCTTTCCCGACCCCGGACCTGCTACTACTAGTACAGGTCCATCTTGCGCCGTCACTGCTTTTCTTTGTCCTGGGTTGAGTTTGTCTAAGAAATCCATAGCAGACATTATAAATGCTCTGTCAACTTGACAGAGCATTTAAGTATTCTTAGATTTATAAAAAATTATGCTTTTAATTCAGATGTACAATTTGGGCAACGAGTTGCTTTGATGGAAATTGTTGTAAAACAATATGGGCAATCTTTGGTCGTTGGGTCGGCTGGGGGAGGGGCTTTCTTCATTTTGTTTGCAGTGCGCACAATTAAGAAGATAACAAAAGCGATCACGAGAAAATCAAAGATGGATTGTAGGAAGGCTCCCCATTTGATAACGGCTTCTCCTATTGTAAATATCTCTTCGCTGAGATTAATGCCGCCCATGATTAAGCCAATGAGTGGAGTGAGGATGTCGCCGACTAATGATGTGACAATTTTTCCAAAGGCTCCACCAATGATGACCGCAATAGCAAGGTCTAGTACATTTCCACGTGCAATAAATTCTCTGAATTCTTTTAGCATGTTGGGCTCCTTAACTTTTGATTTTTAAATTTTATGACTGAAAGAAGGGTGTGTCAACGATGTTGAAGAGGAGGAGATGTTGAGTTGGTGAAGCAGGTTGAAGGGTAAAAATGGAAGCGAAAAGATTAAAATTCTAATGAAAAACAGTTCTTTAGTAGGTTGTAAAACGTGTTTTGGGGGTTTATTTTGGAAAATACCTGACTATACACGTTAGTTCTAGAGTACTAGCGTTGACGTGAGTTGAGAATCAGGTATAATTTTCGAGCTTTTTCATGTGTGATAGAAGTTTCTACATTCCTTTAAGAAGGAGGTGGTGCGGTAAGAGATACTGATTGTTGTTTGTTGTCGTGTCTGTAAATCAAACCCTAAATTTTTCTTCTTGGAGGAGAAAACATGTTACGAAACCGATTGTCTATTTGGCTCGGTCTGTTGGTAATTGCCAGCATGATTCTTGCCGCCTGTGGCACCCCTGCCGCAGAAACTACTGAAGCACCTGCTACAGGTGAAACAGCTGAAGCCCCAACAGAAGCTGCAACTGAAGCACCTACTCCTGAGCCAACCACCCGTCAGGGCGCTTGGGTAGATGAAGTTGTGTTCTCTGAACAAGGTGATGAAGCCGCTGCTGTGGCTCAGTTACAAGCTGGTGATATTGATGTATATGCCGATGGCATTGCTGACCCCAACTTGTTCCAAACTGTTCAAGGTGACCCCAACCTTGCTTATTCAACTTCCTATGGTTTGTACTTTGAAATGTATTTCAACCCTGTTCAAACCTTTGCTGATGGTCGTTTGAATCCGTTTGGTAGCAAAGTCATTCGCGAAGCCACAAACAGATTAATTGACCGCAATTACATTATTCAAGAAATCTTCGGCGGTCTTGGTAATCCAAAGTACACCTCATTGAATGGTGCCTTCCCGGATTATGCCCGTTATATTGACACACTCCGCGAAATTGAAAACAAATATGCTTATGACCTTGAAGGTGCTGATGCTGTCATTTCTGCTGAAATGGAAGCTTTAGGCGCAACCAAGAATGCAGATGGCAAATGGGAATTCAATGGTGCTCCTGTCACCATTATCTTCATTATTCGTACTGAAGACCAACGCACCCCAATTGCTGACTATATGTCAAACCAACTCGAAAGCGTTGGCTTTACAGTTGACCGCCAATACAAGAGCCGTTCCGAAGCCTCCCCAATTTGGGCAGGTAGCGACCCGAACGAAGGTCAATGGAATGTTTACACCGGCGGTTGGGTTAGCACTGCAATCTCCCGCGATGATGGTGGTAACTTCGGTTTCTTTGATACCGACTTCGGTGGTTGTTGTGGTGTTGGTTCAACTTTATTCACTGCTGAATACTTGGGCCAAGACTACTATGATGCTGCTACAGCACTTTGGAACAATGATTTCACTAATCTCGATGAACGTGAAGAATTGTTCAAAACAGCCCTTCCTCTTCACATGGAAAACTCTATCCATGTTTGGGTAGTAGATACACTTTCCTTCTTCCCACGTAATGCAAACATCTCTGTTGCTTCTGACCTTGCTGGTGGTGTCTCTGGTTCTGCTTTATGGCCCTACACCCTCCGCATTGGTGATACTGAAGGTGGTACCGTTCGTGTTGCCCAACAAGATAACTTCATTGACCCATGGAATCCTGTTGCTGGTTCAAACTGGATTTCTGACCAAATGCCGATTCGCTCTACCGGCGATTACGCTTCAGTTCCTGACCCATACACTGGTCTTGCCCTCCCACAACGTGCCGAATCTTTGACCGTTGTTGCGAAAGAAGGACTTCCAATCGCTTCAACATTCGATTGGGTTAGCTTGTCCTTTGCTCCAGAAGTTGCTGTTCCTGCTGACGCTTGGGGCAACTGGGATGCAACCACCCAAACCTTCGTTCCTGTTGGTGAAGGTGTAACTTCCAATGTAAAAGTCACTTGGACATACCCCGCTGATTTGTTTGAAACCAACTCATGGCATGATGGTAGCCCATTATCTGTGGGTGACTTCGTTATGGGTATGATTATGACCTTTGACCGCGGCAAGCCAGAATCTGCTTTGTATGATGAGGGCTATGCTCCTACTCTTGATGCTTTCTTAGCTTCCTTCAAGGGTGTACAAATCGAATCCACCGACCCATTGGTCATCAGCACCTACACCGATGCTTATGCATTGGATGCAGAAACCTTTGGCTTTAGTTGGTATCCTGCTAACAGCGTTACCTATAGCCAAGGTCCAGGTGCATGGCACAACATTACCCCATCTGTTTTGGCTGAAACCGCTGGCGAACTTGCTTTCTCACAAGAAAAAGCCGCCGCCGCTGAACTTGAATGGGTGAACTTCATTGATGGTCCTACCCTCGAAATCCAAAAGAAATATCTTGACCAAGCCGCTGCTGAAGGCTATATCCCATTCGCACCAACCATGAGCGAATACGTCACTGCTGAAGAAGCTGCTGCACGCTATGCAAATCTCGACGCATGGTTTGCTGATAAAGGACACTTCTGGATTGGTACCGGTCCTATGATTCTTGACCAAGTCTTCACTGTAGAAGGTAACATTGTTCTCAAACGCAATGAAAACTTCCCAGACCTTGCTGATAAATGGGCTGGTTTCAGCGAACCGAAGATTGCAGTTGTAGATGTAAGTGGTGCTGGTCAAGTAACAGCCGGACAAGAAGCCGTCTTTGATGTAACTGTTACATTCAATGGCGAAGCCTATCCTGCTGATGAACTTAGCACAGTCAAGTACTTAGTATTTGACTCCAACAACCAACTCGTCGCTACTGGTGAAGCAGATTATGTTGCAGATGGTCAATACACTGTCACATTACCTGCTGATTTAACCGGCGGTTTCGATGCTGGTGCGAACAAAATTGAAGTTGCTGTCGCTTCGAAGGTCGTAAGCATTCCTTCGTTCGGCGCCTTTGAATTTGTCACAGTTAAGTAAGACTTAAGTTTTATGGCTCGGCGGGGAATTTCTCCGCCGAGCCAGTTTTTTTTTCAAATTTATGTCAACCTGAGCAAAACAAAGTATTTAATATAAATTTTTTGCTCTGCTCACATTGACATAAGTTATTTTAAATATCAAGAAAGGAAGATAAAATGGCAGAATCTACCTTACAATCTCCAATACCAGTTGTAACTAAAAAGAAGTCATCTGAAAGTGCGGTATGGAGAGTAACCAAATACATGGCAGTTCGTCTTGTCACAATGGCTTTTACTGTCGTGATTGGTTTATATCTAACAATATTAATTGCAAATATGGGTGGCTATGTAGATGAAATTCGGCGCAACGATATTCGAGAAACCATTCAACAACAAGTGATGAATGACCGTTCTCTTCAAAGCTTAACCCCGACACAACGTACTCAGTTAATTCAAGACAGAATTGTTGTCGAAGAAAAACGCCTCGGTTTAGACCGTCCATTTGTTCTGCGTAGTTTTGGCTTTTTATGGGATGCTGTTACATTGAATCTTGGCTTTGCTGAATTTATCAATGCAGATAATGGCTCCCGTCAAGTAAGACTCATTGTGCTTGAGCGTTTACCCTCCACCTTAGTTCTTTTCGGAACATCAAACATTATTCTGTTTTTTGTAACTTTATATCTCGCCTTAACACTTTCCCGCAATTATGGAAGTTGGTGGGACCGCTTCATTGTTGCCACCTCTCCCATGTCTGCGGCGCCGTCTTGGTTTTACGGGATATTTGTGATTGTTATCTTTGCGGCATTCTTAAAGGTTTTACCATTTGGTGGAATGGTATCAGCACCGCCACCTGATAATAGAATCGAATATGGCTTGAGCATGTTAAAGCATATGATTTTGCCGACGTTGGCGATTGCATTAAACCAAGTTACATTCGCTATTTACAACAATCGTACCTTCTTCCTGATTTATTCTAGTGAAGATTACGTAGAAATGGCAAAAGCAAAAGGCTTGCCAGCTCGTGAAGTAGAACGAAAATATATTTTGCGCCCAACCTTGCCAACCAATATCACAAATTTTGCTTTTCTCTTAATCGGTGTTTGGGGTGGCGCACCCATCTTTGAAGGTGTCTTTAACTGGCCCGGATTAGGAAGAACTACACTCATCGCGGCTGGCTTGTTCGATACGCCAGTCATCGTTGGCACAACAGTTATTTTTGCTTATCTGCTTGCATTAACTGTTTTCTTACTTGATTTCGTTTATGCCTTAGTTGACCCCAGAGTAAAAATCGGAAGTGAGGGCTCAAGCCAATGAATTCAATTAAGAAATTCTTTACCGAGCTTTTACAATATCCCTCCGCTTTTATCGGTATGATGTACATCATCGGGTTGGTTATTTTTTCTATTTACGTGGTAATTGCACTTCCTTATGATGAAGCGATTTCTTTATGGCGCGGAGATGAAAATACTTGGTACAAAACGCCGCGCACTGCTCAACCTAAATGGGTTAACTGGTTTAGAGAAGAAGATTTACCAGAAACATTTTCCTTTAACTCTGCAGACCAACTAGATACAAAAACAGAAGAATTTTCAAATGGAACCAATAAAATCTTGATATCTTTTCCATTTGAATATAATTCCGAACTTTTCCCTCAAGAAGTTTCACTATATTTCAAATCTAACTACGACGCAAAACAGCCATTCGTCAATGTGAAATTAATTACACCTGATGGACGAACAATTAACTTGAACAGTTTTTCCATAGGTAGAACACATACCTATCGCCTATCGCAAGACCAAAAATTACAACGCAAGTTTTTTGGAATTAGTCCTGAAAAAGGTATTTTTGTAGACCCAACTCTGGATAACGATGACCCAACACTACTAAAAGCAGTTCCGGGAACATATGAACTTGTTGTTGAAGGTGTTGCTTTTGAAGAAAATTCGAGTCTAGATGCTGAGTTAATCGTCTATGGGCATGTGTATGGTTGGGCAGGTACAGACCATCGTCGTCGCGATATATCCATTGCATTAATGTGGGGAGCACCAGTGGCTTTAACCTTTGGTTTACTTTCTGCACTTGGAACAACCATTACGACCATGATTATCGCCGCAGTTGGTACTTGGTATGGAGGTTGGATAGACGAAGTCATTCAACGTATTACCGAGGTGAACCTTATCCTGCCATTCCTATCCATATTAATTATGATAGGTACGTTTTACTCAAAGAGTCTGTGGGTTATGCTGATTGCCGTCATAGCCCTTAGTATTTTTGGAGGGGCAATCAAAGGATTTAGAGCAGTCTTCCTGCAAATTAAAGAAGCGCCGTATGTTGAAGCAGCACGCGCGTACGGTGCGAGTAACTGGCGCATTATCATGCAATATCTAGTTCCTCGTATTGTGCCATTGCTCATCCCGCAACTCGTCATCTTAATCCCAGCCAATGTGTTCCTTGAAGCATCGCTTAACATCATCAATTTAGGAGACCCTGTATTACCAACATGGGGAAAATTGATTCAAAATGGTGTAGGTAACGGCGCGCTCACTCAAGGATACTATTACTGGGTACTTGAACCAGCCTTCGTTTTGCTTATCACAGGTTTATCGTTTGCTTTGGTCGGTTTCTCTATGGACCGTATCTTCAATCCACGCCTAAGAGGTGTCTAAACACATGTCTACTGACAACAAAAAAACATTACTAAGCATTAAAGACCTAACCCTATATTTCAATACACAGAAAGGTCCCGTGCAAGCAGTAGACGGAGTATTTTTTGACCTTGGTTATAAAGAAGCAGTTGTAATTCTCGGAGAATCTGGTTGTGGTAAAAGTTCATTAGCAAAAGCCTTATTACGCTTATTACCGCGTAACGTAGCTCGTTATGATGGGCAAGTGTATTTAGAAGGCGAAGAAATTATGGCGATGGACGAAGAACAATATCGCCAAAACGTTCGCTGGGTCAGAATGTCACTCGTGCCTCAAGCCGCCATGAACTCACTCAACCCGGTATTAAAAGTCGGCGAGCAAGTTGCTGAACCTATGATTATCCATCATGGCGTCAAAAAAGAAGAAGCGTTAGTGCAAGCCGCAAAAATGTTTCAACATGTAGGCGTTCCTGTAGATTTTCTTGACCGTTACGCGTTTGAACTAAGTGGTGGAATGAGACAACGCGTCGCAATTGCGATGTCATTAGTAACTGCTCCCGCTGTTGTGATTTTAGATGAGCCAACCTCTGCACTTGATGTTTTGACTCAAGCCAATATTTTCAATGTGCTTAAGCGTCTCAAAAAAGAATTAGAAGTAAGCTTTATTTTAATTACGCATGACATAGCCACCTCTAGTGAATTAGCAGACCGTGTAGCTGTCATGTATGCCGGTCAAATTGTAGAGGTAAGTGATGCACATAGTTTCTTTAGAGAACCGCTTCATCCTTACTCACGCATGTTGATGGCAAGTGTGCCACGTCTGCGCGCCAATCAGGAACCAGAGTATATAACCGGACAGCCCCCTAGCCTTTTGAACCCACCAACAGGTTGTCGGTTTTCTGCGCGTTGCCCCAAACGCTTTGCAAAATGCTCTGAAGAGCCACCAATCATTAATGTGGATGGCATTCAAGTAAAATGCTGGTTGTACGCCAACTAAATCCCTGATTAGGTAAAATAAAACGCAGAAGAGGTTATGTGATGACTGATACACAAAGAGATGTATTACTCTCTATAGATGATTTACACGTTTGGTTTGAACTTCGCCGTTTTGGTTTCGGACATGCCGGCTACGTCAAAGCAGTAGATGGCGTAACGTTTGACTTACATTATGGCGAAACGATTGCAATTGTAGGTGAAAGTGGTTGTGGAAAAACAAGTCTAATGAAAACAATTTTAGGCTTAAACAAACCCACACGCGGCAAAATTATGTTTGAAGATAAAAACGTAGGTGAATTGGCAGGTGAAGCCTTACGTGATTATCGTTCTAAGATTGGGTATGTGCAACAAGACCCATTTGGTGCTTTGGCACCATTTATGAACGTTCAAAGAATTTTAGAAGAACCATTAATTATCAATGGGATTACAGACCCAGCCGAGCGCGAAAGACGTGTGCGCAAAGTAATGGAAGAAGTGAAACTTACCCCTGCTGATGATTTTTTACATAAATTCCCACACATGTTAAGCGGTGGACAACAACAACGCATCGTCATCGCCCGCGCCATTATTCTTGAACCGAAACTTGTCGTTGCTGATGAACCTGTGTCCATGCTAGACGCATCTGTGCGTGTTGAAATTTTGAAGTTATTACGCGGCTTACAGGAAAAATATCGCCTCGCTGTGATTTATATTACACATGACCTTTCCACCGTTCGATATTTTTCTGAACGCGTCTTTGTGATGTATGCCGGTAATGTTGTTGAAAAGGCACCCGTCACTTCACTTGTACATAATCCGAAACATCCTTATACAGTTGCTTTGATGGATGCAACCTCAGATCCGGATGCTGATAATGCTTTGAAATATCGTGAACTTCCGGGTGGAGAACCGCCTAGCCTTGTAAACCCACCGAGTGGATGTCGTTTTCATCCACGTTGCCCGAAGAGGATTGATAACTTGTGTGAAGTTGAAGAGCCACAAGAACTTTCGGCAGATGGTCATCTTGTTGCATGTTGGTTATATAAATAAATGATTTTTGAACATCCTGTTCGTGTGATTGTGATAGCAGTGGGTATGATGTTGTTTGGTTGCATCATGCCTTTCTTGATGGCGATTCAAGTAATTGAATCCACTTTATTTTTGAATTTCCTTTCGTATGGACTATCTGTATTAGGGTTATTTTTGGGAATTGCCGCAGTGACGATGTTGCGTATCAAACAAGGCAAACGCCCAGATGATGAAGACAAGTATCGATAAGTGATTATCGAAAAGCCTGCAAGCCGCATGAGTTTGCAGGCTTTTTTGTAAGGTTAGATTCTGTGTCCGAAGCAGAAGCAGGTAAACAGTTCGCTAGAAGCGTAAGCATTTTGTCAAATTTTTGCTATAATGCAGCAATCTTATTTTTGGAGCTCTGGTTATGACGAGTCAAAAACCTTTGTTGGAAGTCAAGAACCTGAAGACTTATTTTTATACGGAAGATGGGGCGGTTCATGCTGTAGATGGTGTGGATTTTTATGTGGCACCCGGTGAGGTGCTGGGCATTGTAGGCGAGAGTGGATGTGGCAAAAGTGTTACTTCGCTTTCGATTATGCGTTTGATTAGCGCGCCCGGGAAAATTATTGAAGGCGAAATTATTTTTGATGGTAAGAATCTTTTAGATGCAACTGATGAAGAAATGATGCAAGTGCGGGGTAATCGTATTTCTATGATTTTTCAGCAACCACAATCTTCATTGAATCCCGTCTTTAAAGCGGGCGACCAAATTTCTGAAGTCTTAAACATTCATCAAGATTTCGGTAAAGAAGCAGGCGAGCAACGTGCTGTTGAACTTTTGAAAATGGTCGGTATTCCAGACCCGGCTCGTCGTGCGGCTGCGTTTCCGCATGAGCTTTCCGGTGGTATGGCACAACGTGTGATGATTGCGATGGCATTGGCTTGTGTGCCAGATTTGTTAATTGCTGACGAACCAACCACTGCTTTAGATGTAACCATTCAAGCGCAAATTTTAGACTTGATGCGCGATATGAAGGAACAACTTGGTTCTGCCATGATTTTGATTACGCATGATTTAGGCGTGATTGCTGAAATGGCGAATCGTGTGGCGGTGATGTATGCTGGTGAAGTGGTGGAAGAAACTTCTGTAACTTCGTTATTTGACCAACCGCTTCATCCTTACACCAATGGCTTGATTGGTTCTATTCCAGTTTTAGGTGAACGCCGAGAAAAATTAGATGTTATCCCCGGTACTGTGCCAAACTTAATTGACCCTCCGCCCGGCTGTCGTTTTGCTCCACGTTGTAAGGCTAGAGTAGAAAATAATTTGAATATTTGTAATGAAAAACATCCAGACTTGATTGAAATTTCTAAAGACCATAAAGTGCGTTGTTGGTTGTATCAAGATGCGGATGGACATTCTGCGCCAAAGAAATCTGGCAAAAAATCCTAGAGAGATGATAAAGATATGAATACTACAAACACAAACACTCAGGAAAAATCAGATATCTTGGTGGTTAACAACTTAAAAAAATATTTCCCAGTCCGCAGTGGTGTATTACAAAGAGTCACCGCCGAAGTGAAAGCAGTAGATAATGTTAGCTTTGCCGTCAAACGCGGTGAAACATTAGGCATGGTGGGCGAATCAGGTTGTGGAAAGACAACCATTGGTCGTGCCATTCTTCGTTTGGTAGAACCTACTGCTGGTGAAGTTTCTTTTGAAGGCAAAAATGTAATCACAATGGGTGAAAAGGAATTAAAACCTTTACGTCGCGATATGCAAATCATTTTCCAAGACCCGTATGCTTCGTTGAACCCACGTATGCCCATCGGCGAATCTGTGATGGAAGGTTTGCACATTCACAAAATTGGCGACACCAAGGAACGTTGGGAAATCGCCATTAACATGTTAAAGAAAGTTGGTTTGGAAGAATATCATGCTCGCCGTTACCCGCATGAATTTTCTGGTGGTCAACGTCAACGCATTGGCATTGCGCGCGCATTAGCATTGAATCCAAAATTCATTGTGTGTGATGAACCTGTCTCAGCGTTGGATGTTTCAATTCAATCACAAGTACTCAACATTCTCAAAGACTTGCAACAAGAATTTGGGCTTACTTATCTTTTCATTGCACATAACTTAAGTGTGGTCGAACATATTTCAGACCGCGTGGCAGTGATGTACTTGGGCAAAATGGTCGAACTCACAGACCGTGATACATTATATAAAGAACCGCTCCACCCGTATACTCAAGCTTTACTTTCAGCGATTCCAGTTGCACATCCAGATGCGAAGCGCGGAAGAACCATTCTCAAAGGTGATGTGCCAAGTCCATTAAATCCGCCCAAAGGATGCCGCTTCCATACACGCTGTCCGATTGCTGTTGAAAAATGTAGTCAAGAGGAACCTGAATTTCGTGAAGTTCGCCCCAGTCACTTTGTGGCATGTTGGCTGGCAGAATAAAATTAAGAGACTGCTTGCGCAGTCTCTTTTTATTTAACATGGTTATAATATTCAACATGAAAAAAATAATTTCATTTGCAATCATGCTGACATTGATAA
>DDVH01000009.1:27917-51981 GCA_002345215.1 Anaerolineales bacterium UBA2317
TGCTTGGGAGGCGAACCGAATAGTTTATATCCATTTGGTGAATTGAACGCGCCTGCTCGAAGTGTCCTCGCCGCCATTTATAACGGACCAATTAACACCATTGATTATGATTATCAACCCGTGATATTGACTCAATTGCCCACGCTTGAAAACGGTGATGCTCAAATTGCTCGTGTTACAGTTCAACCGCAAAGCCAAATTGTAGATGCAAATGGAAACCTAGCAACTTTAGAAACGGGCGTAAAAGTTAAACCTGCTGATTGTCGCAGTGATGATTGTGTGATTACTTTCGATGGCACCGATGCCATTGAAATGGAGCAAATGATTGTCACCTTTCGGATGCGCCCAGATTTAACATGGTCAGATGGTGCGCCTGTGGTTGCAGACGATTCAATTTATTCATTTCAAATTCAAGCAGATACCGAAGTCAATTCTTATTTGATAGACCGTACCCAAATTTACGAAGCCGCCGATACGTATGTTTTGCAATGGTTCGGCATACCCGGCTTTATTGACCCGACATTTTTTACAAACTTTTGGCAACCTGCTCCAAGACATTTGTGGAGTGAATTTTCTGCAGACCAATTATCTTCAATTGATGTTGCTTCACGCACACCAACAGGTTGGGGACCATACATGGTCAAAGAGTGGATTCCGAATGACCATATTACTTTATCAAAAAATCCCTATTACTTCCGCACACAAGATGGCTACCCAAAAACAGATGAAATCATCTTTCGTTTTATTTCAGACCCAGATATTGCTTTGACAGAATTAATCGCCGGGCGGTGTGATGTCTTAGACCCTTCTATTAATTTAGAGAATCATGTTGGCTTACTGCAAGAAATGCAATCTGCTGAACAAGCTCAAGCATTTGTAACAACTGGTATGTCAGTAGAATGGTTAGGTTTAGGACTTAATCCCGCCTCGTATGATAATGGCTATATTGTCGGGCAAGATAGACCCAATTACTTTGAAGATGTTTATACGCGCCAAGCGATTGCTTATTGCTTGAATCGTCAAGCCGTTGTAGATAATGTTTTATTTGGCTTTACCAGTGTGCCTGCAAGTTATGTGCCAGTGAATCATCCCACCTATGACTCAAACCTAGATGCGATTCCATACGACCCAGAAGTTGGAATTTCATTACTTGAACAAGCAGGCTGGCAAGACCATGATGATGACCCATCTACACCACGCCGTGCAATTAGTGTGCGCAATGTGGCGTATAACGCTCCACTGGAATTAAATTATTACACCACGTCCACTGCTCAACGCCGCCAAGTGACTGCCATTCTTGAAGATTCACTAACAGAATGTGGCATTGGATTAAACGTCCAGTATTTTTCACAAAACGAATTGTATTCACCGAATGGCTTGTTATTTGGTCGCCAATTTGATTTGGCTGAATATGCTTTAGGGGTTGAAAGTGTAGAACCGGCTTGTCATTGGTTTATGTCATCTGAAATTCCAAACGCTGAAAATGAATTTGTCGGCACAAACATCACGGGGTTTCAGGATGAAGAATATGATTCCGCGTGCCGAACCGCTCAGGGGTACGTCCGAGGCGAGCAAGAATATTTGAATCAATATCGCCAGACGCAAATCATCTTTGCCGAAGAATTACCAGCCATTCCACTTTTTTATCGTTTACGCATTGCCGCCGCCCGCCCAGATGTTTGTGGCTTCACTTTAGATGCTACTGCCAATCCGCTTTGGAATATTGAGGATATGGCGGTCGGTGAAACCTGTCAAAACTGATTAGTGTTTGCAAGGTGAAGTTTGCTATAATTTATTTATTGATTGCACGAAGAATTTATCTTTTTATTTCATCTGTATTTGGATGATGGATTAGGAAATCTATGGAACGCAGAATTCTGCTGGTAGATGACCAACGCGATATTTTGAAATTATTGCGCTCTGCCTTAGATACACTCAAAAACGAAAAAATTAAAATCTCTGAAGCACCTTCAGGCGAAGAAGCCTTGCTTGAATCTACTCGTCATAAAGTGGATTTGCTGGTGACCGATTACAAATTGCCCGGCATGAGTGGTGTGGAATTAATGCATAAAATTCGTGTGCGTCATCCAGAAGTGAAAGTGATTCTGGTGACGGGTACAAGCGATAAAAAAGCACGTGATGAAATGCTAAATGCTGGGGCATTGGCAATTTTTGATAAGCCCATTCCGATGGCAGACTTTTTAGATTCTGTCGAACGTGGTTTGGGGCTTGTGCAAACTATTTTTCCACCAGAAAAAAATGTCGAGCAAATTGAAGAGAAACGCTATACACGCGTATCAGATTTGATTGCAAACTTCAGGCAAGATGCAGGAGCAGAAGCGGTTTTTCTTCTCAATGATAGAGGCTTGGTGCAAGCGCGCACAGGCTCATTGCGCGACTCAAGTATGGAAGTCTCTTTAATTTCTTCGTTGATGTCGATTCATAGTGCTAGTTTAAAAGTGGCTCGTTATAACCATCAAGAAAATTTAGATGCGTATCATGTCTTTAGCAATGGTGACCACGATTTATTTTTTATTCCCGTTACGCCCATGTATGCTTTGCTGATTGCAGGCAATGGATTGGCAACAGAAGAACGAGTTTTAGAAACAATTAGTGGATTGCTTGCATTAAGAACGGAATTAGAACGCGCTTTGAAATCGATGGGTGTGACAGGGGAATTGAAAGAAGTTTCCGCTTCTACCGTCGTTCAAACTGTTCCACTCAAGCAAACAGATAAATTAGCCCGAGCCGTTCCCGCCCCTGAAATGGAGCAGTTACTACAACAAGCCCCCACGCAAAAGACCAAAGCACAAAATGTAGATGATTTTTGGAATGAAGCCGCCGAAAAGAACGCCAAAAAATCTGCGAATCCGGATGTCATGTCATTAGAAGAAGCCAAAAAACTTGGCATTCTTTCAGACGGGAAGTAAAATTTTTGTGATACAATACTGCCCGCACTGGGGTATGGTGCAATGGCAGCACACCAGCCTTTGGAGCTGTGGATCTTGGTTCGAATCCAGGTACCCCAGCCACACTCTATTTGAAACGGGATTTGTCGCAGAGCAATGCTTCGCACAAATCCTGTTTTCGTCTAAATGCTTAGCCGCAGAGAATTTGAGTTTTTTTCTCTGATGTCTCTAAAGACTCTGTGGCAAAATAATTAAGGTGACTCTATGAAAATAACTGCTATCTTACTCGCCGCTGGGCAGGGGACTCGCATGAAATCATCTTTGCCGAAGGTGTTACACCCAATTGCGGGAAAGCCAATGATTGCCCATGCTTTGGAAGCGATTCAAAAATCCACAACAGAAAAGCCGATTGTTGTAGTTGGGCATGGTGCTGATGAAGTAAAAAAATATCTCGGTGATTCTGCTCAAACTGTTTTGCAAGAACCACAATTGGGGACGGGTCATGCGGTGATGCAAGCCGAAGCATTGTTCAAAGGTAAAACGGATTTGGTCGTTGTCTGTTATGCAGATATGCCTTTGTTGCGTGGCGAGACGTTACAAAAGTTAGTTGAAACGCAAAAGAATAATAAAGGTCCAATTTCGATGTTGACTGTCATTGCAGATGACCCGCGTGGGTTTGGCAGAATCATTCGTAATCAAAATAATACTGTTGAAGCAATTGTTGAAGAATATGTGGCTACCGAAGAACAAAAGAAAATTAAAGAATTAAACGTGGGCGGATATTGCTTTGATGCAAACTGGTTATGGGAGGCATTGCATCGAATCCCGAAGAATGAGAAAAAAGGTGAATATTATTTAACAGATACTGTTGAATTGGCATCGAAAGAAAATTTGCCAGTCTTAGCCACTGTTATGGATGATGTAGAAGAGACCATTGGAATTAATACGCGTGTGCATTTATCTGAAGTGGAAGTGGCGATGAGGAAGCGAATCAATGTTGAACACATGTTAAACGGCGTCACTTTAGCCGACCCTGCCTCCACGTATATTGAAGCGGATGTAAAAATCGGTAAAGATACAGTCATCATGCCAAATACGTATCTGCATGGCAAAACAGAAATTGGTGAAAAAAATGTGATTGGTCCGAACACGATTATCCGCGATACTAAAATTGGAAATGGTTGTAAAGTGTTGGCATCTGTTTTAGAAGGTGCGGTGTTAGAAGATGATGTGGATATGGGTCCGTTTGCGAGATTGAGAAAAGGTGCGCATTTGGGCAATCATGTTCACATGGGGAATTTTGGTGAAGTGAAAGATTCGTATTTGGCTGATGGTGTCAAGATGGGACATTTTTCGTATATTGGCAATGCGCAAATTGGTGCAAATACAAACATTGGCGCAGGAACGATTACTTGTAATTATGATGGCGAGAAAAAACACGCTACTGAAATTGGTGAAGATGTTTTTATCGGGTCAGATACAATGTTAGTGGCACCGTTGAAAATTGGAGATGGTGCTAGAACTGGAGCAGGTGCAGTTGTCAACAAAAATGTGGAAGCAGATACACTTGTAGTTGGTATGCCTGCTCGTGCTATAAAAAAATTGGAAAGAAAGAAAAAGTAAACAGGTACACACGTAGGTCACGTTTTTAACGTGACATATTAAATTTGCAAGAGGTCTAAATGACAAAAGAAGAGAAACAATCCTTAATTGATTTAGCCAATGAAGCCCGTCGTCGAGCGTATGTGCCATATTCAAAATATCCAGTGGGTGCGGCATTGCGTACAAAAAGCGGACGTTTATATACAGGTGTAAATGTTGAAAATGCGGCGTATCCGCAGACGATGTGTGCGGAACGAGTTGCGATTTTCAAAGCCGTGTCTGAAGGCGAAACTGAATTTGAAGTCATTGCAGTTGTGACGAATAATGGCGGTTCACCGTGTGGTGGATGTCGTCAGGTAATGGCTGAATTTGGTTTAGATACTGTGGTTTTGTTAGCCGATGGTGAAGGAAAATTAAAGAAAGAAACGACAGTAAATGAATTACTGCCAGAAGCATTTACGCCGAAACATTTAAAGATAACATAGCTTATACCAATGAATGAATTGATTAAAGCCAATATCAATGTGATGAAATATCTTGGTGAAAGGAAGAATCACCCTGCCTTTGCACTGCCTAATTCAGTTCCAGATCCTTATTATCAACAAGGCAGTCACCCTGATGTTGTAGAGCGAATTTGGGACCAACTTGGAGCATCTTTACCAAAAGACTGTCGTTGTCTTGTTTATGGTGTACCCGCGCTCGTTCATCCTAAATCGGGAATTATTTTCGCATTGTCAAGAGGGACTAATTATTTTTTGCGCCTTTCTGAAAAAATAATTGACGAAGCCATAAAATCTGGAGCAGAAACACATATTAAGTGGGTAGGTGGCGGAGAGTTAAATGTACAACAAGAACTTGGTTCTGATTGGATTATAGGTGGTTGGAGTACTAATGAAATAGAGTGGTGTAAGATGATTTTTGATGAACTAAACGAAGGTTCGTAGCCGATATATGACAGATTTTCGTTCATTCCGCGCTTCTGCTGTCGTCCTTCGTCATGCTGACTGGGGCGAGGCAGACCGTTTGTTGACGCTTTATACAAAAGAGCAAGGAATTGTGCGTGCGTTGGCAAAAGGTGCCAGGAAAGTCACTTCGCGGAAAGCAGGTCATTTACAGCCGTTTACTTACATCACCATTCAACTTGCGAAAGGGCGAGATTTGTTAATTGTGACTCAAGTGGAAACAATTAATGCGTTTCTACCATTGCATGATGATTTATCAAAAACGAGTTATGCGGCTTATGCGGTTGAATTGCTATTGAGATTTTCGTATGAAGAAGAAGGCGGAAGCCCAACGATATTCCGCTTGTTGGTTGAGACGTTAGACCGAATCGAAAAAGAAGATGATTCTTGGTTGGCGATTCGATATTATGAAATGAGATTATTAGATGCTGTGGGGTTTCGTCCGCATTTGTTTGAATGTGCAAATTGCGGACGTGAAATTTTGGCAGAAGATCAATTTTTTTCTTATACGGCAGGTGGAGTGATTTGTCCACGCTGTGGGGAAGGTTTGCCAAACTTAACAAAAATTTCTTTAGAGACTTTGAAATATTTGCGCCACTTCCAAAGGTCAAGTTATAGAGATGCTTCCCGCGCTCAGCCCAGTTCTGACGTCAAGAAAGAGGCGGAAGTGTTGATGCAAGGATATTTCACATACATCCTCGAGCGTGAGTTGAATACGCCGGGCTTTATCAAAAAAGTGAAAGCATAGCCCTCTTGTCATTGCGAGCCACGAAGAGGCGAAGCAATCTCTTCACAGTGTTGGGGATTGCTTCGTCGTGATTTAGTCACTCCTCGCAATGACGATTAATTTTATCCACCATCTTTTTTTATTTTTATAATTTTTCTGCGCATGGTATCGGTCAATGGTTGTGATGTAATCGGTTGAGTAGAAGTGATTGCATCCGAAGCATAACCAAATCTCCTGAGCGTGATGCGATGCACCCAACTCAGAATCGCTTTGGCTGAAAATTCTTCTTGATATGGAATTGGCACAGTGGTATTTGTTTCAATCGCGGCGCGTAAATCGTTTGCGGTTTTGCCTTCAAACTCTGTGCGTCCAGCCCCAATCGCCCAATAGATGTGTGCATCACTCGATGCGATTTTTGCCAATGGTAAATAAATAGAAAGTTTTTGAACAACACGGTCAAAATTTTGTGTGCCCATGTTGTGTGTTTCAATTCCTTTAAGCACAGCTTTTGCACGCGGATTGGTCATTGCACCTAATACGGCTTCCATTGAAAGGCTGTTTGGTAAATTATTAAATGGATGTGGTGCGATAGCGATGCCACCCTGTTTGCCGATATGTAACAAAGTATCTGTCATAGATAAGCCAGCGGGAGGCAATGTTTCAATAAACAATGCCACAAGATGACCATCTTTGGTTGAAATTTCTGCACCGCGGATGACTTCGATTCCATACTTCGGGGAAAGTTGTTGCGCTTCGATGGAGCCGCGAATTTCATCGTGGTCAGTGACTGCAATAACATTTAATCCGACATCGGATGCGTGTTTTAATATTGCGCGTACAGTGGTTGTTGCATCATGGGAGTAGATGCTATGAATATGTAAGTCTGCGGTGCCCATTGATTCCTTCGTGATGTGAGCGTATTGTGAACACGGTTATATCATAGACTCTTGATAATTTGTCTAAATATATTATTAATTTTTATTCTTAATGAAAAAGTGGAGCATAATTTTATGCTCCACTTTTTCATTAATCCGCCGCGGCTGGCACTTGTATCGGCTCTACTTTTTTTCGCCAGAAGAATGCCCAATACATAATCACTGAAATTGTATAAAGAATTATCGTCCCAATAAACGGCGGACCAAATCCATAATTGACTTGTAACCAACCACTAATCGTCGGGCTGAATGCCCAACCGAAATTCCATGCCATGCTGGTTAAACTGGCAATCGTCGCGCGGGCAGATGGGTCAACTCGTTCCATAACAAATGTTTGATAGACTGGACTGCTCATATTCATCAAAGCAAGTCTAATATAAAATGTTGCGGCGCCAACCCAGAATATAGGTGAGAAACCAAGCAGAATTAAGAAAGGAATCGAAAGGGCTTGTGAAATCACAACGAGTTGAATCTTTCCCATTCTTTCAGCAAGCGGAGGTGCGACGAGTAATCCAATTCCCATGGCAAGTGAACCCCATGCAAATAATGTTCCAATCACAGGGTCTGGTTGGTTATGCACTTCGCGGAAAAACACATTCATAAACGGCATGATGAGTCCCGCGCCAATGGATGTGAGTAACATCGGTAAAATAAATTGCACCAATAACTTTGGCTGTTTCTTTGCATATTCAAACGGAGCAAAAATAGCACGATTGGATTTTGTGACTTGTGGAGATTTGATAAATATCAATGGCAAAATTGCAATCATAGCAAAAATGCCAGAGAATAAAATTGTATTTCCATAAGCAGTGCTATCGGTTGCAGAAATATTTTGCATGTTTCCAATCCAAGTGGGGAGGTAGCCACCAACCCAACTACCCACAGAAGCCATAGTCATTTGCAAACCTTGACCGAAACTGAATAAATAAGTTCTTTCTTTTTCGTCACTATTTTCCATGAGGAAAGGTGACATGGTGACGCCGGCTAAACTTTGTGCCAAACCTGAAAGTACGTTCATGGAATAAAACGAAAATTCAGTTTGCCAAATTGCCATAGCTAAAATAGATACACCTAACAAAGCACTGGACAATACCAACGAGGCTTTGCGTCCGATAATGTCTGCTAAGTAGCCCATTGGCAAAGCGGCGATTAATGCTACAAAACTTGAGGCAGTGACTAAGTTTCCAATCAATGCTTCGTCATAGCCGAGGCTGAGGGCGTAGAAGTTAAATATCAAACGAAATACGCCCATCACCGCGCCGGTG
Source organism: Anaerolineales bacterium UBA2317 (assembly GCA_002345215.1). Lineage (GTDB taxonomy): Bacteria > Chloroflexota > Anaerolineae > Anaerolineales > Villigracilaceae > Villigracilis. The sequence continues at coordinate 36,318 of DDVH01000009.1, forward strand.
ATGATGACGTTTAAAAGATAATAACGCGCATTTGGTTTGAAGGCGCGCACATGATTTCCGTATTCACTCAAAATACGGAATGGCTTGAAAATATTTATATTGTTTTGGTTCATGTTAGTTCTTTTTCGGGTTCTTTTTCCAAGAAGGAATTTAATTGGTTATAGACAGCATCCAATGCTTGCTTGCGGACGGTGTAACGATTGTTTTCATCATCAATTGAAAATTCAACCAAACTTGCCAAGCGCAATTCTCTGAGATGATGAGTCACTGTTGGCGGGCGCAGTTGAAGTCTGCGGGCAATTTCAGAAGGTGTTAAAGATTCTTTTGAAAGATAAAAAAGAATCTTCAAACGAGTGGGGTCAGCCAGTGCTTTCAACGAACGCACGAGTGCATCTGGCACACTTTCACCGGGGATGACAGACATATCTGCCGGGCGTGCACCGAACATCAATAACATCGTATCTTTATCAATGCGGTCAAAGAAAATTAATGGGGTCGTCCAAAATGCGGGGGCAATGATAAATTTTGGGGCGAGGAATTCATCACTTAGTTGAATACCTTGTGAAAGCTCAAGGAATAGCTCTTCAAAAGAAAGTTGACTTTGAAGACTGATTGCGCGTTCTAACCCAGCTCGAAGCACAGGTTCGACGCGTTTTTCTTCCTCCTCAAAAAAAGCTTGGTAATACGCTTGCATCGCCGAGAGGAATCCCTCACCAAGTTCTTCAGGTTTGCTCACCCAATTCAAAAAGGATTCAATGGCCTCACGTTTAATTTTTCCGTGCTTCTTGTGAAATTGCTTCAAGAAAAATTCTACATCTTCATTATTCCACTTTCCTTCGGATGTAATTCTCAATATGGTTTCATTAAACTTTTGATGTTTTTCATCTGTCTGGGGTTCGTCTGCGCCATATAACTTAATCAAACGTTCAGCCGCTGGAATTTGCTTCAAAGCCCACAACGCACTAATGGCATCTTTTGGTGCTGGTAATTTTGAAAGCCACTTTAATGGCACGCCAGTTATCGAAAACACTTCTTCCAATAATTTACGTTCAGGTGCCGGTATTCTTGAACGCACCCCAGCCGCATAAGCAGGGCGAATTCCGAAAAATTCGGCTTCATCTAAAACGTGCAGGCTTACGAATAACTCGTAAGCCGTACCGAAATCCCATGTAATTTTTGGAGAAATATTTTTATTTGCCATTTTTTTAATTTGCTCCGCTTTATTTCTTCAGCTTTCTGCCGATAGAAATCAGCGTATCGCCTGTGGTTTTATCAATCGCTTCATTAAAAGGCGGAATATGTTTGAAAAACGTCCCAAGCGCAATCAGCGCCTGCCCAGTCTGGCGGGTGAATTGTTTTCTAGCAGATTTTTCTGTAGAAGCATCAGTAACGGCGTGCATCTGTTTTTCTTTCTCACAAACAACTGCGGACATGGCGACCTCTCTATCCATTTAGAAGAACATTAAACTTAGGTGGATGACTACCTTAGACAAACATCTAATTAGATAATAGTCTAACATGGATACTTTGTCAAGACCCAATTTTGACTTAAAACCGCCTCATTCTTAGGGGATACCTGTTTCTGCTTGTATAATTTGACCCAACTCTTCAACCTAGCTCACCACAGAGGTCACGGAGTTCACAGAGAAAGAATAAATAAAAACTCCGTGTTCTTTGTGATCTCTGTGGTGAAAATTCCTTAAGAAGGATTCCTTATGGCTCGCAAAATCATCACCTACACCCTCATCGTCTTAAGTTCACTCTTCCTCATCTTGAGCCTTGCCGGAATCATCGCCGCTTGGGCATACAACACCCCTTTGACAAATCAAGCCACAGCTCAACTTGAAGATATAGATTCCCTGCTTTCCCAAATTCAAACCGATTTAAGAAACGCGAAATCTGAAGTTGAGCGTGCCTTACGAATCATCCAATCTGCTGAAGATGCATTGGTATCTTTAACTCAACAATCTAAAGATGCCAAACAAGTTTTAGAAGAAGTAGATGAAACCTTAAATGAACAACTGATTCCCAACCTAGCAACCACACGCACACAAATTAGCGAAGTCAGAATCATTTTAGAAGATTTAAGAACTTCACTTGAACAAATTAACTCAATTCCATTTGTGAATTTTCAAATCCCCGGTGATGAATTACTATTAAACATTATTACAGGTGTAGATTCACTAGATTCTGAAATTGCCAATGTACAAATATTGGCAGAACAAGCCTCTGTTTTCATCAGTGATACATCTTATCTACTCGGCGGTGACTTTGAATCTACAAAACAAAACCTTGAAAACTTATTACAAGTTTTAGAAGGCTACGATAGCCAACTATCTGGCTGGCGTGAACAAGTGAACGAAATCATTCAATCCGCCCCAAAATGGATTGATAATGCTTCCATATCCTTAACCATCTTTTTTCTGTGGTTTGGATTATCACAATTCGGTTTGCTATTACATGGCTTGAGTCTCAGGCTCGGAGATAATCCGCTAGATATATGGCGAGAGACATTTCAAAAATAGTCATCTTACGCATACGCTCCAGACCACGTCTCAAAGTGCCGACCATCATGTTCTTCATTGGTATAAAACGTTAAATACGTCAACGCCTGATACGGAACAAACTGTTCTTTTTTCGGGTTTTGAATCGCCAAATCATAATACGAATGCCAAGTACCTGAATTAAAATAAATTTGGCTTTCAGGTTTTGGCATTTGTGTATTTAATCCCAATGGCACAATTTCATGATGATGCGTATGACCATAAACAATATATTGTGCTTTTCCATTTAAGAAAGCAGGTTCGTTGTATGCATAATGAGCAAACGAATGTTTTCCACCCCACATATTCTTCTTCACCCACAAAATAACCTGATTCAATTTACTAAAAGAAGCGCGATTTGAAATCTTGATAATTAATTCCATCACATCAGCAACATCAAAACGAAAGGCTTTATCAGCCTGACGCACAAAACCTAATTGCAAATACTCATCCGCAATTTCATTCCACACTTTTTTTAATTCACTTTCAATCGAACGATTGCCCGCATATTGTTTAATTTGTGAGCTAATCCAAATCGGCGCTGCTAACGCAGGGCGAATGTTTGAAATTTTTCGCAAACTTTCAAAAAATTCTTTCGGCAATTCATCCCCAAATCTTTTTTGCACTTCAATCGGAAAACGATTGCTCACTTCCATTGCAAAGGCATCGCCAATCGTACTAAACTCACGCCCTTTTTCTTTATCAAAATTAAACATATCGTACATATCCCCATGTCGCGCATAAACTTTATGACGTTCAAACAATTCTTTGATGATTGGAGATTCTTCCGCTTCATACGGGAACGGGGAAACTGGGTTGCTCAACCCCATCTTTTGAATCATCTTCAAGCGGATTTGGTCAAATGCTTCCCCTTTAAGGTGATAATACCAATCGTGATTCCCAACCATATAATGAAAACGAACTTTCAGTGGAATACGAACTTTGCTTTGATAATCTGGTTCGCCACTACTTGTTGCAGGCGGAAGTTGAATCTCTTCACCATTTGCAAGGCGACGTAATATAGATAATGATTCTTCATTATGATTCAAAATCCCATCGGTCACTTCGGCTAATTTTTTTGCGTAATGCGGATTGGTCGCGTCAGTCCACGGGCGGACATAATTCGCATCTGAAGGTGAGGTGCCCAACCATTTTGTAGAATAAATCGTGTCAATAATGTCACCCAAAAGCAAAACATCCAATTGCTCAATCGGGCGATACTTTCCATCTTGGCGAATGGAAGCAAAACGAGCCGTTTCAGACAAACGCCTTGCAAACAAACGAAACGCACTCGGTGAAATGGAATCGGCGGTGGAACCGTCGCGCAGGTGAATGTCACTGATGATGATAAGCATGGTCAAATTATACGCGCGAGAATCCTATATTGTGTGACAAAATAATAGCGAAAACAATTTGAGACTCAAAGTATAATTCTCTTGATACTTAAGAAATTTCTTTTGGATTTTTTCTGTGGATGAAATTATAAAACACCAACGCTTAATCTCTTGGGGAACACCTTTGATTGTATTAGCCCTTTTAATATTTTCGTTTGGATTCATGATTCCACAATTAGGTTATGGCTTCGACGAGTGGCATTTTATTTATTATTCCACTCGCGGAACCGAGGGATTGTTTGAGTTATTTCATTATGATGGACATCCCCAAGCGACATGGGTTTTTATACAAAGTTTTAACTTCTTAGGCTACAACCCTTTATATTGGCACAGCTACTCTTTGATTTGGCGTTTTTTCGCAGTATTTTCTTTTTGGCTATGTTTGCGAAGTGTTTGGAAAGAACATCATCGTCAGAATTTTTTGGTAGCAGCTTTATTTTCCGTATATCCCATTTTTACTTTGCAAATTTTCCCTATTTCTTTCTTTGAAATATGGATTAGCTACACCTTTTTATTCTTATCTTTTTACTTTACGATACAAGCTATTCAGCACCATGAAAAGTTTTCATTCTTTATCTTCGCTGCAATTGCTCTAAGCATTGGGCATGTGTTCACACGAGAATATGCTTGGTTTGTAGAGTTGATGCGCCCTGTATTAATTTGGTTGGTGATAGCACAAAAAGAAGACTTTAAAAAACGTGTTTTTCAAATTGCCAAAATCTGGCTCCCCTTTTTTATCATTTTCTTTTCTGCTTTAATCTGGCGTGGATTTTTTTACACCCCCTTACGCAAATTCTTTCAAGTGCAAGATAGTTTATTCGAAAATCCGATTGCAACCGTAGCAGGGTGGGTTACAAATTTTATTCCCGACTTGTTAATTGTACTTATTACTTCATGGTATGAAACTTTACTTCCAAGTTACTTGTATTTTGTAAGACCATTTAATGTTGCTTTATTTGTCTTGATTGTTTTGGTGGCGATACTTGTTTTTTTGTATGCTAAAAAAATAGATCTGATTTCACTACAAGAAGGATGGTCCACTCAGGCGATTATCTTAGGTTTGCCAAGTCTTTTATTTGGAATATTGCCTTTTTACATAGCTTCTTACTCATTACATTTGACTGACCCACCTCATAACTCACGTTTGATAATTGGGATGTTACCCGGTGCGGCTCTTATTTCAATTGCTTTAATTGAAAAAGTCATTTCTAAAACAAATCCAAAAATCATCATTCATGCCATTCTTTTAAGCTTAGCGGTAAGTTGGCATGTTCGCTATACTAATGATTTTAGAAAAGTATGGGAATATCAATCTAATTTTTTGCAACAATTGACATGGCGTGTTCCGGGCATTGAAAAAAATACTGCTTTATTTGTGTACCAACCCAATCTCCCAGAAATTGACAATAGCAATGCCGGCATTGTTCGTTTAGGTGATTTTGCTCTTTCAATGGCGATTAATTCACTGTATCAAGTAACCCCGGAACCAACAGAAAGTAAATTGTCCTATTGGTATTACTATGTAGGTGATAGCTTTATGGACCTTTCGCAAGAAACGGCTATATATTCAGAGCATGCTACTACTTATTTTGAAGGAAACTCAATTGACAGTTTGCTTTTTTACTATGATCCACAAAATGACCGGTGTTTGCATCTGTTGACGCCGCAAGACCAATTTTACAAACAGTATCCCGAAGCGGTTCGCGAATCTGCTTTATATGCGAATGTTTCACGAGTCATAAATAGTGTTGTACAAGATGTCGAATTGAAAAATCAAATTTTAGGCGAAAATAATCAGGGCTGGTGTTTTTTTTATCAGAAAGTAGAGTTGGCAAAACAATATCAACAATGGGAGCAAATTCCATTGTTATGGGAACAAGTAGAAATTAATAAATTGAGAACTGAATTTGGAACAGAATATATTCCGTTTGTTGAAGGCTTTGCTTATGTAGGGGAATGGAAGAAGGCAGAAGAACTTACTAAAACGGCAAATCGAATATCAAAAGCAATGGATTCAATCCTTTGCCCGATTTGGGCAGAAATAGACGTGCAAACTCCAGACTCGCGTGAAAAAAATGAGGCAATTCAAAACGTAAAGGATATTTTGGGGTGTATTAATCCATAAAGTTTGGCTGTATAATTTTGTTTAATGTAGCCCCGTAAGTTTTCATTATAGAAAGGCGGATACGATGGGTAAAAACAAAGATGCTAATAATAAAGTAGATATTGGTGGGAATGTAACCAATAGTAATATTTATATTAATAGTAATGGAAATCATCAAGGCTCGGATAAAAATAAACCCCCAAAAAATAAACATGATATCTGGCAGTGGGTTGTGATTTCTATTCTTGGAATTGCATTAATTGGGATAGTGTTTGCAAATTTTGATTTACCTCTAAACGGCGCGGCTGGAACAGAAACGCAAACCCCAACATTAACTTTGATTCCTTCACCTATTCCGACAGATACAACATTGCCAGGTGAACCGACTTCAACACCTATCCCGCCAACGGATACACCGACTTTAACTCCTTCACCGATTCCGCCTGTGCCGTTGGGCGAAGACTGGACTCAAGGCTGTATCAGCACAGTATGGTCTGCCTATCCAGAATCAGTTATCCCCGAAGATAGAGGCGATGGTTGTTGGCGTGAGCCTATCCATGCTTTTTCAGCAGAGAATGGCGACTTGGATTTTCTGTTTGAACGTCAAAATGGCGACGAAGAAATTTTTGGATTATTCGCACCATTGCCAATTGAAAATGGCTCACTGACTTTAACCATCCGCCTCAGAGACTTGACCAATGCTGATTTGCTCGTGGGAATATTTGCTCAGCCTGAAGTTAAGACTTCAGGTTTGTTGATGATGATGTTAAATGGTGGTGTGGATAGCAATGTTTTTATTCAAAAAAATCCGATGACGTATGAAACGATTATTGGTTCACAGAGAATTTTTCAAGGCAATGGTTATTCGATTACTTTTCGTTTTGATAATTTATCGGTCAGAAGTATTATCAATCCATCTGTATTTTTTGTAGACCCATTTTCACTACCTGCTTCACAAAAATATGTATTTGTAGGTTATAAAGGTTTACGTGGTTATTATCGCCTTGAAGGAACGTTTTTGAATTTTGATTTGAAGCCGTAAAAATGAAAGGATAAAAAATGAACATAAACCAAATCGTAACGCTAGACTATTGGATGATTTTGCCGCTCTTTGTGCTTGGCTCTCTTTTGCACTTCACTTATGACTGGAGTAAGCACAATAAATTTGTAGCGATTTTTTCGGCGGTAAATGAAAGTTATTGGGAACATATCAAAATTGCTTTTTGGCCCACATTCTTGTTATATCTGATTGAGTTTATTTTGGGCGGATACAAAATAAACTCGTTCATTCCCGCCAAAACGATTGCGCTTTATACAATTCCAGTAGCCATGATAGCCATTGTGTATGGATACAAATCTATAACGAAAAAGAATATTCTTGCGCTTGATATCGGTGCATTTCTCGTTGTGATTGCTATTGCTCAATTGACAGGTACACTGTTTTTGAAAGAGTTATCGGCGAGTTGGCTCACGATACTTTGGGGAATATTCTTTTTGATTGTGATACTGATTTCTTTTCTGAATTTTACCAAGCACCCGCCTCAAGACCCTGACCTTTTTCTTGACCCATTGACCTCAAAATATGGCATTAAGGGACATGGTCATGAATAAAAGTTATGCATGAAATTTGACCCAAAAATTCATCATCGCCGAAGCATTCGATTGTATAATTAATAGAATACCCCAAGCCAAACGCCTGACAACCATTCACGTAGATAAATAGTTTACAAGTTATAATGTTCAACATAGTAAGGAGTAAAGATTATGTTTAACCATATTGCATACAATCACGAAATCCTTAACGGCAAACCCTATATTGCTGGCACACGCCTAAGCATTGAATTTATTCTTGAACTGTTTGCCAGTGGTGGGACAAAAGAAGAGATTCTAAAAACTTATCCACAATTAACTGCCGAAGCCATTGAAGAAGCGATACGATATGCCGCGCAATCTGTAAAGAATGAAATTTTATTAGATGTTAAAGTTACTGCATGAAGGCATTAGATTTTCCCTTACTTGCAGACGAGAATGTTCACAGTGATGTGATTACATTTTTGCGAAAAGCAAAAGTTGATATTGAATCAATTTCAGAGCAAGGGAAGTTTGGTATTACAGATAAAGAAGTTTTACTAGAAGCTATAAAAACAGACAGAGTCGTTTTGACTCATGATAGTGACTTTGGTGGGCTTGCTATACAAGGCGAGAAATTTGTAGGGATTATTTACCTTCGACCTGGACATATAAAAGCAGACTTTTCAATTAAGACTTTAGAAGCCATACGAGATAATGCGCCCGAAGTAACCCCACCTTTCATCCTCGTCGCTGAGCGGACAGATGACATCGTAAAAATTAGAGTTCGACAGTTGTAAATGTAACAAAAACCTTCGTGCCCCTTCGTGACACTTAGTGGTGAAAAAATAACATGCCCGAACCCAAACGCCCTCTCAAAGTTTTTCTCTGCCATGCCTCAGCGGACAAACCCGCCGTGCGTGACTTATACAAACGCCTGACAGCCGATGGCGTGGATGCTTGGTTGGATGCCGAAAATTTAATTGCAGGGCAAAACTGGCAAGTGGAAATTCCAAAAGCAATTCGTGAATCAGATGTGGTGATAGTTTGCTTATCAGAGAAATCAATTAACCGAGAGGGATATGTTCAAAAAGAAATCAAATTTGCTTTAGACATTGCAGACGAAAAACCCGAAGGGACAATTTTTATTGTGCCTGCTCGTTTAGAGGAATGTGTTGTTCCTAACCGATTAAGTGATTATCACTGGGTGGATTTGTTTGAAGAAAATGGTTATGAAAAGTTAATGCGAGCCTTGCGCTCGCGTGCAGATAAAATTGATGCAACTTTACAAATAAAAAAGAGTTGGTTGCCAAAGTTTCAAAACCAAAAGCAAGCAACCTCGATACCTGAATCTATTCAACAAACAAAAAGCCATAAACCGAAAGCCGAAATTAAGAAACCTAATTTAACAGTTAGGGAACTTTTTAGTAAATTTGTTTTAGCGTTTTGGGGTATTTTTGTTCTAATAGCAATTGTATTATCGTTTTTACCTTCATTTAGAAATCTTTTTTCAAAAGACATTACAACAACTAATACACCTACACCAAAATCTACAGCAACATCTTTAATTCCTACTAATACAGTTATTGCAGTAACACCAATTTCATTACCAACCGAAATCACAGATGATTTTGGTGTTGAAATGGTACTTGTGCCTGAAGGAGAATTCACAATGGGTGTGGACGGTTATAGTGATAATTCACCTGCTCATGATTTATATTTGCACAATTTTTATATTGATAAGTATGAGGTAACCAATATCAATTATAAGGAATGTGAAATCGCGGGAATATGTTTACAACCCAATAAGTATAATGTTACACATAGTAATATAGAATATTATGATGTGGCCAAATACGATAATTACCCAGTTGTTCATGTAAATTGGTTTATGGCAAAAGACTATTGCGAATGGCGAAATGCACGTTTACCTACAGAAGCCGAATGGAAAAAAGCAGCTGGTAGTTTTAGTTTCAGTGGCTCAGCTGATTGCAATAAGGCGAATTTTTATCACTGCAAAGGTATGCCATCTGAAGTAGGAAGTTATGTACATGTAACAAGTCCATATGGAACATATGATATGGCTGGTAATGTATGGGAATGGGTGAGTAGTCTTTATCAACCATACCCATATACTATATCAGATGGACGTGAAGATTTGTTTTCAACTGGCCGCCGTGTACTACTTGGTAGCGGTTGGTATGAAGACAATTTTGGTCCAGGTTCATATATTGCTGATTCAGAAAGTCGTTTTGATCTTTCACCAAACTTATCGTTTGGAAGTGTTGGCTTTCGCTGTGCCAAAGATGCAAATCCATAAGTTAAGATAAAACGTTCCGAAGACAGAATCAACTCTCCCTTAAATCCAGAAGCGAAAATAGAACCGTCTACCGTCCACGGTCTACTGTCTTTTCATCAGTTATAATCCCCGAAACAAAAATCCAAATCGAATAGCGAATCTCGAATGACGAAATCATCTTTCCAAGAAATCATCCTCAAACTACAAGACTTCTGGTCATCACACGGATGCTTAATCACACAACCGTATTACACCCAAGTGGGTGCAGGGACGATGAACCCTGCTACCTTTTTACGGGTGCTCGGACCTGAACCGTGGAATGTGGCGTATGTTGAACCATCCGTAAGACCTGACGATGGGCGTTATGGTGAAAACCCAAATCGTTTTCAATTGCATACTCAGTTTCAAGTGATTCTCAAGCCCGACCCCGGCAACCCGCAAGAGTTGTATCTTGAATCGTTAAAAGCCCTGGGCATAGACCCACGTCAGCATGACATCCGTTTTGTGGAAGATAACTGGGAACAGCCTGCTATCTCCGCTTGGGGTTTGGGTTGGGAAGTTTGGTTGGATGGTCAGGAAATTACGCAGTTCACATATTTTCAACAAATGGGCGGCGTTGCGCTTGACCCTGTCTCTGTTGAAATCACATATGGACTTGAAAGAATTTTAATTGCGCTCAACAATGCCAAAGCGATTTGGAATGAAGAATTTGGTGCAGGTGTTACTTACGGTGAAATTCGCCGACAAGAAGAGTTTGAACATTCCAAATATTATTTTGAAGTTGCCGATGTTGAACGCATCCGCAAAATGTATGACCTCTTTTCTGCCGAAGCAGATGCTTGTCTGGCGCAAGGTTTAATTGTTCCTGCGCATGATTATGTTTTGAAATGCTCGCACATGTTCAATGTGCTCGATACCCGCGGCGCGATTTCTGTTGCAGAACGTCAGGCATTTTTCCGTCGCATGCGCGAACTTGCAAAACGAGTCGCTGAAAGTTATAGCGAGCAAAGAAAGAATCTTGAATATCCGTTGCTTAAGAATGCAGAAAGCAAAATGCAGAAAGCAGATGCTCTTGACCTTTCTGCATTCCGCAATCAGCCTTCTGCTTTTCTGTTGGAGATTGGAACCGAAGAACTTCCAGCATCAGATGTTGATTCCGCTTACTCGAATCTCGAATCTCGCATTTCTGATTTTCTCAATGAACTTCATCTTGACCACAAAGAGGTTCGCATCTTTACTACCCCACGCAGGTTGACTGTTTCTGTTGCATCTCTTTCGCCGACACAGCCAGACCGTGAAGAAGTTGTCAAAGGTCCACCTGCAGATAAAGCCGTAGACAAAGATGGCAAATTCACACAAGCAGGTCAAGGCTTTGCTAAGAAAAATAATGTCAATGTAGAAGACCTTGAAGTTCGCGAAGAAGGTGGCGGAAAATATGTCTTTGCTGTTGTTAAACAAAAAGGCAAACCGACTCCAGAAGTTTTGGTAGAAGCATTGCCGAAACTAATTGAAAGCATTAAGTTTGAAAAATCAATGAAATGGAATGACTCAGGTGTTTCATTCTCACGTCCGATTCGTTGGCTTGTTGCTTTATTAGGTGATATGGTCATTCCATTTGAATATGCAGGAGTTATCTCAGGTAACACTTCACGCGGACTTCGCCCATATGATTCTCCTGAAATCAAAATCCCTTCTGCTGATAAATATTTCGATGTAACTCGTGAAGCAGGAATCGTGTTGGATAAAGAAGAACGCAAGGCTTCTATTATTGAACAAGTCAAACAAGCCGCATCTTTGGTTGGTGGCGAAGCCATTTTTGATTTTGTAGGGGCGAGTCATGACTCGCCCTTACTCAACGAGGTTGCAAACCTCGTCGAAATGCCAACTGCTGTAATGGGTGGCTTCAACGAAGAATTTTTGCAATTACCACGCGATGTTTTAATTTCAGTGATGAAGAAACATCAACGCTATTTTCCTGTCCAGAAAAACGGAAAATTATTGGCACACTTTGTTGCAATTAGAAATGGTGACGACATTGGCGTGGATACCGTCCGCGAAGGAAATGAACATGTGCTTGGTGCTAGATTCGCGGATGCAAACTTCTTCGTTCGTGAAGATGTCAAACTTAAACTAGAAGAATATCGCCCACAACTTTCGACGTTAACTTTCCACACCAAACTTGGTTCAATGTTGGATAAATCTGAAAGAATTGAAAAACTCGTCAATGAATTAATTCCAATGTTGAAATTGGAAAAAGATGAAGCCATTTTTGCTCGTCGTGCCGCACATTTAGCCAAAGCGGATTTAGCCACTCAAATGGTCACTGAAATGACGTCACTGCAAGGAATTATCGGTGGTGAATATGCTTTACGAAGTGGCGAACAAAAAGATGTCGCAAATGCAATTGGTGAGCAATATCAAACTGTTCCACAAACAAAAATCGGTTTAGCAGTTGCTCTTGCGGATAGAATCGATTCTTTGGTTGGTTTGTTTGGAGCAGGCTTAGCTCCAACTGGCGCAAAAGACCCATTTGGTTTACGGCGTGCGGCAATTGGCGTGGTGCAACCTTTGATTGAACATAATATTGATTTTGATTTAGCAGATGCTGTCAAAAAATCTGCAAAGACTCAACCGATTAAAGTTGATGATGAAGTTCAAAATCAAATTTTGGAATTTATTTCTGGGCGTTTATCTGTTGTATTAAAAGAAAACTATAAACACGATGTTGTTGAAGCAGTTCTTGCGGAACAATCTGCTAACCCTGCGGCAAGTGCTGAGGCGGTGAAGCAGTTATCCACGTGGGTGAAGCGTGATGACTGGTCATCTATTCTTCCCGCGTTTGCGAGATGTGTACGCATTACTCGTGATCAAAAGCAGACATTCAAAGTGGATGAAAAATTATTGACAGATAAAGAAGAAAAAGATTTATTCGCCGCTTTTGAAAAAACGGTCAATCGTCCACCGTCTACCGTCAACGAATTTTTAGAAATCATTGTCAAACTTACTCCATCCATCAACGCATTTTTTGACAAGGTGCTTGTGATGGCAGAAGATAAAAAGGTAAAAGAAAATCGCTTGGGATTGTTGCAAAAGATTTCTTCGCTTTCAAACGGCATTGCGGATTTGAGCAAACTCGAAGGCTTCTAAATTAGGGTTTTATAAGTATTTTTGTAAACTCAAAACACTTGTGTATAATCTCCACATCGTTCAGGTGTGGAGATTTTGTTAAGCCGTGTATCGTTTCGTATATAAAAGGAGAAGATACCATGTCTAAGTTGACCCGTTTTGCTCTTGCTTTAGTAATTAGCCTTGTGATTGTGGCTGGCGTGTATTTCAGTGTACAAGCCTTATCCGCGACAGTGGCACGCCAAGAAAGTTTGGGCATGTATGTGCTGAATGGTTCATTGGTGAACCCGCTCAAAAAAGAATCAGCCGAAGCCACTCAACCTGATTTGCAAACTTACCCCGCACCCGAAAGTGAATATCCTAGAGGCTGTGACCACGAAGGCGATAATTCAAGCGATTTGTAAAAGATAGTTTGTATGCAGGGCAGTTGAGCAACTGCCCTGTTTTGTTTTAAGAAATAATTAGCCACAGATTACACGGATTGCACAGATTTTAAAAATCCGTGAAAATTTGTGTAATCCGTGGCAAAGAAATATATAGAATTGATTTCCCATTTTCTAAAACCCGTCTATAATTCAACTTGCTAAACGCCAACCGCTAACTTATGTCCACCCTTGATGAAATTAAATCCAAGATTGATATTGTAGACCTTGTCTCCGAAGCGGGAGTCAAGTTACGTCATGCTGGAAAAAATTACACGGGCTTTTGTCCGTTTCACGATAACAAAAAAACGCCAGCATTTGTAGTCTGGCCCGAAACAGGCACATGGCGATGTTTTGGTCAATGCAATGAAGGTGGCGATATTTTCAAATTCGTTATGAAACGCGAAGGCATTGACTTTAAAGAAGCGATGCAAAAACTGGCTTTGCGTGCTGGGGTTGAAATCAAAGAATACACACGCGAAACACCAGAACAAAAAGAGGCTTACGAAAATTTACGAAAAATTTTAGAAGATGCGATTATTTATTATCGCACTCATTTATTCAATAACAAAAATATTTTCAACTACTTAAAAGACAAACGCGGATTAACTGAATCCACTATTGAAACGTTCGGCTTGGGGTATGCTCCCGCAGGTTATGATAATTTTCTAAAACATTTCACCGCTAAAGGTTATTCCGAACAAGATTTAGTTAATTCAGGCATGTTATCAGAACGCGAAGATGGAAAAATATTTGACCGTTTCAGAAACAGAATCATGATTCCGATTCGTGATGAACAAGGTCGCATGACGGGATTCGGTGCACGTATTGTTGACCCTGACGATATTCCAAAATTTCTCAACTCACCTGAAACGCCTCTTTTCTCTAAGGGACGCCTGCTCTATGGACTTGATAGAGCTCGCAAGCCTATACGAGTCGCTGACCAAGCCGTGATTGTCGAAGGTTATTTGGATGTGATTGCTTTGCATCAAGCAGGCTATGAAAATGTTGTCTCGCCGATGGGAACAGCTTTAACTGAAGACCAATTACGTTTGCTGAAAAAATATACAAGACGAATCGTCTTAGCTCTTGATCCTGATGTAGCAGGTCAGAAAGCCGTTTTGCGCGGACTCGATGCCGCGCGTTCTGCTATGGATAAAGAAGGCGAACTCGCTTTTGATGCGCGTGGATTATTAAGAAATGAATCACGTTTGCAAGCAGATTTACGCGTCGCATCTATTCCTGATGATTTAGACCCTGATGAAATCGTCGCAAGAAATAAAGAAGAGTGGAAAACGTTAATTGAAAATGCCAAACCAATCGTCACACATGTGATGGATTCTTTGGCGGTTGGTCAAAACTTAAATGACCCGAAGGTTAAGAATCAAATTGCGGCACAAGTATTGCCTTTGATTGATGATATTGGCAATCCATTAGAACGCGATACATACCGTCAGGCGTTGGCGAGAATGTTGAAGGTGAATGAATCTGCTTTAGCGGGCACAACAACTCGACCTCAAGCAATGAGGCGCAAGCCGCGTGGCGAAGATTCAAGTGTAAAAGTTGAATCCACTGTCGCGGCGGTTAATCCAAGATTGAAAGTGGAAGCATATTGTTTAAGCATGTTGTTGAAAAGACCTGAATTGGTGTATCGCTTAGATAGAAAGTTGGAAGAGTTTGGTTTGAGCCCGTTGGCTGTGGAAGATTTTGAATATACCGACTATCAATTGTTGTTTGGTGTTTTGCGTTTGGCTGTGGAGCAAGATGAAAAAGAACATCAAAATTATTTGAATGCACATTTACCTGAAACATTAACCACATTGACAAATGATTTATTGAATCAAACAGAAAAGATTGATAAAACGTATGATGACAGGTTGTTAGAAGATTTGTTAAACAGATTATTGGATTTACGCAGAACACATGCTACATCGAATGTGAATCAATTGCGTTTTATGCAAGAAGATGATGAAACACAGGGCGGTATGAATATTAAAATGTATCAAGAACAAACGATGCAGTTTACGCGTTTGTTACGTAGTTTGGATTTGGCAAAACAAAAGATAGCGAAGAAGCAATAAAAATTCGTCACAGAGATTTTTGAGAAGTTCTTAAAATCTTTTCTCAGTTAACTCTATGGCTAAAAAAAATTGACACTATCGCAGGGTTTGAGTGTTGTATAGTACAGCCTCGTGGAGAAGAGAGAG
>DDVH01000023.1:0-20039 GCA_002345215.1 Anaerolineales bacterium UBA2317
CAGCCTCGTGGAGAAGAGAGAGTATGTCTGCTCAAAAAGAAAATAAGCCGAAATCAAAACAAAAAGATGACCCACCGCTTTCTGTAGACGGCGTTTTAGAATCTCTCAACCCTGCCAACTTTTCAAACGATGATTTTCTCGAACCCGATGATTCGATGTTAGCGAATCAAACCGAAGACCTTGAAGATTCGCTCAAAATCCCTGCCTACGAAACAACTGACCATTCTGAAGACCCTGTGCGTTTGTATTTGCGCGAGATTGGTCAAGTCAAATTATTAGATTCTGATAGTGAATTTCGTTTGGCAACTTTAATCGAAGCACATCGTCTCATTGAAACCTTACGCAAACTTAAACAACGCAAAGGCGTTTCATTGCCTGCATCTATTTATCATTCTTTGATTTCTGAAATGATTACATCGTGGGATAGATTAATTGAAGATGCCGAACGACTCGACCATGAACTTCCCAATTTAGCAAACATGATTTCAGAATCCCAAACGCTTCATACTGGGTGGGAAATTGCTTCTGCTTCGTATTTACGCACCTATCTTGATAACGGTCACTGGGGCGTAGACCATCTTTGGGATAATCTCGCACGCCATGCTTATAGCGTTTTCCTCAGTTTGCATTTGCTTCCATCCAAATATGCAGACTGGCTACTCAAACATGCTCAAGAAGAAAAATCTTTTCCATCACAACGCACCCTGTATCGAAATTTATGTTCGGATGAAGAATTATTAAACGAAATGAATGCCATTAAAGAACGTGCTGAAACTGCAAACCAAGCACTCATTCGTGCCAATTTAAGATTAGTCGTCAGTGTGGCGAAAAGATATTTAGGTCGTGGCATTCCATTGCTAGATTTAATTCAAGAAGGCAACATGGGTTTATTACGCGCCATCAACAAATTTGACCCACGTCGCGGATTCAAATTCAGCACCTATGCAACTTGGTGGATTCGTCAATCTATCAATCGTTCTATTGCAGAACAAGCCCGCACGATTCGTATTCCTGTGCATTTGTTTGAATCGATTTCGAGAATTTTACGCGCCCAACGCCATCTTACACAATCATTAGGTCGCAACCCAAGTAATGAAGAACTCGCAATGGAAACAGGTTATCTTTCTGCATCTGATGTGCAAGAGATTCTCAAAGCCCATTCAGAGAATCAGCCTGTGGAACCTGAATTACAAAGAAGATTAGAGGTTGCATCACAAAAAGTGACTCGTGCTTTGCAATCTGCGGAAGAAACTGTTTCATTAGAAGGTCCAGTGGGGGATGATGAATCAAGTGCCTTAGGTGATTTCATTGAAGATGTAGATGCGCCCTCGCCCATGGATGCCGCATCAAAAGAAATGCTTCGCAAGCAGATAAAACACGCCCTCGCTTCATTATCTGACCGTGAACGGGATGTGCTGGAATTACGCTTTGGTCTGCGTGATGGAAAAGAACACACATTAGAAGAAGTTAGTCGTTTCTTTGATGTGACTCGTGAACGTGTTCGTCAAATTGAAGCTAAAGCGTTAAGAAAATTACGTCACCCATCTAAGAGCAGAGAGTTGAGAGATTATTTAGGGGATTGAAAAGTCTATAGGTGATAGAGTGGTCGTGAAATAAATTGAAAATACACAGGTGGCTGTCACCTTTTATTTTATGGGGCTGCTAAAACACTGATAGATCCTCCACCAAAAGATACCGCAAGCATTTTTCCATCAGGCGAAAATGTTAAACCGTTGATTCCTGGATAGCCTTCAATAAGTTGTATTTCTGTGCCGTCTGAGGCATTTAAGAAATAAATATTTCCATCGCTATCTCCATAACTACAACTAACAGCCAGTATAGAATCATCAGGGGAATAAGCCAATGAACTTATATTGCGGTCACAGCCAACATCAATTTTCTGTCGCTCATCATGCGTATCAAAATTCATAATCAGAAGCAAAGATTTCAAAAATTGTGATCCAGAGGGAAGAGTATCATAGCTAATAGCAATCTTTCTATTTTCATTTGAATGTGAAAGTGCTAACTCACTGCAAGTGATGTTTTCTTCGTAAATAGATTTGCTTTCAGCAAGGTCAATTAAAATTAATTTAGGTTTATTGTTAAAAAATGAAATACCAAAATCAGCAGTATCCAAACAAATAGCAGCAACTGTATTTTCTTGAGAGAATGAGGATGCGCCAAGTCTACGCTTTTCCCATTTATTGATAAATTCCCCAGTTTTTAAATCAACCAGTCGCACATCGGCTATATAATCGCTGATATAAGTAGTATATAGAAGAGTCTGATGCTCAGGATCAAATTTATCTATATTTACACCTAGTCCTAAAAACTCTATTTCATACAATGGTTGTGAATTATTTGATGTTGAGGTGGAAAACAATTTAAGATTATTCCCTACGATAGAATATTTGTAGTAGTTGGTGTCTGTCCCAATGGTTAAGTTATCTTTACAATCTGGATTAGACTGCAAATGAATAGCGCACATTCGATAAGTTCGATTAATTGAATCATAGTATCGTAATGCTATTGTTTCATTATCTAAGAAAATGAAATCGCTCATTTGATATTCTTGAAACCCTATCCAAGGTCCAGCAGTACGAGGTGGGCTGAGTAAACTTAAATTACCACTTTCGTTATATAAAACAGAAGGTAGGTCAATATCATAATGAAGTTCAGATATCATATTGCCTTTATTGACAGACCATAATTGGATATTTCCATTACAATCAAAAAGGGCAACTTGCGTATTACTTTGATTGAATACAGGAAGACTATTGAATCCTTCTAGAATATTGTTGCAACTATTTCTACTTGAGATAGTTTGAACTAATTCGCCTGAATTAATTCTCCAAATGTTTATATCGCCCGAAGATTGTCGAATTGCAATTAAACTAGAATCATTAGAAAACGCAACGCCTTCACCAAATCTCTCTAAGGGAAATTTATTTATCACACTTCCATCCAAAATGCTCCAAACAATAACTTGATTATTTACTTCTGTAGCAATCATTGAATTATCAGGTGAGAAAATAGGACTGCTACCAGAAATGGATTTATATATAATTTCGTTGGTTTCTATATCTATAATATAAAACCTTCCATTCTGATATGACTCAGCAACTGCTAATTTTTTTCCATCTAGTGAAAGGGCGGTAAGCGGAATGGGGTTTGAATGAGATTTAAACCCAGCAAGAGTAAAAATATTTTTCAAATATTCATCTGTTATCTCTGCCTCTGTATTAAATAGCCATATCCCATCTATTAATACCCATTTTCCATCATCACTAATCTGTAGTCCCAAGTTATAATCTGTTTGCGGTATATAATGATTTAAATGTAGTATAAGTTTATTAGTTTTGTAATCGTAAATATCTAGACCTAATTGGTCTCTAACAAATAAACGTGATTGGTCTTTTGTTAATTTGGCAATATAAGGTAAATTACCATAATAACGTGCAATTTCCTCTAATTTATTTATATTATCTAAAGTAATTTCGGTGCCAAACTCAGGAATTGGAGTTTTCAGTCCAACAGGTAATTCAAGTGTAGGAGAGGGTGTTATGGTAGGAGTAACAGTAGGCGGAATAGGAGTATTGCTTGGGCTTGGCTGTGTTGTTTGTGTAGATTCTACTGTTGGCGAGGCGATTTGGGTACAAGCAGTCAAAATAAAGGCAAGTAAGAATAAGACATAAAAAATATATTTCATGATATTCTCCTAATATCTCTGATTTAAGGATTATACGTCATTTGCAGTTAGAGCGGTTTTAAGAAAATACTAGGGAAACGAACCAATTATCCGCTAGGAAAGAAGCGGATTAATTTCCAGAATGGGGGAATGTAGATTTATTTAGAAAATCCCTTGTGAAAAGTGGCACTTATGAAGTATACTCCGTCAAGCAAGCCAGATTTCGCAAATTCATAGAGGTTTTCATGCTTTTGGAATATATTGCCATTGGGGTAATGATTGCAGTTGCTACTCTGATTGCTTTCATTGCTATCGGCTTGGGGGAATTGTTTGGACCAAAGAAAAAATCGGCGGCGAAGGATATCCCATACGAGTCGGGGATTGTTCCGTATGGTGAAGGCACGCGGCGTATGCCCGTTCGTTTTTATTTGATTGCTGTTTTATTCATCCTGTTTGATATTGAAGTGATTTTCTTTTTGCCGTGGGCGATTGCGTTTCGTCAACTCGGTTTGTTTGGTTTAATTGAAATGGGTATCTTTATCGTTATTTTATTAATTGGCTATATGTACGCGTGGAAGAAAGGAGCCCTTGAATGGGAATAGAACAAAAACTTGGAAATATGGGCGTAGTAACAACTACGCTTGATCAGGTTGTAAATTGGTCTCGCACGAATGCGATGTGGCCCATGTTATTTGGTTTAGCGTGTTGTGCTATTGAGATGATGGCGGCACAAGCCGCTGATTATGATATGAGCCGCTTCGGTATGGAGTTGATGCGTGCGAGCCCGCGTCAATCTGATTTAATGATTGTGGCAGGGCGTTGTTCAAAGAAAATGGGTCCTGTCTTGAGATTGTTATACGACCAAATGCCTGAACCAAAATGGGTGATTGCAATGGGTGACTGTGCATCTTGTGGTGGTGTGTTTAATAATTATGCCATCTTCCAAGGTGTAGATGAAGTTGTTCCAGTAGATGTATATGTAGCGGGATGCCCTCCGCGCCCAGAGGCGTTGATTCATGGTGTGCTCACTTTGTATGAAAAAGTTAATGCTCAAAAAGTGACTGCGCCGACTGCGTAATAAATTTCCGTCATTGCGAGCCGCGTTCTTTGCGGCGAAGCAATCTCCTACACAATGTTGGGGATTGCTTCGGGCGAAGAGCATCGCCCTCGCAATGACGAGATGGTGTAATTTATGGATAAAAAACTAGAGCCTATCGTAAAAGATTTACAAGAAAAATTTAGCATCACCTACGAAGAACATCGTGGAGAAGTGCATTGTTTTGTAAAACCAGAACAAATTGTGGATGCCCTAAAACTTTTACGTGATAAACATACGTTTGAATTACTGTCTGCCTTAACCGCAGTAGATTATTACCCACAAAATAATCCGCGCTTTCATGTTATTTATCAATTAACATCATTAGAAAAAATTGCTTTTATTCAATTACGAGTTCCAGTCAATGGTGATAATCCTAAGGTGCCGACGGCTGTAAGTGTATATGACACTTGTAATTGGCGTGAACGTGAATTGATGGATATGTTCGGCATTGATTTTGAAAATCACCCTGACCCACGCAGAATCTTAATGCCTGAAGGGACTGAAGGTCATCCATTACGAAAAGATTTTCCGTTGGGTTATGAAGAACCACAATTTACGTTTAACTTTGAAGATATAGATATTCGCAAGCCGTACGCAAAGGAATAAGCATGACGCAGATTCAAGAAGTCAGCATAGACCAATTCAAACATCTGGTTTCAGAACGTGCAATTCGCGGTGAAACCATGTTGCTTAATATGGGTCCACAACATCCATCCACACATGGTGTGTTGCGTTTAATTTTAGAGTTAGATGGCGAAACAGTCGTCAATTGTATTTCTGATATTGGTTATTTACACACTGGCATCGAAAAAAATATGGAAGCCAAAACCTATCAGAAAGCCGAAGTGATGACCGACCGCCTCGATTACATGAACACCATGGGCAATAATCTTGCTTATGTGATGGCTGTCGAAAAATTGGTGGATTTAGATGTGCCTGTCCGTGCGCAAGCCTTGCGTGTGGTTCTTGTTGAACTTCAACGCATCGCTTCACATTTGGTTTGGCTTGGCGCGTTTGGTCTCGACCTTGCGGCAATGTCCGTATTCCTTTATTGTTTCCGCGAACGCGAATTAATTTTAGATATTTTTGAAATGGTTTCAGGTCAACGCATGATGACCACTTACATCCGCCCTGGTGGTTTGTGGCGCGATGTGCCCGTTGAATTTGAAAAAGCTGTGCGTGATTTTGTGCAACTCTTTCATAAACGTGTAGATGAATATGAACGTTTGATGACTCGTAACCCAATTTTTATTGATCGCTTAGTTGGCATCGGTTATTTAGATAAAAAGACGGCTCTTTCCTACGGGGTAACTGGTCCTACACTTCGGGCATCAGGCGTCAATTGGGACTTAAGAAAAGCAACCCCATATCTCGGTTATGAACAATATGATTTCAATGTTCCCGTTTCAGAAGATTGCGATACCTATGCTCGTTATATCGTCCGCATTCAAGAGATGCGCGAGTCATTGAAAATTATTGAACAAGCAATGAACAAATTACCATTAGGTCCAGTTCGTTCAGAGAATCGTAAGTTCGTTCCGCCACCACGTTCTGAAATCGGCGTGAGCATGGAATCGTTGATTCATCATTTCAAATTATGGACAGAAGGTTTCCTCGCACCCAAAGGTTCGATTTATAACGCAGTTGAATCACCACGCGGAGAATTAGGTGTCTTCCTCGAAAGTGATGGCGGACCAAAACCGTATCGCGTTCACATGCGCACACCTTCATTTGATAATTTAGCAGTTTTGCCTGAAATCACAAAAGGGCACTTGGTAGCAGATTTGGTTGCTATCCTTGCTTCTATTGATATTGTGCTCGGAGATATTGACCGATGAGCCTTGAGAAAAAATACGCTAAAGAAATAAAACAAATTTTATCCAAATATCCGCCTGAACATAAACGTTCAGCAGTGATGCCGCTTTTACATCTTGTACAAAAAGATGAAGGCTATATCAGCAAAGAGTCTATGCAAGAGATTGCAAAACTTTTAGACATAACCGAAACTGAAGTTGGGTCAGTGGTTGGTTTTTATACGTTGTATCACGAGAAAAAAGAAGGCAAATATCGAATGCAAATCTGCACCGATTTACCTTGTGCCTTACGCGGTGCCGATGAATTCATGAAACAAGTTTGTGAACACTTAAATGTTGAAGATGGTGGCACAACTGCTGACGGTTTAGTCACTGTTGAACACGTGATGTGTCTCGCGGCATGTGACCGAGCTCCAATGTTCCAATCACAAGGACCGGATGGAATTAAATATCACGAATACATGACGATTGACCGAGTGAATGAGTGGCTTCAGTCGCTGAAACAAGTTGAAGCAGGAGAGAAGCGATGAGTCATATCTTATTAAGACATCGAGATATTCCTGATTTACATAAGTTCAACGTCTATAAAAAGAACGGTGGATTTTCTGCACTCAAAAAAGCAGTCACCAAAATGCAACCAAGCCAAGTGACGGATGAAGTTAAAAATTCTGGTTTGCGTGGGCGTGGTGGGGCGGGCTTTCCAACTGGTATGAAGTGGTCTTTTATTGATAAAAATAAATGGCCCCATTATGTAGTTGCCAATGCGGATGAATCGGAACCCGGCACATTCAAAGACCGTGAATTGATGGAAATGAATCCTTTCCAATTTTTGGAAGGTTTAGCGATTGCATCGTATGCTGTGGGTGCAAATGTTGCGTATGTGTATTTGCGTGGCGAGTTTTGGGATATTGCCGAAGCGATGGATAAACAAATTGCTGAGATGGAAGAAGCAGGTTTTCTCGGCGATAAATTATTTGGAACTGACTATTCATTAAGAATTTATACGCATTTAGGTGCGGGCGCATATATTTGTGGTGAAGAAACTGCTTTGCTTGAATCGCTTGAAGGCAAACGTGGGCAACCTCGTACACGTCCGCCGTTCCCAGCAGTGGCTGGTTTGTTTGGCAAACCCACTGTGATTAATAATGTGGAGACGTTTGCAAATGTTCCAATGATTTTGGCAAATGGAGCAGATTGGTATAAAAGTATCGGCACAGCCGATGCGGCTGGTGTAAAAATTTATTCATTATCAGGTCGTGTTCGCAAACCCGGTAATTATGAATTACCTTTTGGTTCTACATTCAGACAATTAATTTATGAACACGGCATGGGTGTGCAAGACGGAAGACCTGTCAAAGCCCTCATGCCTGCTGGTGCTTCTTCATCTTTAATTCCAGTCAATGATAAAGTGTTAGATACGCCATTAGATTATGCATCTGTGCGTGGTATGGGCGCGGACTTGGGTTCTGCCTCTGTGATTGTGTTAGATGACACTGTAGATTTAAATTGGGTTATTAGCAAAACAGTTAAATTCTTCAAACATGAATCTTGCGGTAAATGTACACCTTGTCGTGAAGGTACATATTGGATGAATAACATTGTCAAACGCATGGGTCATTCCAATGGTTCCTATAAAGAAGATACAGATTTATTATTAAATGTCGCCAAGCAAATGCAAGGCAAATGTTTATGTGCCTTAGGTGATTTTTCCACTATGGCAGTTGTAACCAGTATCGAACGATTCCCGAAAGACTTTAACCGAGCATAAAGATGACGAAACAAGTTAATGTAACCATCAACGGAAAGCCAATCGCTGTACCTGAAAATTACACGGTAGTTGAAGCCGCCAAGTTAGCAGGTATTGATATTCCTGTTTTTTGTCACCATCCAAAACTAGAACCTGTCGGTATGTGCCGCATGTGTTTGGTTGAAGTGGGTCAACCTATGGTTGACCCCAAAACAAAAGAAGTGGTGATGGAAAATGGCGCGCCAAAAATTGCCATGCGCCCCAAACTTGAAACCGCTTGTACCAATCGTGTCTTTGAAGGCATGGTTGTGCAAACGCAAACCGAAAAAGCAACAGTGGGTCAAAAAAGCACGGTTGAATTTTTGCTGACTTCCCATCCATTAGATTGTCCGGTGTGTGATAAAGGCGGTGAATGTCCGCTTCAAAATCTCACCATGGCACATGGTCCGGGTAAGAGTCGTTTCATCTATGATGAAAAATTGAAAATGGATAAGCAAGTTCCATTGGGTGAGTTAATTTATCTCGATCGCGAACGTTGTATCCAATGTGCGCGTTGCATCCGTTTTCAAGATGAAGTTGCTGGCGAGCCAGTGCTCGCTTTTGATGAACGTGGCCGCACGACTCAAATCGTTTCATTATCTGACCCCGGCTTTGATTCTATTTTCTCCGGTAACACGACTGATATTTGTCCAGTGGGTGCGTTGACGACTGCTGATTTCCGCTTCGGTGCCCGACCGTGGGAACTGAGTGCTGAATCCTCAATATGTACTCAATGTCCAGTTGGGTGTAACACGACGCTTAATACGCGACGTGAAGCCAAAGCAGGCGGCGAGATTGTTGTCAAACGTGTCATGCCACGTCAAAACGAAGAAGTAAATGAAATTTGGTTATGTGATAAAGGTCGTTTTGCATATCACTATGCTGAAAGCAAAGAACGATTAACCAAACCAATGATTCGCAAAGATGGAAAGTTATCTCGTGCTTCATGGGATGCCGCTACAAAATTAGCCGCAGAAAAATTTACAAAGAATAAAAAAGATTTTGTTGTGCTTGCTTCTGGAAGATTATCAAACGAAGATTTGTTCAACCTCAAATCACTTGCTGATACCGCCGGTGGCAAAGCTATTTTGTATTCTGATATGGGTGGCGGAGATGTAACTAAGTTAGTTGGTGTTGGGGCTGGCACAAACTTAAGCAAAATGGGTGCAGGCGATGCAATCGTCGTTGTGGCATCTGATTTATATGAAGAAGCCCCGATTTGGTGGTTACGAGTCAAACAAGCTGCTCAACGTGGTGCGACGTTAATCGTTGCGAATGCCCGTGAAACAAAATTAGATAAATTTGCAAAACATGTGATTCGATATACACATGGTAACGAAGTTAAGACGATTAATGATTTAGGCAAAAAAGGCAAAGTTGCTGATGAATTTGCCAAAGCCAAAAATGCAATTATCTTCTATGGCAGTGATGGTTTGGGCGTGAATGGAACTTCTGCCTTAGCATCTGCTTGTGGAAGTTTATTAAAAGAAACTGGTCACGTTGGCAGAGCGAATAATGGATTAATCGGTGTGTGGCAAAGAGCAAACGACCAAGGCGCATTTGAAATGGGCTTTGAACCCGTAGATGATTTAGCCAAAGCATTAAAAGGAAAAGTGGTTTACATTGCCGGGGCTGACCCTGTGGGTGATAACCCGAACTTTGCGAAAGTTTTGAAAGATTCAAAATTTGTAGCCGTGCAAGATTTGCTTGAAACTGCTACAACCGAAATTGCAGATGCGGTATTCCCTGCCCAAGCATTTACTGAACGTGAAGGTACTTTCACTTCTGGTGAAAGACGTGTACAAAGATTCTATGCGGCAGTGCCTGTCAAAGGTGAAAGCAAACCAGATTTTGCAATTACATCTATGATTGCAAAACAAATGGGTGTGATTTTAGAAGGTTCATCTGTGCGTGTGGTGTTTGATTTGTTATCCAATTCAGTAGATGCTTTCTCTGATTTGAATTATGACAAACTTGCTGAAACCAAAGAACAATTCCCAATCGTAGGTCGCAGTGACATGTATTACGGTGGCACAACGTATGAAAATACAAAAGGCTTAGGCGTGCAACTCCTCCCAATGGCTCAAGTTGGGGGAACAGTCCGCATTCCGAAGGTCAGAAAAGAAGCGGCTATTCATCCAAAAGAAAAAGAAATTTTGGCTGTGCCAGTCAATAAATTATATGATTATGGCATCACCGTCAGCAGTGCAGAGTTGCTTGAGCAAAGAATCGGTGAAACAAAAATTTCTATGAATTCATCTACTGCTAAGAAATTGGGCATGGATGCTGGCAAGACTGCGAAAATTAGTTTTAATGGCGTGAGTGGCGAAGCCTTGATTAAGATTGATGATTCAATTTCAGCAGGTGTGGTGCTTGTGCCGCGTAGTATGGGGCTGGCGATTCACGAACCTGTAGTAGGGAAGGTGAAATAATGGATTGGGTCATGTGGCTTGAATGGGTTTTGAAAGGCTTAATCTTGTGTCTAATTTTATTAGGCGGTTTTGCCTACTTAACTTTATATGAACGCCGTGCTTTAGCAAGAATGCAAGTGCGTGTGGGACCCAATCGTGCAGGTCCGCAAGGAATTTTGCAACCCATTGCAGATGCGGTGAAATTAATTTTCAAAGAAGAATTTACACCAGCAAAAGTTTATAAAGTAGTTTTTATTCTCGCACCTGTGTTAACAGTTGTGCCTTCTTTAATTATCGCGGCAGTGATTCCTTTGGGAACTTCGTTTAATTTATTTGGACGTGAAATTACTTTATATGTGGCGGATGTAAACGTAGGTATTTTGTATGTCATGTCTATCGCTTCGATTGCAGTGTATGGAATCGTGTTGGCGGGTTGGTCGAGCAATAATAAATACGCTATGTTGGGCGGCATTCGTTCATCGGCTCAAATGATTTCGTATGAACTCGCGCTTGGCTTTTGTTTTGTGTTTGTGATTTTGCTTGGCAACTCGATGAGTTTGAATGAAATTGTTGATGCACAAAAAGATGTTTGGTTTTTCTGGGTACAACCTGTTGGAGCAGTCATTTTCTTCATTGTGGTATTAGCAGAAGTGAACCGAGCTCCGTTTGACATGCCCGAAGCCGAACAAGAATTAACTGCAGGTTATCATGCGGAATATTCGGGTATGAAGTTTGCTTTGTTCTTCATGGCTGAATATCAAAAAATGATTGTGATGTCTATGATTACGGCTACATTATTTTTTGGTGGGTATCGCGAGCCAGTTATTTTACAAAACACCTTTTTGAGTGTGGATGCAATTTGGACAATTGGCTCATGGACTTTCCCAGCCTGGTTTCTCGGACCGATGTATTTGTTCATCAAAGTATTTTTCATTTTGTTTTTGATGATTTGGGTACGCGCCACTTGGCCCCGTTTACGTTATGACCGTTTGATGGCGCTCGGCTGGAAAATTTTCTTGCCACTTACTTTAGCATTATGTTTCATCACGGCTGTTGGAATTTTGTTATCAGAAACCAACCCGTTGTATTATTGGAGTATTCCAGTTCTTTCGATACTTAGTTTCTTGATATCAATTGCTGTGATTTACCGTGACTTAACGAGGAGAAAAACAAATGCGCGTGTTTGAACCTTTAATTGAACTTGGCAAAGGTTTGGGTGAAGTTCTTCGCACATTTTTTGTGGAGAAAACTGTTACCTATCAATATCCCGAACAGAAGCGCGAAGTCCGTCCGCGTTTTCGAGGTCGCCATGTTTTGAATCGTTATGATAACGGTCTCGAAAAATGTATTGGATGTTCACTGTGTGCCGCCGCTTGCCCTGCGGATGCAATCTTCGTTGAGTCTTCTGAAAATACAGATGAAAAACGCTTCTCACCTGGGGAGAGATATGCCTCGACCTACGAAATTAACATGCTCCGATGCATTTACTGCGGCTTTTGTGAAGATGCTTGTCCGACCGAAGCCATCACACTTGGTGACAATTACGAATTAACATTTACAGATAGAAAGCAAGCCATTTATACAAAAGATATGTTGCTTGTGCCTGTAAAAGCCGAAAATATGTTAACTCCACAAAAAGTGGAACCGAAAGTATTTACTCGCTCCGTTCCACAAATGGAAGACCCAAGAGATTAGTTATTTGCTATGACCGATTTAATCGTTTTCCTCGTTTTATCACTCGTTGCCATTGCTTCCGCATTGGGCATGTTGTTCAGCCGTAATGCTGTCTATTCCGCATTATTCCTTGTGTTGAACTTTGTTGTCGTGGCTGTCTTTTATCTTTTACTCGGCGCGCCATTTATCGCCATGGCTCAAATCACCGTCTATGCTGGCGCGATTATGGTGTTGTTCCTCTTCGTCATCATGTTATTAGGCGCGGAGAATCTCCCACCGTCCGAAGTACTTCCATGGCAAAGACCCTTAGCAATTTTGCTTTCAACGATTCTTGCTGTTGAATCAATTTATTTGGTTTTTGCACGCGCCCGTTCAGGTACTTCCATTATTTCACCTGATGCTTCAGTGAACTCAATTGAAAACGTGCGTGAAATGGCAATGACTTTGTTTAATCAATATCTGCTTCCGTTTGAAGTCACTTCTATTCTTCTATTGGTTGCGATGGTCGGCGCGATTGTATTGAACAAACGAGAAAAGGCAGGCTAGGGATTATGGTCACAGTTGATTATTACGTTGCCTTATCTGCAATTTTATTTACGATTGGCGCATTAGGCGTTTTATCACGCCGCAACCCGTTGATTATTTTCATGTCCATTGAGTTAATGCTCAACGCCGCGAATCTTGCTTTTGTGGCATTTGCTAGTGTTTACGAATCCTTCAACGGACAAATTTTTGTCTTCTTCGTCATTGCTGTCGCCGCCGCAGAAGTTGCTGTCGGTTTGGCATTGATTGTTGAAATTTTCAAATCGAAAAAGAACATCAATATTGATGATATGAATTCTTTGAAAGGCTAACCCTGTCATGCACTTAAGCGAAACAGTACAAACAGGTTTTTATTTTCTTGCACCGTGGCTGGTATTTTTCCCAGTCATCGGTTTGCTGATTAACACCATCTTCGGCAAACGCATGAGCGAGAATCAAGTAGGCGCAGTCGCTAGCATTGCGGCGGGCGCAACATTCATCGTCTCCGTTTTGTTGGCATATTCTGTCTCCATCAATCACGGCGAAGTGATGCGCTGGCAACTCGCCCAATGGATTCACATCGGAAACCTTGAACTCGATTGGACTTTCCGCATTGATTCACTTTCCGCCACCATGATGTTAGTTGTCTCTGGTGTGGGAACTTTGATTCACATTTATGCTATCGGATACATGCACGAAGATGTGCGCTACAAGCATGAAGAGGGACGTTTCACTCGCTTCTTTATTTACCTCAACCTGTTTCTCGCCTCGATGATGGTCTTAGTTTCAGGCGACTCATACTTAATGCTATTCGTCGGCTGGGAAGGTGTAGGTTTGTGTTCATTTCTTCTCATCGGCTTTTGGTTTGAAATGGACACACTCGCGCGACCTTCATGGGCAAACTCAGATGCCGCCAAAAAAGCATTCATCGTCAACCGCATCGGTGACTTTGGCTTCTTAATCGCTGGCTTTTTGATGTTCTGGCATTTAGGCAATAGCTTCCAATTTGATAATGTCTTTGAAGCCGCAAAAAGTGCTCCACCAGAAATTATTATTGCAATCACTTTGTTTATGCTAGTGGGTGTGGCTGGTAAATCAGCACAGATTCCATTGTATGTTTGGCTACCAGACGCGATGGCAGGTCCGACTCCAGTTTCAGCATTAATTCATGCCGCCACCATGGTCACTGCTGGCGTTTACTTAATCACCCGTTCATTCCCTTTATATGATTTAGTTCACGAAGCCCAAAACATTGTTGCAATTGTAGGTGCAGTCACTGCTTTGTTTGCCGCTACGATAGCAGTTGGTCAATATGACATTAAAAAAGTTTTGGCTTATTCAACTATTTCACAACTTGGCTTCATGGTTGCCGCTGTTGGAATGGGTGCGTATGTGGCAGGCATGTTCCATTTGATTACACATGCTTTCTTCAAAGCATTGTTATTCCTTTCAGCAGGCTCTGTGATTCTCGGCGTTGAACGCGGACATCATGCTCATGCACATCACGAACATCATGATGAAAAGCCGAAAAAGAAATTAAAAGGAAAGAAGAAAGAAGAACATCACGATGCACATGGTCACGGACATGATGACCATGCTGAAGTCTTTGACCCAGGCGATATGCGTAACATGGGTGGTATGCGAAAAACGATGCCAGTCACATTTTGGTTATATCTGATTGGAACAATTGCATTAGCAGGTTTACCGCCATTTGCAGGCTTTTGGTCTAAAGATGAAATTTTGCTTGATGCAAGGTTACATAATCAAACCGTGTATTGGTTATTAACTGTCGCCGCGTTTTTCACTGCCTTTTATATGGGCAGGCAAATTTGGATGGTCTTTTTCGGTGAAGCCAGAACCGATGCATCCAAACACGCTGAAGAAAGCCCAAAGGTAATGACTCTGCCGTTGGTTGTGCTGGCAATTCTCAGCGTAGCAGGAGGCGCGTTAAATCTTCCGTTCAAAGGTTTCCATCAATTAGGTCATTGGCTTGAATACACACTTGGTGAAGTTGAATATTTATCTTTTGAATCGAGCATTGCTATTTCTGCAACTGCACTGGCATTGGTTGCGATTTTGGTTTCATGGTTAATTTATGGACGCAACCCGTTGAAGAAAGCGAATCAACTTGACCCAATGAAAAAACCGCTTGGATTTATTTTCACTGGTATGGAAAACAAATGGTATGTGGATGAGATTTATAACGCTGTGATTCGTCAACCATTCAAACGGCTCGGTGCATTTTTAGCAGATGTGATTGATTGGCGCTTCTGGCATGACTTTATGCATGATACGGTTATTGTCGGCAGTTATAACTGGATTGGGCAAATTGCCTTGAACAAATATGCTGACCAAAAAGGTATTGACCGTTTCTTCAACAGTTGGGCAGATGTATCGAATTGGATTTCTGCTAACGTAAGAAAAATTCAAAATGGTTTTGTGCGTTCGTATGCACTTTCTGTTTTGCTCGGCGTGGTTTTGATTTTAGGATATTTAATCTTTAAGTAGATATTTGAGGACGAAACATGGAATTTATTTTACAACCGCTTACACTACTAACCTTCTTCCCATTATTGGGTGTGCTGGTGATTCTCTTTTTGAATGCCGAGCAGAAAAACGCTATTCGTTGGGTGGCGTTGGGAACATCATTGATTACCATTGGCATTTCGCTGTGGGTCTTTTCAATGTTTGATTCATCGAATCCCAATTTACAACTCGAAGCCAAATACGAATGGATTAACGTCGCACGCTTTAATATTTATTATTACTTAGGTGTAGATGGCTTAAGCATTTTGCTAGTGTTGATGACGACTGTCTTAACTTCTATTTCCATTCTGTGCACATGGACAGCCATCGAAGACCGCGTTAAAGATTTTATGGCGTTTTTCTTATTGCTTGAAGTGGGTATGACCGGTGTATTCCTCGCCCAAGATTTATTCCTGTTTTACATTTTCTGGGAATTTACACTCGTGCCGATGTATTTCATCATTGGTATTTGGGGCGGACCTCGCCGTGTGTATGCCGCAATTAAATTCTTCTTATACACAATGGCTGGTTCTATTTTGATGTTGCTTGCCATTTTGTGGCTCGGTATTTATGGAAATACTTTCTCCGTTCCAGACTTAATTACCAAAGGCGGCATTCCTGCTGATGTTCAAATTTGGTTATTCCTTGCGTTCACAATTGCATTTGCGATCAAAGTTCCAATGTGGCCCGTGCATTCATGGCTTCCAGATGCACACGTTGAAGCTCCAACTGCTGGCTCTGTGATTTTGGCAGGCGTGTTGTTGAAAATGGGTACATATGGATTTATCCGTTTCAACATTCCATTGTTTCCAGAAGCAACCGTCCAAGCCGCCCCATGGATTGCACTCTTCGCCACCATCGGCATTATTTATGGCGCATGGGTTTCGTATGCCCAAGCCGATGTAAAGAAATTAGTTGCTTATTCATCTGTCAGCCACTTAGGCTTTGTGATGATTGGCTTGTTCGCTTTGAATCCAGAAGGTGTGGCTGGTTCTATTTTGCAAATGATAAATCACGGCATTAGTACCGGCGCATTGTTCTTGCTTATCGGTATGATTTACGAACAAACCCACACCCGCGAAATTAAAGTCTATGGTGGTTTATGGAAAATTACGCCAATCTTCGGCGTGTTCATGTTAATCTCTGCTTTGTCGTCAATGGGTTTGCCCGGTCTCAACGGTTTTGTGGGTGAGTTCACCATTTTGCTTGGCGCATTCGGTTCAGATGCAATCGGTAACCCATGGTATGCAAGTATTTCCGCACTTGGTGTGATTATGGCGGCTGTCTATATTCTTTACATGTTCCAAAGAATGTTTATGGGACCTGCCGGTGAAATCACACATCATCACGAACTCAAAGACCTCAACTGGCGCGAAATTATCACCATGGTTCCATTGATTATCTTCATGTTCTGGATTGGTTTATATCCCAAACCATTTTTCGACATCCTCGCACCCGCCGTTGAAAAATTATTATCAGCATTACCTTTATAAACATGATCACACCGCCTACCTTTACCGACTTCTACACCCTCATTCCTTATCTCATACTCACCGTTTGGGCGTGTGTACTTTTACTTGTTGATTTATTCATTCCAAAGAATCGCAAAAGCATCACAGCCATTCTTGCTTCTGTAGGGATTGCCGTTTCATTAGGGTATACCGTTACACAAATTGGATTTAAGAGCCCTGGCTTTAATAACATGGTGGCGTTAGATGGTTTCTCCACGTTCGCCAACATTTTATTACTCGTCAGTGGTTTGTTTGGGATAGCACTCGCTTACGGGTACGCAAAACGGATGAACATCGAAAGAGGCGAATATTACACACTCCTCTTATTCAGCGTCACAGGCATGATGCTCATGGCACAAGCCACAGACCTCATCATCGTATTTCTCGCGCTTGAATTACTTTCCATTCCGCTTTACGTTTTATCCGCCATCTCGCGCCGAATCGAAGCAGAAGAATCTGGTGTGAAATACTTTTTGCTCGGTGCATTCGCCAGCGGATTTGTTGTGTACGGAATCGCTTTGATTTACGGTGCGACAGGTTCAACTGCGTTGAATGATATTTTCTTCGCCGCCTCTTCCGGTGATTTCAGCCTGCTTCTGTCTATTGGAGCCGCTCTACTCCTCGTCGGGTTTGGTTTCAAAGTCGCCGCTGTTCCATTCCACATGTGGACTCCGGATGTTTATCAAGGCGCACCCACACCCGTCACTGCGTTCATGTCCTCAGGTGCAAAGATTGCTGGCTTCGTAGCATTGTTTCGGGTGTTTACAATTTCATTCCCCACTCTCGCCGCAGATTTAACGAATGTTCTCTGGGTACTTTCTGCACTCACAATGATTGTCGGAAATTTTGTAGCACTTTCACAAAGTAATATCAAACGTCTCTTAGCATATTCAGCGATTGCACAAGCAGGTTATATCCTCATGGCATTTGTGCCATACGGAATTAAAGAAGTTGCGCCTGTGGCAGTTGCTTCCGGATTATTTTATTTAGTCGCTTACACTGTTTCAAACTTTGGGACGTGGGCAGTTGTCATTGCTTTAGAAAAAGCTGAAAACAAAGGGCTTGAATTGGATGATTATGCAGGTTTAGCAAAAAAATATCCTGCCCTCGCCATTGCTATGACCATCTTCATGCTTTCATTAATCGGCTTCCCACCAACCTTAGGCATGGTCGGAAAGTTCTATCTCTTCCGCGCCGTAATGGATGGTGGTTTTGTTGGTTTGGCAATTATTGGCGTGCTTACATCAGTTGTCTCAGCATATTACTATTTACGAGTCGTCGTCAACATGTATATGAAAGAAGGCGACCCAACTATTGAAAACGAAACATGGTTAAATTTCACAACCGCCATCACTGCCATTGTGACAGTCGTTGTCAGTTTAGTACCAAATATTTTATTCTTACTAGCAAGTACAGCAGTATTTTAGATATGTCATTGCGAAGAACGAATTGACGAAACAAAAAGGACTGTGATGTTCACAGTCCTTTTCTAATATTTTTATTCCGTAATTTGATAAATCTGTATCAAATTTCCACAGGTATCATTGAGAATTGCTACACTAGATTGACCCATGTTGGTTGGCTCCATCGTAAATTCCACACCTAACTTTTTCATGCGTTCATATTCTTTTTGAATATTATTCACTTCAAATGCTGTGAATGGAATCCCATCTTTCATCAACGATTCTTTGAGTGTTTTCATGGCAGGGTAATTTGCATTTGGTTCTAAGACCAATTCTGTACCATTAGGCTCATCAGGTGAGACGACTGTAATCCAACGCGCGCCATTTCCCAAATCAATATCTCGTTTTAAGACAAACCCCATCATTTCAGTATAAAATTTAATTGCCTTATCGTAATCATCAATAGATACACTTGCAAGTTTGATTTTCATTTTTCAATTCCTTTTGTTAGAAGTTGTGTAGCCTCACTACAACTCAACTGACGGAATTCACTGGGGCTTAGACCATATTGCCCTTTGAACGCTTTCCCAAAAGCGGCATGAGAATCATAACCCGCCGCAAGCGCGACCTCAGTAATGTTCACTGCACCCATACGGAGTTTTTGCCCTGCACGTTTCAGCCTCATGCGCCGAACATAACTAATGGCACTCTCGCCAACTTGCTCATGGAAGATACGATGAAAATGTGGCACAGAAAAACCAGCCACTTCTGCTAGCATTTCTCGATTCAGCGGCTCGTGAATATGCTCGCGAATATAAGACATCACATCTTCAATGGTTTGGGAGTGTTCTTCGATAAGTTGAGTATCGTTTAGCATGGGCAAAATATAGTATATCAAAACACCTGTTCGCTACTCCAAATGTATCATTTCTTACAATAAAAAACGGGACTGGTTATTTCCAGTCCCGTTTTTTTCTATTACACCGAAAGGCTTACCTGATTACGATGCTGTAATGCTGATTTACAAATCTCTGCAATATGACGTGCGTCAGTACCACAACATCCGCCTAACACAGTCAGATTTTTCAATTTATCAAAAAGCACAATGTAATCTTGACCTAATTCAGCAGGATTGCCTTCATCTAACGCAACGCTGAAATCAAGTTCTGCATGGCTTTTCTTAGAAGCATTGGCACGAATCCCACCGATTCTTTCTGCCCATACTTCACCACTTGCTAACACATCCGCAAAATGAGAAGGATGCGCGCAGTTAATCATGTAATAGGCAGGGTAGTTTCCTGTTTCTTTATCAACTTGTTCAATCGCATCTTTCAAGGTTTGACCTGTGGGCAATTTACCATCTGTTTCGACTGTAAAAGAAATGACAACAGGCATTCCAAAAGATTTTGCGGCTTGCACAATACCAAGCGCTTCTTCGACATAATTCATGGTGATAGCAGTGACCAAATCCGCTTCGGTTTGTTTGAAGGTGTTGATTTGAACCGAATGATATTTTTCCGCTTCTTGAGCAGACATGACATTGCTGGGGCTATACCCATCACCACGCGGACCGAGACAACCACTAATGACAACTTTGGTATCTTC
>DDVH01000023.1:20389-49306 GCA_002345215.1 Anaerolineales bacterium UBA2317
AGAACCAAACCAACTTTTTCATTTCGAGCAATTTCAGCATAACCGCGGAAATAATTGCGAAGAGCCTCAAAACCTTTTTCATCTTGCAATAAAACAAAAGACGCAAAACTAGGTAATTCCATACCATGATGAAAAATTAAGTCTGTTTCAATTCCGCCATCCGTGATAAATACATCACGGGAAGATAATTGAGGGAGTGCGTTACGATATTTTGACATTTTGAATTTCCTTTCCTTTCCTTTCTTTAACGAGGGCGGATTGTATTCAAATGTCAGACAACTCGCAATAGTACCCTATGGGGAATTCCTCTTAAAATAAAATGAGACTATGAATAAATCATAGCCTCATTTTGATAGTACTTAAGATATCTAATAAAGATAAATAAAATGTTTCAGGAACAGAATCAACTTTCACTGAAGTATGAAGCGATATCCTTCGCTATGCTCAGGATGACAACCAAACGTCATTTCCAAATATGCCCATATCCATATTCGCCATCAAGCAATTTACCTTCGGCGAAGCGTTCAAAACGGAATTGGGAAATATCTACTGTTTTAGGTTTGCCATCCAAAATTAATTCAACCATGCTGGCACCAGCCGCAGGTGATGTTTTGAAACCTGTGCCACTCAAACCACATGCCAAATAAAAACCTTCTATATTTGTGCCGCTATATATTGCGCGTTGGTCTGGGGTAATGCCATCACGCCCAACATGAATTGAATGCAAACCACTTTGTTCAATTTTTGGAATTCGCTTCACCATGCTATCAATTAATTTTTCAACAAAAGTTGGTGTAGGTGTTTGGTCTTCGGCATCGGGTGCTTCGCCACGCAAAGATTCATCTTCACCAGCCGCAAGGATTAATGCACTGCCTTCAGGGCGGAAATAACAATTGATGACATCATCAATGCAAGCAGGGAATTTACCTAATGATGGAGGACGATGTAAAAATGCTACATCATGCGTCCACGTTTCAAGCGGGACTTGGATACCTGCTAGCCCCGCGACATGCTTTGCCCACGCCCCAGCCGCGTTGATGATAATCGGTGCATCGAAGTTTCCTTGTGTTGTATCCACGCCGATAACTTTTCCACTGGCTGTGCGAATCGCAGTCACTTCACAATTTTGAATCAATGTCGCGCCATTTCGTTTTGCAGATTCAATAAATGAATTTGTAGTCAGTGTCGCGTCAGCATACCCTGAATCAGGTTCGTAGGCGGCGTAATCGAAGTGACCAGTTAACAGGTCAGGGAAGAGGCGTTGTACTTCATCCGCAGAAATAACGGAAGTATTGATTCCAATTTTTTGTTGATTGGCAACATTGCCACGCAATTTATCTTCATGTTCGCGCTTCGCAATTTGCAGGAAACCTGTTTGCTGAAATCCACATTCACCCCCGACTCGTTCTTTCCAGTTGTTGAAATAAATTTTATAACTTTGAAACGTTAAATCAGATTCGGCGGCGAGGTCATAATGCATACGCACAAGTCCGCTGGAGTGACCAGTGGCACCCGAAGCAGTGACCTTTCTTTCAAGGATAGCAGTTTTCAATCCGCGCTCGGCGAGGTGAAACGCAAGGCTGGCGCCCATCACGCCTGCGCCGATAACAATTGCATCATAATTTTGAGTCATGTTTAATTCCTTTTTAACCACAAAGGACACAAAGAGCACAAAGGAAAACCAAAAGAAAAAATCCGTGATAATTCGTGAAATTAGTGGCTGAAGTTTTAATTGTTGAAATTGTAGCAGGTAAACTTATTCCTTGACAACCATTTCTCTGCTACAATTTACCTAATAAATTTTGGCTTGGAGGTAAGTACGAT
Source organism: Anaerolineales bacterium UBA2317 (assembly GCA_002345215.1). Lineage (GTDB taxonomy): Bacteria > Chloroflexota > Anaerolineae > Anaerolineales > Villigracilaceae > Villigracilis. The sequence goes on from DDVH01000023.1 coordinate 22,214, forward strand.
GACTCAAAATAAACCCAACAATGTAAAAAAAGTGATTGCTTCGGTTGCAGTGGTATCTGTGATTGCAGGCACAGCCTATGAGGTTAACCGACTTTCTGCGGAACCAACAGGTGAAAAAGATTGTGAGCCTGTTTCTACAGAAGGGGAAGCCTTAGCAACTGCTGATATTCAGGTGGATATTGCTCCGTTACCTTTGAGCGAATTATTAGCATGGAAACAAAAAGGTGGCACGATTAATGATGTCAGTTGTTTGAATCGCACGGCTGTGTATGGAATTGTACAAATTAGAAATGTAGAAGACATTCAGAATGCAGTGGCTTTAGCAAAAGAAGAAGAATTAAAAATCTCAATGGCAGGTGTGCGCCATAGCATGGGTGGACAAGCATTTTATAAAAATAACCTTGTGCTTGATATGACTCAATTTAATCAAATCTCTTTAGATGAAGAGAATATGACTATCACTGTGCAAAGTGGTGCGACTTGGCATGATATTCAAAACTTTTTGCATCCACGTTTTGCTGTCAAAGCCATGCAATCTACCGATATTTTTACCGTGGGTGGTTCTATCTCAGTCAATGCACATGGCATGGACCATTTAGCAGGTTCAGTGGGTAGCTCTATTAAATCTATGCGTGTGATGCTTGCCGATGGAACAATTGTCAATGTGAGCCGTGAAGAAAACCCTGAATTATTTTCTTTGGTGGTTGGCGGATATGGTTTATTCGGCATCATCTTAGATGTTGATTTGCAAATTGTAAATAATGACATTTATGAAACAGAACGTCAAGTTGTTTCTTATAAAGACTTCCCTGAAATTTTTGAAAACGAAATTTTACCCGACCCGAACTTAGGCTTATTTTATGGGCATTTATCCACTGCCAAGAATAATACCTTTCTTGATGAAATGATTTTTTACAAATATACAAAAGTAGATATTGGCGAAGCGGATGTTCCGCCTTTGGGTGAAGTTTCGGGTATTAAGTTACGTCGCTTCGTGTTTAACTTTTCTAAACGTGGCGATATTCCCATGCGGATTAAGTGGTATTTGGAAAAGAATGTCGAAAAAATGTTAGAGTCTTGCACAGTCGTCCCGCGCACACAAGCCATGTCTGAAGGTGAGGCGTGTTTTGTATCTCGCAATGAACCAATGCATGATTCGGTTGCATACATCCGCAATAATTTGATAAAGGAGACAGATATTCTGCATGAATATTTTATCCCGCGTGAGCAATTTATTCCATTTGTAGATGGGCTTCGCCGCATCGTTCAGGAATATGACGTCAACCTGCTCAATGCTTCGGTGAGAGTGATTCACCCCGAAGATAATTTCTTGACCTATGCTCCCACTGAAATGTATTCGATTGTTTTGTATATCAATCAACCTGTGAGTGTAGAAGGCAATGAACACATGGCAAAAGTGACGAGTGAATTAATTGATTTAACTCATCAAGTGAATGGAAGATTCTTTTTGCCATATCAGTTGTATTACACGTCAGAACAACTTGAAGCCTCTTACCCTGAAATTAAAGAATTTTTTGAATTGAAAAAAGAATATGACCCCGATGGTTTGTTTACGAATACTTGGTATGAAAAATACGGTAAGTAACATGTAAGTAAAGTAGGTCACGTTTCAAACGTGACCTACTTTGTTAATTGATTAAGAAACTCCAAAACAATTGGCATCAAATTATCTAAATCTTCCACATGCGGAACATGATTCACGTCTTTCATCACAACCAATTCTGCATTGGGGATGATGCTTTGTAAATATTCGCCTTCTGCCAGTGGAATGACTGTATCACTATCGCCCCAAATGATTAAAGTGGGCATGGTCAAGTTTTGATAATGGGTGGGGTTGGTGGTTAAAGAAACTTCTTGCACATTCACCACATATCCAAGCCAATCGCCTAAGGTGTTGGTTGCACCTTCTAAAACCAAAGGCTGTTGCAAAATTTTAATTTTTTCATCAGTAGCATCGTTAGGGTCTTTCAACATAGCAGAGAGTAACGTCTTGGTCAGCAGGGGATTGGTGGCGGTTGCTGAAAGAATTGGGTTACGAATAGCACGCGTTTCAAAAAATATTTCTAAAAGGCTTGGGCTTGTTTTTTCTACAGGCACAAGGTTTAGATTCAACCCGCCTACATCTTCCAAAACTAGAGCATCTATTCTTTCTGGAATCATTAACGCAGTTTCGAGCGTTGCCCCGCCACCAAATGAATGACCAAATAGAATCGCACTATCAATGTCTAACTCATCCATCAAAGCGATAATTCGTTCTGCTTGGGCTTCATTTCCAAAAGACGGGGTGGCTGGTTTTTCCGAATATCCAAATGGCGGAATATCAATAGCAATGCAACGATAACCCGCTTCTGCAAGCGGAGTCATTGTCTCGCGCCAAAATTCACTCCACGCGCCTGTGCCGTGAATGAATAATATGGCTTGTCCATCTGCGGGACCCATGTCTAAGATGTGTATCTCAACATCCCCTGCTTGAACAAATTTCCCCGTAGTTGGAGCCGCTTCGTATCTGGTTTCAATTTCACGTAAGCGAGATTGAATATAAAAGAATGAAATTGTCAAAAAGAGTAATAGAAAAATCCACCCGATAATTTTTAAGATGATTTGACCAATTTTTTTCATGTATGCTTCTCGCTAATAATCGTACATATGTTCAAAACGAATATCGGTTTTGTTTTCTAATTCTTCCAGAAACAAATGTAATTCACTCACTTTCACTTTGATTATCGCTCGCGTTTCACCTGCTTGAGTCAAAATTGGTAAATCAAAAAGATATTCACCATATTCAAAATCATAATTTGCATCTTGATTTCCTAAGGTCGTCACTGCAATTTCATCATTGCCAGCAATTTCAACGAACGATAAACCATCTTTCATTAATACAGGAATCATGGTTGAAAATACTTCAAAGCGAGTGACATACACCAATTGCTTGTCATTAATTTCATTTACAATTTCAAAATCATCATTAGTCATTTCAGAGGTAGCGTTTTGCGTCACCGCATAAATTTTTGATTCATCAGGTCCACCATAAGTTGCTTGCGAACCCGCACTGGTTAAACCGCCATACAATGCTTTCACGCCATACTCAACGGTGAGCGCAATTTTTCTTTCCCATTTTCGCAACACACCAGGTCCCCATAAACTTGTCTCTGTCCATAACTCTTTTATCTTTTCATCAAACGGAAACAAATACCACGGCGTATTATGTAAAAATGCACCAAACTCAACTGCCACATCTGCCGCAAATTGTTCTTCTTCGGTGGGTTCTGCGGCGAACCAATCAAACACGCGCCCAATCGTAAACTCATATAAACCCTTGAGCATATTCTCCGCAGTAAAACTCACGCCAATAAAACCCAACACAAATTGAGCATTCCCATTATGTGGATATCTGCCGCGCACTTGCTCACACACTTCATAATAACTTTGCCAATATTGCCCAACCGCTTTGAAATACGGAAAATCAGAAGAAGAATGATTTTGAATAAACGCCCCATACTCATCGGCACTATAAACGATATACCATTCAGGAATCGTTAAATAGGTTTGACTTTCAGGACGCACATATTCTTCAATTTGACTCGTGAGGCTTCGCATCGTTTCATCGGGGATAGCTGATTCAATTTCATCAACATTTCCCCAAACCCGACAAAGCCATAACGCGCGCGTCAACCCAACAACTGATGGCAATAAGGCTACCACCAGCAGAAAAACAAAAAAGTATCGCAACCAACGGCGACGACGTTTAACTGGTTGCTGTGTCATATTCTGCAAATCGCTTGCTCAAAACAAAACCGATAAATACCGCAATCCCGCCAATAGCAATATGTGGAATATTTGCAAAGAATTTTAAGCTCCAACTAAAATCTGTAATACCTTGCAAAAAGATGCCACCATCTAAATAGCCTGAGCCTGTTAAGAATCCCAGAACCCCATCCAAACCGTAGATAATGCCAAACAATTTGAAATAGAATACCGAATCTTTGTGCGACCTCCACGCCGCAATTGCCGCCCACAAACCAGAAGCATAATGTAGTAAGTTATCGTACCATTGCAGGCTGAAAATCCCCAACGTGACACCATTCTCGTCATTGATAAAAGGGATATAACTCAAAGACCCCAACAAACCGAACATAATTGCATACACCCAAGCTAATTTTTGCATTGTGGTTGTTTTCATATTCTACACTCCTGATGAAAGTTAATTTTATTGTAGCATAATCAATTTAGTATACAAGAAGGTTTTATTGACATGTTTTTTCTTTACGGTATAATACCACGCGCAAGTCGTTTGGTTCCGTAGCTCAATTGGCAGAGCAGTTGACTCTTAATCAATTGGTTCTGGGTTCGAGTCCCAGCGGAATCACAAAAAACATCCCTGAATTGGGATGTTTTGTTATTTACAACTTTTCCAAAATCCACACAATTAACGGGGCGATGACCAAGGCTGGTAAAAAATTTCCAACGCGGATTTTTTTAATTTCTAACAAATTGCTGATTGCTAAACCAAATAAAATCACGCCACCTGTGGCGGTCATTTCATTCATCATCGGGTCGGTGATGATGGCGCTTAATGAACCTGCTAATAAACTGATTCCACCTTGATAAATCAAAATCACAATAGAAGAAAATAAAACGCCAATGCCTAATGTGGATGCAAATGCAATTGAAGCAAACAAATCTAAAGTGGATTTGACAGCCAGTAATTGATAATCACCTGTTAAACCATCTTGAATGGAGCCGAGAATGGTCATTGGTCCAACGCAGAATAATAATGAAGCCACCATGAATCCACGCACAAAGTTTGAAGATGAAGGAACTTTATCCGCAGGTGAATCAGGTTCAACCGTAGGGGAGAAGCGTTTTTCAAGAGTCTGCCCGAAAGTTTGCAGTCTATCTTCTATTTTCATCCATTCGCCTAAAATGATTCCGATAATGATTGCGCCTAAAACAATTAATTGATTTTCACTATCGAAAAACATTTGCAAACCCATTGCGCCTGTGAAGAGACCCATGCCTGCAATGACTGTGCTTTTGAATCGTTCGGGGATGCGCGAGCCGAAAATTAAACCAATTGCCCCGCCGATAAGAACTGCCACGATGTTGAGAATTGTGCCTGTCATAAATTTTCCTGTGATTTTTTTGGTAATTATATCTTGTACTCTTTATGGGTATAATTTAATTATGAAAAGAGAATATCATATTGAGATGACGCGCGAAGCGTTGGGTGAACATTTTAGCGAACGTGCTTTACAAGTGATTATAAAAGCAAATATTAATCAAGATAGATTGGCTGGCATGTTTTTCCATGATGAATTTCATTTTGATAACAATGCTTTTGATAAAGGCTATCGTTATATGAATGAACAGCGCGGTTATGTTTTGGCTACGTTTATCGGCACGGGTGTTTCGCCAATTGTAGCTTGGCAAGCGTTTGGCAGATTGTTACATAGCGCGCAGGATTTTTATGCTCACAGCAATTATGTAACCTTGTGGTTAGATGAACAAACCGCTTCTTCATCTTCGGGTGAAATTGAACCGCTAAAGAAAGACATTTTACAAAGCCCGAAACTGCATTCTGGCAAAGTGTATTTTCCATTGGATTTGATGTATTACATCTTGCCGATTCGTCCGCTGGTGATGAAGGTGTTGCCAAAAGATTCACACGGTTGGATGAATCTCGATTCGCCAGAACAAGGTTTTAAATTTGATTATGCCATTCGCGCGGCAGTGAAGAGAACGAAACATGAGTTTGAGATTTTGCAGAAATTACTAACGCCTGAAATGATGGCAAAGTTTATGGATAAACAATAGTGATGGGATTGCTTCGCCACAAAGAACAAGAGCGTGGTTCACGATGACATGACACAAACAAAGGTATAATCAAATTATGGATACAAAAACAAGATTAAACGAAGCAATGAAAGAATCAATGAAAAGCGGAGATAATCTCCGCAAACAGACGATTCGCATGGTGCTGGCGGCTGTGAAACAAGCCGAGGTAGATAAACGAGTCGAATTGGATGAAGCGGCTGTTACCGCGCTGATTCAGAAAGAGGTCAAGAACCGACGCGAAGCAATTGAAGATGCGAAAAAAGCCAGCCGAGATGATTTGGTTGAGGGGAATGAATCTGAAATCAAAATCCTTGAAGAATTTTTACCGAAAGCTATGCCAATCGAAGAATTGAAAGCATTGGTGCAAGCCGCTATTACTGAAACAGGTGCGGCCGCTCCAAGTGATATGGGGAAAGTGATGAAAGTGGTCATGCCAAAAGTGGCTGGACGTGCACCGAATGATATGATTAGCGCGACTGTGAAAGAATTGCTCACGCAATAAAATTACCGTGAAGAAGCATCTTGTTTCTTCACGGTTTATGTCATGCTTGTAAGAACCCCTGTTCCCACACGAATTCGTAGATTGCAACTGAGTTTGATTGTTGCTGTCAGCATTGTTTCTTATGCAGTGCTGGTAGTTCCAGTTGGATTAAACCCGACCACAGAAGTTGTGGCTGTTGGAGATGTAGCCTCTACTACGATTCAATCTCCGCGTGATATTGAATATGTGAGTGAAGTACGCACTGAGGAAGCACGTGTCGCCGCTGAAAGTGCTATTCAGCCTATCTACAGTTCGCCAGACCCAGCCATTGCGCGCCAACAAATTGAACGTTTGCGAACCACATTACAAAACATCACTGCCATTCGTTTAGACACTGAAATTGTGAACGAAGTTAAACGTTCACGTTTGTTGGCATTAAGTGATGTACGTTTAAAAATTGAAACAGCAGAGTATTTATTAAGCATTTCAGATTCGCGTTGGGATAGTGTGCAAACAGAATCAGTGCGTGTGTTAGAACAAACAATGCGCCGTGCCATTTATGAAGATACAGTTGAAACAACACAGGCTGGTATTTCATCTTCTGTAAGTTTTGCATTCAGCGAGCAACAAGTAGCCTTAGTGACAGAGTTAGTCTCTGCTTTTATTTTGCCGAACAGTTTTTATAGCCAAGATTTAACCGATATTGCCAAAGCCAACGCACGTGAAGCCGTAAAACCTATTGTGCAAACGTACAAAGCGGGTGAAACAATCGTTTCTACGGGAGAAATCATCACCCCAGCCGATATGGAAGCCCTAGAGCAATTGGGCTTGATTCGTTCTAACCGCCAATGGGAAGATTTCGCCGCTTCGGCATCCATTGTGATACTTTCTGCCGTATTTGTGCCAATGTACTTTTTCAGGCGACGTCGCCTTGTTGTTTTAAATGATGCCAAAAATATTTTAGTTATCGCCTTATTGTTTATTTTATTTTTAGTGATTGCGCGTTTATTTATAGGGCGCACACTTGCGCCTTATGGATATCCCATTCAAGCCGCCGCTTTGTTACTTACAGCATTATTTGGTATTGAAATTGGCTTGGTGTTTGCAATTCCGTTGTGCATTCTTGCCGCGTTTGGCTTATCCAATTCATTTGACCTGACCTTTTATTATCTCTTCTCATCTTTAATCGGCTTACTGGCTTTGGGTCCCGCAAGAAGATTCTGGGTATTCATTCGTGCAGGAATTGCTATTTCACTTTCCGGTGCGGTGGCATTGCTGGCGTTTCGCATTCCATTAATCACATTAGATTGGATTGGAATTTTGCAGTATGCCGGCGCTGTTGCCTTTGCAGGTTTTGCCTCAGCCAGTATTGCCTTATTGCTTCAATACATGCTTGCTCAATTACTGGGTCTCACCACTGCTTTACAGTTATTAGATATTTCTCGCCCAGATTCCCCATTATTACAATTCTTTTTACGCAGTGCGCCCGGCACATATCAACATAGTTTACAAGTTGCAAACCTTGCCGAACAAGCCGCCGAAAAAATTGGCGCAGACCCATTGCTCACACGCGTAGGTGCATTGTTCCATGATATTGGCAAAGCACTCAACCCCAATTTTTTTATTGAGAATCAATTGCCAGGTCACATAGATTCGCATGACGATTCCAACCCAGAAGAAGTTTCAGCAAAAATTATTGCTCACGTTACCGATGGTATTCAACTTGCAAACAAACACCGTTTGCCACGCCGCTTGCAAGATTTTATTTTAGAACATCACGGCACACTCATTACCCATTATCAATACAACCAAGCCATGGAAGCCGCCAATGGAAACATCAGCAAAGTGGATATTGAAAAATTCCGTTATCCCGGTCCGCGCCCGGCATCACGCGAAACCGCATTACTCATGTTAGCCGATGCCACCGAAGCACGTGCGCGTGCCGAACGCCCGCAGAATGATGATGAAATTAGAAAACTCGTGCGCAGTGTGATTCAAACCGTGCAAAAATTTAATCAACTTGACGATACGTTATTAACCTTACGCGATTTGAATTTGATAACCGAATCATTTGTGACTACCTTGCGCGGCACCTATCACGAGCGCATTCAATATCCCAAAGCAAGCACGCCAGACCAAGATGCCACTCTACTAGCACCGAGAAAAGAAAAATGATTCATATTGATAACCAACAAGATTTTTTAGACTCACCCTTATTGGAACGCGCCGCCCAATACACATTGGATATGATTCCAGCGCTTCATGCTGACCTTCCGCCTGCTCTTTCCAGCGCGAACATTACCATCGTTTTAACAGATGACCGCCAACTGCATGAACTCAATCACGATTTTTTAGACGTTGATTCTCCGACAGATGTTTTATCTTTCCCATCTTTAGAAACTGACCCTGAAACAAATGAATTGTATTTAGGCGATATTCTCATTTCGATTCCTAGAGCAAAACAACAAGCCGAATCCGCCGGGCATACATTAGAAGCCGAAGTGCAACTGCTTGTTGTGCATGGAACATTGCATCTGCTGGGCTACGACCATGCGTCAGACGAAGAAAAAAGCCTCATGTGGAATGAACAGGCTAAAGTGTTAGAAAGACTCGGTTTGTCCAGAATCAAAATACAAGAATAGTAGAGACACGGCGACGCCGTGTTCTTACGCATAACTAATGAAATCATTTCTTTATTCCCGCATTCACGCCTTCCGCCATGCTTTTCGCGGATTATTTTATGTCATGAAAACCCAACGCAATGCATGGATTCATACTGCTGTCACTGTGGCAGTTTTTTTATTAGGCATTTGGTTGAGAATTTCATTGACGGAATGGGCAATTATTGTTTTGACGATTGCATTGGTGTTTATGGCAGAGTTTATTAACACCGCCATTGAAGCAGTCGTTGACCTCGCTAGCCCAAACAAACATCCGCTTGCGAAAATAGGGAAAGATGTTGGCGCGGCGGCAGTTTTAGTAGCGGCGTTTGCGGCTGTGTTGGTTGGCTTATTAATTTTAGGTCCGCCCTTGTTAGAAAAACTGATTACCGTTTACTGATTACTGGAGACTTTATGGCATTATCTTTCAAATTTGGTACAGTCGGTTCACCCACAGGCACACCAAAGAAACCGGGTGGTTCAGTTGGTGCAATTGAATTTAGCAAATCAATTGGCTTAGACGCGCTTGAATTAGGTTGGGTGCAATCAGTGAGAGTGACTGAGGCAACTTGTGCATTGATAAAATCAGCGAGTGAAGCGCACGAAGTTGCATTAAGCGTCCATGCGCCGTATTTTATTAATTTGAATGCCGAAGCAGAAGAATGGCCCAAATCTCGTAAGCGATTGATGGATGCGGCTCATTATGGTTATTTGGCTGGTGCAACTGATATTATTTTTCATCCAGGTTCGTATTTCACACAAGAGCCTGCCGAGGTTTTGAAAAAAGCAATTCCACGCTTAGAAGGATGTGTGAAAGAATTACAAAAGAATGGGGATAAAGTTACTATTCGTCCCGAAACAATGGGTAAATCTGCTATGTTAGGTTCTTTTGAAGATGCAATTGCAATGAGTAAGGCAATGGACATGGTGCAACCGTGTTTGGATTTTGCTCATCTCCATGCCCGTCCCGGTGACGGTACGATGAATACGTATGATGAATGGTCTCGTTTGTTAGAAATGTATGGAAAGCAACTTGGTGCGAAAGCATTAAAAAATTTGCATATTCATCTTTCTGGCATTGAATATGGACCCAAAGGCGAGAAAAATCATTTGACCTTAGAAGATGCAGATTTAGATTTGAAAGCATTGTTCAAAGCATTAAAAGATTTTGAATGCGGCGGGCGAATATTAGGTGAAAGTCCTATTATGGAAAAAGATGCTTTGAATATGAAAAAAGCATGGATGAAAGTAAGTGGCGAAAAAGAGAAATAAAAAAACATCCCGTTCATTTGAACGGGATGTTTTTTGTAAATCATTATTTGGTTAGACCAACATTTAGTTCAAGGTTATCAGGGTCGCTATCCGTTGCAATTGCATTATCTAACGATGCATCGTAATAGCCTTGTGCTGAGAAGACAATTGTAAATTCTGTATTACGTGGAATGCCAGTAATTTTGTATGAACCATTATTACCGGTTTGTAGATAAGTAGAAATATATTTATCGGCATAATCTTCATTAGCCCATTCATCGTAAGTGACGCCGGATGTTAACACAAACACATACGCATCTTTGATGGGGTTGCCTGTTGATTCATCATATACAACGCCATATACAGAGACTGTATTTCCTGAAGAAGGTTGTGATGGTGTAGATGTGCCGTCTCCAGAAACAGTTACTTCAGGAGAAACTCCCATAAAGGTTAAATTATCACCTGCATATAGTTCTACTTTGTAGTTACCGCCGGGCATGGGGTCTCCGCCATTGGGTAAGTATGTAGCGAGCAAACCACTTTCATCCCATTCCCATGCGTAACTGTATTCAGCAACTCTTTCATCATTTAGATACCAATATTCAACTAGCAATTGTCCGCTGGTCATGCCGGAATATTCAAAGCCTGTGGCGATGCATAAAGAATTTTCACCATAAGAATTGACAATATCATTAGACCAATCACATTCTTCGTTTGCAGTAGAAGATGTATCTAACCACGCAAAATTTGTAGCACTTTCGTTGCCACTGCCGGGCTCACTAACCACACCCGATTGTGAAAATGGACTTGTATATTGTCTGCCATTTTGTGCGGCTTGAATTAATGGCATGGCTAAATTGACTGGGCGAATTCCATTCAAGAAACCACCAATTGGAATACAACTATCGTTTCTATCAATTGTGCCATCACCATTTGTATCTTGTACCACGCGGCAATCTGAAATATCTGCATCTTTGCTAGAGGCGGCGATGGTTGGCACGCCGATGATATTTCCATTGTTATCTGCGGCAAGCCCACCTGAGTTACCACCTGAAATAGTCGCATCAGTCTTAATCCAAGCTCGGTCGCCAATTTGGTCTTCAGAGGAAAAGCCTGAAACAGTTCCGAGTGTGAAGGTGATAGTATTACCGCCAATGCTTGGGAAGCCAAAGATGTTTAAGTCATCACCTACATGCACATTATCTGAATTTCCTACGTTTACATAAGGTAAATTCAAACTACTAGGGTCTACTGATGTGCCGTTTACTGTTTCTGTAATTTGAAGTACAGCCAAATCTAAATACCCGTCTACAGCGAGAACGCGTGCAATATAAGATGGCACAGCAGGTTTATCTTCTTGTACGATGATGGAAATGCCGAGGGCATCCGGCTCATATTCCACGTCACCTTGTGAGGCGGGGCTGGCAACATGTGCATTGGTGAGAATCAAGCCAGTCGGACTAATAATCGTTCCCGAACCAACATAACCGGGAATCAATTCGCCATTTTGATTGAATAACCCTAAAATTTGTACGGTGGCTGAAATTAATTTTGCGCGATTTGAAGAGGAAAGGCTATCTGATTGTGTGACTGGAGAATCTGAAGGTTGCGTAACCACTGGCTCAACTGCTGGTGCACCACCGCCGTAACATGCTAGTGCTGTAATCACAAGAATGGATATAAAAATCCCAAAATGTTTAAGAGAGTTTAGTTTCATGTGTACCTCTTTAGAAGTTAATAGACCTGAGGAACAGAAGGAAACGATTCAAGTCGTCATCGTAATTATTTTCATCTGCCTGATAACTAACGACAAAGGCTTGACCATTTTCTACAAAAATATAATCAATACCACGCACTACTTTAGGAAATTCACTGTGAGTAAGGTCTGGGTTTGATTCAACAAATACATACTCTAACTCATAGGCAGTGCGCCCATATACTTGCACTTCTTGTTGATTTAAGACACGAAATGCTAATAAATCTTGTGCATGATTTAAGGCAACAATACTGGCAACTTCTAAGGCTGGTACATCTTCGGCTATGGTTAATTTGCTGATGGAATACGTGGTACCAAAACCTGTTGAATTAATATCAATGGCACGGAATAATTCATCGCCGTTTGGTTGAGTCTGTAGCCAGCCTTTTGGTGCTTGTGCAGTGATACCGTCTGCACTAAATGGTAGGCTCGCATTTTCAATACTTGATTTATAAAACCAACCAATGACAAGCGCAATCATAGTCACAACAATGACAGCGATTTCTGCATAGCGATCACCTAGTGAAACTTGTTTTGTATGCATAATTTCCTCCTATGCCTGTGTTTGCAAATGTTTAATATTGCGACGCACTAACCAAAGCAACAAACCAGTGGTTAGCAAGGCAATCAAAGTTGCCAACACCAGACCAAGCCAAGCATTATTGCTGGCGCCACTCAATGTAACAGTGGGGCGAATCACAATACCTTGTAACCAATTGAAGAGACCATTAAACACAGCCGCTAAAGTGATTCCTAAAGGCATCCACCAGATAGGTTCAGACTCAAATTTTGCACGCCCGAGGAAGTAGCCTGTGATGCCAGAGAATGTTGCTTGTGCTAAAGCGACCACTGCCATGCGGATGACTCCTGCCCCCAAATCAACGCCTCCATTCGCGACTACAAACTGGATATTTAAAACTGTGGCATATCCTAAGCCTGCGGCAGTTGCGTAGATAACACCATCGGTTGGCTCATCAAATTCATCGGTATGATAAATGCTGTAACGCACTGCGGCATATTTCAAAAATTCTTGCGTGAAACCGACCACCAAAATTCCCCCAAGAATCGTCGCCACTGTGCTGGTATGAATCCAATGTGAAACACGGAAGAGACTTTCCACCACTGGAATACCAATCGCCGCGGCGAGTAATGCGCCTAAACCGAAAATAGCTAACACATATCCTTTGGGTTCTGGTTCGGCACGGTCTTGCAAATTGAAGAAAACCAACCAAATGCCCGCAGGAATAATGGCTAACAATACACCTGCTAGTAAAAGTGTAGTGGGGGTGAAAACTGGTTGTAAAGCATTATCTAAGGCATAGACGACGACCACGAAAATGACCATGCTAAGAATAAGTAAAAGTTCATCCCGCCAAAAATGCTTACGTTCGTGCAATCTTGCTTCGTTTTCAGACATAAAACGTTCCTCCTTTAAAGATAGGCTTTCAATTGCTTTCATCATATTTCATTTTTATTTTAAGTCAATAGACCGAAATTCTCTAAAATGGTTGAGGATGGAAAAAATGTCACATACTGGCAACCAAGCCGAAGTCAGAGGGAAGAAGCGAAAACATGTGTGCATCATAAATATTTTTTCCAACCGTCATGCGGTTCAGCAAAATCCCTTCATAATGTGCGCCAATTTTTTCTGCTACACGTTTACTGGCTTCATTGCCGACGGCAATCACAATTTCGGCGCGGATGAGTTTTATTTTTTCAAATGCAAAACGAGCACCGATTAACGCGGCTCTACCTGCCAAACCTTTGCCATGATGTGAAGTTTTAATCCAATAGCCCAAATTACAAAATTTATAAATTGGATGAATGTGACTCAAACTACACGCCCCATAAATTTCATTCGTTTTTGCATCAGTAATTGCAAATACATATAACGAACGATTCCATTCAGCGCGTGTGATGGTGATGTAGTTACGTGCCGATTCTTTTGTGTAACTTTCATTTGCCCAACTCATCCATGGGCTTAATTCTGGCAAAGATGAATGAACTGCATTAAATAATTCATCTTCTTCTCCAAAATTAAATGGACGCAATGTGATTACTGTATCACTAAGATTCACCAGTGGAAACATATAATTCTCGTCAGGTTATTTTTTTAACGCCTTCAAATGTTCTTCAATGTGTGCCAAACTTTTCTCCACCCATAATTGCAATGTTAATTCATTGCCTGCACTTTCATGGTTACTTAAGCGCGACCAATCTTCTCGTTTTATATTTTTCAGTGTGTTACATAATGCAGTGATATTTGTATCAAAGTCAAGCAATATTTTATTCAAAGGTTCATCTTTATTGTAATATTCTGCCATCCAAGCATCGGCATTAAAACTTTTGAAATGCGGGTTATCTTCACTTAATGTTTTACGAACACGCTCACCATAAATCAAATGCTCCACATCGCGCGTGTGTGATGCAATTTGATGCACATTCCAATCGCCATCCACTTTTTCAAACGGGTTTGCAAAACGTTCACACACTTCACAAAATTCTTTTGTTGCTTCAGATAATCTCGCAATTAACTTTTCACGGTATTCCAACAATTCTTTCATGCTTCCTCCAACAACGAAAAAACTTTTTCAATTGTATGTTCAGAATTTTCAATCGCAAACACTTTGACATGAGATGAATTCAATTCAAGATTCATTTGCTCCGATAATTCTCTCAAGCCAGCTTGACTCGCAAAATATGCCCCCGCCTCTTTCTCTGACGTTTTACCTGCTTCTTCAACCAAACTGATGATTACACCTGAGCCTTGTGCTTTCATCATTCTTCCAACAGATTGCATCATCAAAAATGCACCTGTGATGTTCACATCCAATACACGATGCCAATCCCATTCATCCATTTTCAATAACGAAACATGTGGCTGGACAGAAGCATGATTAATCAAAATATCTATCTTTCCAAAATCATCTTCGATACTTTTAATCAACGCTTGTGCTCCAACTTTTTTGGCTACATCTTCAATATATGATTTTGCTTTCCCGCTATTTTTATTGATTGAATCAACCACATCCTCAACATTCATCGGCGAAATATCATTCGTCGCGATGATAGCACCACGTTTGGCAAATTCCTCAGCAAGTTTACGTCCATTCCCCTTGCCTGCGCCTGTTATCAAGACAACTTTGTTTTTCAATTCCATTTGACTTTAGACCTTTGACCTTAGACTTTTAACCTAAAACTTAATTACAAACCGGAATCATATCTGGATTTTCATTGGCATTCAATGGCAAACCGAAATATGGCGAAGGGTCGTAGGTATTTTCAATCTCTAATTCGTTTTTGAAATTTCCAAAACCGTCATCTTCTATAATTGATATATGCAAATGTAAGCCAGTCGGGTTGAGCGGGTCGCCAGAGTAATTTCCTTGATAGCCTAAAAATGTGCCTGCTTCTACAAATACTTCTTCTGTGCCGGGCGGGAAGTCTGGTGAAACAAATGAAAGTCCGTTGGCACTTGCCATGTGAGTATAGTACACCCAAATTTGGCGAGAGGGCTGAAGCGGGTCATTTGGCACGCGGATGATGACTGTAGAAATCCAATCTTCTTGGCGAGTGAGATAGCCAGGATATGCCGCCACAATTGGAGTTACTCCAACTTCTGTACCTGCGAAAATATCTAACCCAGAATGGCGGTGACCGGGACGAAAGGAATCATCCCAAATAAAACCAATCAAACCATTGGTGGGGAAGATGAATGGCGCATCATTACATTGTGTACCCATCGTCATCATCAATTCAGGTCTGGAAGAAGGGTCACTGAACCATTGAAATACTTCGACTGTGCGGGCGTTTCTTCCATAGTTAAAGTACAAGTAAATTCCTGCAGTTGCTATGGCAACCACAGGAATAATCAGCCACATAAATTTTTTCATTGTGTGAATTATACCTATGAAGCAGCTCTTACAAAAACTCTACATTTTGTTATCTTTTTTCTTACATTTTCTATTTAACATAAGCCCAATAAAAAATATAAACTAAGGAGAAACAAATTATGTCCCTCTATATCCAACCCTATCCCTTCCGCCGTGTGGTTCGCCGATTGGCAGAACAGCCACGTCAAAATTCTCTTCGCGTCAACGTGCGTGAAGAGGAAGATGCTTACACTCTCTATGCACTTGTGCCGGGCTTGAAAGCCGAAGATTTGAACATTCAAGTCTTAGAGAATGTAGTCAGCATTGAAGGCGAATACAAAGCCGATGAAAATGCGGACTTTGTATTGAATGAAATTCCACAAGGTGAATTCCGCCGCACATTACGAATGCCTGCTGAAATTGATGCAGAAAAAGTGGAAGCCAAAATTGTGGATGGTGTGTTGACCCTCACTTTACCAAAAGCAGAATCTGCTCGCCCAAAGAAAATTAAGATTGCGGTAAATTAATTGTAGGTCATGCTTGTAGCATGACGTCACGTTACAAACGTGACCTACTTTCGGCGAAAATAAAAGTCGAATTTCAGCAAGCAGGGATAAATCAAGAAAGAGGCGCATGTAAATCATGTGTCTCTTTTTATTTAAGGAGGTCAAATAAAAAATCAGGCTATAATTCTTTCATCTTTATTTTGGAGAAACCCTGTGCGTGTTAAACAATTTTTATTTTTCGTTCTGATATTTGCGTTGATAACGGCTTGTGGCGGAAATGAGCCCACTGAAGTTCCGCCGCCAACTGTGATTCCATCTCAAACTCCGCCTCCAACTGCAACGCTGATTCCAACTGCATCAACGCCGCTTGCACTTTTGGTCTTGCCTGCGGATATGGATAAAGCAACTTCAGATTTGTATCAAAAAACAGTTTATGATTTAGCACAAGCATCGGGATTTCGTTTTCAAGTTCGTAACGCTTTAACGCAACCAGATTTAGCTGACCCAACTTTGAAAGTTGTCATTGCGCTTCCACCTGACCCCGGAGTTGCTATGTTTGCCTCAGCCGCTCCAAGCGTACAATTTTTGGCGGTCAATATTCCAAACTTAACGGCTGGTGGAAATGTAAGTGTGCTTGCGCCGGATAATCAAGTGGAATTGCCTGCGTTTTTAGCAGGTTATACATTAGCCATGTTGACGTATGAATATCATATCGGCATGTTGTATCCCGAAGGGGATGATAGTGCTGTGCGGGCTGTGAATGCGTTTAACAATGGTATGCGTTATTACTGCGGTTTATGCCGAGGAATTTATATTGACCCTGTTGAATACCCAACCTTTTTATCTATTCCTACAACGGAAGATGTTTCATTACACGGCGGTTATGCCAATGTGTTAATCAACGACCGTGATGTGGATGGGATTTATATTTATCCAACAATTGCCACAGATGATTTGTTAACGTATGTCGGCACACAAGGCGTGTATTTGATTGGTACACGTATGCCACCTACTCGCCCCGGCGGTTGGGTGATGACGGTTTCTCCAGACACCATCAAAGCCATTCAGATTGCCTGGCCCCAATTGATTGCTGGACAAGGCGGGCAAGCGGTTCAATCTCCGCTTGGGCTTGCGGATGTAGACCCCGGCATTCTGCCTGATGGAAAATTGGAAGAAGTGCAATTTATCTTGAATGAATTATTGGCTGGAAGAATTTTGACTTCGAATCCATAAAAACGAGGCAATTTATAATAATTTTATAAAGGCAGAAGACCATGCAAAACAATATCTCAAATGAAGAAACCAAAATTATTACTTGGCAAATTAGAGCATTTATTATTGCTGTAGTTACTTTTGTTGTTTCAGTTATTTTATCTAGAGTTGTATTTCAAACCACAATAAAATATGCTGTACTTTTGACAATTCTTCCAATTTTTTACATTGCTTTGAGTTCTATTAAGAACCGTATTTCAGTGATTAGGCTTAGAGGGCAAAAGGAATATTCAAGAGGTCAAAAAGCGGTTCTTTTTGGAATCGCACTTTTGGTTATTGAAGTTGCAACATTTATTTTCTTTCTCACACCTCTTTCTGATAAATACCTCAATTTTTAATTTACCTAAATAAAATATAAAACTAGAACTTGACAAATATACGCCAATGGCGTATATTTGTATTCTCTATGCAATTCATTGAAACAAGTGTTTTTACTAAGCAAGTCGTTTCATTAATCACAGATGATGAATATAGACATTTACAAGCTACTTTGTTCTCTCATCCTGAAATAGGAAAAATCATTCCTCATAGCGGTGGGTTAAGAAAAATTCGATGGTCTATGATTGGACGAGGCAAACGTGGCGGTGTTAGAGCCATTTATTATTGGGTTGTTGCAGAAAACCAAATTTTGATGTTGTTTATGTACCCAAAAAATGAAAAAGATGATTTGACACCGCAACAATTAAAAGTATTGCGTGAGATTGTAGAAAAGGAGTTCAAATGAAAGACGAATTGTTTAACGAATTAGTAGCCAGTGTTCGTGAAGGTGGTAAGATTTTGCGTGGCAAGGCGAAACCATCTCGCACTTTTGTTATAAAAACACCAAATGTTAAAAAAATTCGTGCAAGCTATAAATTATCACAACCAGAATTTGCCGCATTAATGGGAATTAGTGTCAAAACACTGCAAAATTGGGAACAAGGTCGTCGTTCGCCAGAAGGAGCCGCACGGGTTCTATTACAAGTTGCGGCAAAACATCCAGAAGTAATTTGGGATGTTGTAAAAAGTTAATTAACAAAAACCCGAAGTTTTCAAAACTTCGGGTTTTTCGTTTTTTACACATGCACCTGCACAACTTCTTTTCTTGGCGTAATCCATTCTTGACGTGCCAAGCGGGTGATGGCTTTAATCAAAACTGCCATTGGGTTAACTGGTTTGGTAATCAACTCATCTGCTCCCACTTGATAATAATTTGAAATGTCACTTTCATTATTTTTTGAAGCCAATACAAGGATGCTTCCGTTTGTCGTTGAACGAATCTGACGACAAAATTCGAGATATTCGCTTTGAGATAAATCAAGGTCTATGATGATTAAGGCGGGAGTGAGTAAGCGAGAAGTTTGTAAGCCTTCATTGGGGTTCTTTTCACAAATCACCTGATAATTTTTTTCCCGAAAGAAAGTAGTCCACACATTCAGCATTTCTTCGTCTTTAGAAATGACGAGGATATTTTGCATCTTGTTAGCACCTGAAGAATTCCAAGCAACCATGTCGTCCTTCCTTTCTTTTTTTGTGTTGTTATCTATGTCGGTCAAGCAAATAAAAACGGTTGCCGTACTTTGGTACTGTTTTTGTCATTTCATCCTTGACGATGTTTCAATGTGCATGATAAACTCACGCCGCTTCAAAAAGCAAATTCTAAGAAAGGAGGCGCACGCCCCAATGTATATGTTCAAAAGCTTTATCAATACTCTCTCTCAAATCGGCTTGGTTGATTTCGATAGCCGTAGTGCGCCTGTACGTCGGTAGGCTTTTATTCGAGTCTATACGACCACAGCGCACAAAGCCTGTGGTCGTTTTTATTTAACGGTGAAAAACAATCACAGGTCAGTATCTTGTGATTGTTTTTTTATTAACAAAAGAGGAAAAATGTTAGCAATACAAACCCAGTTATTTGAAGCGAAGGATGTTCGTTTTGGTCCAATTGACCATGAAACGCATCCCGAAGTCGAATCCAAATGGACGCATGATGCTGAATTCATGCGCTTGATGGAACTCAAGCCGATTCGCCCGCTTTCACCAGCGATGGTCAAAAAGCAATATGAAGCCATCGAAAAAGAAATGGAAGAGGATAAGAATCTGTACTATTTCACCATTCAAACCAAAGAGGAGAACAAATTCATTGGTAAAGCCCTCATCGAATGGATTGATTGGACAAATGGCAACGGATTTTTACGCCTCGGCATTGGCGCCTCAGAATTTAGACGTTTAGGCTTGGGCTCACAAGCCCTCAGCATGTTATTACGTTTTGCATTTGATGAATTAAATCTCTATCGTGTCACTGCTGTGGTGCCTGCATACAACGAAGGCGCGATTAAACTCTTCCAAAAATTTGGCTTCATGGAAGAAGTGCGCCGCCGTAAAGCCATTCATCGTGACAACGAATTTTGGGATTTAGTCTCTTTCGGCTTGTTGAATGCTGAATGGCGTGAACAAGTTACAGGTCAAGGGTGAAGCGATGAAAGACATTTATCGTGGAACCCTTGTCCGCTTGGCATCTGAGTCACCGGAAACGATGGCGAAGACTTTTATCAAATGGGACCGTGACTCTGAATTTCATCGCTTGGCAGATTCTGCACCGGCTCAATTATGGTCTGAAAAAAAATTGAAAGATTTTGTTGAAAAAGGTCAAGAAAAACAAGGTGATAAAAGTTTTCGCTTTTCAATTCGCACTTTAGAAAATGACATATTAATTGGCAGTACCGGGCTTTGGATTCAGCGTTGGTCTCAAGGCGACGCGTGGCTTGGTATTTTTATCGGCGAGCGTGAATATTGGGGCAAAGGGTATGGAACCGATGCCATGCGCTTAATTGTCGGCTATGGATTTAGCGAATTAAATTTGCGCCGCATCACCTTAGGCTTACATTCTTATAACGAACGCGCTTTGAAGTCATATCAAAAAGTTGGTTTTCAACTAGAAGGTCGCGTGCGCGGTGAAGGCATTCGTGATGGTGTTCGTTATGATGATTTATACATGGGCATCTTGCGTGAAGAATGGTTAGCTTTAACAAAATAAAAAGTTAAACAAAGAAAGTGAGCAAACATGAAAACAAAAGAAATGACTGAATTAAATCTTCGTCCTGTTCGTTGGGATGATGTACAAGCAGTAGCAAAATTGATGCACTTATCCAGTGTAGCAGATGGTGATGCTGAAACTGCTGAAACCCCAGAAGATGTTGAACATAATTGGCGTTCACCAGGTTTTAACCCTGAAACTGATGCCTTTGTTGTAGAAAATTCTGAAAAGGAAGTTGTTGGTTATTGGGAAGTTTTTGATGGCGATGAACATGCCAAATTACATTTCGATGGCTATATTCATGAAGAATATGAGAACACACCTGTGGGTGACATGCTTTTTAAACAGGCAGAAAAACGCGCACTAGAACATATTCCGCTTGCCCCAGCAGATAGACGTGTTTTTGTTCATAGTGCTATGAATATGAAAGATAAATATTTTCAATCTTTACATGAAAAGTATGGTTATGCTCCAGTTCGATATTTTTGGCGCATGGAAATTAAACTCGAATCTGCTCCACAAGTTCTACCTTTACCAGATGGCATTGAGTTTCGTCCATTCATTCAAGAAGAACATGCCCGTTTGGTTTGGGAAGCCGATAACGAAGCCTTCCGCGACCATTGGGGAAGCCATGATTCAAAATATGAAGAATGGCATCAACGAAAGTTAGAAAGACCGGAATATGACCCCACCCTTTGGCTCATCGCTTGGGATGGCGACCAAATTGCAGGTTTTTCTCAAAACCGCTATTTGAATGAAATAGGCTGGGTTGGCACGTTAGGAGTCCGCTGCCCATGGCGTAAAAAAGGTTTGGCATTGGCATTGCTGACTCATTCCTTTGCCGAATTTTACAAACGCGGTATCAAAACCGTAGGCTTAGGTGTAGATGCCGCTAACCCGACCGGCGCAACTCGTCTGTATGAAAAAGCAGGCATGAGCGTAGCAAATGAATATGTCGTTTATGAAAAAGAATTGCGGGCAGGGAAAAGCGAATAAAAAGTAGACAGGTAGGACTTTTCTGCCTGTCTACTTTTGTTAAAAATCAGGTAGAATCAAACCACAAGTTTGGAAACTACGTCACGAAAGAAGGACTTTCCCCTATGAACCTGCGTTGTTTATATTGTCAGACCCCATTTACTTTAAGTCGTAATGAAATGCTCACTGCTTTGGTCACCATGAACGACAAAAGCATGAATCATTATGATGCTCATTGCCCACGTTGCCGACGTGCAAATTCGATTTCCCGTCAACGTATGGAACTTTTCTACCCGAATTGGCAAGAAGCCGCTAAGAATATGCCGCCTCCGAGTCCTAACGTGACGCCTGCTTCTGCTTCCCTCAAAACGGAGCCACTTCCGAAATCGCTTCTTAAATCAAAATTGAAAAAATCTGCTAGCAAAGCCGGTAATGCCGCAACCAAAGCCAAACCTTCGGCTTCAAAAAGAAAGCGTGCATCCAAACCTTCTGCCGCCAAAAAGACCACACCTTCCAGACCTGCCCCTCGTGGTGTCAAATCTCCGGCGAAGAAAAAGAAATGACATTCTCTAGAATGTCACCCTGAACGAAGTCAAGGGTCTCTACTCTTTAAAGTAAAAGTTAAAACTTCCCGCAGAATTTTTATCTGCGGGATTTTTTATGAATACACAATCTTGTCATTCTGAGCGAAGAATCTCTAAGATTATCGTAGAGACCCTTCGCCATTTCACGGCTCAGGATGACATAAAAGGTGAAACATGAACATAAAAGCAATCTTCTTTGATTTTGGCGGAGTCATCCAACGTACAGAATATCAATCGCCACGCCAACAATTGGCACAAAAATTCGGCATGGAATACGAAGATATTGACAAACTTGTTTTTAATAGTCCAACCGCAAAACAAGCCACAACAGGTGAGATAAAAGTATCAGAACATTGGTCTGCCATTGCCAAAAGATTCAAACTGAATAAAGATGAAATTATAAAATTTGAAAATGAATTTTTTGCTGGTGATGTCATTGACCATGAATTGATGCAATTTATCCGTTCATTGAGACCGAAATATAAAGTTGGTCTCATCAGCAATGCTTGGTCTGATATGCGTGAATATTTAATCAAACAAAAACTAGATGATGCATTTGATACGCTCACGATTTCTGCTGAGGTTAAATCAGCCAAGCCTGAGGCGAAGATATATCTCCACGCGCTTGAGCAGGCTGAAGTCAAAGCAAGTGAGGCGGTGTTTGTGGACGATGTATCCACGAATATTGAAGCATGTCAAAAGTTGGGAATGCACGGAATTTTATTCCGTGATGTTAATGAAGTAATAAATCAAATTAAAAAATTGTTGAAATGAAAATCGAAGCCTCAAAAGTTTATTTATTCATCGAGTTTACTGCTTCGGCATTTTTCTCGATGATGTTTGTGACTGTATCTTTATATGAAGCCACAGTGGCTGGACTCACGCCCTTGCAATTGGTGTTGGTCGGAACGACGCTAGAAATTTCAGCCTTTTTATTTGAAATTCCAACAGGCGTAGTTGCCGATGTATATTCACGAAGATTATCTATCATCATCGGTTATGTGTTGATGGGAATTGGTTTTTTAGTAGAAGGTTTGTTCCCAGCCTTTTTACCGATTTTGTTAGCACAAGTAATTTGGGGACTCGGTTATACATTTACCAGCGGCGCAACGCAAGCATGGATTTCTGATGAGATTGGTGAAGAAAAAGCCAACGCATTATTTTTGCGAGCCACACGTTATAGTTTAGTGGCTTCATTAATTGGTATGGGTTTAGCATTATTTATTGGCGCGAACAATGTTGCGATGCCAATTATCGTCGGTGCAGTTGGTGTTTTATCAATTGGCATTATTTTAATTTTTATCATGCCTGAAACAGGTTTTACACCCACACCTCAAGAAGACCGTACAACATGGGATCACATGCTTCATACTTTTAATGAAGGTTTGAAAGCCGTAAAACTTCGTCCGCGATTGATGACGATTTTAGGCGTTGGTTTCTTTTACGGTTTATATAGTGAAGGCTTTGATAGGCTGTGGGTGAAACATTTGCTTGATAATTTTGAAATTCCAATTTTGTTTGGAAACAATCAAGTGGCGTTTTTTGCAATTCTTCGAATTGCCTCGGCAGTGTTGACAATTTTCGTTGTGCAATATGTTGAAAAGAAAGTTGATTCAAGCAATTCGTTAGCGATTGGAAGAGCGATGATGCTCGTGACAGGATTGATTGCCGCCGCGATGATTGGCTTTGCTTTATCACCGCTTCTTTCTTTAACGTTATGCCTGTATCTTGTGATTGACACATTACGCGACGTTCGATCACCTTTGCATACGGCGTGGGTGAATCAAAAATTGGATTCTGAAACACGCGCTACGATTCATTCTATGTCTGGTCAAGTGGATTCGATTGGACAGATTGCAGGCGGGAGTTCTGGTTTGGTGGCGAGGTATTTATCTGTCAAAGCGGCGATTATGTTTTCGGGTCTGCTTCTGACGCCGGCAATGTTTCTCGTCAGCAGGGCAAATGCCCAGTCTAGGAATGAGGCGTTGGAAGATCCTGTTGAGGCGTAGAGGATGCCGAATCTTCCTGACCTACAAGAGTGTTAGGCAGATTAATTGACGCATTTCACCGTTTACAAGTATAATTTTTGCACATTCCCTGAATTTGAGGGAAAGTTGAGGAAAAATGGCTCTGCGTGGAAATTTGCGCGATTTTACAGTGACACAACTGCTTAACTTGATTAACCTTGCTAGTAAAACTGGCACGTTAATTGTGGATGGAAGTTCTGAGCAGGCTTATATTTCTTTCCGTGAGGGTAAGTTAGCATACGCTCGCATTGGAAAGGATGATGGCAGTTTGGCGTCAGTTTTGTATAAAGCCAATAAGATTAATGTCAATCAATATAAAGCAATTGCTGACCGCGCTGGGCAGATGACTGATAAAGAACTTGGTTTGTTGTTGATTAATGCAGGCTATGTAAGTCAGGATGATATCTTAATAAACCTGCAAGGTTATTTTACAGATTTAATTCGTAAGTTGTTTACTTGGGTTGAAGGTGTTTTCCGTTTTGAGAATGATATTCTTCCGCCAGAAGACCGCATCAATGTGCGGCTTGACCTTGAGAACATTATTATTGAAGGCTCTCGTCAGTTGCGCGAGTTGGAGCAATTGCAGGATGAAATTCCAAGCCTTGATATGGCACTCAAGTTTACAGAACGCCCGCTAACGAATGTGAATTTAAGTGTTGATGAATGGAAGGTTGTGAAATTTGTTGACCCGAAAAATTCGATGCGGCAGATTGCAAAGACAAATAAGTTGACCGAGATTGAAGTAAGAAGAATTGTGTATGGTTTGTTACAAGCAGGCTTGGTGGAATTGGTGCGCCCGAATGATGCTCCCGTGCCGACTGCGGCAACCACCAATGCCAAGGCTTTCCCAACGCAGGACAAAGAAGAACAAAAATCATTGATAAACAAACTCATCGGCAGAATTCGCAAGATTTAGTTGGAATAGAGCCGAAAGGAAAAGAACTATGCAAACGGTCAAAATGGTAGTCACAGGTCCATTCAGTGCTGGCAAGACGCAGTTTATTCAGTCTGTCAGTGAAATTGATGTTGTTGCCACAGAGCGCAAGATTTCTTCTGCGGAAGAAAAGAGCGTTAAGTCTGCTACGACGGTGGCAATGGATTTCGGTCGCATTACAGTAGATGATGAATTGGTCTTATATTTATTTGGTACGCCCGGTCAAAAACGTTTTGACTTTATGTGGGAGATTCTTTCGGAAGGTATGTTAGGCTTTATTGTTTTGGTTGATAGCACCCGCCCAGAGACGTTCCGTGAAGCACGTTCTATTTTAGAAACATTCCGTGCCT
Organism: Anaerolineales bacterium UBA2317; assembly: GCA_002345215.1. GTDB lineage: Bacteria > Chloroflexota > Anaerolineae > Anaerolineales > Villigracilaceae > Villigracilis. The sequence continues at coordinate 47,754 of DDVH01000023.1, forward strand.
ATGCACCTACTCCGTTTGTCGTCGCCGCCAATAAACAAGATATGGAAGACGCATGGGAGTTGGAAGATATGCGCCATGCCTTACGTTTAGATAAATCTACAAAAATGTTACCTTGTATTGCTACAGATAAAGAAACAGTCAAATCAGTATTGATTGAATTATTAACCGGCGTACTCGAAAACATGGATTCTAATAAGTAAGGGGCTGGTTGATTTGTCACTGTGTCTTCAATTACTACTGACCAAGGAATAGTTCATTACGAAGTCTACGGGAGAGGTCGTCCCGTTATTTTGTTGCATGGCTGGTTAGGCTCATGGGGGTTATGGCAAGAGACCATGGGTTATCTCGGTGGTTTTTATCGCACCTATGCTATGGATTTTTGGGGCTTTGGTGAATCCGGTAAAAAACGTGAGACCTACGCCGTTTCAGATTTTGTAAGTTTAGTTAATCAATTTATGGAGCAATTGGGCATTGTCCATGCGCCATTGGTGGGGCATAGCATGGGTGGAACAGTCAGTTTATCAGTTGCGATTCAATATCCTGAACGAGTTAGTAAAGTCGTAGTAGTCGGTTCGCCGATGGTGGGTTCATCACTTGCGCCGCTATTAAAATTAGCCGGGCTTCGTCCGATTGCATTCATGTTATTCAACATGATGACTCCATTTCGTTTGTTTATGAAATATTATGCGCGCATCATCTGTAGTGACCCACGCTTCCCAGCTATGATGGATAGAGATTTATCTCGCACTACTGTCGAATCATTCTTGCTTTCTATTGCTTCATTAAGGCGCACAGATTTAACGCCCATGTTACCAATGATTAAAGTTCCGTCATTAGGGATTTATGGCGATAAAGATTTAATCGTTCATCCAATGCAATGGCAACCCATGCAAAAAGGCATACCCAATGTAAAGATTGAGCGCTTCCCAACGGCGGGGCATTTTCCAATGTTGGAAATGCCGAATGAATTTAGCCAAACACTAAAAAAATTCCTCGACGAAGATTTTTCAAAACCCAATGAGCAATGATTCTTTCTTTTACCCTCAAAAGATGGGTAAGGTGATGCTTTTGGGGTTAGAAGAAGTAATCGGAAAAAGTGGCATCGCTTCGATTCTTGATTTGAGCGGGCTTGCTCACCTGAGTCAAAATCTTCCGCCTGCCACAGCAGATAAAACGTTTGGGTTTGAGGCGGTTAGTCAAATTCATCAAGCCTTAGAACAGCAATTTGGTCCGCGTGGTGGACGTGGTTTGGCATTACGAGCAGGACGCGCTTGCTTTAAGTATGGCATTAAAGAGTATGGCTCATTGATGGGGATTACTGAAATGGCGTTTCGTTTACTTCCGCTTCAGACCAAGCTTCGAGTTGGTGCCAAATCTTTTGCAGACCTTTTTAATAAACATACTGACCAGAAAGTGCGCCTTGAGGAAACAGACCAAAAAATTTATTGGCATATCGAAAGATGCCCATTATGTTGGGAGCGAACTGCCGACGAGCCGATTTGTCACCTAGCGGTTGGTTTATTGCAAGAGGCTTTGTATTGGGTCAGCGGGGG
>DDVH01000055.1:0-30481 GCA_002345215.1 Anaerolineales bacterium UBA2317
CCGATAGTAAAAGCGGCAAGCACATTGCTGATATTATGGTCACCACGCAATTGTATTTTTTCTTTAGGTATAATTTCTGTAATTTTTTTACCATCACGAATATATAAAAATTTATCTTTCAAATACGCGCCATTTAAATCTTTTTGTAATTCAGATAAACTAAACGTAAACAATTTGCCTTTGACTTTATCGCTTAAATTCCACGCACCTGCATTATCAAAACCAAGAATGGCAATATCATCTTTGGATTGAAAATCTAAAATACGTGCTTTGGCTTTGGTATAGGCTTCCATTGTTCCGTGACGGTCTAGATGATTCGGCGTAATGTTCAAAATTACAGCGATGTTTGGCGAAATCGTCATTTGTTCAAGTTGAAAAGAAGATAATTCCAAAATGGCTAAATCATCTTCTTGCATTTCATCCACATAATTAATCAATGGGTCGCCGATGTTTCCGCCTACATACGCCCGCGGACGACGCACCGTAGCCCACGATGTTTTTTTTACAGGCTGCACTTTAATAGCAGACTTTGCCATTTCACCAATTAAAGTTGTGGTTGTGGTTTTTCCAGCCGAGCCTGTAATACCAATCGTTTGGCATGGAACCACTTCCATGAAAATTTGCGAGTCATTGGAGATTTGAATATCACGTTGAAGTGCTTCTTGCACAATGGGCAAATCTAATGGCACGCCACCAGAAATACACAGCAAGTCAATTTCATCTAATAATTCAATGGGATGAGAACCTGTCACCCATTTGACCTTAACATTTTTCAAGTCTGCTTGGGCGGAAGATAATGCCTCCGCAGGGCGAGCATCATTCAACGTCACGGATGAAGCGCGTGTTGAGAGCCAACGTGCAAGGGCGAGACCTTGTCGTGCGGCTCCTAAAATCAAAACGCGTTTGTTCATCCAGTAATTTGCCATGTTTACACTTGCGAAAGTCCTATACCAATCAACGCCGCCATCAAACCGATGAGCCAAAAGCGTTGCACGATTTGTGTTTCACTCCAGCCGAGTAATTCAAAATGTAAATGGATTGGTGTCATTTTGAAAAAACGTTTGCCATCTGTCCAGCGGAAATATGTAATTTGAATCACAACACTTAACATTTCTGCTAATGGAATAATGCCGATGATTAATAAAAGGGGCCATTGACCGGTCATCAACGCAATCACTGCTAACACAGAACCTAATGCCATAGAACCAGTATCACCCATAATTAATTGCGCGGGATGAACATTGAACCAAAGAAAACCAAATAATGCACCAACGAGAATAAAACAAAATCTTGCGAGATAAACTTGCTCTTGCATCAATGCAATGCCACCAAATGCCGCAATTGCTGTTGCAGAAATTAATCCGGCAAGTCCATCTAATCCATCTGTAAAATTAACTGCATTTGATTCGGCAACAATAATAAAAGCGGCAATTGGTACATATAACCAACCGATTTCAATTTCAAAGAAAAAGCCGGGCAAATATAAATCGGGTGCATCAATGACATATTTCAATACATAGGCAGTGGCTAATGCCAAAACTACTTGCACCATAAATTTTGTGCGTGCGCGCATTCCATCACCTTTGCGCCTGCCATGAATACCTTCCCAATCATCAATTGCTCCGAGAATTGCAAATGCAAACATGACTGCCATTGGTAAAAGAATAGAAGGACCAACCACGCTAGCAGTTAAACCGATAATGCCAACTGAGTTGAGCAAACCGCTAAACAAAATCACCGGCAAAATAAACATGATGCCACCCATGGTCGGTGTGCCCATTTTGACGCGATGTGCATCTGGCTCTTCCACGCGGATAATTTTGCCAATTTTGTAATGACGCAAAATGCGTAACAACGGTCCGCCCCAAATGGCAGTCATCACAAATGCCAAACCTGCCAAACTAAGTGAAAGGGCAATATCTCTCACGAGCGAACCTCCAATGTAGCGGTGATGCGGTCCATGCGTAAGCCATGCGAACCTTTGATTAATACAGCATCGTTCGCTGTGAGATTTTTATTTAACCAATCAATAACGGATTCAGATGATTCAAATTCAAAAATGTTTGTAGATTTCATGCCTGCTTTACGCGCCGCTTCAGCTATGATTTTTGCCCGCGTGCCCAGCGTCAGCAGGATTTTTGCAACCTGAGCAGTTCGCATTCCAACCAATTCATGCCCTTGCTTTTCGTATTGACCCAACTCAAGCATATCGCCTAGCACAGCAATTTTTCTGCCATCTAATTCATCTAACAAATTTAATGCGGCTAACATAGACTCAGGAGAAGCATTATACGTGTCATCCAAAATCAATGCACCGATGTTACTGCGGACTGCTACGAGTCTTAATTGAGCATGTCCATGTGATAAGCCTTCTAAAATTTCTTGCCATGTGAGTCCATCATTTAATCCAACTGATGCGGCTCTTAAAGCTGTATGCACAGAATGACGACCAATCATTGGCACGCGGGTATGCAAAACTTCTTTTTTGTAATGAAAACGAAAACGGATTCCGTCTAGACCTAAGCCTTCAATCTGGTCAGCCCATAAATCGGCTTCGGGAGATAAACCATAAAAGAAAATTTTTGCTTTGGTTTTCTCTTCCATTTTGCGAACCCATGGGTCATCAAAATTTAAAATCGCTACGCCATTTTCTGGAAGTGATTGTGGTAATTCGCTTTTTCCTCTAAAGATAGCTTCTTGTGAACCTGCACGTTCAGCATGGACTGTACCTACATTCGATACAACACCAATATGAGGAAGGGCAATATCGCATAAAAATTGAATCTCACCCGGCACATAAAATCCCATTTCTAGTACAGCGCGTTCATAACCAGCACCAAGTTTCAAAATGGTTAAGGGCAAACCGATTTCATTATTCAAATTGCCCGGGCTTTTGAGTGTGCGATATTTCATTCCAAGCACTTCGGCGACCATTTCTTTAGTAGTGGATTTGCCAACACTGCCGGTGATGCCGATAACTTTCAAATCTAATTTTCTGCGCCAAAAGCGTGCGATTTGTTGTAAAGCGGATAAGGTATTGTCTACGCGCAGGCATAATGGAGAATCAAAGCGTAGGCTTGAATCAAATTGAACATTGCCGCGCAGGTCGAAGGTTGAGAATGAGGCGTTCACGTCTTTTTGAATTAAAGCAAAAGATGCCCCCCGCTTAAATGCATCTTGGATGAAGTCATGTCCATCTACTTTTTCGCCGGGCATTGCTACAAATAACGAACCCGGAATCACTTGGCGTGAATCAATTGCCGCTTCGGTAATCACAGCGTTTGCATTCGCAGGGCGAATTGTGGTTAAGGCTTCAAGAACATCGGCAAGAGTTAATAACATGTTATTGTGAGGCAATTTGTTGACGAATAAAATCTGGCGGAATGTCTAATAAGATAACCGTCTTTTGTGCCATTTCTGAAAAAACGGGAGCCGCAGTTTCAGAACCCCAAGGTGATGTGGTTGGTCTTTCAAGCCAAACATAAATCATAAATTGTGGGTCATCCACAGGTCCCCAACCGATGAATGAAGCATTGGTTTGTGTACCATCATAAAAACCGTTGACTGGAATTTGAGCCGTACCTGTTTTACCAGCCACGCGATACCCCGGAACAAGTGCTAACGATGATTCTGATTCAAGTGAAACCGCTAACATTTCAGTTAATGTATCGGCTGTTTGAGTAGAAATTGGTGAACCAGAAAATTGAGCAGGTACATCGTATTGACGACCATCGCGCACCATTGCATATAAAACATGCGGTGTGACCATGCGTCCATCATTTGCAACTGCTGAAACTGCCGCCATCATTTGAATCGGAGTGACAGCTACACCTTGACCAAATGAATTTGTACCCAAGTCCACAGGATACCAATCCGCATCACCCGGGACTTTCAACCTGCCCGCTGATTCCCCAGCCAAATCTACGCCTGTGAGATGACCTAGTCCAAACGCATCCATGTAGTTATAAAAATTAGTCGCACCCATTTGAGTGGATAAGTTCACCATACACACATTCAATGAATGTTGTAAACAACCAATCATATTTTGTATGCCCCAAGGGTTTCTATCCCAATTTTGAATCGTAACACCACCAATCAAAACAGAACCTGTATCTAAATAAGTTGTATTGGGTGTGACGGTATTTGTATCTAACGCCGCCGCCATGGTTAAAATTTTCAGAACAGAACCCGGTTCATATGTTTTTGAAATCACTGGATTAAATTCAGTAGCGTTGTTATAGACTGTGCCATAATTCCAAAAGTTATTCAAATCCATGCGGCGCGAAACTGCCATAGCCAATAATTCGCCATTTTGCGGATTCATAATCACAATCGTGCCATCTTGCGCACCATACTCAAGCAAAGCATTATCTAAAATATCTTCCGCGGCGGCTTGTAAATCACGATTGATGGTGAGAATCATGGTCGTACCATCCGGCACGCGTGGAATTTCGTAAGCCTTGTTCGGGTCTGTGGGGATTAAAACTGTGACTGGATTCCCTGCCAACAAATTATCATAATTTTCTTCAATGCCAAAATAGCCTTTGCCTTCACGATTGACAAAGCCGAGAATGTTAGAAGCCAAAGCATTTTCTGGGTAACTGCGTTGTGGATGTGCTTTAAATTGCAAACCTGTTAAACCGCCCAATCCACTTGTACCGGCTTGTTCTTGCAAAGCACGTTTTAATTCTTGTAAATTCAAAGCTTTTTGTGCATCAACAAAATCTGCCAAAACGAGATATGAAATTCCTTCCGGCGGATTTTGAATGACGTTCATCAAATTGTCATAATTCAAACCCAATTCACGGCTGACAGCAAAGGCAATGGCGTGAGGGTCTGTTACCGTATTTAAATCTACTCCAATTTCATAAACCGTTTTTTGACCCGCTAACAAACGACCATTGCGGTCATAAATCTCACCGCGATTTGGATAAAACGTCTTCCACTCATAAGCATAATTTTCTGCTTGTTGACGAAAGACAGCCGCTTCAGGGCTATTTTGAATGCGCGTCAATTGCACAACGATTCCTAATGCGATGAGCAACATCGCACCAGCCAATACTTGTACGCGACGCGCATACTGACTTCTCATTACTGAATTCTCCGTGAAGAAATGCGTTCATCTAACCAATCTAATAATGATTGATTGTATTCTGGCGGAATAGTCAATGCACTTAATTGTGGCGCAGTATTAGACGAGAGATTAAGAGGTTGTGGTGCCACATAGCCTGGCACAATCAAATATTCCAAATCTTCTGGTTGAATTGGACGAAAGCCTAATTCACGTGCGCGCGTTTCAAACGCAACCGAAGAAGTGAGTGAAGCAAGTTGAGTTTGTAAGTCACTGCTGGCTTGTTGACTGATAGCAATTGCATTCATCAAATCTTGAATTTCACGCCCAGCAATGGCAGTGCGTGATGTCACATTCAAATACAACGCCGCTACCATTGCTAAAATAACAACGAGCAACAAAGCATTCCCAATCCATTGGCGTTGAATTCTCCATGGAGCGATGCGATAAGCATGAATAAGATTGATATTTGGTATGTTCATAATTTTTCTACTACTCTCAACTTTGCACTTCTGGCTCGCGGATTTTCTTTCATCTCTTCTTCTGTCGGCGTAATCGGTTTTTTATTTATCAATTTCACAATTGCCTTGCGTTCTTGCTCATAAATCTTTTCATAAGGCGGATTTATTAATTCCTTGCTCTGCTCTCGAAAATAATCTTTGACGATGCGGTCTTCGAGTGAATGAAACGAAATCACTGCGCATCTTCCTCCGACGTTGAGGCTTGCTACTGCTTGCGGAAGCGTTTTCTCCACTGCGGCTAATTCATCGTTCACGACGATTCTCAAAGCCTGAAACGTTTGCGTGGCTGGATGAGTCTTGTCGCCTCGGCGTGGAGATGCTTTCTGAATTACAGCAACCAACTGTCCCGTAGTGTGAAGCGGTCTGTTCATCACGATGGCTTTGGCAATTTTTTTTGCATCTCTATCTTCGCCATATTTAAAAATCATGTCGGCTAATTCCTTTTCATCAAAGGTGTTGATGATTTCATCAGCACTCATCACGGCATTGATTCCAAATCTCATATCGAGTGGACCATCTTGCATGAATGAAAATCCGCGTTCGGGGTTATCAAACTGCATAGACGATGCGCCTAAATCCAAAACGATTCCATCAATTGAGTTCCATTGCAATTTTTGTAATTGCTCACTCAATGTGATGTGGGAGGCTTGCACGAGATGAATGCGATGTTCGTAAGGAGCCAAGGTCTCACGAGCAATCGCCAAAGCATTTGAGTCAACATCAAAACCAAGCAAATACCCATCCGGCGCGCAAGCCTCCAAAATTCCGCGAGCGTGCCCGCCCGCGCCTAAAGTACCATCTACATAACGCCCACCATTTCGGGGTTGCAGAGCGTGTATAATTTCTTGGTAAAGTACAGGTTTATGCACTAGCAATTGACAATTGACAATTATTAATTATCAATTGCTCTTCGATAAATCTAATGTTGAGAAGCGGGCATTGTTGGCTTCAGTATTTTGTAGTTCGGTCATTTGCTCATTCCAAAGAGTAGGCGTCCAAACTTCAAAATATTCGCCCTGCCCTGCTACAATGAGTTCGCCGTTTTCAATGCCCAAAAAGGCGCGTAAGTTCTGTGGAACTAAAATGCGCCCGACTTTGTCAGCTTCGATTGGATAGGCATTGGAAAGAATCAAACGGCGGAGTAAGCGAGCAGTTGGGTCGGCAAGGTTCATGGCTTCAATGCGCTCATACACTTGTTTGAAGTATGTCTCGGTCATTACCATGAGGCATTTATCAAAACCCTGCGTGATGAAAGCACCGCCTTCCAGCAACTCACGGAAGCGCGCTGGTATCATCAGGCGACCCTTATCATCGAGGTTGTGCTGGAAGTGACCTAAGAACATTTGTGCTACTTATCCTTTTAATGCACGAACGCCGAACCATTCGGCGTTCCTGTGTGGCGTTTACCACTTTCTACCACTTCTTACCACATTATACGCTTTTTGACCGAAAAAGCAAGTGGTAAGAGGGGTTTTCTCACCTTACAAAGGCGTTACTTTGGTCATATATTCACTATGAATCCCTCCCCTTCTTTTAAACTGCTCGAAGCCACCCACTGGCAAGATTATGAATTGCTTGATTCAGGGGATGGACTGAAACTTGAACGCTTTGGCAAGTACATTTTTTCACGCCCCGAATCACAAGCCATGTGGAGTCGGGCGTTAAATGCGTCAGAGTGGCAAAATGCTCACGCGGTGTTTCAGCCTACAGGCGAAGAAAGCGGCGGTCATTGGGAGTTTAAGAAAAAGGTCGAAGAGAAATGGTCAATGAATTATCGGGATTTAAAATTCTGGGCAATGACGACGCCAGGTCGTCACCTCGGGGTTTTCCCCGAAGTCGCCTCTCATTGGGACTTTATGGCTGATTCAATTCGTCAACAGACGACTAGCCCCAACATTCTTAATCTGTTTGGCTACACTGGCTTGGCGAGTTTAGCCGCCGCATCGGCTGGAGCATCTGTGACGCATGTGGATGCATCCAAAAAATCAGTGGCATGGGCACGTGAGAATCAGGAATTATCTGGTTTGAGTGACAAGCCAATTCGTTGGATTGTGGAAGATGCGGTGAAGTATGTGCAACGCGAAATAAAACGCGGAGTCAAATATGATGGCATCATTTTAGACCCGCCCAAGTTTGGGCGTGGACCAAAAGGCGAAGTTTGGGAAGTGTATAAATCATTGCCAAGTTTGTTAGAAATGTGCCGACAGTGTTTGAGCAATAACCCTTTATTTGTGATTGTGACAGTCTATGCAGTGCGTGCTTCTGCGATTCACGTCGCCCAAGCCGTGGATGAGATGATGAAAAAATATAAAGGGGATGTTGAAAGTGGTGAATTGGTGACACGCGAAAAAAGTGCAAATCGCTTGTTGTCGCAGGCGGTGTATGCGAGATGGTCAAGTAAGTAAATTATTTTTTACTTTTAGAGATTGGCTTGCCAGAATTAAAACGTACTAATTTCTCCCAATCAATCACACCGTCTACACAAAAATCATTCATAAATTGTTGTGTAAAGAGATTTAAGGCTCGGTCATATTCAGCCGCAAGCTCTTCATTGCGAATTTTTGCCTGATAACCAAATGGCTCAATAATATCTACAAATAATTTTTCATCACCAGAAATAAATGTCCAAAATTCTTGACCACATATTTTCAAATAATCCCCTTTATCTAAATTGGTTTTTCCATAACAACATCCATTAATCGCTTGCACATTGATATTGCTATTGCCTGTTCGCAGGATTCTTTTGGCTTGCTTAAAATTTTCTACCATACGTTTAACTTGATTGCTATTTCCCCAATTTGGACCTGATTTCACTGAAACAATATAAACAACGTTATCTTTTTGAAATTCTAAGTCAATTCCTTCAGCAGATGATTTTCTTCCGCCATACACCTGACCACAAACAAAAATAGCCAATTTTTCAAGAAATTCACCAAATATCGTTTCTTCTTGTGAAGATAGATGAGCATTAAGAAATAATTTGACTAAATCATTCGCATTATTAATATTCTTTGCTTTGAAAAGATACGGGTTCTTCTTTTTCAAAACATCAGTTAACTTCAAACTTTGCAGGCTGGCTCCACGTCTATAGTGAAATTCGCCAATATTTGCTTGTATAAATTCAACAACATTATTTAGATTTAGCGGTGACATATTTTCCCTTTGAGTCGAGCAAAGCCATTTGAGCAGGTTTCGATTCTAACTTAGGAGCAATTTCTGTTTTAGCCAATTTGAAATATTCAGGCAAAATTTCAATCCCAATTGCGTTTCTTTGCATTTCATTTGCTACTGAAACTGTTGTGCCAGAACCCATAAATGGATCTAATACCCAATCCCCTTTTTTGGTAAACAACTTTATAAACCATTCTGGCAAATCTGTAGGAAATACAGCACTATGATTTCTATTTTTTGTTTCAGTCGCCATGTGTAAAACATTGGTAGGATAGGCTTTTTCTCTACCAACCCAATTAGCAATTCTTTTTCCGAATCCACTACCAACTTTTGAAGGGTCACGGACTTTATCGGTATCACTTAGGTTCTTTAACCTTCGTCCTGCCCAATCACCCATTGGAACCATCACTTCGTCTTGGTACATGTGAAATTTTTTTGTTTTATTAAATTGAATTAATCGTTCCCATGAATCACGAAAACGATTAGGCCATTTGCCCGGATAAGAATTTTTTTTATGCCAAATAAATTCTTCTGTCCATAACCAGCCTTGTTTTCGCATTTCCAAAATCAATTCAATTACATAAGTATGTCTCTCTGCATTGACAACTTTTTCTTTAATATTTAATACAAATGTGCCAGTCGGTTTTAATACTCGTAACAATTCTTCTGCAATTGGAAGAAACCATTTGACATATTTATCGGGCGACACTCCACCATAAGTATTTACACGGCTATCTGCATAAGGTGGTGAAGTGAAGATAAGGTCAATAGAATTATCTTTGAGTTGTTTTAATTCTTTTCTGCAATCACCAAGAATTAATTTTGTTTCTGGTTGTTTCATAACTCCATTATACCTGCAACAAAAAACTCCGAGGCTTCAAGACCTCGGAGTTTTGCATTAACCTTTCGCTTCTCCATCACCACTACTACTGCTCCCACCTTTTGAAACTAACTTCTTCAACAAGTCATACCAGAACGATGAACCTTGAGATACTGCCATCACCGTCAAACCCAAGCCAAGGATTTTTAATACAATAAATGTAGCCCAAGTATTGATGTCTGAACCTGCGGGCGGAATCTCAGTTTGCCACCAACCAATTTTGACAATATCTAAATCAATCAGTTGTTGAATCAAATCATCAATTCTATCTTCAGATACGGTGCCTTCTACCGCTTGCATTTGCACTTCAATTTGTGCTTGCGCTACCACAGCCGAACGTATACCAGCATTTGCCCACAAAGTTTGTGCTAATTGAATGCTGTCAGTGCCTAAGAACAAAGTCAGCAACATAGATAAAACAATCACGAAACTGCGGGAATTAGAACGGAATGTCGCCGCGGCTTGCTCCATTAAACCGCCAAAATATGCTGTCGTACGTTTTCGTAATTCTTCTAAATCAGTGACACCCTGCCCAACCCACTTCGCAATTGCGCGCTTGCCCTCTGAATCAGGAAAAGCACTGATTAATTCTTTCAAACCTTCGCCAGTAATTTCTTTAGAAGCAGTTAACCCTACAAAATCAAAATATGAATCTACTAAGGTTGCTACAGGAATTTTCTCAACCATCTTCTGCTCTGTATTAGAAGAAACAAAACTGTACCAATTTTTATAACGAATCGGTCGCAAGGATTGGATTTGTGGAAGTTTCACAAAATCACCAACGTGATTATCACCCACAATTTTCTTGAGATGTTTTTCTAACGATTTACCGCGTGTTTCAAATGCTTCGTTAATCCATTGTGTAATCAACGACACAATCGAACCTAACACGTAAAATACAAAAATCAAACCAATAACTACTTCCAGTGCTTGTGAAAAAGACATAATGTTCTCCTCGTTCTGCTTTAATGTTTTAGTTTTTCCAATTCAGCTAGCCAACTTAACGGTTTACTCCAACGCACACGTTGCTTAACGCTATGATTTTTTTTCGTTCGATCCCATTTCGGTCCTGGCGGACCCGACTCATCATCCAATAAACTTTTCACGCCCCATAATCCTTTATATTGTACCCAATCAGGTTCAGGATTCAAGAGCACGCGCTTCCATTCTTTGACTTTCGGTCTGGTCACCCCGCGGTCAGACATGACTCGCTTCAAATAACTACTAGACTTTAACACCCGTTCCTTCAAATTGTCACCCTGAAAACCCGCCCGAAACCCATCACCAGAAGCAATCTCCAGTGGCAGGCTGACGATGTAATGGTCTGCTTCATCTTTCAAAGCGACAAAAGCATCTTCGGCTAAGACATTCGCATGTTTGGCTTGTAATTCTTTGAGCGCAATCTGACGCGCTTTTTGATTCGGGTTAAATAAAAGGAAGAGGTAATGAACCAAGCCATCAAACCAGAATAAGAAGCGTTGTACTCTGCCTGGTTTATACATCGAAGGGGAACGTATCACATCAGGTTTACTGTAATTAGCATGTGAACCTAACGCCGCATACACCACAGGGTGTGTGGTCTCGTTGCCTTGTTTATCAATCGCCTTGATAACTGATTCCCACGGCTCAATATTTCCCGCGCCATGTTGTGAAAGTAAAAGCGCGTACGGTTTATCATTCTTCAAATAGACTGCCACCATTTCCCAATCCCCTTCGTGGTGATTCATACCGTTTGCGGCTAAACGCCAATCATTGAAAGCATAGAAAAAATGATATTGCAAAATCGTCCACTCATTTTCTTCTTTATCTTTTTCACGAACAACGCGCCCATAATAAACGGGCTGTTCATGTTTTTCTAAAATCTGCTGATATTGCTTATAAGATTCTTGAGCAATTTTTTCAGTGGCTTGCGAAAGCATATCCATTGCTAAGCCGGGTCCTTCTGGTAAAACTTTTTCAATATAAAATTTCAAAATCCGCATTAGAAGATAAAACAATATCAGCAAGTAAATTGGCAACAACACAAAATATTCCACTGCCAAACTAACGTAAGGAATTTCACCTAAAAAGAATCGAATCGGAACAAACGCCAAAACAGAAAAAAATATCACTGCTAAAAATGGTGGAATAATTCGTAAGCGAATAGGTGAAGCCAACATAAAAATAATAAGCCCTACAAGTAATGAAATAGCGATTGCAATTTCTAACCAAACCATACCGCCGAAAAACCAACTAGCCGCTATGCCCACTAAAGAAATCCCACCACCCCAAATCCATATATCAAAATCATACAATGGCTTGTTGACAAAACGTAAAAAAAATTGCTCACTGTTTAAGCGTCCAATTTTATAAATTAGCGGTTCATTCAAATGGGAAAATAATTCAGCCGCGCCTTGTGGTCCGCTTGCAAAAAAGTAACACCACTCTAAATAAGGATCCACCGCCATCGGAAAAAACCGTTCACTCTTTGCAAACCGCAAAACAGGTTCATATTTTTCAAGCAATTCTAAATCGTCCACGAAGCCTCTATGATATAAATAAATGTATGAATTATGAATCAATCATACAATCTTTTGAATCCTATTTTAATACCAAACCGAAATTTATTGTACGCGCTCCAGGGCGCGTTAACTTAATCGGCGAACATACTGATTACAACGATGGATTCGTTTTACCAATGGCCATTGACCGTGAAGTTTGCATCGCATTAAATCCGCGTGATGATGAAACCATCCGCCTCTTTTCTCTTGACCTGAAAACTGATTCTGTTTTCAACTTACATTCTCTTACGCCAAGCAACAGCTGGGACGCATATCCGCAAGGTGTAGCAAATGAATTAATCAAAGCAGGTTATGAAATCAAAGGCTTTGATGGAATCATCACAGGCGATGTGCCACAAGGTGCAGGTTTATCTTCATCAGCGGCAGTGGAGTTAGCAACTACAAAAGCATTTGTAATGAGTTCTAATTTTGAGTGGAATCCCGTTGAAATGGCGAAACTTGCTCAAAAAGCAGAAAATGATTGGGTTGGTGTACATAGTGGAATTATGGATCAAATGGCAAGTGCAGTTTGTAAAGAAAGTTTTGCTTTGTTTTTAGATTGCCGTTCTCTTGAATTTCAACATATTCCCCTACCCCACCATATTTCGATTGTCATTTTAGATACATCTACAAGGCGTGGATTGGTAGAGTCTGCATACAATGAAAGGCGAAGTCAATGCGAAGAGGCGGTGAAGTGGTTTGGTGTGAAGGCATTGAGAGATGTGAAGTTAGATAGTGAAACGTGGAAAGTAGAAAGTGGAAAGATGAAAGAAGAAAGAGAGTTAGTTTTTAAGCGGGCAAGGCATGTGATTTCTGAAAATAAAAGAGTTTTAGAAGCGATTCAAGCAATGAAAGATGGAAATGTAAAACGGCTGGGAGAGTTGTTTAATCAAAGCCATGAAAGTTTGAAAAATGATTTTGAAGTAACAAATGATGCATTAAATATCATCGTTGAGTGTGCGAGAGAGCAAGAGGGTTGTTATGGCGCACGAATGACGGGAGCAGGGTTTGGGGGTTGTGCTGTGGCTTTGGTTCATGAAAACAATGTTGAGGCGTTTGTAAAAAATGTCACTGCGGCATACAGGTTGAGGTCAGGGCTTGAGGCGAATGTGTATGTGTGTAAAGCAAGTGAGGGAGCGAGTCAAGTATTGTAAACATTCGCCGAGGACAGCAATGTGAGCATACATCAAAATAAAAAATGGACATGTTGCCATGTCCATTTTTGTTTTAACTGAATGCCAGTTGTTTTTCGAGTTCGCGTTGTTTGCGGCGTTGACGACGAATAATTCTTTCGGCGGCAATGCGTGTTTGGCGACGTTGCGCAGAGCGAATGATTAACTTCATAAACTTTGTATGATTAAGTTGTTTATCATTCATCAATGAAAAATCTGCTGAACCCGGTTCATGTGGCGGATAGAAGATACCGCAGTTGGGGTTGATTTCGAGCATGTAAATATCACCGTTTGCATCCATGCGATAATCACAACGAGCATATCCATTACCGCCAAGCTCTTTGAAAACACGAATGGTTTGTTCACGTAAAACTTTTTCAATCTTTGCGTCTTTGACTGCAGCAACAGACATCTTTTCGTAGTCAACCCATTTCATATCATAATGCTTGAATGATTCGCCGTCAGGGAAAATGAATTCCACTGGCTTAACTGAAACGGGGTTATCAATATCGTCTGGGTTTTCGGCAACCAAACAAGTGAATTCGCGTCCTTCAATAAACTCTTCAATTAAAACGCGACCAAATTCTTCGATGGCAAGTTTTAATTGTTCGCGTAATTGTTCTGGTGTTTCAACGCGTGAGTTACGGCGGATGCCAACACTAGCATACCCATGTGGCGGTTTGACCAACATTGGGAATTTTAATTTCTTGATAACTTTATCCGCATCTTCTACGCGATTGACAAATGTCCAATTTGGGGTTGGCACTTTGACTCGATGTGCAGCATTTTTCATTTCATCACGTGTGGGGTCAAAGAATTTTGAATCGGCACCGGTGAATGCGGCGTTATATTTTTCAAGTGCGTGAACGAGAGCAATGCCAGATAAAGCATCATCTGGTGTGCCATCGCATAAGTTGACGAAAACATCTACGCCTTCGTCCACCAACGCTTTGATTTGTTTCTCCACATTGGTTGGCGCCACAAGATATTGTTTCCATTTGTAACCCTTCATGTATGGTGATGGGTCATACGGAATATCATCGTCATCTGGTGTGCTTGTCAATACACAAATATACATTTTTATTTTCCTTTGTTTTCGTTTCCAATCAATATTGATGAAGAATATGATTCAAATATTTGTTGTTTTATGTTTATCATCAATATAGTTATCATAATTCATCCAATAATTATGTAACTATGTTTATTTTATACATATTTATTGAATTATGTAAAGGTTTTTGAGCATACAAATATCTTAAAATTTTATAAGTACCAAAGTACTATTTTATATGTTTTTATGCATAAATATAAATTTTCTTTAAGGTTATTAAGGTCTTTAACGTCTTTAAGAAACAAAGAATAGACTTTACGAGTCTATTCTTTGTTGTTTTATATAAATATTTTCAATTTATGAATATATCAAGTTTTTTGTTTTATATTGTTCATCTTGTTTGCAATGATATGATTCATTTCCAAAACTGTGGAAGATGTTCTTTATATGTTTGTAAATAATCATCTAAAACTTTTTTGGCAGTGTTCATATCTGTAATCACAGGGTCAAGCAATAAACATTGCAAGGCTTTTTGATAATCACCTTCCACAGCCGCATCTACACATAATTGCGCAACTGTGATTTCACGGCGACATAATTCTGCAATCGGTTCTGGAAGTTTGCCCACATGTACGGGCTGAATCCCTGCCCCGCCTATATATACTGGCGTTTCAACAATGGCATTCTTCGGCAAGTTTTCAATTTGACCAAGGTTTGGAAGATTCGCCGCAAGATGATAATGATTCCCTGCATAAGCAATATTTTCAATAAGCTCTAGCGCACCTTCTGAATCAGTATCAAGTAATCCATCAATGGTGGCACTTCCATTTGCCATATCATTTAATCTATCTAAACTAAAATCGCGCACGCTTGCCATCACTTCCCAATCATATAGTTGAATGTTGAATGATTCATAGGGTTTAGTTATTGGGTCACTCATCCACGGAAGATATTCACACAAGTGTGTATCACCAGGAACAGGAAACAGATTGAAGTCAAGAAAGATGCGGCGAGTTAATGGTTCAAACTTTTCATCCAATTCAAAAAATCTTTTTCGTAATAATGGATATAAATCTTCACCTGTTTGTTTATGATGAATAGAAAGTATCCATGTGAAATGATTCGTACCTGCCGCTTGAATATCAATCAATGGAAGTGTTTGATGAATCATCATTTGTTGTAATGGATGTTGCAAAATATTTGCATGTGTGCTTTCAAGTCCATCAGGTACTTGCAAATTTAAATCTTTTGCAAGTGCAACACCTGCCATCATATATCCCTGATAAATTTGATGACACAAGCCAACAACTTTTATTTTGCTATAACGATTGACGACATCACAAATGCGCACCATTGGGTTTGTAAAATTGATAAACCATGCATCTGGGCAAGCAAGTTCCATATCATGTGCAATTTCTAAAACAGGTTTTACATTGCGCGCGGCGTGTGCAAAACCACCAGTTCCACCATTTTCAGCATATGGCTGACGAACCCCATATTTAATTGGAATTTCAAAATCAGATTTCCATAATTCTTCACGCGGACCTACTTCAATAGCAGAGACAACAAAATTTGAATCTTGTAAGGCATCTTTATGATGTGTATGCGCTGTGATATTAAACTTCGCTTCCCATTCTCGGTTCAACCTGTTTGCTAACCTGTGAACGATATCTAAACTTTGAGCATTTCTATCCACAAGTCGTAACGTGGAGCCTTTTAATTTTTTTGAGCGAAGCAAAGCGGAAAGTGTGTTTTCTCCGAAAGAAGCACTTCCTGCGCCGATAACTGTGATGATGGTCATGTAAGTCTCCTATGTCATTATAAAGTGAAGGCAATGTACAATCTAATGATTAGTTTAGAGATTGCTTCGTCGTTGCCTTGCTCCTTCTCGCAATGACATTTTTTATTTATTTTACTTCGATAAATTGTTTCGCTCTCGTTTATAATAAAAATATCGTAATGAGCATTGTTCTTTATTAACCGTTTCTTTATCAACCTACCCAGAGGAAACCATGCCAAAATCAATCTCATTTTTCGTTTTGATTGTTTTATCAATTCTATTAACTGCCTGCGGAGGGACAACTACAGAAGGTGCAGTTTCATATATTGCAACCATTGATGATGCTCCTGAAAGCGCACGAGTAGGGATTGTGGCTGAAAATGGAAAGTTTGTCCTTTATATTTGCAGTTTGGATGATGCTTTCAACTTATCGGCTTCCCGTTGGTTTTCAGGTGATTTAGATGGTGACGGTACATTTGCAGGTACAAGTCCAGATGGTGTAAAAGTGAATGGCGCAATCAATAACAATTTCTTAACTGGATTCATCACCAATCTTCAAGGTCAACGATTGAATTTTCGCGGTTCGGCAATTCCAGCAGGTGGACCAGCAGGGTTATATCAAGGTGTTGGAGAATATGATGGTCAACAAGTGACTGTAGGTGCAATTGTAGATGAAGATAATTTATTTGCCGCCGCTACTGTGCAAGTAAATAATTCGGTTGAATTTATTACACCCCTTGTCATTCCCCCATTTCGAGTGAATAGTTCGAAATTAATTTTGACTTTCGGAGATTTGAGTCAAAAGGTTGACCTTTTCTTAGTTGAAACACTCACTGGCATACAGTAAACATAAAATCCGAAGTCATTCTGACTTCGGATTTTTCTATTTTTCACTGAAATTTTTATTAAAATCAGATCCTGTTTTTCGCAAGCCATATTCCATTACGTACAACAACTTATCAATCATTTCTTGCGTTTTCTTAGAGCGTACCCATTTCATAATATCTTTTTGTTTCATGCCTTCTTGCAAAATGTAATTGCTGATGGCGTTACTCCAAGTTTCTATCACCATCACCGCGAGTTCTATATCCACACTCGGGTCTACTTCTCCGCTTTTGATGGCTTGCTCAATCATCATGTGCATGGCTTTATTTGCTTTTTGACGTTGCTCTTCAAAAGTTTTTCCGTAATACATTCCTTCGCCAAGTAAAACGCGGCTAACGGCTTGCGTCATACGTGGATATGCAGAATTGAATTCCATGCCTGTCTTAATCATCCAACGGAAATATTGAAATGTATCCATGTTCATACTTGGCGGATGTTTGCCTTTGAAAAATTCCATTTTTTCTTTTTCAAGCACGGTCAGTAGATACATAAATACATCTTGCTTATCTTCAAAGTATTGATAAAAACTTCCTTTAGCAATGCCGCTGTTTGCTACAATCCGATTTGTAGAAGCGTTTTCTAAACCGTATTCGGCAAATTCATCTATGGCAGCATTGATAATGGTTTGTCTTTTCTCTTCTGGTAAGTTGAAAAAAGTTTGTTTGGGCATATATTAATTCCTCATCATCTCGCAGGTTTTATAAAACCTGCGAGATGTTTTTTTTACTTCAACACTTCATCTAACCAATCAAACATGGTGGTATTCGGCAATGTCAAATTATTAACTTGGCAATGCGCTTCGCCACCTTGCGCTTTGGTGAAAATGACCATTTTCTTTTTCGGGTTTGGCAACTGCTTAAAACATTCATGAATAATCTTGAGTGTGATTTCCGCTTCGCCCTCGCCAGCAATTAACAAAGCAGGCATTTGAATCTGTTTCACATCCACTTTGCCGTAGGTCAAATAATCATAAATTTTTGCGAAACGTGCGGCAATGTCTTTCGGATTAAAACTAATCTTCAAACCAAAACGCCAAACGATTTGGTCAAATGCTGTGCGGCTGATAGGGTCACTACGATTAACTCCTTTTTGTTGTGCCAACGCCGCACGAAAAACATCTGGCATGGGCGGGTTAGCAATCATCGCTTTCATACGCGAATCAAAACGTGCGGCTTTGAAAGCAATGTGTCCACCCCAACTAAATCCAAATAACGCAAGTTTATTCGCATCAACTTCTGGACGTGAAAGTGCATAATCAACCAACGCTTTAGCGGTCACTTCCATGCGCGCGCCAAAATGCAAACCTTGGTCAGGATTCATCCCCTGCCCTGCCAAATCAGCTGTGATGACGTTATATCCGCGTGCTGTTGCAGATGATGCCACCATGAAGTAACAATCCTCAGCCCATGTTTCCACGCCTCCAACTACAATGAGAGTTGGTCTTGCAGTGCGGCTTTTATCTACGCCCCAAAAATATCCTGCCAACTTTTTATCGCCAAATGGAACTTCAATCGTCTCAATTGGTGTATCAAAAAGTTGAGCGGCTTTGCGAAAACAAGATTGCATGTTTTGCCAATGTTTATAAAAGTCAGCATGTTTTTGACTCATGATGAATAATGGCGCACGATGATAAGTACAAGCACGTAAAAACATTTTACGGGCGGATTCTTTATCACCGCGTTTCAATGCTTCTTCTGCTTGTGACTCAATGCGTTGAGCCAACGCAGACCATTCTGTGTACCAAGCCTCTACATTTGCATTCGGTATTTTTTGTGCAGTTTCCATACATTCGGCTCGGTCAGCACCATCATAAATTTCACGTCCTAAAATCCAAGACAGGTAATAATCCATGTCGTTATGGTCAAAGTGAATTTTTTCCAGACTTCTCTGGGCGAAAGCAGTATTTTGATTTGTCATTCTTACCTCATTAGTAAATAAATTCCGCCAACAATTGTGGCGATTCCGACAATGCTGAAAAAGATGACTGTCCCTTTTTCAGATAATAGTTGCACAAAGCCTTGAATTTTGCCAATGTTCCAAATCGCTTTCGGTTTGACGTAAGCGATATACAAAGTGAAAACTCCGTAAAGAATAAGTGCGTACGCGATAATCGTTAATGTATCCATAAATTTTTCTCCTAAGTTGTTGTCACCCTGAGCGATAGCGAAGGGTCTCTAACACAGTGAAAGAGATTCTTCGCTTCGCTCACGTGTGCCTGCGCACAGTGCAGGCAGAATGACATGTGGTTATTGATGTAAAACTTTATAAAACCTTTTTGCGAACAGAACTGTCACAAGTAATTGATAAATGACGGCAATCACTACATATAACCAAACATTTGTCTCGCCAGCGGAAAGCATCCAATATACTTTGAGGGGCCAGTAGGTAGGCAAAAGCCCGAAGAGCAATTCCCAGTTTGAGGTCATGAAATAGGCGAAGATGGGGGCAAGTAAAAAGACTCCCATTAATTTCATCAAAGCAAAGCCTTGGATTTTGTTTTCAGCAAACGAAGCAAGGAAGAGCGCCAACATTGGTGACATTGGCGCGGCGGCAATCGCCGAAATCAAAATCACTTTTAAATTGAATGGTGTTAAATTCGCCAACGGAAAAATGATTAACAACATCACAACGGTTAGGATGATTGGAATAGAAACGCGATAGATAAGATAACTCGTGAGCGGTAACGGAGTCACTTGTAGTGCTGTTAATGTGCGGTCATCTTTTTCATCTAACAAAAGAAAACCAATTAATGCTCCAAACACCATTGGGCATGTGGCAATGAAAAAATACGAAAGCAATACAGTGTAATAAGGTGTTAGGTCAAAGTTATATTCTTCAAGCAAACGAACCTGGATAAATGGAACACCAAAACGAATTATTATCGCCATAAAGATTGGAATATAAATCATCCATGCCACTAAATCATCGCGACTGATGTTGCGAATATCTATCGGACCTAATGAACGCAGAACTTTGGTAATGTTCATTTTTTTCTTACTCCTTCTTTTACAACTACAAACTTATGAAACGCTCGCAAACTGAAATATAGTGCAATGCCCGTCCATAAAATTGAGTATGAGATGCCGTACACAATTTGCCACGTTGGCACTGAAGCGAACGATGATTGAATCAAAATCAAAATCGCTTGCAATGGATGTAAGAACATAATCGGATTACGCCAAATATCAAAGTAATACAACAATGGCAAAGAGAAACCTAACGTCCACACCACAGATGGCAAAATAAATTCGCTGATTGAGTCATAACGTGCTACGACAAAAAATCCATATAACGCCAGCATAGCAATGTAAAAGACGATGCTGGTTACTAACAAAAACCAATTAAAGTTTACACCTTGCACAAGCACGATAATCAATAGTGTTTCAAACAACGAAAGTAAACCAAGCGTGAGAACTTTGGATAACAAAATTTCCCACGGACGTAATGGCGTAATCACTTGTGCTTCTAATGTGCCTTCACTTTTTTCAAGCAACACAATGCCTGCCATAAAATAAAAAGCGTTGATAGTTAAGTTACCAGTGATGATGGCGGGCCACCAATATGACCAATCTACGCTTGGAAATTGGCGAAGCAAAATAATGAAGAATGCCGCTACAAAAGCAGAGACGAAATAAAATCCGTTGCGATATTGCAAACTCACATCCCAACGAGCGGTTGAGAGCAAACGATTCATTCCAATCTCCTTCCTGTTACTTGAATAAAAATATTTTCAAGTGTGGCTTCTTGTGTGTGCAACGTGCGCACGTTACCTGTGTGTATAATTTTCAAAAAGTCAGCATTATCTGCCAAACCTTCTAATGCAAAGTTTTGATATTCATTTTTTCCATTCACACCAAATTCAACGCGCACTTCTGGTTTGCCATAACGTAATTTCAATTCACTGGGTGAATCAATCAAACTAATTTGTCCATCAAAGATAAAAGCAACACGGTCACAAAGTTCATCGGCAATGGTCATATCATGCGTGGTCAAAAACACAGTTTTGCCCGCATCTTTTTGGGCTTTGATTAAATCTTTAATCTTGCGTGCATTCACAGGGTCTAAACCCGCAGTGGGTTCATCCATAAACAACAAACGTGGATTATTCACCAAAGAACGCGCCACACTTAAACGATTCCTCATGCCTTTTGAATATTGTGAAACCAACATCTCGCCATCATCTTTCAAACCGACCATTTCTAACAATGTTTCAGGTTTCATCACATCACCTTGATATAACGAACCAAAGTATCGTAAATTTTCAACGCCAGTTAATTTCGAATAATGATTCGGCATTTCAAAACTCACACCCACTTGCTCGTAATAATCGTATCCCCACTCGCGCAAGTCACGCTCAAACACTTTTACAGAACCTTGAAAGCCTTGCAACAAACGAAACAAAATTTTCTGCGTGGTAGATTTTCCCGCACCACTTGGTCCGAGGAATCCAAAAATTTCGCCAGGCTGAACTGCAAAATTTAAATCCTTAATCGCAGGCTGATTTGTACCCGCATACGTAAACGTGAGGTTTTCAACATGAATCATTTTTTGTCCTTTTCTCTGTAAAATGTGACTAGGTAGTCACATGACCAGAAGGTCACATTATAGGACGATTCTCCCCCGTGTCAAGAGGATTCGTACCCGCCTCTTTTCTGACTTTATGCCTGTTTCTGTTTCCTGAAATCATTTGCTTAACTCAAACAAAAATCCGCAAGATTTTCATCTCGCGGACTTTTACTCATTACGAATCACTGCTCTCGATTCTCTGCTCTCTTCTTCTAAAAGCTTTCTCTCCTATCATCTTGGTCAATAGCCCTGCTCGCCAAAATGCGACAGCCGCCATGCCATGTGCTAGCACTGCAAAAAGCGGAGGTGTTTCATTAGTATAGTAAATCCAGCATTGACGGGTTGTGCCCCATAATTCAAGATAATATCCAAGTCCAGAACCAGCGATGAATGTCAATAAAGCAAAACGATAATCTGTGGGTGTGAGAATTAACAAAATACATAAAATGGTCGCAAGCCATGTGTAGGATTTGTCAAAGGTTGGGGAGACAAAAACCAGCATCAAAGTCAAGAATGAAGCGAAAACAATCCAATATAAATAAGTGAATATTGAATCGTGAATCGGGTTTTTATCTAATATCCATTTGAAAAATCTTGTAATTCTATCAATTGATAAACTGGCTATGGGCCAAGCGGGGATAATCCAAAGTGGTGGTCTTTCGGCAGTGTAATAATGCCAAAGATTCGTTTGTGTGCCCCATGATTCAATGGCTAAGCCGCCACAAATGCCAACGAAAACAATTAATACATCTGTTTTGAGATTTGCTCGTGCCACAATGGTGATGGACATGAAAAGAAAAATGCCGAGCAAAAGCCAATCCATGTATAACCACCAAGGTCCGTTCCAATCAATGTAGGATAAAACTTCTTCGGCGAGGGGCCACCAGATGTATACGATTAAGAAGATTGTGACGAAAAATCCGCCTAATAGAATTGATGAATCGCGCGTCCAAATTTTTGATAAAGCGCTTCGAATGTTTGACATATAAGGCATTATAACAAAGCAAAATTGAAACTTAAAATTTCCAAAAATGACTTGAATTTTGGTTAAGACTCACATAAAATGAAAAGGTCGTTTAGCCGCAACATCTAACCCAAATAAGGAGAATGCAATGGCTCGACCTTCCCAAAAACTACTTACTAGTTTCATCATTTTGGCAATGCTTTTAGTTGCCGCCCCTATTCAGCCTGTGAGTGCCTCAACGCCAACAGAGCTGTTTTTTTCTGAATATATCGAAGGCAGTAGTAATAACAAAGCACTTGAAATTTATAACGGAACAGGTGCGGCAATCAATTTAGGAACAGATGGGTATAACATTCAAATGTTCTTCAATGGGTCAGGTAGTGCAGGCTTGACCATTAACCTGACTGGTACAGTAGCAGATGGTGATGTATATGTAGTTGCCCAATCTTCTGCAAACGCATCTATTCTCGCTCAAGCAGACCAAACCAATGGCGCTGGTTGGTTTAATGGTGATGATGCAGTGGTTCTTCGTAAAGGAACTACCGTCATTGATGTGATTGGCCAAATCGGTTTTGACCCAGGCGCTGAATGGGGTTCTGGATTAATCAGCACAGCAGATAATACATTACGCCGAATCGATATAGTTTGTGCAGGTGATGCAGATGGCTCTAATGCATTTGACCCTTCACTTGAATGGGAAGGTTTTGCAACAGATACATTTGGTGGGCTTGGTTCTCATAGTGTAAATTGTGATGCTGAAGATGCCGCACCTGAAGTAGATAGCACATATCCAGTTGATAATGCCACTGATTTTCCAATTGGTGCAAATTTGCAAGTTAATTTCAGTGAAGCTGTTAACACTGATGGCACATGGTTTGATTTATCCTGTAGTGTTAGTGGCAGTAATTTAACTGCAGTTGTTAGTGGTGGTCCGCAAAACTTTACTATTGACCCAGATGTCACTTTAGTTGGCGGTGAAACTTGTACATTAACGATTATTGCAAGTCAAATCACAGACGTAGATGAAAACGACCCGCCAGATAATATGGTTTTAGATTTCACTGTTGATTTTTCAGCATTTGATGTTTGTGTGGCATCTTATACTCCTATCTACTCAATTCAAGGAAGTGGAGCAACTGCCGCTATTCTTGGAACAGTCACTACACAAGGTGTAGTGGTTGGAGATTATGAAGGTGCATCACCTACATTACGCGGTTTTTATATGCAAGATTTAACAGGCGATGGTGATGATACAACTTCAGACGGTATTTTTGTCTTCAACGGAAATAATGACAATGTTGCCATTGGTGATGTTGTACGTGTGACTGGCAATGCAAATGAATTTCAAGGTCAAACACAAATCACTTCTTCATCTGTTGTCACTTGTGGAACGGGTTCTGTAGCACCGGTAGATGTTACCCTGCCTTTCCCCACTGTAGATTTTGCAGAACGCTATGAAGGTATGTTGGTTCGTTTACCACAGACACTTTATGTAACAGAACACTTCCAACTCGGAAGATTTGGTCAAGTAGTGGTTTCTGTTGATGGACGTTTACAACAACCAACAAATATTTATGAGCCGGGTCCTGATGCAAATAATTTACAGGATTTAAATAACCGAAGCAGAATCATTATTGACGATGCGCTTCAAAACCAAAACCCCGACCCGATTCTGTTTGGACGCGATGGCAATCCACTTTCAGCAAGCAATACATTGCGCGGTGGTGACACAGCCACTAACACAATCGGCGTAATGACATATACATGGGCTGGCAATTCAGCCAGCGGCAATGCTTATCGCATTCGCCCAATCAATGCTTTGGATGGTTATGTTAATTTTGTAGAAGCAAATCCACGTCCCACTTCTGCTCCAAATGTTGGAGGTTCGTTGACCATAACAGGTATGAATCTACTCAACTTCTTTAATACATTTGACGGAATACCCGATACTGTTGATAACTGCACATTTGGTGTTAGTGGCGCTCCTGCTGACTGTCGCGGAGCGGACACTGCCTCAGAATTTGAAAGACAAGTTGACAAAACAGTATCAGCTATCCTTGAGATGGATGCGGATGTCATCGGTGTGAATGAAATCGAAAATGATGGATACGGTCTTGATAGTTCGCTTCAATCTTTAGTGGATGAATTGAATGCGGCGACTGAGCCCGGTACTTACGCCTTTATTGACGTTGATGCAAATACCGGTCAATTAAATGCAATGGGAACAGATGCAATCAAAGTCGGTTTAATTTATAAGACGACATCGGTTACCCCTGTTGGGCAAACTGCCGCTTTGAATACCGTCGCTTTTGTGAATGGTGGTGATAGTGCGCCTCGAACTCGCCCGGCACTTGCACAAGCTTTTGAACAATATTCAACTGGTGCACGTTTTATTGTGAGCGTTAATCATTTCAAGAGCAAAGGTTCTGCTTGTGATGCACCCGATGCGGGTGATGGTCAGGGCAACTGTAATCAAGTGCGTGTGAATGCCGCCACTGAATTAATCAATTGGCTTGCCTCCGACCCAACTGGAACTGGTGACCCAGATGTGTTATTGGTCGGTGACTATAACTCGTATGCTATGGAAGACCCAATCATATTAATGGAAAATGCAGGCTTCACACACTTGATTAAGTCACTGCTTGGTGAAGATGCTTATTCTTATGTATTTGATGGGCAATGGGGCTACCTTGACCATGCCTTAGCAACTGCTTCACTTGCGCCACAAGTTGCCGGTGTAGCTGAATATCACATCAATGCCGATGAACCAAACGTATTAGATTACAACTTTGATTTCAAAAGCCCGGGTCAAATCATTAGTTTATATAATAATGATGAGTTTAGAGTCTCTGACCATGACCCAATCCTTGTCGGTTTGGAGTTAGACCCAGACCTTACTTGCAATGGATTGCCTGTTACGATTGTCGGAACAACTGGTGACGATATAATTTACGGCACCAATGGTGCAGATGTCATTGTTGGGCTTGGTGGAAACGACGTCATTTATGGTGGCAATGGCAATGACGTAATCTGTGGTGGTTCAGGTGATGACATCATTGAAGGTGGTAATGGCAATGATACGCTTATCGGCGGCTTCGGCAACGATACCTTAGATGGTGGTAATGGAAATGATTCATTGACCGGCAATGATGGAAACGATACTCTGTATGGTCAAAATGGAAACGATGTCTTAAGTGGTGACAATGGAAATGACACGCTCGTAGGACATAACGGCAATGACACTTTGACCGGCGGAACAGGCAGTGATTCATTTAGTGGCAACAATGGAAATGACACCAATACAGATTTCAAACCTGAAGAAGGTGATACAAGTACAGGAACATAAAATAAATCTTAAATAATAGTAATAGAAAGTCCCTCTGAAACTTTGGACTTTCTATTACTATAAATATAAAAGTTTTATATTAAATTCTTTCTTTAATCTAAAACGCTAAAAAGTGGTTATAATGAATTTATAAGGACAATATATTTTGATGCCTTATATATCTTAAATCCCAAATATTGAAAGGATGTGTACCATGGGTTTCTTCGATAAAATTCTCGAAAAGATTGGCATTAAGAAGAAAGATGAAAAAGAGGTAGGAGGCGAAGCCAAAGGCGGTTTGAAAGCCAAAGATGATGTCGCCAAAAAACCTGGTGTTGGCGCTAATGCACCAGCACGCACTGTGCCACAACAAGCCGGTGTTGTAAAACCAGCCGCTATGTCTGAAGTAGATGTGGTCGCAAAACTCGAAGGTTTAGCAAAAGGCAAAGACCTCAATTGGAAAGTTTCCATTGTAGATTTGCTCAAATTGCTCGACCTCGACTCCAGCCGCGAAGCTCGCGAAGAATTAGCCAAAGAATTGAATGCTCCAGCAGACGTCACTGGCGATTCTGCTCGCTTGAACGTTTGGCTCCATAAAGAAGTGTTGCGAAAAATTGCCGCAAACGGTGGCAATATCCCAGCCGATTTGTTGGACTAAGAAATATACTTAAGTAATAAAGACCTGACAGGTTTTAAAAACCTGTCAGGTCTTTTAGTTTAATTCTGATAAAATCTCATTATGCTCTCACGAGTTTACTCCTGCGCCGTAGTGGGACTTGAAGGTGTCATCGTCGAAGTAGAAGTTGATTACACCAACGGTTTGCCCGGCGTCACCATTGTTGGTTTACCTGATGCCGCCGTACAAGAAAGTCGTGAGCGTGTGCAAACTGCTGTAAAAAATGCAGGCTTGCATTTTCCCCGTCATCGCATTGTTGTCAACTTATCTCCCGCCGCCATTCGCAAAGAAGGTCCTGCTTATGATCTTCCAATTGCGCTTGGCGTAATTATCCTTGCAGGTTTTCTTCCACAAGATTCAATTGAAGGTGCAATGTTTGTTGGTGAACTTTCATTGGATGGCGTTGTGCGTCACACACGCGGCGTTTTACCAATGGCTGCCGCCGCTCGTGCAAATGGATTTAAAAAAATCTTCGTGGCTGAATCTGATGCAGGTGAAGCGGCTTTGATTCCTGACCTTGAAGTCTATCCCGTCAAAACACTTGCGCATCTTTATGACCATCTAGCTGGTCGCCAATTAATCGACATTTATCAAGCCTCAACAGATTCACTTGAACCATTGTTCGTTCCCACAGATTTTTCCGAAATTAAAGGACAAGACCACGTCAAACGTGCATTAGAAGTCGCCGCCGCTGGTGGACATAATGTACTTATGGTTGGAAGTCCCGGTGCAGGCAAAACATTATTAGCCAGAGCTTTACCGGGCATATTGCCTGAAATGTCTATCGAAGAATCATTAGATGTGACCAGAATCTTTTCAGTCGCAGACCAACTCCCTGCTGGAACACCGTTAATCAAACATCGTCCATTTCGTTCACCACATCACACAATTTCACATGCAGGTTTAGTTGGTGGAGGAAATATTCCCAAGCCCGGAGAAATTTCACTTGCTCATCGTGGCGTTTTATTTTTAGATGAATTTCCTGAATTCGGAAGTAGAGTTCTTGAAGTCATGCGTCAACCTATGGAAGATAAAGTTGTGACGATTAGCCGAGCCAAAGGTTCATTAACTTTTTCTGCAAATTTTCAATTAATAGCCGCAATGAATCCATGCCCGTGTGGATATTATGGTGACAGTCAAAAACCTTGCACTTGTGCGCCTGCTGTTGTGACCAAATATCAAAAACGAATTTCAGGTCCGATGTTAGATCGCATTGATATTCACATTGAAGTTCCACGAGTGGATTATGAAAAGCTAAGTGGAAACAAATTAGGCGAAACATCCGAAACGATTCGTCAGCGTGTGCAAAATGCTAGAGATATTCAAATCAAACGCTTTGCAAATTCAGATATTGTTTGCAATTCAGATATGCGTGTGGGAGAGATTCGGCAGTATTGCAATCTACAGGCTGAAGGTCAGAGTTTGATGAGGGCGGCAATGAGTCAAATGAATCTATCGGCGCGTGCTTATCATCGCATTTTGAAGTTAGCAAGAACCATTGCAGATTTAGCAGGTAGCAAAGAGATTCAATCTCCGCATTTGGCAGAGGCATTGCAATATCGTCCGAAGCTGATGTTAAGTTAGATTACTTCCCTGCAATTTTGGCAGTAGCGGCAGAACGAGTATGTACATCTAATTTTTCAAAGATGGCTTTGAGATGTCGTTTGACTGTATTGGTGGTAATCACAAGTCTTTCTGCAATTTCTTTGTTGGTTAAACCTTGTGCTAGTAATTCCAATACTTCGCGTTCACGGTCTGTCAGTGTACTTAATTCGCTGAATGATTGATGTGTTTTACGAGTCTCTTCTACAATGCGACGGAATGTTGCTCGGTCAAAGGCTTGTTTTTCAATATACGCTGAAACTTGATATTGTGAATACACACGTTGAATTTCATCTGTTTCAGTAATACCACTGACCACAATGGTGGGAATATTTTTACTTTGTGTTGTGGTCAATAATTGATAGCCTTCCAATTCAGCATCTTGCGAATTTTTATCCCACATAATGTTGTTGATGCCTTGTAAAGATAAATCAATGACTGCCAATGAAAACTTTTCACGGCGCAATGAACCTAAAGCATCACCAAAACTGGCGCAAGTTAAAACTTGAAAGCCAATATCATTTAATAATTCTTCAATGATACTTCTCCAACCTGCATCATCTTCTACTATAAGGGCTTTTTCACTTTGGAGTTTTGTAACGGGTGGTTGAAATTTTTGGGGCAAAGCAGATGTCGAAGAAACAGGAGCAGGTACAGGCGGGGCTTGAAGCGGCGGGCTGACCAAAATCCGATAAACAATATCTCTAAATTGACTGCGATGAAAACTTTCTTTTCGTAAAAATGTAAACGCACCGTAATCAGTTAAAGCAGTCACAGCCAATTCAACAGTAGCAAAACCAGTTAATAAAATGGCGCGGCAATTGGGGTCAAGTTTGCGAACTGTATCTAACACACGTAAACCATCAATGTTATTGTGGTCGTTGGGAGATAATGAAAGGTCAATGACTGCGACGCGATGCGTGTTAGATTTTAAAGCGAGCGTGGCATCATCCAAATTCGTAGCGAGGTCAACTTCTAAACCACAATCTCGTAAAATTTCACTGATGATTTGTTGCCACGAGTGGTCATCTTCAACAACCAATGCACGCATTATTTGATTCATACGTGCTCCACAATTGGCAAACGCAATCGGAAAGTTGTGCCATGTTCGCCATCACTTTCAACATGGACTGAACCGCCTAAACGCGTCATCAATGTTTTTACCCACCATAAACCAAAACCTAATTTGCCCGGATGTGAACCTGTGCGTGAAAAATTTAATTCAAAAATTTGATTGTGTAATTCAGGCGCAATGCCAGGTCCGCTATCGGTTAATGAAACTTCTACCCATTCGGCTGAAGATAAGCCTTGAATCACAATCGAACCTTTTGCTTTCATGGCGGCAATTGCATTTTCAATTAAATTTCTAAACACAAACGTTAAACTTTGTTTACCAGCAATCACCATCGGCAAATCATTTAATGAATTAATTTCCATTTGAACATCCGATGGAATTTGTGTGGCATGAATGGCATCTTTCATACAAACAGCAATGTTTACTTTTTCCATGCGTATCGGACGCAAATGCGAAAGATTCTCTTGCACAATTTGCATGGCTTCCATAGCGCTATGTTCAATCTCTGCCAATGTGTTTGATAAATATGCATCGGCTTCGAGTGTTTGTGCATATTTATCTTGAATGGCTTGCACCCGCACTGGAAT
Organism: Anaerolineales bacterium UBA2317; assembly: GCA_002345215.1. Classification (GTDB taxonomy): domain Bacteria; phylum Chloroflexota; class Anaerolineae; order Anaerolineales; family Villigracilaceae; genus Villigracilis. The sequence goes on from DDVH01000055.1 coordinate 29,867, forward strand.
CGCACCCACTTTATTATTCATGTTATGCAACAAGTTCGCAGAAATATCACCCACCGCCGCAAATGTTTCCGCCGTCCAATGTTGTTCTTGCGTTCGTCTTAAAGTTTGTTGACTCGATTCATTTTGAACAGCCAAGACTGCATAATTTGCTAGACACGCCAATACTTTTTTATCCCAATCAGATTTAACGCTTCTTTCCTCACTTGTAGTTGGGTTAAAGACCCCAAACATTCCCAACGCCTCAGCCTCCTCACCTAACGGAAGTATCAAAGCATTGTTTTGTTTTTTCATTTCAGAAAATGATTCAATCTTTTGTTTGGCACCATTTGAGGCAACCAATTGAAATTCATTTGATTCATTCTTCAACCATATTGCACTGGATGATGTATTCAATAAATCATTTGCCATCATACACAAACGGTCTAATACTTTTTGAGTCGGTTGAGAAATTAATAATTGTGCCGCTTCTTGNNAGTTTGTTGACTCGATTCATTTTGGATAGCCAAAACTGCATAGTTTGCTAGACACGCCAACACTTTTTTATCCCATTCAGATTTGACGCTTCTTTCCTCGCTTGTAGTTGGGTTAAACACCCCAAACATTCCCAACGCCTCA
>DDVH01000055.1:30755-46210 GCA_002345215.1 Anaerolineales bacterium UBA2317
AATGATTGCAGTGAATGATTATCACTTTCAGAGAAAGCACCTAAATTTGGGCTTTCCAAATTCAACACGCCTTCTAACCGTCCACTGGCATTGATTAATGGCACAGCCAATTCAGAACGCATCTCAATTTTTGAATCAAGCGGATAATAAATATCTTTCCACGGTTCTTGGCGTAAATCTGAAATCAACAAAGGTTCTCGTGTGCGTGCCACATAAGACATGACACTATTCCCATCCATAGGAAGTTTTTCTACCAGTGGACGCTCAAGCATTAACCCTGCTACTGCACGAGTGACGAGATATTCTCCATTTTTATCTAGTAGGCGGAAGATGCCATATTGAGCATTTGTAATTTCAAGTGCTAATTGCAAAATTGAATCAAGCGTTTCTTCGAGCCGTAAACGAGAAGAAATTAATAACCCTGCCCGGCGCAGTTGATTTAATTCTTCTTCTTTTCGTAGCAAATCACGCTGGATTCCTGCAAGCCGTCTGGTATGGTAAATTGCCATAGCGGCTTGGTTGACGAAGTTATCCAACATCAGTTGCTCTAAAGGAGTGAACTGCCTCTCTTCATATAAGTAGATATACAACACACCTACCACTTGCTCAGCGACGATTAATGGGAAACAAGCAACTGCCTTGACTCCCAACGCGACGTGATAAGGGTGAACATCTAAATCTGCTTCTTCATAAGAAAAGCGACTATGCCGATTTTGAATGGCGCGTATTCCAATTCCGTTTGGACGAGGTTCATCATCTGCATGGGTTGGAATAGAAACAGGTGTACGTTCTTGTGGTTGTGCTGAAACACGCATTTCTTTTTCAAATCGCCCCATGCTTTGGTCGTAGGTATAAATCACTGCCGATGAACCCGGCACAACGCGAATAGCACTCTCTACAATTAATTGCAGACTTAAATCATTCGGAGTGGCATCATCCGAGCCAATGCGGTTAATCGCCAAACTGATTTGATTCAGAATGCGTAAGGCTTCGAGTAAACGCGGGTCATTATCAGAAGTAGAAAAAGGTTGAGTAGTCATCTCAAATATTGGATGTGCTTGAATTAAAGATGATTTTCCCATCGGTTGGCTATCCATGCAAGTTCCGTTATATGAAATTTTGTATCAAATTCATGCTCAGGCGAAATGCGAAATATGCAAGTGCCAGACCACAAATCAAATTGAGACCTTGAAAAAAAGTTGGGGTTAAGAATTTTCTTCCCCAAGCCACTAAGCCTGCCATTACAAAACACCAGGCAATAGCTCCAAATAAAAAGCCTGCAAAGAAAACAGCAAAATGAATCGGTTGTGGACTACCTGCAATCGATGCAAATGCAGTCGTTCCGAGACCAGTCCAAAAGACGATGTTCATTGGATTGCCTAATGAAAGAAAGGCACCACTGGCAAAATCTCCGCGACTTGAATCTGTAGAAGCAGTTACTAATTCTTTATTTTGGCGAGCATCTTTGATGGCGTCCCATGCAAGTTTTAACATCAATAAAATACCAATCAAACTTAACATAATTTTGGCAATATTATTTTGCACAATAAAAGCCAACCCAGTCAGTGCAATGATTGCCCAAGTGGTATCACCTACAAGAGAACCGAATTGCACAAATAATGCGGGCGTAAATCCATTTGCCGCACCACGCCGAACTGTTTCAGCAGTGACAACTCCGGGCGGAGCACAAAATGCAATGGCTAGAATAAATGAAGAGATAAATAAAGCAGTCATAATTTTTTTGAGGTTGAATAAAAAGCCGACAGCCAGATGCAAACTCAGAGGTCAGCAACCAACTGTCGGCTAGTTAGGAGGCGATTGTCAGTGGCGCGGGTTATGCGTCAAAGTAGAGAACGTATTCGTGCGGAGTTGGGCGTAAGCGAACAGCATCCACTTCATGCACGCGTTTGTACTTGATGTATTCTTCAAGTAAATCAGGAGTAAATACTCCACCTTGTAACAAGAAATCGTGGTCGGCTTCGAGAGCATCAAGCACTTCACCCAATGAGCTAGGAACTTGCTTAATAAGTTTCTTTTCTTCTGCTGGCAATTCGTACAAATCGCGGTCTTGTGGGTCACCTGGATCAATCTTGTTCAAAATACCATCGAGACCAGCCATGAGAACTGCAGAGAAAGCGAGGTATGGATTGTTGGTTGCATCTGGTGCGCGGAATTCAACACGTTTTGCTTTGGAGCTTTTGTTTGCAGGAATACGACAAATAGCAGAGCGATTGCGTTGTGAGTAAGCAATGTTTACAGGTGCTTCATAGCCCGGCACCAAACGGCGATATGAATTTGTAGTTGGTGATGTAAGTGCTAATAAAGCAGGCGCATGTTTGAGCAAACCACCGATGTAATATTTTGCAGTTTGTGAAAGACCTGCATAGCCTTTTTCATCAAAGAAAACGTTGGTCTTGCCTTTCCACAATGATGAGTGAACGTGCATACCTGAACCATTATCACCAAAAATTGGTTTCGGCATAAAAGTTACGGTCTTACCATTTTGGCGAGCCACATTCTTGATAATATATTTGTATAACAATAAATCATCAGCCATGCGAGTAAGTGTGGTGAAGGTCATGCTCATTTCGCTTTGACCAGCTGTAGCAACTTCGTGATGATGCAAATCCATTGGCACGCCAGCTTCGATCATGGCTAACATAAATTTGTTGCGAAGTTCTTGTAAAGTATCAGTTGGTGAGGTTGGGAAATAACCACGTTTCGGTTGAATTTGTCCGCCTTTAGAACCTGCTTCGTTACTGCTCCACCAAGCTTCATTTGATTCGATTGAAAAACTTGCTTCATTTGGAGTGGATATATAACGAATGCCATCGAAGACGAAGAACTCCGCCTCTGGCGCGAAGTAAGCAGTATCAGCAACCCCTGTGCTTTTTAAATACTCTTCGGCTTTTTGTGCTACATAACGTGGGTCACGTGAATACGGTTCATCTGTGAAGGGGTCGAACACGTTACAAGAAATGACCAAAGTTGGCGTAGTAGAAGTTGGGTCAATAAATGCAGTTTCTGGGTCAGCCTTTAGGAGCATATCTGATTCGTGAATTTCTTGAAAACCACGAATAGAAGAACCGTCAAAAGGAATACCTTCTTTGAAAAAATCTTCTGTCAGCTTTTGAACAGGAATGGTGAAATGTTGCCAAGTTCCGGGCAAGTCAATGAAGCGTAAATCTACCACTTGCACATTTTTTGCTAATTCCAAAACATCTTTAACTGTCTTTGCCATGGATAAACTCCTTACGAATGAATTTAATTAATTATTTCAACTTCGGCATTATAGGGTTTGTGGGTAGGGCAAGTCTATTACCCAAACGGGTACTTAAAACAAAATGGACAAGGAAATATCTTGTCCATTTTGTTTCAAGTCTTATAGGATTTAGTCAGTAGCACCTAATGCGCCAACTACATCGTTTGGATACGCTTGAATGCCATGCTCTTCAATATCCAAGCCTTTGATTTCTTCTTCACGAGATACACGCAGACCATTCACTGCCTTGATGCCGAGGAATAATATAGAACCAGTAACCACACACCAAACACCGTATGCCGCAACACCAATAAATTGTGCAACAAGTTGACCTGTGTCGCCGGTGACGAGGCTACCAATGCCTTCAGTGCCAAAGATACCAATTGCCAATGTACCCCAAACACCATTGAACAAGTGAACAGGAACGGCACCGACTGGGTCATCAATCTTGAGTTTTTCAAGCCAAACTGCACCATATACTACGATGACACCGCCAATAACACCAATAAGTAGTGAAAATCCTGGAGTTACATAAGCACATGGAGCCGTAATCGCAACCAAGCCAGCCAAAGCACCATTTAATGTTGTAGCAAGGTCAGGTTTTTTGGCAACAAACAACCAAGAGATACTCATTGCGCCTATAGCACCCGCGGCAGCGGCAAGCGCGGTATTGACAGCTACCAATGCTACAGCATCTGCGTTACCCCCATGTATAGCAAGTTGACTGCCTGGGTTGAAGCCGAACCAACCGAGCCAAAGGATGAAGACGCCTAATGTCACAAGCGTAATCGAATGCCCGGGAATGGCAACCGCTTTCCCGTCTTTAGTGAAGCGTCCAAGTCGCGGTCCAAGCACAATGGCACCAATCAATGCGAGCCAGCCACCAACGCTATGCACAACTGTTGAACCTGCAAAATCTCTAAAACCATCACCGAAAGGTAAAGTCCATAACCAGCCACCACCCCATACCCAATGCCCAGCGATTGGATAGATAATTGCTGTAATGAAAAAACTATAGATTAAGTACGCTGAAAATTTTGTTCGTTCTGCCATGGCACCTGAAACAATTGTGGCGGCAGTTCCTGCAAAAACCAATTGGAAGAACCAAAAAGCTAACACTGGAACACCAACTACATCATCAAGCGAGGCATCTACAAAATAACCGGATGTGCCAATCCAACCACCGGCTGAAGAGCCATACATAAATGCATAACCAAATGCCCAGAATGCGAGCGTTGCAAAAACAAAGTCTATCAAGTTTTTGAATAAGATGTTGGTTGTGTTCTTAGCACGGGTTAGACCTGCTTCGACGAGTGCAAAACCAGCCTGCATCCAAAATACGAGGAAGGCTGTCAGCAACATCCAGAAAGTATTAAGACCGCGCGTCAATTCGTCAATTGGACCTGTATCCTGTGCATAGGCTGGGGTGACAAATACCAACAGTGCAATAGATACAACCGCCGGAATAACTACCCAGCGCAACCACTTCATTGATTTGAGAGCTATCGTTTTCATTTTCTTCTCCTTCTTAAGTTTTGTTACTCTTATTCTATGGATTCAAGCGGCTGTGCCTATTACCCCTATGGAGTATTTTATGAACACAATTTTATAGTGAGGTAATAATGCTAAAATATTTATGACCCAAATGGAGTATTAAAAAAAATGACATGAATAAAAATTTATTCATGTCATTTTGCCCGTAAGGGCTAAACAAGGAGAGGTATAGGCTAGAAACGTAAGCCAACCATTCCTGAATTCTATTCAACAAAACAATGATTAGCCATTCCCCAAATGGATTATTCTGTTGAGAATCTTTGGTCTTCTTGTTGACCTAAAGGAATCACCTTCACGAAAGTATTTTTCCAATCTACTAATAGATTATTCACTTTATGCGCCTCTTCATTCTGATGATTATGCTTGAGTTCTTCGGCGTAGACAGTGAGTAAATCTTTCAAATTTTTCAAATCATTTTCGTTTACTTCCTGCACAATAACTTTAGCACCTTTTGCTAAACGACGTTGAATAGCTGATTGGTCAAAATTCAAATGCGGTTGTAAACGCAAATACAACACACCACCCGTCATACCTGCACACATCCATGGACCTGGGTCACCGAGCACCAATACACGACCAGACGTCATATATTCACACAAAAAGCCTTTGACGTTTGCACGCGCACCAATAAAACCAAGACTATCATTTAATGGCTTGGTGATTTCACCACCGATAATCACATCCGCGCCAGATAAACGAATGCAAGCGCGTGAGTCTGCATTGCCTTGCACAATCACAGTTCCACCAATGCCACCATATGCAAGACTCTTTCCAACAGAACCATCAATCAACTTGCCATCATGGTTATAACCTTTCATAATCACCACACGCCCACCGGAGATTCCCTTAGCAACACCATCTTGTGCGCCACCTTCTACAAGAATATGCACAGGGTCAGTGTTATAAGCACCTAATCCATTGCCCGGCACAGAACTACTCGTGAAATGCAAACGGGTATGTGGCACAGAATCTGTATCCATTTCTTCTTTTTTAATTGGCAAACGCCATGTTTCGCGTTCACCACCCATGCCACCATGCCCCGGCGACCAATCCCAATTCTTTTTGAAGCGCGTCAATGCACCAGTAAGATGTGTACCCAAAGCCCGGTCAACCGGTGTTACCTTATCATCTTCAAACAAAACCACATCTTGTTGATAGGTTGTAAAACTTTCCATCACAAGGTTTGAAATCACAGTCGTTAGATGATTACGTGGACGATGCAATGGACCACGATCAATACTAACGGTTTCATTCACAGGCATTTGAATTTTGACAGGTTGTTTTGCTAACAAATATTCATCGGCTGGGATGAGCATTTCATTCAAATCAATTTTGTCACAATGAGATGCTTGTACGAGCAAATCAGAACGCCCGACAATATCTTGCACATTATCAAAACCAAGTTTGGCGACAATTTCTTTTACGCCTTCACCTAAACCTGTAAACACATTAACCAATGACTGTGTGGCACTTTCAAAATCTCGCGGTGCAAAATGTTTGATTCCTAAATGAGTCGCTTCATCTTTTGTTTCAAGTTGGGTGGTGATACCAACATGACACGCCCCACTCTGACAATCTCTACAAATGGTACAACCAATAGCAACCATTGGTAATGTAGCAAAACCAATGCGATTTGCACCCAAACACATCAACTTAACTGTGTCATCCGCGGAGCGGACTCCACCGTCAGCCCAAATCTCCACTTTCGCGCGCAAACCAGCTTCACTTAAAGCACGATGCGCTTCTACAATTCCAATTTCAGCAGGCAAGCCAACATATCTTAACGAATGTGAACGCGCCGCACCCGTTCCACCATCAAAGCCTGTTAGATAAATAATATCGGCTTCAGCTTTTGCAATACCAACCGCAATGATGCCAATGCCCGGCACAACAGGAACTTTGACAGCTACACGCGCTTTTGGATTTATTGTTTTTAATTCTTCAATAAATTGCGCCAAATCTTCAATCGAATAAATGTCATGATTATTCGATGGCGAAATTAAATCAACACCTTTTTGTGCATGACGTGCATTGGCAACTTTTTGTGTCACTTTACGCGCAGGTAAATGTCCACCTTCGCCGGGCTTGGCACCTTGACCCACTTTAATTTCAATCAGATTGGTTGCATTAATGGTTTCAGCAGTAATTCCAAAACGACCCGATGCAATTTGAATCCCACGATTGAATGGATACCTTCCTAACAAATCAGGTATCTCACCACCTTCACCATTTACCGAAAGCATATTCAAACGAAACGCCGCTTCTGCATAGGCGCGATAAGCCACTTCACCTTGTGAACCAAAAGACATAGAAGCAATTAAAAACGGCAATTGATGTGACGTAATACTTGTATCCACTTTTTGTGAATCAATATTCGATTCATTTTGATAACGAAAATCAAGAATGTGACGTATCGTCACTGGATTTGATTTTGCAGTGGATTGCGTATGCGCTTCATACTCGCGCCAACCTGATTCTGCTTTCCCCAACTTTCCAGCCGCCTTCCAAATTTTCGGATAAAAATGATTCACGCGTGAAAGTTCACCACGCCCCACACTGTGATACGACTTAGCACGTGCTTCAACATCTGCATCTATATCTTGCCATTGCAAACCGCCTTGTGTTGAACCACCATAATTGACTGTACCCAATGCAAAAGCAACTTGTGAACTTAATCCGATGCTAGCAAATAATCGTCCATAGCCTCTTGATTCATGGATGCCCATGGTGCTAGTACATTTTTCAACACCAGAACGTAAGGCTTTCAAAACATGCTTCAAACGCTGATTTACTTCATCATTTGTTAATTCAACTTTATCTTTTGTAGCAGATTCAAAAATCAAATACGGTGAAACTGCATCTGCTCCCATACCGATTGACATAATCAAATCATGTAAATTGCGGATGGCGCCACTGCGTAACACAATCGAAGCCTGACGGCGTAAATTGACAGATTTATGTGAAGCCATCATGCCTAAGTCAATTTTTCCATCTATGTTTAATGAAAGTGGCGTTGGTGATTCAGATGTATTAACTTCAATAAATGTGCGACGTAAAGCAAGGTCAACGACACTTAATACAAGCATTGGGTCTAACCAACCATGTTCATTTTGAAAGGCAGATGAATCATCCAGCAAAACAATGCGAGCACCTTGTTTGACTGATTCAATAGATTCTTGAGCAATTCTTTCTAAGGCTTGTTCCGTATTTTCATTGGGTTGTGTAATTGTTTGTATTTGAGCAATTTGTGACTTGGAAAATTTTGCAAACAATTGATTCAATGTTCCACAACCTGAATCGGTTGCAATTTTTTCTATGGCATCACTGGGATGTTCTAACAAAAGCGGAGCATCTAAAGTAAAAGTAATGTCATTACCAAGTTCGTTTGGCATGAGAGGCGGACGTGAACCTAAAACTATCTGCGTAGAAAAATGTTCCACTTCACGCTCACGGTCAATGGCGGGGTTGGTCACCACTGCAACTGCTTCTTTGAAATAATCAGCAATGTTTTGGCGTTCTGATGATAATGGTGCAAGTGGACCATCAAAACCGAGTGAACTGATGGGGTCAATTCCATTTTTAGCAAGTTCACTCACCCATTCACGGTCTTCACGTCCCCAGCCGAAAGCGGATAAACGATTGTCGAGGTTTGGAGAAGCAGGTTTCACGTTAAGAATGAAGCGGTTTTGATTTTCATCTTGATAATCTAAGCGACGACTCATCGTTTCGAGTGAACCGAATCTTCTTATCGAAAGATTTAACATGCGTTGTTGAATGGCGGGATAATCAAAGACTTCTACATTGCGTCCGCGATGAATTCGCAAACGCATTTTTTCACCGGGCGAAAGTGGAATCGGGTCTACATTCATGGTATCTAAATGATAGACACCTTTTTCTGAAGAAAAGAAATATTCTTTTTCGGTATCGCCAAACCATAACGGGCGCAGACCCAACGCATCTACACTGAAAACACATTCATCACCATAACGCGAAATGATTCCAGCAGGACCTTGTGCAAACGGACCAAATGCCTGACGATAATATTTATAAATGGTTTGTAATTCGGGAGAAAGTTTTTCTACTTCACTAATGAGCGGAGGAAATGCGAGTTCCATTGATTCAGTTAACGAAAAGTGATATTGATGAATCAACGTTCCTAACAAACGATCGAGGTCTTGTGAGTCACTGCCACCACGCGGAAGGTCAACGCCCAGCATTTCAGATTGTTCTCGCAAATGTGCAATGGTATTGAGTTCACCATTATGACCTAATAAACTAAATGGTTGAACACGTTCAAAACTTGTGGCGGTGTTGGTTGAATAACGGGCGTGACCAATCGTAATGGCAGTTGTGAAATCTGGATTGCGAAGTTCTGGATAATATTGATACAAGGTTTCAATCGAACCACGAACTTTATAAACAACTACATTACTTGAAAGCGAGGCAATAGAAATATTTGTATTTTTTTCAATATAAAGACCCAATTGAAAAAGTATACGTTCAACATGTTCAATGGGACCACTACTGACCATTCCAGCAATTTGCCAAAGATAAGGTGCTTGTTGCCCTGCCATTTTCCCCAACACTTGCGGACGAGTGAGAATCGGGCGTTCTAGTAAAAGGTCTATGCCTTTTTCTTTCAACATATTGATAATCTGTAATTTTAAATTCTGAATATCTGCTTCAGTATTCGGAATCATCAAATGCCCCACAAAAAAACGACGGTCTTCTGCTAACCAACCGGGCTTGCCTTCCTGCTCTAATGCTTGCGACCATATCAAACGCGGAATGTCCGTCATCACTCCACAACCATCACCTTCGCCATTCACTTCTCCACTACGATGCCCCATGATGCTTAATGCCGCAAGTGCGCGTTTGAGATTTCCATGTGACGCTTCACCATTCTTGCGTACAGATGCTACTAAAGCACAGGCATCTCTTTCATCTAACCATGTTTTGGTATGTTCAGCAGTTAACCAATTGAATGAGTTATTTTTTTTCTGCTGGTCATCCTCTGTATTTGCAAGTATATGTTTCATGGTGTGCCTCATCTCAGTTTAGGAATTGATAAATTCTTTTAATGATAGTGAGCGAAAAATTATTTTCAATACCCTATATGGGTACTTATTCAAAAATAAATGTTATCCATTTGGGTAATACAAAATCATTGACATATTTCATATCACGAGTAGAATTCGGCTTAATATTTATGTTTTCTATTTTCTGTTATGAAATCAAATCAAAGCGCAAGCCAAATCTGCAACCAATGTTGTCGGGTTTGGTTTTGTTTCGGTTAAACAGAAAACAGAAGTAACATCATCTAGTTTTATTTTTATCTGTCTACCCAAACGCTCTCCGATAACGGAGAGCGTTTTTATTTTCATGAATCAAAACAAGGAGAAAACATGACCCGAGTTGGATTTTTATATACCCGCTTACGAGCTGAAGAAAAATATTTATTAGATGAATTAGAAAAACTTAATGATGTAGAAATCGTTCGCATTAACGATGGAGACACCTTCTTTGACATCAATCAATTCCCCCAAGAAATTGATGTTTTATTTGAACGTTCCATTTCCTATTCTCGTGGACTTTACATCTCACGTATCTTTGAAGCGCATGGAATTCCTGTTGTGAATTCATCTTTAGTTGCTGAACGATGTGGCGATAAATATGTCACGAGTCAGATTCTGTCAAAAAGCGGAATCCCAACTCCACGTGTGATCATGGCTTTTGACGCTGAATCAGCTTTACAGGCGATTGAAGCGATGGGTTATCCATGTGTATTAAAACCAGTCGTTGGGTCATGGGGAAGATTGCTTGCAAAAGTTGAAAATCGTTCAATGGCTGAATCATTGATTGAACACAAAGCCACATTGGGAGTCAATCATCAAGTTTTTTATATTCAAGAATATATCAACAAACCTGATAGAGATATTCGCGCATTCGTTATCGGCGATGAATGTATTTGTGCAATTTATCGTTCATCCGAAAATTGGATTACGAATACGGCACGTGGAGGCATCGCAACAAATTGCCCAGTGACAGATGAAATTGCAGAATTATGCAAACGCGCCGCAGGAGCCGTTGGTGGAGGTTTACTCGCGCTTGATTTGTTTGAAACAGAAAATGGATTGACGATTAACGAAATTAATCACACAATGGAATTTCGCAACAGCATCACAACCACTGGCGTAAACATTCCACAAAAGATGATTGAATATGTTTTGCAAAATGTAAGACAAAAAGCTTAACATTTCAAAACACATGTTGACTAGACAATTTATCAGCGGTACAATCTCGGCGAATTCACTATGCCAATTTATAAATTTCTTGTCCACACAAAAATCACCGACCCGCGTAATGCTTCCTATTTAAAAAACGCGCATGCCATTGGCTTTTTGCAGTTAAAAAAAATAACAATAGCAGACCTCTACTTTATAGAGGGTCAACTGTCGCAGGAAGATTTGCAACAGTTGACCCTCAAACTTTTAACAGACCCTGTGACTCAAACCGCTTCTTGGATTGAACTACCCGCGCCTCTTTCTTCGGGTAAACCTGATTCAATTATCCTCGAAATTTCTCTTCGCCCCGGCGTTACTGACCCCGTCGCAGAACAAATCGTTCGTGCCTCACACGAATTAAAAATTGATGGGGTTCATCGTGCCGCTACAGGTTCAAGATTTCAAGTGGAAGGTTTGAATGTTGAGCAAACACAGCAATTAGCAAAATCATTGCTTGCAAATAATGTCATCCAGCATTGGACAATTGGTGAAATCACACCATCATTTCCACAAGAAGTTGAATCCAGTGGCGAAGTGGAAATTATTTCCATCACAAAATTATCTGACGATGAATTACTTGCACTTTCAAAAGAACGTCGCGCCGCATTAGATTTGGCAGAGATGAAAGCGATTCAAAATTATTTCATCGCAGAAAAACGTGAACCCACCGACGTTGAATTTGAAACCATCGCCCAAACGTGGAGCGAACATTGTGTTCATAAAACGTTTAAAGCGAAAATTACTAAAGATGATGGGCAAGTCATTGACTCGCTAATCAAAACGTATCTCAAAGCTGCAACAGATAAAATCAATGCACCATGGGTTATCTCTGCATTTGTAGATAATGCAGGCATCATTGACTTTGATGATGAGTTTGAAATTTCATTCAAAGCGGAAACACACAATCACCCATCCGCTGTTGAACCATTTGGTGGAGCAAACACAGGTGTTGGTGGAGTCATTCGTGATGTATTAGGCGTTTCAGCAAAACCCATTGCAAATACAGATATTTTATGTTTTGGTCCACAAGATTTGGATCCGAAATCTTTGCCTGAAGGTGTTTTACATCCAAGGCGGATTCAATCAGGCGTGGTCGCAGGTGTGCAAGATTATGGAAATAAAATTGGCATTCCAACCGTTAATGGAGCAATTCTTTATGATGAAGGTTATACAGCTAATCCATTAGTCTTTTGCGGATGTGTAGGCATTGCACCTAAAGGACTACATAAAAAGAATCCACAAGTTGGTGACAGAGTCGTTGTGCTCGGTGGAAGAACAGGTCGTGACGGTTTACGCGGTGCAACTTTTTCTTCGATGACAATGGACGCACAAACTGGTGAAGTCTCTGGTGCTTCTGTTCAAATTGGTGACCCGATTACCGAAAAAGGTTTGATTGATGTCATCGTCCGTGCGCGTGATTTGGATCTCTACAACGACATCACCGATTGTGGAGCAGGCGGATTATCTTCCGCAGTTGGGGAAATGGCTTCCTCCATTGGCTGTGAGGTAGATTTGACTCGCGTGAAATTGAAATACGCAGGCTTGGCTCCATGGGAAATTTGGCTTTCCGAAGCACAAGAGCGCATGGTCGTCGCAGTTGCGCCACAAAAAATTTCTGAATTACAAACATTATGCGATACTTTCAATACAGAATTAACAGACATCGGCGCATTCACTGGTGATGGAAAACTTATAGTCCGCTATGGTGAAAATATCGTTGTGAATATGAATAACGAGTTTTTACATGAAGGAATTCCGCAGAGAGTATTAAAAGCAGTAATCAGTAATCAGTCGTCAAAAATCGTAAATCGTAATTCGCAAATCGTAAATATCAAAGACCATCTACTCTCTCTTCTTTCTTCTCCCAATATTGCCAGCAAAGCACCTGTGATTCGAATCTATGACCATGAAGTACAAGGTGGAACCGCAATCAAACCGCTCACGGGTGTAAAAGACGATGCACCATCGGATGCTTCTGTCATCAAACCGATTGGAACAAGGGGCGTGAAAGGAATTGCACTCTCCAACGGAATCAATCCCGAATTTGGAAAGCGGGATGCTTACAAAATGGCTTGGTCTGTGATGGACGAAGCGATTCGCAATGCCGTTGCTGTTGGTGCTGACCCATCCAAAATTGCGGTGCTTGATAACTTCTGTTGGGGTGATCCACTTCGCCCCGAAACATTAGGTTCATTGGTTGAAGCTTGTCGTGGTTGCCATGATGCCGCACTGTTTTACAACACGCCGTTCATCAGTGGAAAAGATTCGCTTAACAATGAATATCTCGGTGCAGATGGTTTACGTCATGCCATTCCACCTACTTTGTTAATTTCTGCCATTGGTATTGTGCATGATGTTAATCAAGCTATCACGATAGATTTAAAAGAAGCAGGCAATCTTATTTATTTGATTGGTGATTTTTCAACTGAGCAAAAAAATGTTCCTGATGTTCCAAACTCTGCATTGCAAGTTTACAAAGCATTGCATCAAACCATCAAAAACAATTTAATCCGCTCTGCACATGATTTAAGTGAAGGCGGACTTGCCGTTTCAATTGCAGAAATGTGTATAGGCGGTCGTCTCGGTGCCGAAATAAATTTTGAGGAATCAAATTTATTCAATGAAGTGAATGGATGTTTATTGGTTGAAGTAACTCCATCAAATAAAACTATTTTTGAAAAACAATTTGCAAATTTGCCATTCCAAAAAATTGGTGAGGTAACAACCAAGCCAATTCTTAAACTCAATGAAACGGAAATCCCTGTTGAAGAGCTCGTGCAAGCCTTCAACACTTTACACTAACTTATGAAACCAAAAGCTCTCGTCCTCCAAGCGCACGGCTCCAACCGCGATTTTGATGTGATAGATGCATTAACTCTCACAGGTGCAGATGCGACTGGTGTTCCATTAAATGAATTACGGAATCACAAATCGCTTCTTGCGGACTTTCAACTGCTCGTTGTTCCTGGCGGCTTCTCCTACGCGGATGCATTAGGCGCAGGCAAATTGCTTGCACTAGATTTGGCATCTTACTTTTCAGATGAAGTCTCTGCATTTGTGGATGCTGGCAAACCTGTCGTCGGAATCTGCAACGGATTTCAAGTCTTAGTCAAAGCTGGGCTTCTGCCTGGGAAACAGAATCAAGTATCCGTTAAGAATGAAGCGACATTGACATTTAATGCAGAAGGTCATTTTGAATGTCGTTGGGTGAATCTTAAATCCGCATCACAAAATTGTATCTGGACAAAAGATTTGGATGAAATCATCACCTGCCCAATTGCACATGGCGAAGGAAATTTCAAAGCGAGCCAAAATATTTCATCTGAATATATTGCGTTGACTTATGTGAATGCAAATGGTTCATCCGCAAATGGTGTGTATCCGATTAATCCAAATGGTTCAACGATGGATATTGCTGGAATTACGAACGCAAAAGGCAATGTGCTTGGGTTGATGCCACATCCTGAAAATCATATTTACACATGGCAACATCCGCGTCACACACGTGGAGAGACAAACGGCAGTGGCTTGAAGTTGTTTGCAAACGGCGTGAACTATGCAAAGGAAATGTAATGATTTCGCAAAATGAATTGTTGAAATTAATTCCGCAAGCATTGAATGAAACAAACTTGCCACTTGCAGGGAAACAATCTGGCAAGGTGCGCGATTGGTATGATTTGCAAAACGGACAACGATTGATTGTGACCACAGATCGTTTATCTGCATTTGACAGAATTCTTGCGCGAGTTCCATATAAAGGACAAGTATTAAATCAATTATCCGCTTGGTGGTTTGAGCAAACGAAAGATATTATTCCAAATCATTTAATTTCTATTCCAGACCCGAATGCCGCCATTGTTCAAAAAGTGAACCCGATTCAAGTTGAAGTCATCGTGCGTGGATATATTACAGGAGTCACATCTACTGCATTGTGGCATCGTTATTCTTTAGGTGAAAGAAATATTTACGGATATGATTTTCCCGAAGGCTTGAAAAAGAATCAAAAATTACCTGAACCGATTATTACGCCAACCACCAAAGGCGGCGAAACAGGACATGACGAACGATTAACTTGTGCAGAAGTTGTTGAGAAAAAAATTCTCGATGAAGCAACTTGGAATCAAGTACAAACCGCCGCATTGGCAATTTTCAACCGCGGACAGGAACTTGCCGCTAAAGCAGAATTAATTTTGGTAGATACAAAATATGAATTTGGTTTAACAGATGATGGTCAAGTGATGTTAATAGACGAAGTCCATACGCCAGATTCATCACGTTTTTGGAAATCGAATGGCTACCAAAAACTTTTTAATGAAGGCAAGGAACCTGAAAATTTTGATAAGGAATTTATCCGC
>DDVH01000055.1:46493-71689 GCA_002345215.1 Anaerolineales bacterium UBA2317
TGGACATCCGCTTCGCGAAGATATATCGCCATTTATGAAATGCTCACAAGAAAAACTTTCAAGCCTGGTTCATATCCAATTGAAGAACGTCTGCTAAAAAATATAAAAGAGGCTGGTATATAAATGTCTCATCCATTAATTGCCATCATCATGGGTTCCAAGTCCGATTGGGAGACGATGGAACATGCTACAAAGACTCTTGATGAATTAAAAATTCAGTATGAAGTAAAAATTATTTCCGCACATCGCACGCCTGATTTGCTTTTTCAATTTGCTGAGTCCGCACATCAACGCGGTATTGAAGTCATCATTGCAGGTGCAGGTGGCGCGGCGCATTTGCCTGGCATGACCGCCGCCAAAACGCATTTGCCCGTGCTCGGTGTGCCTGTTCAATCGAAGGCACTCAATGGAATGGATTCGCTTCTCTCGATTGTGCAAATGCCTGCGGGCATTCCCGTTGGCACGTTGGCAATTGGCAAAGCAGGTGCAATCAATGCCGCGTTGCTTGCGGCATCCATCATTGCAAATAAACATAACGAATATCTCAAAGCACTTCTTGATTATCGCGCCACGCAAACTCAAAACGTTTTGGATAATCCCGATCCGCGAGAAGATAAGGGATGAGTCACATTGGCGTTTTGGGAACAGGTCAACTTGGACGAATGCTCGCGTTAGCAGGATATCCACTCGGACATCGCTTCCGCTTTTTAGACCCCGCTTCAGACTCACCCGCCAGCCTGCTCGCTGACCATTTAACATTTGATTACGCTGACAAATCCGCTCTTGAAAAATTTGCAAAAGGCTTAAATATAGTCACTTATGAATTTGAAAATGTTCCAGTGGAAATAGCTCGTTATCTGGAAAAATTTGTGACTGTTTATCCGCCACCCATTGCATTGGAAAAAGCACAAGATAGATTTATTGAAAAATCTTTTTTTTGTGAATTAGGGATTCCAACACCGAAATTTACAATTGATTTATCAAAAGCAAATGACTTTGGCTTTCCCGCGATATTGAAAACTCGTCGTATGGGATATGACGGAAAAGGTCAAAGCATTGTGCATTCACAAGCGGAATTAATCGCTGAAAAGTCAAAAGATTGTATTTTAGAAGAATTCATTTCATTTGACCGTGAATTATCTATTATCGCTGTACGAAACAAATCTGGTGAGACAAAGTTTTATCCGCTGATTGAGAATCAGCATCGTGAAGGCATTTTGCGATTGTCAATTGTAGATGGAAATATTCCTTCTAAATTACAAAAACAAGCAGAAGAATTTGCAATGAAGGTTTTGTCTGCTTTAAATTATGTCGGTGTATTGACGATTGAGTTCTTTGAAAAAGATGGTTGGTTGCTGGCGAATGAAATGGCACCACGAGTCCACAACAGCGGGCATTGGACGATTGAGGGTAGTATCACGTCTCAGTTTGAGAATCATGTTCGGGCGGTGACAGATGCGCCGCTTGGGAGCACGAGCCCGCTTGGGGTGTGTGGAATGATCAATTTGATTGGAAATGTTCCAGATGTGGAATTCATCCTAAAAATTGAAGGTGCTCATTTGCATTTGTACGATAAGAGTCCAAGACCGAAACGAAAGCTTGGACACATTACGTTTGTTGAAAAAGACATCGAAACTTTGCAAAGAAAAATTGATTTGGTAAAAGAAGTGTATGAACTATTTTGATGAGTCACCAAAAGAAGAATGCGGCGTGCTTGGCATCTTCGCGCCAAATGAAGATGTAGCGCGCATGACGTTCTTTGGATTGTATGCCTTACAACATCGTGGGCAAGAAGCGGCGGGCATGGCAGTTGCGGATGGACAAACAATATCCATGCACAAAGGGGTTGGATTGGTTTCACATGTATTTACTCCAAATGTCATGGCAGATTTAAAAGGTCATTATGCAATTGGACATACACGATATTCAACAACAGGTTCATCGTTATTAAGAAATGCTCAACCATTTATGATCGAAACCATGCATGGACCATTGGCATTGGCGCATAATGGAAACTTAATTAATTCAGCAGAATTAAGAAATGAGTTGATGGAACAGGGTGTGGGGTTTTCATCATCATCGGATACCGAAGTAATGACAATGATGTTAGCGCGTAACGGCGGAGGGACTTGGGAAGAACGAATCAAAACAGCGATGGCAAAATGGATTGGCGCATACTCATTAGTCATTTTGACTCGGGATTGTGTATATGCAGTTCGTGACCCTTGGGGATTCCGTCCGTTATGTATCGGATTATTGCCAAATGGCGGACATGCGGTTGCATCTGAAACTGGTGCATTACAAACATTAGGGTGTGAAGCCATCCGCGATGTAAAACCTGGTGAAGTGGTTTCATTATCAAATAGCGCATTGAAAGTGATGCAAGCACTTCCAACTGTAAACCCTACATCAATGTGTATCTTCGAGCATATCTATTTTGCACGTCCTGACCAAGTGTGGGATGGAATTAATGTGCATCATGTGCGTCAAAGATTAGGGGAAGAACTGGCACGTGAGATTACAGAAAAAATGGGGAGCGACTTTGGAGATGTTGTCATTCCTGTTCCTGATTCGTCTGTACCTGCTGCAATCGGGTTTTCGCATGTGACTGAGATTCCCTACAATGATGGCTTTATCAAGAATCGTTATGTGGGACGAACATTTATCGAGCCAACTGATTCACTTCGTAAACGTGGCGTGGCTTTGAAGTTCAACGTCATTAATGAAAATGTGCGTGATAAACGAGTTGTTGTGATTGACGATAGTATTGTGCGTGGAAATACAACTGGACCATTAATCAAGTTGTTGCGAAATGCAGGTGCAAAAGAAGTTCACATGGCAATTACTTGTCCGCCGATTGCACATCCATGTTTCATGGGTGTAGACATGGGTAGGCATGAAGATTTAATCGCGCATAAAAGAACAGTGGATGAAATTCGAGAATATGTCGGTGCAGATAGTTTGTATTATTTATCTGTTGAAGGCATGATGTGTGCACTCAAACGCAATGATGGGTTTTGTCAGGCATGTTTTACGGGAGAGTATCCAATTCCAGTGGATATGACTTCGGTGAAGACTGGATTTGAAAGGATGACAAAGTAATGAATGTTTTGGTCATCGGTTCAGGCGGACGCGAACATGCGCTTGCATGGAAGCTTAAGCAATCCCCCAAGCTGACGAAGTTATATGCATTGCCTGGCAATCCAGGGATTGCAGAGTTAGCAGAGAATATCAGTGGAATTACTGTAGACAATCATGTAGAAGTGATTCGTTTTTGCAAAGAGAATCACATTGATTTGGTGATTGTCGGTCCAGAAGTTCCACTGGCGGATGGCATTATGGATTCTTTATTCGCAGAGGGAATCCGTTGTTTTGGACCGAGTCAAGCCGCAGCGGAGATTGAAGCGTCAAAAGTTTTCTCTAAAAATTTCATGGCGCGCAATCACATCCCAACGGCGAGATTTGTCACGTTTTCTGATTTTGAAGAAGCGATAGATCACATTCATAAAATTGATTATCCCGTTGTGATTAAGGCATCTGGCTTGGCGGCGGGCAAAGGTGTGATTCTGCCAGAGGCGTTGGAAGAATCCATTTCTGCGTTGGAAGCCATGATGGTGAAAAATGAATTTGCATCTGCGGGTGCAGAAGTAGTAATTGAGGAAAAGTTGATCGGACAGGAAGTTTCTTTGATGGCTTTTTCGGATGGAGAACATGTTGTTCCAATGATTCCTGCGCAAGACCACAAACAATTATTGGATGGCGGCAACGGACCAAACACAGGTGGGATGGGAACGTATGCACCTGCTCCGATTTTGACGAATGAATTATTGAACGAAGCGATTGAAAAAGTTTTGAAGCCAACGATTGATGGAATGCGAAACGAAAGTAGAAAGTTTGTTGGCATTTTGTATGCAGGGCTGATACTTACAAAAGATGGCATCCGTGTGTTGGAGTTTAACTGCCGCTTCGGTGACCCTGAGACTCAAGTGGTGCTTCCGTTACTTGAAACAGATTTGATAGAAATTATGGAAGCATGTATTGATGGCAAGTTGAAAGATATAAATATTAAGTGGAAAAATGGCTCTGCAGTTTGTGTAGTTTTAGCTAGTAAAGGTTATCCTGAAAAATCACAGGATGGAAAGCTTGTCACATTTAAAGAACTGCCCAACGATTTGATTTGTTTTCATGCAGGCACAAAGTTTGATGGAAATAAAATTATTACATCAGGCGGGCGTGTGTTTGGATTAACTGCTAAGGGAAATGATATTGCGGATGCCGTAGAAAAAGTTTATTCCAATATGGATAAAGTTTCATTTGATGGTATGCAATATCGAAAAGATATTGCGCAAAAAGCCTTGCAGGGTGCAAAATGAAAAAATCTGATTACGCATCATCTGGTGTAGATATTGATGCAGGTAACAAAGCCATTGATTTAATGAAAGATGCAGTCAAATCAACTTATAACGCTTCTGTCTTGGCTGGCATAGGTTCATTCGGTGGATTGTTCGATGCTTCATTTTTAAAAGAGATGAAACATCCAGTGTTAGTTGCATCCACAGATGGTGTTGGCACAAAAGTTAAACTAGCCGCATCCGTTGGTAGATATCGTGGCATCGGTAATGATATTGTCAATCACTGTATCAATGATATTTTGGTTCAAGGCGCAAAACCATTATTTTTCATGGATTATTTTGCGACATCGAAATTAAATCCCGAACAAACTGCGGAAGTAGTGACTGGCATTGCGGAAGCCTGTAAAGAATCGGGTGTTGCTTTGCTCGGTGGAGAAACTGCAGAAATGCCAGGCGTGTATCAACCCAATGAATTTGATGTCGCTGGGACAATCGTCGGTGTTCTAGAACGAGATGATATTCTCCCAAGAAAAAATATCAAAGCGGGTGATATTTTAATTGGATTAAAGTCCAATGGACCACATACAAATGGATATTCTTTGATACGAAAAATCTTTGCAAACATTTCACTCGAAACAATTCCCCCTGAACTTAATTCATCTCTTGCAGATGCACTGCTTGCTCCGCATCGTTCTTATTATTCTATTCTCTACCCAATACTTTCTAAAATTAAAGCACTCGCCCACATTACAGGTGGCGGATTCATTGAAAATATTCCACGTGTGTTGCCAGAAAACTTAGATGCGAAGATTCAAGTCGGCTCATGGGAAGCATCCGTTCTGTGGAATTTGATTCAACAAACAGGAGAAATTGATGCAGAAGAAATGTATCGCGTCTTCAATATGGGTATCGGTATGATTGCAATTGTAGATAAAGAGCAAGCCTCTAAAATACAAAAAGAAATTTCAGAAGAAGTTTTTATCGTCGGTGAATTAATCGAAGGCGAACAAAAAGTTCAACTTATTTAATAAGGAATTATTCATGTCATCTTCTCTTTCGCTTCGTTATGGTTGTAATCCTCAACAAACTCCTGCACGGGTTTTTATTAAAAATGGAGACTTGCCGATTACAGTACATTCATCATCGCCTGGGTATATCAACTTATTAGATGCACTTAATTCTTGGCAATTGGTAAAAGAGTTGAAATTAACTACTGGATTACCAGCCGCTTCTTCCTTTAAACATGTCAGCCCATCAGGTGCGGCAGTTGGGACTCCGCTTTCGGATGTGTTGAAGAAAATATATTTTGTAGATGACCTTGAACTTTCTCCGCTAGCTACAGCGTATGCACGCGCTCGAGGCGTTGACCGTATGTCTTCTTTTGGAGATTGGATCGCTCTATCTGATACTGTGGATGTATCCACCGCAAAACTTATCAGCCGTGAAGTTTCTGATGGCGTGATTGCTCCAGCGTATGAACCCGAAGCATTAAATATTTTGAAAGAAAAGAAAAAAGGAAAATATGCTGTGGTTCAAATTGACCCGGCTTATGAACCAGAGCCAATTGAAACACGTGATGTGTATGGCATAACTTTTGAACAACATCGCAATGACCGAATCGTTTCACAAGCAGATTTTGCAAACATTGTCACCAAAAAGAAAGAACTATCTGAAAACGCAATTCGTGATATGACCATCGCTTGGGTCACTCTCAAATATACTCAATCCAATTCTGTTTGTTATGCAGTGGATGGACAAGTGATTGGCGTGGGCGCAGGTCAACAATCACGCGTGCATTGTGCGCGGCTTGCAGGCGCAAAAGCGGATATGTGGCGTTTACGTCAACATCCACATGTTTTAAATTTGCCATTCAAAACTGGAATCAAACGCCCTGATCGAGATAATGCAATTGACCAATTTCTACAACCCGATGTCACCGACGCGGAAAAAGCCAACTGGAAAAATATATTTTCAGAATCGCCGCACCAACTTTCAGCGCAAGAAAGACGCGCATGGTTGGATGGAATGTCTGATGTTGTCTTAGGTTCCGATGCGTTTTTTCCATTCCGTGATTCAATTGATCGCGCCGCAAAAAGTGGCGTGCGTTATGTTTTGCAACCTGGTGGTTCAAATCGTGATGAAGATGTCATCGCCGCGTGTGATGAATATGGCATGACGATGGTCTTCAGTGGCGTGCGTCTCTTCCATCATTAAATGAAAACTCGTCTTGTTGTTTTAATTTCTGGCAACGGTTCTAACTTGCAAGCCATTTTGGATGCATGTAAATCTGGTGAGCTTGATGCAGTTGTTGTCAGTGTGATTTCAAATAAAGCAAATGCCTATGGACTCTTCCGCGCAAAAAATGCTGGAGTAGATGCGATTCATTTTGCGAAACCTGAAAACGAAACTCGACAAGAATATGACTCACGCCTCGCTGATTACGCCTCTGCCTGTTTGCCCGATTTCATCATTTTAGCTGGCTGGATGCGAATCCTCACCTCTGCATTTTTGAATCATTTTCCAAATCGTGTGATTAACATTCATCCCGCTTTGCCAAATACATTTCCAGGTACCCATGCCATTGAACGCGCATACGAAGCCTATCAACGCGGCGAGATCATTCAAACAGGTGTGATGATTCATCTTGTTCCCAATGAAGGTGTTGATGATGGACCTTTACTTGCGAAACAGGAAATTGATTTTATTAAAGATGAAACGTTTGAAGATTTTGAAATTCGTGTTCATCAAGTTGAACATAAATTGTTAGTTAATACTCTAGAATTGGTATTTGCTAATCCAGAGAAAATAACGGGCGAAAAATGAAAACAAGAATTATTCCGATTTTAGTTACTTTGTTATTGTTAGGATGCGGCGCAAATAATCCAGAAACCACACCAACAAAGACACCAGAAAATAATAGTAGATTTCCATTTATAACAGATGTAAATCGTTATTCAGAAGTTATGGAATCGATTACGCCTAAAGCTGTTGTTGAACATTTTCCTGAGAGCATCCCTTCTGAAGCTAGCAATGTAAAGTTTGCATATCAGCCTCGAATAATGCAAGGTGCAATGTTTCTTGAGCTGTTAATGGTTCTTCCTGAAGAGCAGGTTACTGAGATATGGGATAAATATAGTGGCTTAGAAAAATATCAATTTATTGAAGACAAGACCTTAAATGATATTCCCGAACCAAATCTCTTTCTAATCAATAATGAAAATCATGAAGCAGGTCAAAACTTTTCAATTTTCTTAGTAAGCGCAGAGCCCGCTGGTACGGAAGATTTCATTTGGAATCATGGAACCATGTATGGTGTTGGAATAAATAAAACCACTTTTCAAGTAATCTATTGGCTGGAATACTGGTAAAAAAATAACTTAATAATAAGGACCTGCTCATGCCTATCGCCATTCTTTCCGTTCACGACAAAACTGGAATTATCGAATTCGCCAAATCTCTCACTGACGTCGGCTGGACTTTGCTTGCCTCTGGCGGCACAGCCAAACTTCTTCGTGATAATGGTCTCGCCATCACCGAAGTTTCTGAATACACAAAGTCACCTGAAATTCTTGGCGGAAGAGTCAAAACATTGCACCCTGCAATTCATGGTGGACTCCTCGCCCGTCGGACAGAATCAGATCACAAAGAATTGTTAGACCTCGGCTGGGATTACATTGATTTGGTTGCTGTCAATTTATATCCGTTTGAACAAACCATTGCCAAACCCAATGTCACCTATGCAGATGCAATTGAAAATATTGACATCGGTGGAGTCACTTTGATTCGTGCGGCAGCAAAGAATCATGAGCGTGTTACATTGATTTGTGACCCAACCGATTACAACTCTGTATTACAAGAATTGCAATCAGGTAGTATTTCTGATGAGACTCGCAAAAAACTTGCTATCAAAGGGTTTGCTTCAACTGCAAAATACGATACAGCAATTCATGCATATTTGAAAGAACAAATTAAATAATCAAGAAAGGTGACTGTCACCTTATTAACAAGGAGAAAATATATGAACGAAGAACTTTTCAACCGATACGACTCACTTACTTTCGACGATGTGTTAATCGTCCCTGGCTATACAGAAGTATTGCCAAATGAAACCGATGTAAAAGTACAACTCACGCCAACAATTCAACTTAATATTCCAATTCTTTCTGCCGCCATGGATACAGTCACCGAAGCGCGGCTTGCGATTGCATTGGCTCGCGAAGGCGGTTTGGGAATTATTCACCGCAACATGCCCCCCGAAGCACAAGCCGCCGAAGTGGAAAAGGTCAAACGTTCGCAATCTGGCATGATTGTGGAACCAATTAGCTTACAACCAGATGCTCCATTGAGTCGTGCAGAAGAAATCATGTCCACCTATCATATTAGTGGTGTGCCCATCACAAATGAAAATGGGAAAATTGTCGGCATTCTCACTAACCGTGATATTCGTTTTGTGGAAGCAACAGATTACAACTTACCCGTCAGTCAATTTATGACAAAGGAAGACAAACTCATTACAGCAAAAGTTGGGATTTCTGCAAAAGACGCGAAAGATATTTTACAAAAACATCGTATTGAAAAACTTCCACTTGTGGATGAAAATGGAAAGTTGAAAGGCTTGCTAACAGTCAAAGATATTCAAAAAGCAAGAGATTATCCAAATGCTTCCACTGATTCAAAAGGAAGATTATTAGTTGGTGCGGCTGTGGGTGTTGGCAAAGATGTTGAAACTCGCGTGGACTTAATGCTCAAAGCAGGTGTGGATGCTGTCACAATTGATACTGCACACGGACATTCCAAAGGTGTGCTTGAAGCCATTCAAAGAATCAAAAGTGCATGGAAAGATTTGCCAGTCATCGCTGGGAATGTGGTCACTGCTGAGGGAACAGAAGCAATCATAAAGTCAGGGGCTGATGCGATTAAAGTCGGAGTAGGTGCTGGTTCAATATGTACAACGCGAGTCATCTCCGGCGCAGGCATGCCGCAAGTCTCCGCGATTTTTGAATGTGCTCAAGTTGCAAGAAAACATGGCATCAAAATTATCGCCGATGGCGGAATCAAATTCAGTGGCGATATTGTCAAAGCAATTGTTGCAGGTGGCAATGCTGTGATGCTTGGAAGTTTGCTAGCAGGTTTGGATGAAGCACCAGGCGAAGTGATGATGTATGAAGGTCGTCGCTTCAAAGAATATCGCGGCATGGGAAGTTTGGGCGCGATGAAAGGTTATGGTGTTGACCGTTATGCAACGGGTCAGGCTGGTGGCGGAAAACTTGTGCCCGAAGGCATTGAAGGTCGCGTGCCTTATAAAGGTTTGCTCGGCGAATATGTGTATCAACTCGTTGGTGGTCTTCGTTCTGGCATGGGGTATGCAGGCGCGGCATCATTGAAAGATTTGCAAACCAAAACAAGACTCACTCGCATTACAAATGCTGGCTTGCTTGAAAGTCATCCGCATGATGTTATCATTACGAAAGAAGCACCAAATTATCAACTGAGCCAAAGATAAATGACCTTACATCTCATCTCACCTTTAGATGGACGTTATGCAGAGACAACTGCGCCATTGACGAATTATTTTTCCGAGTTTGCTTTTCTGCGCGATAGAGTACGCGTCGAACTTAACTTTTTGCTTGCTCTTTCCAAAACAGGCTTGATTCGCCCTTTGAGCAACTCTGAATCTGCTCAAATTGAATCTATTGTCTCGAATTTCTCCAATGCAGATGCAGAATTAATTCTTGAACACGAACGCAAAACGAGACATGATGTTAAAGCGATTGAGTATTTTATTCAAAGCAAACTTAATCTAACAGATTTGATTCCTTGGATTCATTTTGGATTAACTTCCGAAGATACGAATAGTTTAGGTCAAGCCATTGCATTAAAAGAATCAAGAGACAAAGTCATTCTTCCGAATATCGAATCTCTACTATCTAATCTCTCTGACTTCGCAATCCGCTACAAATCAACTGCTATGCTCGCCCGCACACATGGACAATTTGCAGTACCAACAACATTAGGCAAAGAATTTGCAGTTTACATTGCTCGCCTGAAAAAGATACGAGATGAAATATCCGCGTTTCGTTTTGAAGCCAAATTGACAGGTGCAGTGGGCAACTTCAATGCGTTGCAAGCATCTGCCCCACAAGTAGATTGGATTTCATTCAGTGAAAACTTTGTATCAAGTTTTGATTTAGAACCGAATTTATTAACAACTCAAATCCTCCCTTACGATAATTGGATTCGCTATTTTGATTTCATCCGTTTGACAAATTCTATTTTGATTGACTTTGCTCAAGACATTTGGCGATATATCAGTGATGGATATTTAAAGCAAGCCGTTGTAGCAGGTGAAGTTGGGTCTTCGACCATGCCACAAAAGGTCAACCCGATTGACTTTGAAAATGCAGAAGGCAATTTGGGCGTGGCAAATTCTTTGTTCAATCATTACGCTCAAAAATTAACTGTCTCTCGTTTGCAAAGAGATTTATCCGATTCAACAGTCCGCCGCACATTTGGCACGGCGTTAGGTCACAGTTTACTAGCATGGACTAACTTGAAGCGTGGGTTGAAGCGCATCGCTCCTGACGAAGAAAAACTCAAAGCGGAATTAAATGCTCATTGGGAAGTCGTCTCTGAAGGCGCACAAACCATCTTGCGTGCAGTTGGTAAATCTGATGCGTATGAAACGTTGAAAGAAAAAACTCGAGGGCAAATTTTAACTGAATCCGAATACAAAGCTTGGTGTGATTCGATTGATGTGGATGATGCCACACGAAATAAATTAAAAAATCTTTCGCCTGAAAGTTATATAGGCTTGGCAATTGAATTGACCGAAAAAATTGCTGGATAATTTCTATTGACATATTTTGTGGGGATGGTAGAATACCGCCCAATATGTTCAGACAACTTTATGCGCGTCGTGTCCATCGTTCAAAACTAACTTTTCTCGAAAGGTTGGAAGTTTTTAATTTTGTGCGAAGCACAGGCGCGATTCAAGATGACATCGAAAACGTTAATTAAAAATAGCCCTCCTTTTGGAGGGTTATTTTTTTGTATGGAACTAACGAAAGGATAACGAATGACTGCAACACTCGTACTTGAAGATGGAACGATTATTGAAGGCAAAGCGTTTGGCGCGAAAACAGATGCTGTGTTTGAGTTGGTTTTTAACACCAGCATGACGGGTTATCAAGAAATTCTCACTGACCCATCCTATCGTGGACAAGGTGTCTTGTTTACAGTTTCGCACATTGGTAATGTAGGGATTAATTTGGAAGATGATGAATCATCAAAGCCACAAATTTCTGCGGCGGTGATTCGTTCGCTGAGTCCTGTTGTATCCAATTGGCGTTCGGCACTTTCATTATCAGATTGGCTTGAAAAACATGATGTCCCTGGAATCAGTGGCGTGGATACACGTTGGTTGACTCGCAAACTTCGTGATGGTGGAACTCAAAAAGCGGCCCTTTCTACGAAGGGGACACCTGTTGATATACTTTTGAACATGGTACACACTTGGAGTGGACTTGATGGAAGAGATATGGTCAAGGAAGTGACTTGTGAAGAAACATATCACTGGATTGATGATGAAGGAAGTAAATGGGTAGAGCAGAAGGCAGTAAGCAGTAAACAGTTATCAGTAGTTGCTTACGATTTTGGAATTAAAGAAAACATCCTTCGACATCTCTCAAGTTATGGCGCAAATGTAACTGTTGTTCCAGCAGATACAACAGCAGAAGAAACATTAGCATTGAAACCCGATGGAATCTTTTTATCCAACGGACCTGGCGACCCAGCAGGTTTACCGTATGCGGTTGAAGCAGTGAATGGATTAATTGAAAGTGGAGTTCCAATGTTTGGAATTTGCCTCGGACATCAATTGATTGGTCGAGCATTGGGTGCGGATACTCATAGATTAAAGTTTGGTCATCATGGTGGCAATCATCCTGTGCAATATTTACCAAGCGGAAAAGTTTTAATCACAGCACAGAATCATAATTATTGCGTCACTGAAGGGGAATTGAATCAAGACGAAGTAGAAATTACATATAAAAGCTTAAATGATGACTCACTTGAAGGGTTACGAATGAAAAACAAACCTGTCTTCAGTGTGCAATTTCATCCTGAGTCCGCACCTGGTCCGCATGATGCACATGATATTTTTGGAGAGTTTTTTGAAATGATAGGTAAGAAATAATGAAACGAACTGACATTCACACCATCCTCGTGCCTGGCTCGGGAGCCATTGTCATCGGTCAAGCCGCGGAGTTTGATTATTCTGGCACGCAAGCAGTCAAAGCATTGAAAGCGGAAGGTTATCGCGTTGTTTTGGTTAATTCAAATCCTGCAACGATTATGACTGACCCTGAAATTGCGGATGCAACTTATATCGAACCACTTACAGTTGAAGCACTTGAAGCAATTATTGCTCAAGAAAAACCTGATGCGATGCTCCCCACTGTTGGTGGACAAACTGGATTAAATCTCGCGCTTGCATTAAGTGAAAACGGCGTGCTTGAAAAATATGGCGTGCAATTAATTGGTGCAAATCTCAACGCCATCAAAGCTGCAGAAGATCGCATGTTGTTTCGCGAGACAATGCAAAAGAATAATATTCCTGTTCCTCGAGGCGGAGCTGCTTATTCATTGAAAGAAGCGCAAGACCTGATTCAAGAAACTGGCTACCCTGTTTTAGTGCGTGCATCCTTTGCGATGGGTGGAACAGGTGCATCGTGGGTTTATGAACCAACGCAACTTCAAGAAGCGGTGCGCAGTGCAATTTCTGAATCACCCATTGGACAAGCATGGTTGGAAGAATCTGTTTTGGGTTGGAAAGAATATGAACTCGAAGTGATGCGCGATAAAAAAAATAATTTTGTCGTGGTGTGTTCAATTGAAAACCTTGACCCGATGGGTGTTCATACTGGTGATAGCATCACTGTTGCACCTGCACAAACGTTGACCGATCGTGAATATCAAATTTTGCGTGACCTTGCTCACCGCGTGTTATCTGCTGTAGGTGTTGAAACAGGCGGCTCGAATGTGCAATTTGGTGTTGACCCAAAAACGGGACGTGTCGTCGTCATCGAAATGAATCCGCGCGTGAGTCGTTCGTCTGCGCTTGCATCGAAGGCAACAGGTTTTCCGATTGCAAAACTCGCCGCGTTGGTTGCGGTTGGTTATACACTTGATGAAATCACAAACGATATCACCAAACAAACCAAAGCCGCATTCGAACCTTCGCTTGATTATGTCGTTGTGAAAATTCCACGTTGGGCGTTTGAAAAATTTCCAGGTGTAGACCCAACGCTTGGTCCACAAATGAAGTCTGTTGGTGAAGCGATGGCATTGGGACGAACCTTTCCTGAAGCCTTGAACAAAGCGATTCAATCGTTGGAAATTGGCGTGGATGCACTAGACGGTTCTGGAATTAATCGCGAAATAATTAATGAACCTGAAACACTAGATTCACTTTCAATTCCTACATCCGATAGATTATTCAAAGTCTATCGTGCGATTCAACAAGGCATGTCATTAGATGAAATATCAAATGTCACTGGTTATGATTTATGGTTTCTTGCTCAAATGGAAGAAATTAAAAATTGCGAATTAGAAATTAGAAATTGCAAAACCGAAATTGAACTCAAACCAATATTACATTACGCAAAACAATTAGGGTTTGCAGACTCTCATATCTCTCGCCTTCTTTCTTCTTTCCTCTTTCCTTTGCCGAATGTCCGAGACCTCCGTAAACAACTTAACATCTTACCCACTTTCCAAAGAGTTGATACCTGCGCCGCAGAATTTGAAGCGCAGACTCCATATCTTTATTCCGCGTATGAAATGGATGATGAATCACGCCCAACAAATAAACAAAAGATATTAATCCTCGGTGGCGGACCGAATCGAATTGGTCAGGGAATTGAGTTTGATTATTGTTGCTGTCAGGCGGCGTTTGCATTGTCGAAGATGGGATATGAAACCATCATGTATAACTGCAATCCTGAAACAGTATCAACTGATTATGACACAGCAGATAGATTATATTTTGAGCCGTTGACTCTTGAACATGTATTAAATGTAATTGATAGAGAAAACCCTATCGGAGTCATCGTTCAATTTGGCGGGCAGACTCCATTAAATTTAGCGGCAGGTCTTGAAGCGGCGGGAGTCAAAATTTTAGGAACTTCCCCACATGCCATTCAACTTTCAGAAGACCGTGAAGAATTTGCAAAACTGCTCAAAGAGTTGGATATTCCTCAACCTGAAAACGGAATCGCCCGCACGTTGGAAGAGGCGCGTGAAGTCGCTCAAAGAATCGGCTATCCTGTTTTAGTGAGACCATCTTTTGTATTAGGTGGCAGAGCTATGGCACTTGTCGATTCAGAATCGAATTTAGCAGGTTTTATTCAACAAGCCATTGAGGCGGCTCCTAATCAACCGATATTAATTGATAAATTTATGGAAGATGCATTTGAAATTGATGTGGATGCATTAGCAGACGGAGAAAGAGTTGTTGTAGGCGCGGTGATGCAACACATCGAAGAAGCAGGCGTCCATTCGGGAGATGCGGCGTGCGTCCTGCCTCCATATAAAGTCAGTGCTTATCATCAAAGCATTATGCGCGAATATACCGAGAAATTAGGTTTGGCATTGGGCGTGCGCGGATTGATGAATGTGCAATTCGCATTGAAAGATGAAGTGGTGTACGTGTTGGAAGTAAACCCACGCGCCTCACGCACCGTTCCATATGCCAGCAAAGCGACGAATTTAAACTTAGCCTACACAGCCGCGCAAGTGATGGCTGGCAAAACATTGAAAGAATTAAATGTAATTGAAGAACCAAAAGTAGATGGTTTCTTTATTAAAGAAGCAGTCTTGCCATTCAAGAAATTACCCGGCTCCAGTTCATTGCTTGGACCTGAAATGCGCTCCACCGGTGAAGTGATGGGACATGCTTCACATTTTGGTCATGCTTTTGCAAAAGCACAACTCGCGGCTGGTTTGGGATTGCCGCAACATGGTGCTGTGTTAATAACCGTGAATGATTATGATAAAAGTGCAGGTTTGAAATTTGCACGCGATATGCACAGGCTTGGATTTAAGTTATATGCCACGCCCGGCACAGCCTATATGATTGATAAAGCCAATATTCCTGTGGAAGTTGTTGAAAAAGCACAAGATGGTTCCACCCAAATTGTGGATTTAATTCGCGCGGGAAAAATTCATTTAATTTTGAATACGCCTTTGGGTCCACATGCACATACAGATGGTAACGAGATTCGCAAAGCCGCAATTGCGATGAATGTTCCCTTGCTCACGACTCTTTCTGCGGCAACTGCGGCGGCTTCTGCAATTCAGGCGATGCGAAAGAAGGAATTAAAGTATAGAAGTTTACAGAGTCATTTTGGGGAACAAAGATGATGCTTTATTTGATTTTTTACCGAAATACTTCGAAGATTTAACATATGAAATCACTCATATTGAGAAATCATAAACATAGTCTTTGTTGTAAACCCATTCTGGATAATCATGCATTAAATTATTACAGTAGCCACGAAGGATAGGAGCTAGAGAGCGAAACTCCGAATCAGCAAGCTGGTCTTTGTTTATTTTTTTTGTTTCATCTAGAATCTGATTAAACTTGTTGGCTAATTCAAGATATTTGTCTAGTAATGGAACATATGCTTTGAAATTTATTTCATCTTTATTGCGAAGGATTAATGTAGCTACATTCACTCTAAAGTGAGGAGGATGTTCACTTTCTAATATCACAAATTTTTCGGATAATGCATCTAAGTGAAGTTGCATGACTTTAAGATTGTAGTCTATTTCGTAAATCAAAGCCCATAATATCTTGCGTTGCCTCTCAGCTTTGCGGTAGCGTAAGACCCACTCCGCATCAAGAATCCCCAGCGAACTTGCTATACAAGCAAAAATAATTTCCCGAAGTAGAAAAGCTTCTTCACCATAGTGACAAGTTATACTAAATTCAGATCTCTTCCATTTTATTATCTTTGTTTTCGAGTCGGACATATCAATCACACCATCTACCAGTGCCTTACGCATTGCTCGTATCTCCCCAAATGTAGATACGGTTTTTGCTGAATGTGTGTATTGATGGCGTCGACAATCAAGTAAATAATCGAGAATCACTTTTAGTTTCTGTTCGGTAGTCTTAATGTTCCATGAGTTTGGATCGCTGTTTACTTTGAGTATTGTATAGCTATTTACGATTTCAATTTGAACATATTCTGGGAGACTTCGCACAAGATTATGTATATTCTTTATTACTCCAAAATATTTACTGTATACACCGATCAATCCTTCAATTAATGTAGAGTAAACATCTCTATTGAAAGTATGCGAAGAATTATAAAGTTCATCAAGGAAATTTTCTCTTTCTTTGACGCCAGAATATATCTCTTTAGAAGTTCGAGTCCACCCAGAAAAATCAATATAATTATCTTTCCCTGCTAATGTATCAAGACAAGTGCAAAGTAAATAAAGTTCAAGATCGTCCCTATGAAATCCTTCCAACGCATCGTCAATATCTGTTGTAACCAAGCTTAATGGCATTTTGAAGCGTAAGTAATCTGTAAAGCTAACCCGGCTAATTACTCGAACAAGACGATCCAGAAAAACCTTATCTCTATGCCCAATTTCTTGAATCTCTTCTTTGTCAAGCATCCGAAATGCAACTAGTCGAGCCACACTAATTCCGCCATACGTTGCATTATCCATGATGGGCAAGTCCATTATTCTTTATCCTTATCATAACTATTTTTATATAAGTATAGAACCACCTCCACAAAAACGCAAATCATATTACCCAAATGGGTAATCTTTACTTAAAACCATTGACACATTTCACATTGGTAGTAGAATTTCGCCTAATTAATATGTTAATCAAGTTTGCGTTACCGCGTACCCGTCGTCCGAAGCCAACCTCATTTGAGAAAGTTGGTTCTTTTTGTTTGGATGATAAGGTAATGAACGCAAAGATGTGATAATTAAGTACACACATACAAATCCACACAAACAGCCCGCTTTCTCAAGCGGGCTGTTTTTTTTATTTTGACCTCACCCCAACCCCTCTCCTAATGAGGAGAGGGGAGAAAATTCAAGGAGAAAAAAATGAGTCCGAAATCAAAACAGCAAATCAAGAAAATTGTATTAGCCTATTCAGGTGGACTAGATACATCTGTCATTGTTCCATGGTTGAAAGAAAACTACGGATGTGAAGTGATATGTTTTTGTGCCGATGTTGGTCAGGGCGATGAAGATTTATCAGGTTTGGAGCAGAAAGCCCTTAAGAGTGGAGCGAGTCAGTTTGTCATCCATGATATGAAAGAAGAGTTTGCATCTGAATATCTTTTTCCAATGTTGAAAATGGGGGCAGTCTATGAACATAAGTATTTATTGGGCACATCGGTAGCCCGTCCTTTAATTGCAAAACATTTAGTAGAAGTTGCGCATCAATTTGGTGCAGATGCGGTTGCACATGGTGCTACAGGCAAAGGCAATGACCAAGTTCGTTTTGAGTTAACGGTTATGGCACTTGACCCGCGATTAAAAATTATCGCACCATGGCGTGAATGGGATATTCGCTCGCGTGAAGATGCGTTGAATTACGCCGCGAAACATAATGTGCCTGTCACTGCAACTATTAAATCAATTTATTCTCGCGATTCAAATCTTTGGCATCTTTCACATGAAGGCGGTTTGCTCGAAGACCCATGGAACGAACCCGAAGAAGCCATGTATCAAATGTCCACTTCACCAGAGAATGCACCTGACGAAGCCGAATATGTAGAGATTGAATTTGAAAGTGGTAATCCGATTGCAGTGAATGGTGAAAAACTTTCACCAGCAAAAATTATCGAAACACTGAATGCCATTGGTGGCGCACATGGCATTGGTCGTGTGGATTTAGTTGAAAATCGTTTGGTCGGAATGAAATCACATGGCGTGTATGAAACGCCAGGCGGCACGATTCTTTTCTTTGCACATCGTGAACTCGAATCACTTGTATTGGATAGAGAAACTTTGCATTTCAAAGAAATGGTGGCTGTGAAATATGCAGAACTCACTTACAACGGTTTATGGTTTACGCCATTACGCGAAGCGATTGATGCATTTGTAAATTCCACACAAGGTCCCGTCACTGGCATTGTTAAATTAAAACTTTATAAAGGCAACATCATCACGGCTGGTAAAAAATCTCCGTTTAGTTTGTATCGCGAAGATTTTGCAACCTTTGGTCAAGAAGATGTCTATGACCAAAGTCACGCCGAAGGTTTTATCCGATTGTATGGACTCAGCATGAAAGTCCGCGCGTTGAATGGCTTACCTGTTTCGGGTCTTGATATGCCCAAGCCTGATTACTCAAAATTCAAGCGAGATTAACATGACCAAACTTTGGGGCGGACGCTTCGCCCAATCACCCAATCAACTTGCCTTCGACCTCAACGCTTCAATCTCTGTTGATAAACGTTTAGCGATTCAAGATATTGATGGAAGCGTTGCATGGGCAAATGCGATTCACAAAGCAGGCATTCTTTCGGATAAAGAACACGCTTCAATCTCACTTGGGCTTGATACTGTTCGTAAAGAGTTTTCTTCGGGACAGTTTTCTTTCGCCGCTTCGGATGAAGACATTCACACAGCAGTTGAAAGAAGGTTAACTGAATTAATCGGTGATGTCGCTGGCAAACTTCATACCGGCAGAAGCCGCAATGACCAAGTTGCTACAGATTTCAGATTATGGATGTTAGGCACAATTCCTGAATTGCAAAATGCTTTGAAGAATTTACAAAATGCATTGGTTGAACAAGCAGAACAAGCAAATGAGATTGTGATGCCAGGTTATACGCACTTACAACGTGCACAACCGATTTTACTGTCACATTGGTGGTTGAGTCATTATTGGTCATTACAAAGAGATGTTGAAAGATTACAAGATTTAACAAAACGAGTCTCTGTGTTGCCATTAGGAAGTGGCGCGTTAGCAGGTGTTCCATTTGCAATTGACCGAATCAAATTAGCAAAATCATTAGGGTTTGGAGAAGTATCACAAAACAGCATAGATGCTGTCTCTGACAGAGATTTTGCGGCTGAATATCTTTTCTGTACAACGATGATTGGCATTCATTTAAGCAAACTTGCTGAGCAAATTGTTTTATTTACAACATCTGAATTTGGATTCTTTGAGTTATCGGATTCATTTTCAACAGGTTCAAGTTTGATGCCACAAAAAAAGAATCCAGACGTGTTTGAGTTAACAAGAGGAAAAGCAGGAACGTTATTAGGTTTGTTAACTGGTCTATTAGTCACGCTCAAAGGTTTACCTTCTACGTACGATAAAGATTTGCAAGAAGATAAGTCACCTGTTTTTCAAGCAACTGATACATTGTTAGCCATTTTGCCTGTCATTGCCGAAGCATTGAGAACCATCACTGTGAAAGCAGAACGAATGAGAAACGCTATTGATTCATCTATGCTGGCGACAGATTTGGCAGATTATTTGGTTGAGAAAGAAGTTCCATTTCGCAAAGCACATGAGATTGCGGGGAGAGTTGTCCGTGAGGCGGGCGAAGAAAATGTGTCATTAGAAAAAATGTCGCTCGAAGCGTATCAGGCAATAAGTCCAGTGTTTGAAGCGGATGTATATCAAGTGTTTGACCCGATGAAATCGGTTGAAAAAAGGAATTCGATTGGTGGCACGAGTCTCCAATCTGTAAAAAATCAAATCAAAAAAATCAAAGGAGTTTAATATGTCTACAATTGTTTGCCCTGAATGTGAAGCCCAAATTGAGTTAGCTACTGGAACTGAAGTCGGTGAGATTTTGGTGTGTTCCGATTGTGGTGTGGATTTGGAAGTGACAGGTATTGAACCCGCCGCTGTGCAACTTGCACCTATGGAACAAGAAGATTGGGGAGAATAATTTTTTGTAGGGGCGAGGCATACCATTTTATGGCACTTTGCCTCGCCCTTACGGAGAATAATTATGCAGAGACGATTAAAGATTGGTGTGTTGTATTCACGTGTGCGTGTTGAAGAGAAATGGATTTTTGGTGCACTTGAAAAACGTGGCATCGATTATGAACGACTCGATGATCGTGCAATTCATTTTGATTTAGATAATGCAAAGCCGTGGCAAGAATATGATGCTGTGTTGGAGCGAAGCATTAGTTATAACAGTGGGTTATATGCGTTGCGATTATTAAACGCATTTGGTGTACCTACTGTCAACACAGCATCTGTTGCAGAAATTTGTGGTGATAAGTTAATGACCAGCGCGGCACTTGCAAGAGATGGAGTTCCGCAACCGCATAACATGACCGCGTTCACACCTGAAGCCGCATTGGAAGCGATTGAAGCATTTGGTTATCCTGTTGTGTTGAAACCAGTTGTTGGTTCGTGGGGAAGATTATTGGCAAAAATCAACGACCGTGATGCAGCGGAAGCAGTATTAGAACATAAATCAACACTTGGGTCTGTGCAACATTCTGTTTTTTATATTCAAGAATATATTGAAAAACCTGGTCGCGATATTCGCGCGATTGTGATTGGCGACAAAATATTAACGGCGATGTATCGCAAGTCTGAACATTGGATTACGAATACAGCACGTGGTGGTGAAGGTGAGTTATGTCCCATTACCCCTGAGATTGAAGAGATATGTTTGAAAGCGGCAAAATCTGTGGGTGGTGGCGTTCTTGCTGTTGATTTGGTTGAACATCCTGAAAAGGGATTGGTGGTCAACGAAATTAATCACACGATGGAATTTCACACGATGCAACCCGTGAGTGGGATTGATATTGCTGGCGAGATTGTGGAATACACAATGAGTATAGCGAAAGAAAAGGTAGAAGCATGAACACGCAATTATTACAACCTATTTTGAATCAGGAAATTATGTTGAAAAAAGATTTTCTTCATATTTCAGATTTTTCTCCAGTAGAAATACAAGATTTATTAGACCTCGCGATTGCTTTGAAGAAAGAATATTTCAATGGAGGCAATCCGCCTGTATTGAAAGGAAAAACATTGGCAATGATTTTTCAAAAACCAAGTTTGCGAACTCGCGTTTCATTTGAAATGGCTATGCAACACTTGGGTGGTCATGCCATGTATCTTTCACCTGCTGAAATTGGATTGGGCAAACGTGAATCCATTGCGGATGTAGCAAGAGTCTTATCAGGTTATGTGCATGGAATCATGGCGCGTGTATTTGAGCATGAACATCTCCTTGAATTGGCTCAATGGTCAAATGTGCCCGTGATTAATGGCTTGAGTGATTACAACCATCCATGTCAGGCATTGGCGGATGCATTAACCATTCAAGAAAGATTCGGCACAGCCAAAGGTTTGAACATCACGTATATTGGTGATGGAAATAATGTCGCAGTTTCATTGATGCATATTTGTGCTCAACTCGGTTGGAATTTTACGATTGCAAATCCAATTGGATATGAAATTTCCCCTCAGGCAATTGAACTTGCAAAACAGATTTCACAAGAAACAGGTGCGGAAGTTTCGTTTTATAACGACCCACATGATGCAGTCAAAGGTGCGGATGTGATTTATACCGACACTTGGACAAGCATGGGTCAAGAAGAAGAAACTGCTAAAAGAGAAGAAATTTTTTCGGAATATCAGGTCAATTCGAGGTTAGTCAGCGAAGCGAAGAAAGATGCAATCGTCATGCATTGTTTGCCTGCACATCGCAATCATGAATTAACAGATGAAGTTGCCGATGGTTCACAATCTGTGCTTTTTCCGCAAGCACATAATCGCTTGCATGCACAAAAAGCAATTTTGGCACGCGCATTCGGAGTTACATAATGACAAGTGTATCGATTATCGGTGGTTCAGGTTATGGTGGCGGAGAATTATTGCGATTGTTATTAAGTCATCCAAACGTTGAAATCAAACAAGTGACTTCGCGTTCGCGCATGGGTGAGTATGTGTATCAAACGCATCCTAACTTGCGAAAACGCACGCAATTAAAATTTAGTGACTCATCACAACTTGAACCTGTTGATATTTTATTTCTCGCTCAACCTCACGGACAAGCGCAACATAACATTGAAAGTTATGCAAAACTTGCTACAAAAATTATTGACCTCGCCGCAGACTTTCGTTTGCGTGATGCAAATTTTTATGAGCACTGGTATGAAGAAAAACATGCCGCACCCGAATGGTTGAATAAATTTGTTTATGGTTTGCCCGAACTTCATCGCGCTGAAATTGCAAAAACAAATTATGTCAGCGGTGTGGGTT
Organism: Anaerolineales bacterium UBA2317; assembly: GCA_002345215.1. Classification (GTDB taxonomy): domain Bacteria; phylum Chloroflexota; class Anaerolineae; order Anaerolineales; family Villigracilaceae; genus Villigracilis. The sequence goes on from DDVH01000055.1 coordinate 69,132, forward strand.
GCAATGCTACCGCGAGCAATCTTGCATTACTTCCGTTAATCAAAGCAGATTTGATTGATTTGGAATCATCTATCATTATTGAATTAAAAGTGGGTTCATCGGAAGGCGGTGCCGAAGGAAATTCCGCTTCACACCACCCCGAGCGTGCTTCTGTCATCCGAACATTTTCTAGCTTTGGGCATCGTCATACTGCCGAAGTGATTCAGGAAATGGGAGTGAAAAAAGTTTCATTGACGATGACTGCTGTGGATTTAGTCCGCGGCGTTTTAGCAACGGCTCATGCCAAGGTGAAAGCTGGTGTGGCGACAAAAGATTTGTGGAAAGCCTACAGAACAGTTGCTAACGAAAACCCATTCATTCGCATTGTCAAAGAACAACGTGGAATTTATCGAGTACCAGAACCAAAAATTTTGGCTGGCTCGAATTATGCGGATTTAGGTTTTGAATTGGATGAAAGCAATGGTCACATTGTAGCGATGTGTGCAATTGATAATCTAATGAAAGGCGCATCAGGCTCTGCAGTGCAATGTATGAATTTGATGATGGGTTGGGATGAGACTCTTGGGTTAGAGTTTACAGGTTTACATCCGATATAAATGCAGAAGGCAAAAAGCAGAATGCAGAATTTTTGTTGGAATGGAGAATAATGAATCAGTCAATTACAGTTGTTAAGCTCGGTGGCACGGAAGGTGTGGATTTTTCTGCAATCTGTACTGATGCAAAAGAATTATTGAAGCAAGGAAAGAAACTCGTCTTTGTGCATGGTGGTTCTGCAGAAGCGAATGCATTAGGTGAAGGTTTGGGCACGCCGCCAAAGATGATTACTTCGCCTTCTGGATACACATCGAGATATACCGATAGAAAAACTTTGGAAATCTTTTTGATGGCTGTCAATGGAAAAGTTAATTCGTTATTGACTGAGCAATTACAAATGTTGGGTGTCAATGCTTTTGGCTTATGTGGACTGGATGGTAAGTTGATGCAAGCTATCCGAAAAGAATCTGTGCAAAGTATTGAAAACGGCAAACGCAAAATTATCCGCGACGATTACACGGGCAAGATTGATACGGTTAATAGTGAATTGCTTCTTATGTTGTTGAACGCTGGTTATCTTCCAGTGATTGCGCCAGTGGCTGTCAGTGAAAAAGGGGAAGCGTTAAATGTGGATGCAGATCGTGCAGCAGCAATGGTGGCATCTGCTTTGAAGGCAGAGAATCTTTTGTTACTCACAGCCGTGCCTGGGTTGATGAAAAATTTTCCAGATGAATCCACACTCATTCGGCAACTGCCGCAGAGTCAACTTGAGGCGGCGAGTGAAGCGGCGCAGGGTCGTATGAAGAAAAAAGTTTTAGGTGCAGAAGAAGCGTTGAAAGGCGGCGTGAGTCGCGTCATCATCGCGGATGGTCGAATTCAAAATCCAATCTCAAATGCTTTGGCAGGAAATGGAACAGTGATTCAATGAACGCAAACGAAATCATCGAAATAGAAAATAAATATACATCGGGCACGTATGCAAAACAACCGCTTGTGATTGTGCGCGGACAAGGTGCTTCGTTATTTGATGCAGATGGAAAAGAATATTTAGATTGTTCATCGGGACATGGCGTTGCGAATCTCGGTCATGCTCACCCGAAAATTGCTGAAGCAATATATAAGCAGGCGAATACGCTGATAACTCTTTTTGAGTCGTTTCCAAATGACCAACGCGCGATGTTGATGAAAAAAATTACTGCATTGGTTCCAGGTTTGGACAGAGTCTTTTTATGCAATTCAGGAACTGAATCTGTGGAAGCGGCATTTAAGTTTGCACGCATTTCAACAGGGCGAAAAAATATTGTTGCGGCAATGCGAGCTTTTCATGGACGAACGTATGGTTCTTTATCTGCAACATTCAATAAAAAATATCGTGAAGGTTTTGAACCGCTTGTGCCTGGGTTTAGTCATGTTTCTTATAACAATATCGAGGCATTGGAGAAAGCTGTCAATGAAGAAACTGCTGCAGTTATTTTGGAAGTGGTGCAAGGCGAAGGCGGCGTGTACCTTGCAACGATTGAATATGTGCAAGCCGCGCGAAAAATTTGTGATGAGCGTGGCGCATTATTAATCGTTGACGAAATTCAAACAGGTTTTGGGCGCACAGGAAAGTTTTTTGCAATTGAACATTTTGGAATCACTCCTGATTTGTTATGTTGTGCAAAATCTTTAGCGGGTGGCGTTCCAATGGGTGCCGTGTTAATTGGAAAGAATGTTAAGAACTTAACACCAGGCGTGCATGGTTCCACCTTTGGTGGAAATCCGCTTTCATGCGCGGCAGCAAATGCAGCATTGGATGTTATTAAAGAAGAAGATTTAGCTGGTCAGGCGGAAGCGAAGGGGAAATATTTGATGGAGAAATTGAAAGCGATTCAATCTCCAAATATTAGAGAAATCCGTGGACTAGGTTTGATGGTTGGGATTGAAATGAAACAGAAAGTTGCGCCATATATCAAGGCATTGCAAGAAGCAAATATCATTGCCTTGAATGCTGGGATGACTGTAGTTCGCTTGTTGCCTCCTTT
>DDVH01000055.1:71982-78109 GCA_002345215.1 Anaerolineales bacterium UBA2317
TTTATATGGACGTGGTTCAGTGGATGCCAAAGGTCCGCTGGCGTGTTTTGTGGATGCGGTTGCAAAAGTTGGAGTCAAAGATGACTGGCAGTTTGTTGTCATTGGAGCGGTAGAAGAAGAACGCGATTCAGAAGGGGCGAGATATGTTGCAACGAAATACAATCCAAATTTTGCAATCATCGGTGAGCCGAATCATTGGGATAGAATCGCTTTGGGATATAAAGGTAGTGCTTGGGCAAATGTCATTGTTAAACGCGAACAGACTCATACGGCAAGTGGAGAAGAAACTGCGGCAGAAGTTGCAGTGGAGATTTGGTTAAAAATCAAAGCCTATGTGAATCAATTCAATGAAGATAAGAAAAGAGTCTTTGATCAGCTCTTACTTACTTTACGTGGAATTGATTCAAGTCAAGATGGGTTTGAGCAAAAAGCAATACTCAAAGTCGGAGTCCGCTTGCCTGTGGAAGTGTCACCAGATGATTGGTATATAAAGTTAAATGAAATTGCCGAAGGTGCAAATGTTGAAAGAACAGGATTTGCTATCCCTGCGTGGAAGTGTGAGAAAAATACGTCCCTAGTAAGATGTTTCTTAAGTGCAATCAGGTCACAGGGCGGAGAGCCGCGCTTTGTCTATAAAACGGGAACCGCGGATTTAAACATCGTCGCGCCTGTATGGAAATGTCCAGCAGTGGTGTATGGTCCAGGAGATTCGACGTTGGATCATACGCCGAATGAGCATATTGAGTTGGAAGAGTATGCAAAATCTGTGGTTGTGTTGAGTGAAACATTGAAAAAATTAACATCCCCCACGCAGTAAAGTTAAGCGCGACTCAAAACCACCCATACAGCCCTTGTCGGCTGGTTAGTTTTATTCACCAAACGATGTGGCGTAGTAGACTCAAAAATAATACTATCGCCAGCATTTAATGTATACGATTCAAAACCTAATTCAACAACAAGTTCTCCTTCTAAAATTAAACCAAACTCTCTACCTTCATGATGAGACATATTGTCGCCAGACATCGCTTGGGGTTCGTATGTAATTTCAAGAAACTCAGCCCCGCTTTCTGCAAGTGCAGTGAGGCGAGACCACGTCACCCCGCCTTTTAACTGAATCACAGGTCGAGTCCCTGCATGAACAATAGATGATGATTGTGTACGAGGTGGAAATTCTTTCAGGACTTCTGCAACCCCTTTTAGTTTTGCATCTCGCATTTCACTAGCTGTCATTTCCCCAATAGGTCCATTCAATGTATTTTCTGAAGAATTGCTATCATTTTCCTCAGGGAAAAAATAATCAATCGAAACATTCAATGCCGAAGCAATGCTATATAGCGAACGTACCGATGGAAATACTTTCCCCGTTTCAATCTGACTCAACATACTTGCACTAATTTCTGCCTTGTCTGCCAAATCGCGCAAGCTCATTTCATGCTCTTGCCGAATGGCGCGCAGTTTCTCTCCAATTGCTCGTGCCTGATGAGGGGTAGAGTCAGTCATTATTCACCTCAGCCCATTATATTCAATTGTGATAAACACCGCAAGCCATTTTGGGGCGAAAAACCTTAAAATTTCCTGTTTTTGTTCAGTATTTATTGACAAAAAAATTTAATTCAATATAATGTGTTCAGTTAAATTAAATACCCTGCAAGTATCCTACTCCGGAGCGTCTCGTAATGGCAAAACTCGGGTTTGTTGGTTTGGGCTTGATGGGAAGTCGAATCGTAAAGCGTTTGTTAGATGCCGGGCATGAAGTCTATGGCTATAACCGAACGCGGGCAAGGGCTGAATCGCTGATTCAAGCCGGTATGCGCTGGAAAAATTCACCAAAAGAAGTGGCTCAAGCCGCCGATATCACGCTGAGTATGGTCGCGGATACGGCGGCTTTGTCGTCCATTGTTGATGGAGATAATGGGATTTTGGCTGGACTCTCCGCTGGGAAAATTTATGTGGATATGAGCACAGTCAGCCCAGAAATTATCCGCCTCACTGCTAGACGTGTAGCTGATTCGGGTGCGGAGATGTTAGATGCACCTGTATCAGGAAGTGTTTCGGCTGTGGAGGCTGGCACTTTGATTATCTATGTTGGGGGAAGTAAAGAAGCCTTAGAAAAAGTTCGCCCTGTTTTTGAACAATTGAGTCAAAGAGTTATTTATGTTGGCACAAATGGTCAAGCCGTTTCGATGAAGATTGCTATCAATCTCAATATTGCTCCACAACTGATTTCATTATTTGAAGGTGTGTTGCTGGCTGAACGAAGTGGAATTCCGCGTGCCGAAGCATTAGATGGTTTATTGAACAGTGTTGTTGCATCTACTGCTATGAAGTATCGGGCACCATTTATTTTGAAAATGCCGGATGAAGTTTGGTTCAGTGCGGCAATGATGAAAAAAGATATTCAATTGGCTTTGGATTTAGGCAAAGAGTTAGGTGTGACTTTAAAAACTGCTGAACTCGCAAAAGAGATGCTAGACAAAGCAATTGAAATGGGTTGGGGTGATGAGGATTTTGCAGTCCTGTTCAGGGTGGTGGAACAACTCTCCCCGAAGAAAGAGGCGTGACATGGCTCAGGCAAAAGCGAAAAAATCTGAAGCTATATCAAATATCGACCGCGAACAGTGGTTACACATGTATCAACAAATGTTCAAGATTCGCGCATTTGAAGAACAGGTCAATGAGTTATATCAAAGCGCGAAGATGCCGGGCTTGGCACATTTATATATCGGTGAAGAGGCGATTGCGGTTGGTGTGTGTGAAGCGTTGACGAAAGAAGATTACATCACTAGCACGCATCGCGGACATGGACATTGTTTAGCAAAAGGTGCATCAATAGATAAGATGTTTGCCGAATTACTTGGTAAAGATGCAGGGTATTGTCATGGCAAGGGTGGCTCAATGCACATCGCCGACCAAGACACTGGAAACCTCGGTGCAAATGCAATTGTGGGTGGAAGTTCCGCGATTGCAACAGGTGCGGCATTTTCTAGTAAACGATTAGGAAATGGCAAAGTTGCGGTTTGTTTCTTTGGTGAAGGCGCATTAGGACAGGGACTTGTTTACGAATCAATGAACATGGCGCAGTTATGGAAGTTACCTGTGATTTATGTGTGTGAAAATAATTTATACAACGAATACACACATCATTCAGAATCTACGGCGGGTAGTATGAAAGCCCGCGCAGAAGCCTTCGGTTTGTTGACGGTAGAAGTAGATGGACAAAATGTTCGTGAAGTTCACGAAACCGCAATCAAACTTGTAGAACGCGCTCGCAAAGGGGAAGGTCCAGCGTTTATGTTGTGTAACACCTATCGCTATCATGGACATCACGTAGGGGATATTGCTAGAGAATATTACAGACCCAAAGAAGAAGAATTGAAATGGAAAAATGATAACGACCCGCTCAAGAATTTATCGAGTTGGTTAACTGAAAATGGTTTGGCAGATGCCGGCATTTTTGAGCAAATTGAATCTACAGTTACAAGAGAAGTTGAAGAAGCTGTCAATTTTGCTTTGAATGCTCCCTTCCCTGCTCCTGAAGAGGTGACGAACCATGTCTATGCCTAATGCAAATGGACGTGAAATCTTTTACGGCGAAGCAATCAAAGAAGCATTAGCCGAAGAACTTCGTCGTGACCCAACTGTGTTCATGCTCGGTGAAGATATCGCCGAAGCAGGCACAACTTTTAAAGTTTTGAACGGACTTGTTGATGAATTTGGCAAAGACCGTATTCTTGATACGCCAATCTCTGAACCCGGCTTTACGGGTCTAGCAGTTGGTGCGGCGATGACAGGTTTACGCCCTGTTGTAGATATTATGTTTGGTGATTTTAGCGGATTGATTTTGGACCAAGTTGCGAATCAAGCCGCGAAGATTCATTACATGTCTGGCGGAAAATTAAAAGTGCCGATGGTTTTGAGAACAACGATGGGAGCAGGTCGTCGTTCTGCCGCACAACATTCGCAATCATTACAAGCTTGGTACAGTCATATTCCGGGGTTGAAAGTAATTGTGCCATCTACGCCTTATGATGCTAAAGGTTTAATGAAGAGTGCGATTCGTGATGACAACCCGGTTGTCATTCTCGAAGACAAGATGATGTACAAAACGGTCAAGGGATATGTTCCAGAGGAAGAATATGTCGTCCCGATAGGCGTAGCAGATATCAAGCGAGAAGGAAGCGATATTACGTTAATCGCAACCAGCAGTATGGTGTATGTCGCATTAGATGCGGCAAAACTTCTTGAAGAAGTCGGCATCAGTGCTGAAGTCGTTGACCCGCGTACTTTAGTTCCACTTGATAAGCAAACGTTAGTTGAATCAGTTAAGAAAACCAGCCGCGCCATTGTAATAGATGAAGGCTATGAGCAATATGGTGTAACGGCTGAATTGGCTTCTGTGATTGCGGATGAAGCTTTTTATTATCTTGATGCGCCCGTCAAACGCATGGGCGCAATGAATGTTCCGATTCCTTTTTCACCTGCACTCGAAGACCTAACCATTCCGAATGCCAAAGGCGTATTCGAAATGGCGAAATCTTTGTGTAACAAATAATAAACTCGGAGGAGCCGATATGCCAATCAAAACATTTGGAACGATGGGGGTAGATTGGGAAGAACGCGTCCACTTTGACCGCTTACGTCATGAGCGACTCATGCGTATCAAAGCAGAATTAAAAAAATCCAATATTGGTGCTTTGTTATGTTTTGACATGGCAAACATTCGTTACATCACAAATACAACAATTGGCACATGGGCAATTGATAAACTTGGTCGCTTCTGTTTGCTTCCACAAGATACGAATCCGATTAATTGGGATTTTGGTATTGCCGCCAAACATCACGATATGTATTGTTCATGGCTCGGTGAAGGAAATTCTCGTGCAGGCATTTCTACATTGCGCGGTGCTATGCCTCCCGGCGCAAAACGTGCAGAAGATGTGGCACGAAAAATCCGCATTGAATTGGAAGAACGTGGCTTGCATAAAGAACCTTTGGGTGTTGATGTAATTGAACCTCCTGTTTTGTTTGCTTTACAAAAAGAAGGTATTACGGTTGTAGATGGTCAACAATTAATGCAAGATGCGCGCGTTATCAAAACACAAGATGAAATTTTGCTCCTCGCTCAATCTTGTGCATTGGTAGATGCCGCCTATGATGAACTTTATAAGTTTATGCGTCCGGGCGTTCGTGAAAATGAATGTGTCGGACTCGTCAACAATGTTTTGTATAGTCTCGGTTCTGAACATGTAGAAGGCGTAAATGCAATTTCAGGTGAACGTTGTAGCCCTCACCCACATATTTTCAGTGACCGTTTACTCCGCCCCGGTGACTTGGCTTTCTTTGACATTTTACATAGTTACATGGGTTATCGCACTTGTTACTATCGCACGCTCGCAGTTGGTTCTGCTTCACAATCACAAATTGATGCATACAAACGTTGTCGTTATTATCTCGATGCTGCAATTGATGCTATCAAACCCGGCGTGACCACTGCGGATATTGTAAAGTTATGGCCCAAAGCTGAAGAGTTTGGCGTAGCAAATGAAGAAATGGCTTTCGCGCTTCAATACGGACATGGAGTTGGTCTTGCCATTTGGGAAAAACCTGTTTTCAGTCGACTCGTTTCATTTGATAGCCCAGAAGAAATTAAAGAAGGCATGGTCTTCGCACTCGAAACGTATTGGCCCGCATCCGATGGTTGGTCTGCCGCAAGAATCGAAGAACAACTCGTCGTCACCAAAGATGGATGCGAAGTCATCACTCGCTTCCCTGCCGAACAACTCATGGTGGTTGGTAAAAAATATTACACAGCCACGGGTCCACTTTCTGAAACACGCGAAACACAATCTCACAAAAATATTGATTACAGCGGCGTTGATTACGGCGGCGCAGGCTTGCCTTAAGGAGTCACTTTGGCAAAAGATGTCATCATGCCCGCTTTGGGCATGGCACAAGAAACAGGCACATTGATTCAATGGCTCAAAAAGCCGGGTGATACCATCACCAAAGGCGAGCCATTGATGGAAATTGAAACCGACAAAGCTACGGTTGAAATTGAAGCGCCTGCATCTGGAACTTTATCAAGCATCACTGCCCAAGCAGGTGATGTGATTCCAGTGGGTCAAAG
>DDVH01000055.1:78454-85195 GCA_002345215.1 Anaerolineales bacterium UBA2317
GTCGCCGCACGACTCGCCGCCGAACATAATCTTGATATCACAAAAATTAAAACAAATGGTGGGCAAGTCCGCAAAGAAGATGTGCTTGCTTATATAGAAGAAAGAGGAAAGAAGAAAGATTTATTTTCATCTCGTGTACTTGCATCTCCAAAAGCAAAACGCTTAGCCAAAGAAAATAACATTGACTTATCCACAATCAAAGGAACTGGACCAGAAGGTGCAATTCTATTTTCCAATATCCAATCTCTACTCTCAACTTCACCAATTACCAATAACCAATTACCAACATCGAAAATGTGGCGCACCATGGCAGACCGCCTCACCCAAGCATGGACAACAATTCCACATTTCTACTTAATGCGAGAAGTCAATGCTTCGAGATTAATCACATGGCGTGAAAAAGTTCAAAAGAACTCTGCCGAAAAAATTACTTTCACCGATTTGTTAGTCAAGTTAACGGCTGTTGCTTTACGAAAATATCCGCGTCTAAATGCTTCATGGATTAATGAAAACATTGTGCTTAATCAAGATGTAAATATTGGTCTCGCCGTTGCAGTGGATGATGGTTTGCTAGTTCCCGTTATTCACCATGCCGATGAAATGAATTTGACTCAATTGGCTTCAAGCCGTAGTGGAATTGTTACTAGAGCAAAGTCTAATAAATTGACTTTAGATGATTTAAGCGGAGGAACTTTCACCATCAGCAACCTCGGCATGTATGGTGTGGATGCGTTTAATGCCATTGTGAATCCACCTCAAGCCGCGATTTTAGCAGTCAGCCGAATCGCAGACCGTGTTGTGCCAGTCAATGGGCAACCACTTATTCAACCGATGATGACATTAAGTTTATCTTGTGACCATCGCGCTGTAGATGGCGCACGTGGCGCAGAATTTTTACAAGCACTCGCAGATTTAATCGAAGAACCTTTGCAATTATTAAATTAAGGATAAATATGCATTACGTATCCAAAATTGACTCAAGCATTGCTCAAACACCGAAGTTATATGAAGGTCATAGCCTTGGCTTTCGTTATGCAAGCTATGTCTATCGTGGGATGGGTTCAGTTCACATGGGTACTGGCATTTGCTTTTTAGATGCAAATGGAAAAATCGAGTCACACTTACATTCATTTGAAGAAAGTTTTTATATTCTCGAAGGCGAGGTGACTTTACAAATCGGTGACCAGACTCATCAACTCAGTGCGGGGAATTACGGGTTGATTAGCACTGGTATCAAACATTCTCTTCATAACGCGAGTAATAAATCCACTCGTTGGTTGGAGATGCACTCACCTCAACCACGCAATATAGATTATGGACGTGACACGTTCTTCATCAGTTCAGGCGAAGCAAATGCTTCGGAGAATGCAAACAGCTTCATAGGTCATTTTGATGAAGCGCAATTGCCAACACCCGGCGGTGCATCTCAAATGGAAGGATTCAATCCCACCACTGGAGTCGCCATCAAAATGTTTGTTGACCGTTCATTTGGTGCAGTTCATCAATCATTATTTTTGATTCAATACATGCCTGCCGCAAAGATTGATCCGCATGACCATACCTTTGAAGAATCCTATTACATCGTCAGCGGACGTGTGAAAGCAACTGCCGATGGAAAAGTATATGACCTTGGCGCAGGTGATGTGATTTGGACGAGTGTAGGTTGCATTCATAGTTTTGAAAATGTTGGGAATGAACCCGTGCGTTGGATTGAAACACAAGCACCATTACCACCTGCCAAAGAAGTTTTTCGTTTTGAACGCGATTGGACTCAATATCAATAAGAGGATGTTATATGCAAAAATATCACATTGTTAAAACTGCCGCAGATGCGGATTACAAATTACCAAAAGCGTATGAAAAAATAAGCAAAGGTTATCGCGTTTGGTCTATAGTGAATCATGAAACAGGTTCTGTACATCAAGAATTTAATTTGTGCGAATTAGAACCCGGTGGAAGTATCAATACACATTTACATACATTTGAAGAAAGCATATACATTCTCGAAGGTGAATTGACTTGTGCCACAGGTGATGGAACTTATTTAATGAAGCAAGGTGACTATGGTTTCATTCAAGTTGCTGCACCACATGCATTAAGAAATGAAAGTAATAAAACAGTTCGTTGGGCAGAGAGTTTGGCTCCGCAACCACGCATGGGCATGGATGATGTCTATCCAGTTGCAGAGCTGCCAAAAGTTTCTCCAATCACAATTGATGCGCGTGACCCACGCACGCGAGCGTTTGGTCATATCTCTGATGCCAATATGGACCCAACAAAACAATCACAAGATTTGTTAGCACTGTCTGCAAGTATGCGTACAGCTTTGCTTGTGTATAGCGGAATCACGGTCAAGATGATGATTGATAGTGAGTTAGGTGCTCAACTCGCCACCATGTTTATGGTGCAGTATGTGCCCGGCGGAATGGCTAGTCCACATGACCATCCACTTGAAGAAGCTTATTTAATTTTAGAAGGCGAAGTAGATAGCAAGTTTGATGGCATTCATTATTTACTCAAACCCGGTGATGTGGCATGGTCTGGTGTTGGTTGCATCCACGAATTTAAAAATAATACAAACGGAATTGTGCGTTGGTTAGAAACTGCTACACCTCAACCTTCACGCCGATATTCATATCGCTTCTTACGCGATTGGAAATACTTTGAAGAAAAATTAAACAAAAAGGATGGCAACAATGGCTAAAGGAACTGTTGTGATTGCTGGAGCAACCAATGAACTAGGTAAAGCACTCGCCAAACATTATGTAGATAAAGGTCATCGCGTTGTAGTCAGTAGCCGCACAATGGAACGTGCTGAAGCGCTTGCGAAAGAACTCGGTGGCGATTGCGTTCCTGTTGCGTTTGATTTAGCCGAACCACATAGCATTGCTCCTGCATTGAAAAATGTTGATGATGTCTTGCGCGTTGTGGTAATGGGCATTTATCGTGACGATAACAAAGTGCGTGAATATAACGTGGATGAAGCGATTAAGTTGGTCACACTCAAATTAGTTGGATATACAGAAGTTGTGCATGTCCTTCATCCAAAGATGAGGCAAGACGCTTCTATCTTGATTTTTGGCGGGCTCGCTAAAGACCAGCCTTATCCTGGCTCGACGACGATTACGACAGTCAATGGTGCTATGTCTACATTAATTAATTCTCTGGCAATTGAACTCTCACCCATTCGAGCCAATGCCATTCATCCCGGTCAAGTTGGTGATACGCCAGCATGGATGGCAAAACCAAAAGAAGTGCTTGATAACTTAAAGTCACGCACTGCCATGGGACGTTTAGTGACTGTTGCAGAAGTGACCGATGCCGCTGTGTTTCTTTTAGAAAATGGTGGCGTGAATGGTGTCAACTTACGCGTTGATGGCGGACGCATGATGAAATAATTATGGCAAATAAAATTCTGATTAAGAACGGCATCGTCTTAACCCTCGATAAAAAAATCGGTAACTTTCATCGAGCCGATGTTTTGATTGAGGGAACAAAAATCGCGACTGTCAGCCCGAACATCAATGCTGAAGATGCAGAAGTGATTGATGCTTCGGACATGATTGTTATGCCGGGCTTCATTGATACGCATCGCCATGTGTGGGAGGGGATTCTGCGGAATATTGGAACAGATGTCCCCTTAGAAGGTGAAGCGAGTTATTCGTCTTTCATTTTAAATACGCTTGCACCAGTTTATCGCCCGGAAGATGCATACATTGGCAATCTTGTCGGTTTGTATGGCGCGATTGATGCAGGTATTACAACGATTCTTGATTGGTCACATATCCAAACCACACGTGACCATGCCGATGCGGTCATTAAAGCATTAAGTGAATCTGGAATGCGGGCTGTGTTTGCGTATGGCTATCCGTGGTGGAAAAACCCTGATGAACAACAAGAACAATGGATTCGTGATGTTGCGAAAACATATTTTTCATCCAAAGACCAATTGCTGACTTTTGCAATTGCACCCCCGGGACCAGAATTCACTCCGTTTGAAGTTGCAAAATCACAATGGGGATTAGCACGTGAGTTAAATGTTCGCATCACCGTGCATGTCGGCGTTGGCACAGCAGGCAAGCATGGAAAACTTGCCGAAATGGGCAAAGCAGGTTTGCTTAAGGATGATACGACGTATATCCATTGCACTACATTGAGTGATGATGAAATCAAAATGATTGTTGATAGTGGCGGAACAGTTTCTCTCGCTTCACCAGTTGAAATGAATATGGGACATGGCATGCCACCGATTCAGCGCTTTTTAGACCGTGGATTGAAACCAAGTTTGAGCATTGATGTAGAAACCAACATGCCAAACGATATGTTTACGCAAATGCGTTCGGTACATTCATTACAAAAGACAATAATTTTTGATAAGCAACTTGCTGGCAAACGTGGCTTGCCATCGTTTTTAAATTCACGTGATGTGATTGAGTTTGCAACCATTGAAGGTGCACGCGCCAATGGTTTGTTGGATAAAACTGGCACACTCACGCCCGGCAAAGAAGCCGATTTGATACTGCTAAGAACAGACCGCCCAAACATTTTGCCGGTCAACGACCCGATTGGTGCAGTGGTATGGGGCATGGATACGAGTAATGTTGATTCAGTTTTTGTAGCAGGTAAAGCATTGAAACGAAATGGAAATTTGTTGAATGTAAATATTGATGATTTGCGTAACAAGGCGTATCAATCACGTGATTATGTCGTTGCTCAATCAGGCTTCAAGTTGCCAGAATTATAGGAATTACGATGAAAAAATTGACAACCTCCCCACTTCTCACTTCCATTGTGGTTTCGTCCCGTTACTTATCAGTTTGGATTGCTATCTTATTGCTGATTCTCGCCTGCTATTGGATTGCTCCATCAACGCTCACACGCACCTCCTTCACAACGGTTCTTCCTCTGACCTCCTTTTTGGCTCTTGCCGCGTTGGGTCAAATGCTAGTTGTGATGACCGGCGGCATTGACTTATCAATCCCCGGTGTGATGACGCTCGCCGCACTGGTTACAGTGGGAATCTCAGGCAATCTTGATGAACGTTTGCCTGTTGCAATTGCAACAGCATTAGGCGTTTCTCTTTTGCTTGGGCTTATCTCAGGGACGTTGGTCGGGGTGTTGAAATTAAATCCGCTCATCGTCACATTAGCAATGGGACAAATCATCTACGGTGCGGCACTGGCATATGCTGATAATGTCCCGAACGAAGCATCTGTTCCGCCTGGCTTTGCGGAATGGATTACTGCACCGTTTCTTGGTTTGAATAATGTCGTATGGATGGTTGTAATAATCTCCATTGTTTTGGTTCTGATATTTCGTTACACAGAATTTGGTCGTAAATTTCAATCAGTTGGTGCCAATCCACACGCGGCTTGGATATTGGGCTTGCGTGTCAACGGGTATGTCATCCTTGCCTATATGACTGCTTATCTATTGTACGGTTTGAATGGCATTGTGCTGGCAGGATTTCTTCGCAGTCCAAGTTTGGTACTCGGTGCGCCATATCTGCTGGGTCCAATTGCGGCAGTAGTGATTGCAGGCGCATCGCTCACGGGTGGATTGGCAAATGCTATTTCCACTTGGGGAGCGGCTTTCTTCCTCGTATTGTTGAACCAAATGTTGCGGGTATTAGGACTCCCCACCGCATTGCAATTTACAGTGTTTGGCATTGCGATTATTGGCGGTATGGTCATTTCCGGTGACCGCATCGTCACCTTAATCGAAAATTCGCTGATAGGTATTTCCCGATTCAAAAAGAATAATGCCGAAGATGAGAAAGGAGGCGTGCAGGCAACATGACTCGATGCTCGCTGGTTACAGCGGACATCCAAGAATTCAACATATCCTTTTATAGACTAACCAACCTAAGGAGAAGAAAATGAAACGTTTATTTGTAATTAATGCGATGATTATATTGATGCTGGCAATCGCCGCATGTGGTGGCGGAGGAGCGCAAGAACCAGCCGATGCCCCAGCAACAGATTTGGGTCCCGGAATCGATGGCGCTGACCAATATGGTGAACGCTACGATGTCGACCCTGCAATCTTGACGAAATCTATTGGTACAGCAGATGGAATATCTGAAATTGCACGAGCGGCACTTTATCGCGCCGGGCTACCTGTTGACCAAGCACGTATGGACCTTGCCATTAAATGCTGGGAGGATAAAGTCTGCGAGACCGGCACTGGCGGTCCCATCACTGTTGCACTGGCAGATGGCTTTGGTGAAAATTTCTGGCGACAAATGACCCACATGGAATTCATCTTGCAAGCACTGACTTATCCTGAAATTGGCAAGATTATTTACACCACCGCCTTCATGTATTCTACTGGTGATGCCGCTCGTTCTATCGCTGATTTCAATAGTCTGATAGCACAGGAAGTGGATATCATTGCGTTCTTCCCTGATGCAGGCGATGCCCTTCTACCTGCTGTACGTGAAGCGACCGAACAAGGTATTGTTGTTATTCCACACTCGTACGGTGCAATTGGCCAGCCTGGTACAGACTATCCTACCTTTGTGGCTGAAGATGTCTGTCTATTGGGTCAACTCTTTGCCGAAACTCTAAATGAAGAAGTTGGTAGCGGTAAAGTTGCCTTCCTCGGTGGTACCCCGGGTAATGCCTTATCTGCTTACTGGCAATCTTGTGAAGAACCCGCCCTCAGCCCAGATATTGAATTGGTCGGTCGTGCCGATACAAGTTGGACTCGTGAAGGTACGCTACAAGCAGTCTCTGGTTT
>DDVH01000055.1:85465-91613 GCA_002345215.1 Anaerolineales bacterium UBA2317
TTTATGGGTGGTGTGCGTGCTTACGAACAAGCTGGTTTACCACTTGATATTGTTTTGACGCTTCGAACTGATGAAATGAGCCTGTTCTGTGAATGGGAAAAGATTAATAACCCGAACTTTAAGGTCTTCTATGGGTCGGGTGGCAACTATCAATCTCGCATAGCCCTCACTGCCGCTATGATGAAACTCAAAGGTTATGAACTCCCTGCCGATGGCATCATCATTCCTCCGGTGTTGCGAGAGTTAACCACAGGCACCTGCAACCCCGATGTGCCTCAGGAAGCCTCAACCTCATCCATGATTCCGTTAGAGATTTTCCAATCAATGGGCAAGTAAAAAATATTCCGAGAAGAGTATCGTTTATGTCAAGAGATAATCACACATTGGTTCTTGAACTTCAAAAAGTATCAAAACAATATGGCACAGTGCAAGCCTTGTCCGACGTCAGCCTTGATTGTCGAGCAGGTGAGATTCATGCTGTGGTTGGTGAAAATGGTTCTGGCAAATCTACTCTTCTCGGAATAGCAAGTGGATTCGTTGAACAAGATCAAGGTGTTGTCTTGATTAATGGAAAACGACTCCGTACAGATTCCCCAGCCGAGGCGATTCGCCTCGGTTTGGGGATGGCATATCAAGATAATTCACAAGTTCTTCACTTATCAGTAAAAGAGAACTTGTTTATGTCAACACCGAAAAAACTACGCCCATCCTATTGGAAGATGAAAAAATGGGCGACTGATACACTCGCAGAATATGAACTGGATTTATTCCCAGATGCACCGACCATGTTTCTCACGTTGGCACAACGTCAATTATTTGAAGTTGTTAAAGCATTGATCAGTGAACCCAAAGTACTTTTGCTTGATGAACCAACCACTGCTCTTGGTCCAGATGAAGTGGATTTATTACATCGCATGATTCAGACTCGCGCAGAACAAGGTATGGGCGTTGTTTATGTAAGCCATCGTTTGCCAGAAGTATTAACAGTTGCAAATCGCATCACTGTTTTGCGAGATGGACAAAGCCAAGGCACTTATGATGCGGCAAATATGTCTGAAAAAGATTTAGTTTCGTTGATGATAGGCAGAGCGTTTCATGATGCCTTTCCACCTGTTTCTCCAACCTCAGAAGACTCTGAAAGTGTACTGATGTTGACGGGATTCCAAGGTCCATTGTTTGGACCGATCAACTTGACCCTAAAAAGAGGCGAAGTTGTCGGCTTGGCAGGTGCTGAGGGAAATGGTCAAGGTGAATTTTTCAAATGTTTATCAGGGCAAATTCCTCCCAAAGCCGGCTTGGTGATGTGTGATGGCAAAGAGTTAACTTTAATTTCGCCAGCAGATGCAGTGCGTGCAGGGATTTTGTTACTAGCGGGAAATCGAAAACATGAAGCCTTGTTCCCAGTACTAGGTGTGCGTAATAATGCTACAATTCAAGTTTTAGATAAATTTAGCAGTTTGGGTTTAGTAAATCGAAACCGCGAAACCAAAACAGTAACTGAATTGATAAAACGTCTCAAAGTGCGTACTCCCTCGTTGGATCAGCCAGTTCAATTTCTTTCTGGCGGCAACCAACAAAAAGTTTCGTTAGCACGTCCGCACTTACGCGAGACGGTAAATGTTATTTTGGCTTATGAACCTACCCAAGGTGTAGATGCAGGTGCTCGCCTTGATATTTATGAAGCCTTACGCGCCAAGGCTGAAGAAGGTGCGGCAGTCATTGTTAAATCAAGTGACCCAATTGAGTTAAGCGGCTTATGCGACCGTGTGATTGTGATGTCGCGCGGGCAAGTTATTGATGAAATTCAACGAGCCGACTTAAGCGAAAAACGAATTATTGAATCGATTGTAGGCGGCATAGGGTTTGGGCTTAAGGGTCGTGCACGGGTTGCTGGTCCGCGAGCCGCAACCAATTTAAATAAAGACAGAGGAGAATAATCATGCTCGAGCTAATCAACCTTGCCCGCCGCAAAATAAAAAATGCCATTCGAGATATTCGCAACGGCAGTATGTTATGGCAAAAAATTAAACACGTATTCCGAGTGAGGGCTTGGACTTCTGTCGCATTTCAAATTATTTTGATTCTTATTGTTGCCAACTATACGGCTTCAAAGTCTCCTGCGTTTTTATCCGAATTTAATTTAAAAAGTTTATTGCTTGCTACCATTCCGCTTGCGTTGGTAACGATGGCACAAATGAATGCTTTGGTCGCTGGCTATCTTGATATATCTGTTGGTTCTATTATGACAATGGGTGTCATCATTGCATCATTCATGATTATTGATGGTGCATCAGCCAGTGTAATTGCATTAGCAATTTTAGCAATTCTTGCGATGGGTATTTTTGTTGGTCTCTTCAATGCAACGCTTGTGCGTTGGGTAAAACTTCCCGCCATTATTGCTACACTGGCTACATTAAGTATTTTAGATGGTATTGCGCTTTCGCTTCGTCCTATCGCCGCAGGTTTGATTAATTTTGATTTTCTGGATTCAATCACCGAAACAGTTGGATTTATTCCCATAGCATTTATCGTGATGTTTATCGCCGCAATCTTATGGGACATTTGGTTATATGCAACCCCAGCAGGTCTCACACTTCGAGCAGTCGGTTATGATGCCCAAGCCGCACGCCGAATCGGTGCCGCCACAACGAGAATTCGCGTTGGAGCATTTGTCATGTCCGGCTTGATGGCGGCAGTGGCTTCATTTTTTCTTGCCGCTCAAGTCGGTGTCGGTGACCCACGTGCTGGGTCAAGTTATGCACTATCAAGTTTAGCCGCGGCTGTGTTAGGTGGTTCTAGCCTGATGGGTGGGCGTGGAACATTTATCGGTGCAATTGTTTCAGCATTATTCCTAACACTTATTATTAATATTTTGCCATTACTTGGTTTAAGCAATGTTGTCGGTTTACTTGCAATTGGTGTACTTTTATTATTAGGTTTGGCTTTTTACCAAATCAACGACTTAAAAGAATTAATCAAACTCAATTACAAACGTGTGCAAAGATTGATGAAAGGCTCACGCCTAAATCAACTGCGTGATTTGCCAAAAGTGTATGTTGGTGATGCAACATCCTTCCCACCTGAAAAGAAACAAATTGTACTTAAAGGTGGAACAGTCTTAACCATGGATCCATCTTTAGGAAATTTCAGAAATGCAGACGTATTAATTGAAGGTACAAAAATTAAAGCCGTTGGACCTAATTTGGCTTATAACGGCGCAGAAGTGATTGACGCTTCTAACATGATTGTGATGCCGGGCTTTGTGGATACACATCGTCACATTTGGGAAGGTCTGTTGAGGAATGTAGGAGCAGATACCCCCTTAGAAGGACGCGAGGGTTACATCCGTTTTGTATTAGGAAAATTTGCTCCAGCCTTTCGTCCACAAGATGCTTATGTTGGAAATCTCGTCAGTGCTTTGGGCGCATTAGATGCAGGCATTACGACTTTATTGGATTGGTCACATATTCAAGGCTCACCTGAACATACCGATGCTGTGATTAAAGCCTTACAAGATTCGGGAATGCGCGGTGTGTTTGCGTATGGCTTCCCGTGGTGGGGAGATTGGAATGACAGACAACCAAGTTGGTTTGTGCGTGCGGCGAAAGAATATTTTTCATCGAAAGACCAATTGTTGACGTATGCTTTAGCCGCGCCTGGACCTGAGTTTGTTGATTTTGAAATTGCACGTGACCATTGGAAACTTGCGCGTGAAGTTGATGCACGCATCACGACGCATGTTGGCGTTGGTTCTTATGGACAAGAAGGTAAAGTGCAAGAAATGGGTGAAGCGGGTTTGTTACGAGAAGATACCACCTACATTCATTGCACAACATTAAACTTAACCGAAATTCAAATGATTGTGGATACAGGTGGTACTGTTTCATTAGCCGCACCCGTTGAAATGATGATGGGGCATGGTATGCCACCCATTCAAAAATTCTTAGATCGTGGCTTGAAACCAAGTTTAAGTGTGGATGTAGAAACCAATGTACCCGGTGATATGTTTACGCAAATGCGTTCGGTCATGTCTTTACAACGTGCTATGTCATTTGAAAGACAATTGGCTGGCAATAGCAAAGCACCAGACTTGATTTCATCACGTGATGTATTGGAATATGCAACCATTGAAGGCGCACGCGCGAATGGTTTGGCACATAAAACTGGTTCACTCACGCCGGGCAAAGAAGCCGATGTAATAATGCTACGCACTGACAAGCCAAATGTATTCCCAGTCAACGACCCGATTGGTGCGGTGGTTTGGGGCATGGATACAAGTAACGTTGATTCTGTTTTTGTGGCAGGTAAACCCATGAAACGAAACGGCGAATTATTGCATGTGGATTGGAATTCAATGAAGAAAGCAGTTATCGAGTCGCGTGATTATGTGATGAGTAAGTCAGGTTTTAAGTTGCCGAAGATATAAGAACCAGGTAAATAAAAACACATAGCAAATGCTGTGTGTTTTTTGATTCTTGCTACCCATTCAACCTGCGATAAACATTTTTCATTTGTTTATAAATGATTTTGAATACATCAAACTTATCATCATATAACGCGCGGTTTTTTAATTGTGGTTGATAAGTTTTTTTGAATTTCACTAATTGTGGAATATCGTTGAATTGAATTTCGTTTAAACCGACAGCCGCAATCCAAGCCGCGCCGCGAGCATTCGCATAAATCGGATCAGTGACTTGTTTGATTTCTACGTTCATCACATCCGCAAAGATTTGACACCATACATCTGATTGTGCCCCGCCTCCTACGATGTTGATGCTTGTTACTTGTTTCCCTAAAAATTTTTCTACGGGAGACAGTAACCAACGCGTGTTAAATGCAATTCCTTCCAAAAATGCGCGGATAATATCTTCTCTGGTGTTGTTGAGTGATAAGTTATAAAGCCCAGCCCGAAGCGTAGATTCTTCAATCGGTGCACGTTCGCCCCACAACCATGGCGTATACATGACTCCATTTGCACCAGCAGGCACACGCTCTGCCATTTGATCTAACACTTTGAAAATATCTGGCACTTCTGCTTTTTGGAGTAATTCGTCTTTATGATAAATAACATTATCACGCAAGTACGTTAAATTTCCACCAGCAGTGGCTTGTAATGCTGTGAGTAAATATTTTCCATCCACCGCACATGGAATTGAAGCAATGCCCGAAGTAATATCTGTTTTTTTATATGGTACATGCGCCGCAATCCATGATGAAGTGCCGATGTATAAATGCGGTTCATAGTCATTGACTGTACCTGCACCAATAGATGCAGCTGTATTATCAATAGCACCTGCAATCACTTTTACATCTTTTGAAAGATTTAATTCATTCGCAATATCACTTCGTAAATTTCCAATTACTTGTGTGCATGAAACAATATCAGGGAGTTTTTCACGGTCAATTCCTAATATGTGAATCAAACCATCATCATACTTAATATTTTTCGCATCGCGATTATCCGTCACCCATGAAGTGATAATTGAATCATAACTCGCTACAAACTCGCCAGTCAAACGCAAGTTCATGTAATCTAATACATTTAGAAATTTATAAGTCTTTTCATAGATTGTAGGATGTGTATCGCGGATGAACAATGTATGAGATGCAGGGTCTTTTCCAGTTGGCGAGGGCATGCCTCCGGTTAGACGAATGAAGCGTAAAACTTTAAGAACATCTACCCCATCAATGTTGATTAATCCCCTTAATTGCTTTTGTAAATTGGCTTTACCACGCATATCCATCCACAAAATTGCGTTTGATAATGCGTTGCGTTCTTTATCAACGGGAATGGTTCCTTCGCCTTGTGTAGAACAACAAATCGCAATCACATTTTGATTTGCTTGTGTACGTTTCAACAATCTTCCTGATGCAGATAAAAACTTTTGCCACCATTCGTTTGGAGATTGTTCAGCGCCACCATCAGGCGTGATAATGGTTTTTATCGCCTCTTGTTCCCAATCAATGACATTTCCATTGATTGTGATTAAGGCAACCTTCATACCCGAAGTGCCAAGGTCAACAGCAAGGATGAGTTTTTCGTTGTTCATGTTGATCATTATAGTAGAACTTATTTTTGTGGGTCTTTCATTTTGGTTACAAGAAATGCACTCACACCTAATAAAATAATTGCCAGTATTAATGCAGG
>DDVH01000055.1:91689-93690 GCA_002345215.1 Anaerolineales bacterium UBA2317
CCACCATTCGTTTGGAGATTGTTCCGCGCCGCCATCAGACGTGATGATGGTTTTGATTGCCTCTTGTTCCCAATCAATCACATTTCCATTGATTGTGATTAAAGCAACCTTCATGCCCGAAGTACCGAGGTCAACAGCAAGGATGAGTTTTNNAATAATTGCCAGTATTAATGCAGGAGTAAATGAACCATCTGATGTTTTCAAAGCTTCCATAATAAATACAAACACAACCGAAGCTTGACCAAATAATTGAATCAATCCATTCGATGTGCCTTCAGGCGTTGGATGTGTCACTTCAGATGCATATTGCATTCCAATTGGATTTGTGCTGACCAAAAAGAATCCCATTACAAAAGCAGAAGCAAATAAAAGTGTTGAATTTGTTGCATAAGTAATGCCAATCAATCCAGGAATAGCGAGCAATAATCCCCACAAAATATAAGGCTGACGTTTTCGTTGTTTATCTGAAAACGGCGGAATAATGACTGCGCCTAACACACCACCCACTAACATCAATGCACCGAGTGTGCCTGCATCTGTGGGCGTGAATCCGCGTGGGCGAATAATATTTTCTACCCATGTAGTCATGCCGTTGAAAATTCCTAACCCAATAAATGAAACAAATAAATATAACCAAAATGATTTAACTGTAAAAGCATGTTTGAGTCCATCTAACATCAAAGCACGGACTTGGCTTCCATCTGGTCCAGGAGGTGTAGGTGGATTCTCTTTTGCGAACAGTAAAAATAAAGATGCTGAAAATGCTGTTACACCACCATATATTAATTGAACATTTGGAATCGAAATCGTTTCAGTCAGAATCGGAGTCAAGACCATACCTAAGGCAGTACCAACTAAGTTAGCCAGTGTCACCAATCCGACAGCAGTGGCGCGTTCTTCCATCGCAAACCAATTGGCAGGTACTTTCGTCCAAGCATTTAATAAGAAGGGTTGAGCAACAGCAATCCCGATGGTGCTCCATAAAACCATAGAATAATTTTCACCCGCAAAGCCACGTAACAAACCAAAGATGCTCATCAAAATTGCACCAATGCTAACGGCGATTCTGAAACCATACGTATCAATTAACCAAGAGACTGGAATTGATAATGGAATGAATGCAATCATAAATGTCATGGATAAAAATCCGATTTGTAAATCTGTTACGCCATAAAAATTTGCAGCAGGTCCAGTGATGGGAGCATACGTAATCCATAAGGTTTGGATGGTTAAATTAATAAACATAAATAAAGCTAATACTATCCAACGATAACTATAAAGTTTGTAATTGTTTGCCATGATGCTCCTTTAAGCACAAGCCGCTAACACTGTTTCAAATTTATTTAATGCGTCATCAATCACTTCATCTGTATCCGCCATGGATGTATACATGCGTGAACCCGCCAATGTAATTAATCCTTGCGAAGTATATGCCGCGCCCATTTCTTCCATCATGTGTTTGCGTGGTTTTAATTCTTTCAACAAACGAAATGGATTTCTTAAATCCAATAACATCACACCCGATGTTTCTAAATGCACAATCGAGCCTTGGTTATAGGCAACAAAAGGCAAATCATATTTTTCAATAATGGTTTGCAAACCTTTTGCTAGTCTGTCACCTGCACGCCCTGCAATCACAGGCGCATTTGTTTTTTCCATTTCAAGCAATGAGTAATACCCCGCCACGCACGAAAGCGGATTTGCTGAAAGTGTTCCACCAATATATGCACGTTCCCCAATGCCACCAATGCCCGCCGCAAAACGCTGNNCGCGCCCATTTCTTCCATCATGTGCTTACGGGGTTTCACCTCGCGCAGCAGCTTAAACGGATTCTTGAAATCCAACAGCATCACGCCGGAGGTTTCCAGATGCACAATTGACCCCTGATTGTAGGCCACAAACGGCAGCTTCAGCCGTTCAATGATCGACTGTAACCCTTTGGTCAAGCGATCACCAGCCCGCCCAGCCAGCACCGGGGCATTGGTGCGTTCCATCTCTTCG
>DDVH01000055.1:93721-96483 GCA_002345215.1 Anaerolineales bacterium UBA2317
CCAATGCCCGCCGCAAAACGCTGAATCACTTCCGCTTGCCCACCCACACCGCCAGCCATTGGGTATCCGCCCGTAATACATTTTCCAAAAACAGTTAAGTCCGGCTTCACATTAAAAAATCCTTGGGCACCACCCAAACCAACACGAAAGCCAGTCACAACTTCATCGAAAATCAAAAGCGCACCAAACTCATCACACAACTCACGAACTTTTTGATTGAAATCAAATGGCACAGGTCGTGTTCCTGATTCTGGACCTAACGGCTCCACAATCACTGCCGCTGTTCCGCCTCGTAATTGATTCAAAATTAATTGACGTTTCAATGATGCTAAACTGTTTGGAAAAAATTCTTTTGTTGATGAACTTCCACCACGCGGGATACCTGTCGCTTCTAACCTGCCCGTACCTGGGATGTGTAACCCATACACCATGCTATCACTCCAACCATGATACGCTCCGCCTACCTTGATAACATTTTTTTTCTTTGTGTATGCTCTTGCCGCACGCACAGCCGCCATGACTCCCTCAGTACCAGAGCCTAACATGCGAAACATTTCAACATCAGGCATGAAGCGATTAATTAACTTTGCTAACTTCAATTCATATTCATGGAATAAACCTGTTACAGGTCCGCAAGACTTTAACATCTCAAAAACTTTTTCACGTACAGGTTCATAATTACTACCTAATAACGTGGGACCGCCCGCTTGTAAAAAATCAATGTAACGATTTCCATCGGCATCCCATAAATAAGCGCCTTCTGTTTTCTCAATTGCCAATGGGAATGGATAATTGAATGCTAAGTTATGTTGCACTCCACCGGGGATATATTTTTTTGCTTCGTCAGTTAATTCTTTTGAGCGTTTACATAGATTATCAAAATAATTCATAAACTCTTGCATCTTATCTTGTCGAATATGACGCAATGGTTGACGAACTAGATTATTTAATTTTTTATATATTTCATCTACATCGTGATATTCACGAATGGCATATCCTTGTTCGGTCATTTTATTCTCCGCCAGTTGCTTTCTCGCCTTTTTCAATTTTCTTTTGGTCATTACGCAATTTTGAGAAGGCAATCTCACGCACAGCCAAAGGAATTTTGCTAATTTTTCTCTCGCTACAAATGGCTAATAAATAAGCAAGCGCACATTTTTCTAAAATTTCTACGTTATGAACAGCGCGTTCCATATCGTGACCAAAAATCAATGCGCCATGATTTTGCATCATGTAAGCATTGTTATGATTTTTGACATGTTTCGCCACTGCATTCTTCAAAAGTGAAGTCCCTGATGGCGCATACGGGATAATATCTACACTACGACCAAGGAAGCGGGTTTGTTCATCAAACAAAGCAGGGATAGGAGCCTTAATCAAAGTAAGTGCACTTGTGTACACTTGATGGGTATGCACAATCGCATTGACATCTTTGCGTACCTGATAGACTGCGCCATGCATTGCAGATTCAACAGAAGGTTTCAGTTCACCTTCAATGACATTCAAATCAAAATCCAAAATGCACACATCTTCGGGTTTCATTTTCATGTAATCGTAATTGGAAGGTGTAATCCCGAAAGCCTCTTGACCGACTACACGCATTGATAAATTACCACCAGTCGCCATCAAATACCCTTTGTGGACAAGTTTTTGGGCGGTTTCAACAATTTGCTGTTTCAAAGCATAAAAATCTGACATAGTTTTTTCCAGTTTATATTTTCTTGTGAATTTTAGATTGTAATCTTGACAGTGTCAAGATTTTAAGGCAAGATTGCGAGATATGAAATCAAAAACCTATCACCATGGCGATTTGAAAAATGCGCTTATAAAAGCAGGCGTAGAAATTTTGGCAAAAGAAGGCATTGGAAAGTTAAGCCTTCGTAAAGTGGCTTTAAAAGCTGGGGTCAGCCACACTGCCCCCTATTCACATTTTTCAGACAAACAATCATTGATTGCGGCGATTTCAACTGAAGGGTTTCAAAAATTATCTAAGTCTTTAGATTCTGTCATTAAATCTCATGCAGATAATCCAAAGAAACAATTAATTGAAAGTGCTCAGGCGTATGTCAAGTTTGCTTTCGCCAACAAAGATATTTTCAAAATTATGTTTTCAAGCGCATTGGAAAAAGAAAAAGAATATCCCGCCTTCGTAGAAGTTTCGCAAAAAACATTTCATCAGGTGGTAGAAATTGTTGAGGCATGTCAAGAAGCAGGTATCATCAAATCTGGTGAAGCGGATGTGTTAGCTGTCATCATTTGGGGTCAAGTACATGGCATCATTGCACTGGCAATCGAAGGTCAAATCTCACATACGGTTTTAGAAAAAAAATCTTTAGCAGAAATTGTTACACAAGCAATAGAACAAGCGATTAAAAAATAATGCGCTGAGTAAAATCAGCGCATTATTTTTATCCTTCCACCAACATCCAAGCGGGGTCTTCCAATAAATTTTTGATATGCACCAAAAATTGAACAGCTTCACGACCATCCACAATGCGATGGTCATAACTCAACGCCACATACATCATGGGTCTAATAACAACTTCGCCATTCAATGCAATCGGACGTTCTTCAATTTTATGCAAACCGAGAATCCCAACTTGTGGCGGATTCAAAATGGGCGTACTTAATAAAGAACCAAACACGCCACCATTTGTAATTGTAAAAGTTCCACCGCGTAAATCTTCAACCGATAATTTTCCTTGTTGTGTTTTCTCAGAAAAATCTTTAATACTTTTTTCAATATCAGCAAACGAAAGTTT